>DIWE01000008.1 GCA_002423435.1 Clostridiales bacterium UBA6114
AGGTCGAGGTAGCGGTACTTGAGGCGCAGCGTCTCGTCGACCTCGGGGCCCTCGCCCGACTCGACCTCGAACGGCGGCGTCTGGGCCGCGTTGAGCACCTCGACCCGTTCCACCATCACCTCGACCTCGCCGGTCGGCAGGCCGGGATTCACCGTCTCGGGGCTGCGGGCCGCCACCACACCGTTGACGGCGATGACGAACTCGGACCGCAGCCGCTCGGCGGCGCGATGCGCCTCTTCCGCGAGCTGCGGGTTGAAGACGAGCTGCACAAGGCCGCTGCGGTCGCGCAGGTCGACGAAGACCACGCCGCCGTGGTCGCGGCGCCGCGCCACCCACCCGCACAGCCGCACCTCGCTGCCGACGGCGTCGAGACGCAGATCCCCCGGGTAATGGCTGCGCAGCTCCATCACAGACCCCTTTCGAGGCGTTCGCAGAGCCAGGCTGCGGCGCCGTCTGCCGGTACGTCCAGCTCTTCCCCGCTGCCCAGCAGGCGGACCCTCACCATGTCTGCCGGCAGCTCGGACAGACCGACGAAGACGACCGCCGCGGCGCCGAGCCGCGAGGCCTGCTTAAGCTGACCCTTGGGGCTGCGCCCCAGCAGGTCGAGCTCGACGGCCGCCGGGCATTCACGTCGCACACTCTCGGCGAGCAGGAACGCCCGGTCGCGAGCGGCGTCGTCGAAGCACGCCACGTAGGCGTCGACGCGGTACGGCGCCGGGCTCGCGTCGCCCATCGCCAGCGTGATGCGCTCGAGGCCGGAGCCCCAGCCGACGCCCGGTGTGGGCGGTCCCCCGATCTGCTCCACGAGGCCGTCGTAGCGGCCGCCGCCGCCGACGCCGCTCTGGGCGCCGAGACGATCGCAGCTGAACTCGAAGGTGGTGCGCGTGTAGTAGTCGAGGCCGCGCACGAGCCGGTAGTCGACCTCCGGCTGCAGGTCCAGCGACGCCAGCAGCCCCAGGACCCGGTCGAAATGGTCGCGACAGTCGTCGCAGAGGTGGTCGACGATGCGCGGCGCCTCATCGAGCACCGCGCGGCACGTCTCGACCTTGCAGTCGAAGGTCCGCAGCGGGTTGAGCTCGAGCCGCTCGCGGCAGTCGCCGCAGAGCTCCTGCTCACGGCCGCGCAGGTAGTCGCGCAGCAGGGCCACGTAGGCCGGTCGGCAGGCGCGGTCGCCCATGCTGTTGACGGCCAGACGCAGGTCGGCGATGCCCAGCTCGGCGAAGATGGCAGCGAGGACGGCGATGACCTCCACGTCAACGGTCGGCTCCGGCGAGCCCAGGGCCTCGACGCCGAGCTGGTAGTGCTCGCGGTACCTGCCCGACTGCGGCTTCTCGTAGCGGAACATCGGCGCGTGGTACCAGAGCTTCACCGGCTGCGGCAGCTTGTGCAGGCCGTGCTCCACATAGGCCCGGCACACCGGCGCCGTACCCTCGGGCCGCAGCGTGAGCAGACGGTCGCCCTTGTCCGCGAAGGTGTACATCTCCTTGCGCACGATGTCGGTGGCCTCGCCGACGCCGCGCTCGAACAGCGCCGTGTCCTCGAACTCCGGCGTGACGATGCGGCGATAGCCGTGCGCGGCGAAGACGCGGGCCGCGGTGCGCACGATGCCGTCGCGACGCTCGGCGGCGTCGGGCAGCATGTCGTAGGTGCCCTTGGGAGCCTGGAGAGCGCTCATCGGACGCCACCGGGGTGCCGGCGCCGCGCGGCGCCGCGGAGGCGGGCGGTCATCTGCCGGACCCCTGGTCCCGTCGCAGCGCCGAGAGGAAGGGATTGAGCGTCAGCTCGCGCTTGAGCGACGTGTCGGGCCCGTGGCCGCAGTGCACCACCGTCTCCGGCGGGAAGCGGCCGGCCAGCCGGGCGACGGAGTCGAGCAGCTGATCGAAGTCGCCGCCGGGCAGATCGGTGCGCCCGATGCTGCCGTAGAAGAGCAGGTCGCCGACGAACAGCTCACCGCCGACGGCGAAGGTGTAGGCACCGGCAGAATGGCCCGGCGTCGGGATCGCGAGTGCCGGGATGTCGAGGTCGAGCCGCTGCTCGCCCTCGATCAGCACCGTCTCGGCGCTGACCGCCTCGACCGGGAAGCCGGCCAGCGGTCCCAGCTCGGGGCGCGCCACCTGAGGCGCGTCGGCGGCGCCGACGTAGACCGGCAGCTCGAACTGCCGCGCCAGCGGCTGGACGGCGCCGAAGTGGTCGAAGTGTCCGTGCGTGACGAGGATAGCCAGCGGCGTCAGGCCGGCGCGCTCCATGAACTCCACGACCTTCTCGGCCTCGTCGCCGGGGTCGATGACAAGGCAGCGGCCGGCCTGCGCCACGATGAAGCAGTTGGCGCCCAGCGGGCCGAGTGAGAATGAGTGGACCTTGAGATCGTCTGCCATGGTGCGCGCGCTCGAGGTGACGGGGATGACGGCCGGGACGCGGCCGTCGGTACGCTATCAGACCTGCACTGCGGCCGTCGAACGAGAGTGCTGACGGGCGGCGCCGCCCGTACGGGCGGCGCGACGCCAGACCGAGGCGCGAAGGCCGCCGCCCTGCGGCCGCCGCGGCGGCGACTCAGCCGCCGACGACGCGGTAGGCGTCGTAGACGGTGCTCAGCGTGCGCAGATTGGCGAGGATGGTATCGAGCTGGCGCACGTCCCCGACCTCGATGGTGAAGCGCTCGCGCGCCACGCTGTCCGGCAGCGTCTGGACCGTACCGCTGATGATGTGCGCGCCGGAGTCGGACAGCGTGCGCGCCACGTCCTCGAGCAGCCGCGGCCGGTGCAGCGCCTCCACCTGGATCTCGACGCGGAACGGCTTGCCGCCGGTGCCGATCCAGTCGACGGTGATGAACCGCTCCGGGTCCTTGCGCAGGGCCCGCGCGTTCTTGCAGTCGGCGCGGTGGATGGTGACACCCTTGCCGAGCGAGATGTAGCCGACGATCTGGTCGCCCGGGATCGGCTTGCAGCACTTGGCCATGCGCACCACGATGTCGGTCATGCCCTCGACGGCGATGCCGAAGTCGCTGGAGACGCCGGTCGGCTCGGCGGTGGCCAGATGCTCCACCTCCGGCGCCATCGTCTCCATCCGGGGCTCGGCCATGATCTCGCCGTAGTGCAGGAGCTTGTCGATGACCGACTTCACCGGGATGTGTCCCGAGCCGACCGCCGCGTAGAGGTCTTCCCCGTGCTGGTACCCCATGTCGTGGACGACCTTCTGCAGCGTCTTGCCGGAGAGCAGCTTCTGCGACGGATGGCCGTCGCGGCGCAGCGTCTCGGCCAGCAGCTCGCGGCCGGACCGCTCCGCGTCCTCACGCTCCTCGCGGCGGAAGTGCTGGCGGATCTTCTGCCGGGCGCGGCTGCTGACCACGACGCTGAGCCAGTCGCGCGACGGCCCGTGACTGCTCCGTGAGGTGATGATCTCGACGATGTCGCCGGAGCGCAGCCGGTGGTGCAGCGGCACGATGCGGCCGTTGACCTTGGCGCCGACGCAATGACTACCGACGTCGGTGTGGATAGCGTAGGCGAGGTCGATCGGGGTGGCGTTGCGCGGCAGGCTCTTGACGTCGCCCTTGGGGGTGAAGACGAAGACCTCGTCTTCAAAGAGGTCGATCCGCAGGGTGTCCATGAAATCGCGCGGATCGCCGGTCTCGCTCTGCCACTCCATCATCTGGCGCAGCCACAGCAGCTTGTCGGCCTGCTTGTCGCCCTTCTCCTTGTAGAGCCAGTGCGCGGCGATGCCGAACTCGGCGGTCTGGTGCATGTCGAAGGTGCGCACCTGGATCTCGAGCGGCTTGCCCTGGGGCCCGATGACCGTGGTGTGCAGCGACTGGTACATGTTGTACTTGGGCATCGCGATGTAGTCTTTGAAACGCCCGGGGATGGGCTTCCACACCGAGTGGATGATGCCGATCGCTCCGTAGCAGTCCTTCACGGTCTCGACCAGCACCCGCAACGCGGTGAGGTCGAAGATCTCGTTGAACTCCTTGCCGCGGCGAGCCATCTTGAGATAGATGGAGTAGAAGTGCTTGGCGCGACCGCTGATCTCGGCGTCGATGCCGGCCTCCGTGAGCTGTTCGCCGAGCAGGGCGGCGGTCTCTTCGACGAAGCCCTCGCGATCGACCCGCCGCTGGGCGACCCACTGCTGGATCTCGGCGTACTTGCGCGGGTGCAGGATGGCGAACGACAGGTCCTCGAGCTGCCACTTGAAGCTGTGGATACCGAGCCGGTGGGCGAGCGGCGCGTAGACCTCGAGCGTCTCCTTGGCCTTCTGGATCTGCTTCTGCTTACCCAGGTAGCCGAGCGTGCGGACGTTGTGCAGTCGGTCGGCGAGCTTGATGAGGATGACGCGGATGTCGCCGGCCATGGCCACGATCAGCTTGCGGAAGTTCTCGGCCTGCTCCTCCTCCTGGGAGGTGAAGTGCATCTTGGTGAGCTTGGTGACGCCGTCGACCAGCATGGCGATCTCGGGCCCGAACTCGTCCTCGAGCCACTCCGGCGGCGTGCCGGTGTCCTCGACCACGTCGTGCAACAGGGCGGCGGCGATGGTCACCGAGTCGAGCTGCAGCTCGGCGCAGTTCATGGCGGTGCCGACCGGGTGGTGGATATACATCTCGCCGCTCTTGCGGTTCTGGCCGGCGTGCAGCAGCGTCGCCGCCACGAAGGCGCGCGTGATGAGGTCCACGTCGGCGTCGGCGTCGTAGGCGGTGACGGCCGCGAGCAGCTGCTCGAGCAGCGGCGCGACCTCCTCCGGGACGTGCGTCAGCTCGTCGTGCTGCGGAAGAGGCCGGGAAGGCTCTCTCTGCGATACCGTCGGTGCCATAGTCTGTACGCCTCGGAGATGGTCAGGTCGACCCTGCCGACCGGTTTCTTGCCCGGCGCCGGCGCCAGCAAACCGGTCTCGTCGAGCACCTGCAGGGCGACGGCGAGCGTCGGGAGCTTGGTCAGGAACGGTCCGGCGGCAAGCTCGGCGTCCAGCGCGGCGACCACGTCGCCGGCCTTGCCGGTGAGGGCCCGCCACACTGCGCGCAGGCGGCGATCGATGTCGTAGTCGCTCTCGACGACCTTGTCGGCGAATCCTATCTCAGCTTCCCCCCAGAGCAGATGCACGTCCGTCTGTGGCGAGGATGCGGCGAGGATGCGGCAGAACGCCGCCTCCGAGAGTGGAGGATCGATGAACACGAGGCGCGTGCAGGCCTGCACCAGATCCGGATGGGCGGCGGCGGTCTCGCTGCCGGTCATGATCAGCGACGGCCCCGTCGCGTCCAGCAGAGCCGGCAGCCGCGGCGCCGCGCAGGCGCCCTGGACATAGGCGGCCGTGCGGCCGAGCGCTGCCAGGGGCAGATCGCGCGTGAGCAGCGGCCGGCGGCGGGCGACGTCGGCGACCAGCACGAGCGTGCGGTCGGCGCCGCTCGACAGCGACGTCAGGGTCGAGAGCAGCGGCCGGCCACGGCGGTCGTCGAGCCTGTCGTCGGCGCGCAGCGCCGCGAGCAGCTCCGAGACACGCGGCGAGCGCTCGCCGGCGACGCCGGCGCTCCGGCGACGCTCGACCTCGTCCCTCAGAGCGGCGCCGGCGAGGCGCTCGGCGCAGGCGGCGTCGCAGGCAGTGGCGCAGAGATCGCCGTCCGCGGCCGCCAGCGGCAGCAGCGCCCGGACGCGGGCCTGCGCCGTCACGCAGCCGTTGAAGTCGTTGGCCGTCAGCTCCAGGGGCACGTCGAAGCGGGCGCCGCTGAACTCGTCGGCGCCGCGGAAGTCGAAGTGCACGGCGCTGGCGCAGACGCCGTCGGCGCGCACGCGGCAGCGCAGATGACGGCCGTCGCGGCTGCGCTTCGGCGACTCGACCTCGGCGCCGTGCACCAGCAGCGTCACGCGCGGATTGCCCTGACCGTGCGGCGCCAGCTTCCCCAGCTCCTCGGCGAGCGGCAGCGTCAGCTCGTCGCCGGCCACCACCGCATCGACGTCCAGATGCCGCTCCAGCAGGCCGCCGGGGAGCGTCCCGGAGACGTGGTCCACGAAGAGACGGCGGAAGGTCGGGACGTCGTCGCGACGCAGCCGCAGGCCGCAGGCGGCGGCGTGGCCGCCGAAGCCGATCAGCGGCGCCGCGCAGGCGGTGACGGCAGCCAGCAGATCGTAGCCGGCGATCGACCGTCCCGACCCCTTGGCCACGTCCTCGCCGGAGCAGAGCAGGATCGTCGGGCGGCCGGTCCGCTCGGCCACCCGGTTGGCGACGATGCCGACCACGCCCTCGTGCCAGCCGGGAGCGTCGAGCACCACCGCCGCCGGCGGCTCCGCCGGCAGCGCCGCGAGCGCCTCGTCGAGCATCGCCTGCTCGATCTGGCGCCGCTCCGTGTTGCAGTCGTCGAGGCGGCGCGCCAGCCGGCAGGCCTCCGGCCAGTCCTCGGCGGCCAGCAGCGAGAGGGCCAGCCCCGGATCGTCGAGACGTCCGGCGGCGTTGAGCCGCGGAGCGATGCGGAAGGCCAGCGTGTCGGCATCGATCGGTCGGCCGGTGCTGCCGGAGACGTCGAGCAGCGCCGCCAGGCCCGGCGGCGGCGACGCCTGCAGGCGGGCCAGCCCCATCGTGGTCAGCACGCGGTTCTCGTCGATCAGCGGCACCACGTCGGCGATGGTGCCGACGGCGACCGCGTCGAGAAGCGGCCGCAGGCGCAGGGGCACCTCGACCCAGTCGGCCTGCGGTCGCTCGAACAGGGCGTGCGCCAGCTTGAACGCCACGCCCACGCCGGCCAGGTGCGGGAACGGATAGCCGCCGAGCTGCGGCGAGAGCACCACGCAGTCCGGAAGCTGCTCACCGGGCTGGTGATGGTCGGTGACGATGACGTCGAGCCCCAGCTCGACGGCGCGCTCCACGGCGGCGAAGTCGCGGATGCCACAGTCGACGGTGATGAGCAGGCGGGCGTCGGCGGCGGCCGCCTCCTCGACGGCCTGCAGCGAGAGGCCGTAGCCGTCGCGGAAGCGGTTCGGCAGTCGCGTCTGCACCGCGGCGCCGAGCTCGCGCAAGGCCGAAGAGAGCACGTGCGTGGCGGTGATGCCGTCGGCGTCGTAGTCGCCGTGGACGACGATGAGCTCGTCGCGCTGCAGCGCCTGATCGACGCGCCGACGGGCCGCGTCCATGCCCTGCAGCCGATACGGGTCGCGGACGAGGAACGGCGGCTGGAGGAAGCTGCGCGCCGCCTCGGCGTCGGTGAGGCCCCGGCGGACCAGCACCTCGCCGAGAACACGACTGACGCCGAGCTCGCCGGCGAGCCGGCGCGCGGCGCGCAGATCGACGCCGGATATGCGCCAGTCGACGGAGTCCATGCCGTTCAGGATAACGCCTGTCGCGGACGGCACGGCGAGAGAGCGCGGTGTGCTGCCCGGCCGCGCCGCTCACGACCGCAGGCGAGAGTCCCGGGCGGGGCGGCAGCGACGGCGCCGACTGTGGCGGCGATCGTCGCGGCGGGACCTGTGGCGGCAGCGTTCGCAGCGTCGGATCGAGTCGCGGCTGCGTGGGCCGCGGCGACCTGGAGAGCGGCGAGCTCGACGACCGTCAACCCGCCGATGACGCCGGCGACTCCTCGCGGCCCTCGTCGGCGGTCGCGGCGGCTGAGGGACCCTCGGAGGCGCCGCTCTCACCGGCCGCGACGGCCGCCTCCGTCGGCTTGGGCTGCGGCGCCGCTCCACTGCCGGCCGGCACGGCCGGCGGCGGTCCGGACGGTGACGGGTCGGCCGTGTCCGCCGGAAGTGCGTGATCGACAGGGGTCTCGGCAGCCTCTGCGACCGGCGATGAGCCGGCCGCGCTCGTGTCGGTCGCCGACGACACGTCGGAGCTCTCCGCCGGACTCTTTTCGCCGGTCGTCGGCGATACGTCGGTCGCCGATCCGACCGGCAGCGCGTCCGGCGCCACGGTGGCCGGCTCCGGGTGCCACTCCGGCAGGCCGGCGGCACGCTCGGCCTCGCGAAGCCGCGGGTAGACCTGCTCGAGCTCGCGCTCGAGCTTGCGCTTCTCACCGACCACGCCCAGTCGGGCCATGGCCGCGACGGCAAAGCCCACCACCATGATCGCCGCCGCGACGATGGCCGTGAGGGTGAAGATCGAGACGTCTCTCCAGGTGCCGAAGACGTAGTCGAGATCGACCCGCTGGTCCTGGTTGACAGCGCCAATGACCAGCACGATGAGCGCCACCACGAGCAGCACGATGACGGAGTTCTTCACGTGGTCCTCCCACTCGGTGGCCGCCGGAGATCGGTGTCGCCAGTATAGCAACCCCATCACCGCCGGCCCGGTCGGTCGCTCAGGGACCGTCCACCGTGACCACCACGTCGGAGCGCTGCCGCTCCTCGTCGAGCCAGGCTGCCAGCGCCGCGGCACGCTCCCGACGGGTCAGCTCGGCGATCAGCTCCGCTGCCACCTCCGAGAACGGCCGGACGCGCTCAGGCCGGCGCCCCAGGACCTTGAACACGTGCCAGAGAGCGCCCACCTGCACCGGTGCCGACAGCTCGTCCTCCGGCAGCTCGGCGATGACCTCGCGGGCGCCATCCGGGATCGAGTCGAGCCGTACCCAGCCGAGCAGGCCACCCTGAGCCTTGAGCTCGGGATCGACGGAGAACTGGCGGGCGGCGCTCTCGAACGACTGGCCGCCCTCGATCCGCCCGATCACGTCCCGCGCCGCCGCCTCGGTGCGCACGGCCAGGTCGGCCAGATCCACCTCGGCCGGGATGGTGAAGAGCGCCGCATTGTCGTCGTAGAACCGTCGCGCCTCGACCCGGCCGGCCCGCACGCCGGCGAACCTGGCGTCCTGCAGGGCTTCGGCCAGCAGTACGGCGGCCACCCCGGCGCGCAGCTCGGCCATCGTCAGGCCGCCGTCACGCAGCGCGGCGCGCAGGTCGTCCTCTCCGCCCACGCCGGCGGCAAGATCGTCGAGTCGTTCGTCGACGGCGGCCTCTGGGACGCGGACGTCGAGGCGCGCCGCCTCCTGCGCGATGAGCTCTTCTCTGATGGCCTGCTCGAGCGCTTCCTCGTCGTCGAGCGTCTCCCCCGAGAACGCCGCCAGACGCTGTGTGGCGCGCACGTCGGCGGCCGTGACCGGCTTATCCCGGACGCGCACGAGCACCTCCGCCGGCGACGGGCTGGGGCTCGGCCCGGGGGGCTCCTCGCCGCAGCCCCCGGCCACCGCCGGAGTCAGCAGCAGCACACAGCCGAGCGCCGGCAGCACCCACTGCAGGGGGCGGCGCCGGCCGCCGCCGATGACGGGAGGCGTGCGGGTCACACCGAAGACGCGTCGCGGCGACCCGTCGGCGACGTATCGTCCGGCGGGGCGTCACCGGCAGCGGCATCCGCAGCGGCGCCCGGAGCTGTGTCCCCGGCGGCATCTGAAGCAGGCTCGGTCCGCGGTGGGTCGTCCCGGCCGACGCCCGGACCCGGTGCGTCGCGGTGCGGCGCGCCGGGCTCGCCGCCCGGATAGCGGGTGGCGAAGTAGCACGCCACCAGATGACCTTCCCCGGCGTCGCCACCGGTGCTCTCCAGCGGCGGCATGGCGGTGGTGCAGACCTCCTGGGCGCGCGGGCAGCGCGGGTGGAAGACGCAGCCGCTGGGCGGGTTCGCCGGGCTCGGCACGTCGCCCTCGAGGATGATGCGCTGTCGCGAGCGCTCGGTGCGCGGATCGGGGATCGGCACCGCGGAGAGCAGCGCCTCGGTGTACGGATGCTGCGGCCGGTCGTAGAGCACGTCGCTGCCGGCGATCTCGACGATCTTGCCGAGGTACATCACCGCCACCCGGTCGGAGATGTGCTTGACCACCGACAGGTCGTGGGCGATGAACAGGTAGGTGAGCCCGAGATCGTCCTGCAGGTCGTCGAGCAGGTTGATCATCTGCGCTCTGATCGACACGTCGAGGGCACTCACCGGCTCGTCGCAGACGATGAAGTGCGGGTTGAGGGCCAGCGCCCGGGCCACGCCGACGCGCTGGCGCTGGCCGCCGGAGAATTCGTGAGGATAGCGCTCGCCGTGCTCGGCGTTGAGACCGACGGTCTCGAGCAGCGACATGACGCGCTGCTTGCGCTCTTCTTCGGTGCCGATCTGATGGATGCGCAGCGGCTCGACGATGATGTCTCTCACCCGCATGCGTGGATTGAGCGACGAGTAGGGATCCTGGAAGACGATCTGCATGTCGCGCCGCAGGCGCTGCATCTGCGAGCGCGTCGCCTGCATGACGTCGACCCCGTCGTAGGTGACCGTCCCGTCGGTCGCCTCCAGAAGGCGCAACACGCAGCGGGCGGCGGTCGACTTGCCGCAGCCGCTCTCCCCCACCAGGCCGAGGGTCTCCCCCTGCTCGATGGTGAACGAGATGCCGTCGACCGCGTACACGTGACCGGTGGTGCGGCGCAGCACGCCCGTCTTGATGGGGAAGTGCTTCTTGAGGCCGCTGATCTCGAGCAGGCTCATGACGCCTGGTCCAGGAAGCGCGGCAGCTCGGCGCGCCGCGCCAGCCGCTCGTCGGCGGGGATGTGACAGTGCACGCCATGCTCGGGGCCGACGATCTCCAGCTGCGGCCACACGGCGCGGCACTCCAGCCGCTCGTAGCCGCAGCGGCCGCTGAACGGGCAGCCCTCGGGCAGCAGCATGAGATCGGGCGGGTTGCCCCTGATCGGGGTCAGACGCGTCTTCTCGGCCAGGTCCAGGCGCGGCAGCGATCCCAGCAGTCCCCACGTGTACGGGTGGTGGGCGTTGTAGAAGATCTCGTCGACCGGACCGTACTCGACGGTGCGGCCGCCGTACATCACCATCACCTTGTCGCTCATCTCGGCCACGACCCCGAGGTCGTGGGTGATGAGGATGACGCCGGAGTGATAGGCCTGCTGCATCTCGATGACGACCTCGATGATCTGCGCCTGGATGGTCACGTCGAGCGCCGTGGTGGGCTCGTCGGCGATCAGGATGTCGGGGTTGCACGAGATGGCCATGGCGATCATGGCGCGCTGCCGCATACCGCCGGAGAACTCGTGCGGGTACTGTGTGACGCGGTGCTTCGCGTCGGGGATCCCGACCCGCTTGAGCAGTTCGGCGGCCATGTTCCAGGCCTCCTTCTTGCCCTTGTCCTGGTGCAGCATGACGGCTTCGGCGATCTGGTCGCCGACCTTATAGACGGGATTGAGGCTGGTCATCGGGTCCTGGAAGATCATCGCGATGTCGTTGCCGCGCACCTGGCGCATCTCGTCTTCGCTGATGGCCAGCAGGTCGCGCCCCTTGAGGTCGATGCTACCGGCCACGACCTTGCCCGGCGGGTCGGGCACCAGGCGCATCACCGACAGCGCCGTGACCGTCTTGCCCGACCCCGACTCGCCGACGATGCCCAGCGTCTCCTGCCGGTCGAGCGTGAAGCTCACTCCGTTGACCGCCTTGACCACGCCGGCATGGGTGAAGAAGTGGGTGGAGAGTCCGGAGACCTCGAGCAGCCGCTCGGCCATGCTACTCCTTCAGCTTGGGGTCGGTGGCGTCGCGCAGGCCGTTGCCGAACGAGATGAACCCGAAGACCGTGATCACGAGGGCCAGCGCCGGGAACAGCTCCATCCACCAGCGGCCGGCGGCCATGTAGCTCAGATAGTCGGAGATCATCTTGCCCCAGCTGGCGTCGGGCGGCTGGATGCCGATACCGAGGAAGCTCAGCGCCGCCTCGGTGGAGATGGCGCCGCCGACGCCCATGGCGATGGCCACGTAGACCGGCGCCATGGTGTTGGGCAGCACATGGCGGAAGATGATGCGCAGATCGGTGGCTCCCTGGGCGCGGGCCGCCTCGACGAACTCCATGCGTCGCACGCTCAGCACCGAGCCACGGTTGAGCCGGGCGTACACGGCCCAGCTCAGCAGGCCGATGGCGACGAAGACATTGATGAACCCACCCCCCAGCACCGTCACCAACAGCAGCACGAAGAGGATGTACGGGAACGCGAAGAAGATGTCGGCGGTGCGCATGATGACGCTGTCGACGGCGCCCCCGTAGTAGCCGGCGATGGGCCCCAGGACGAGCCCGATGGCGAGGGCGATGGCGACCGCGATGACGCCCACGAGCATCGAGATGCGGGTGGCGACCAGCACCCGCGAGAAGATGTCGCGGCCCAGGTAGTCGGTGCCGAACGGATGCGACCAGCTCGGCGGCGAGCCGAGCCCCTCGGGGCTCAGCTCGTAGTTGACGGCGTTGGGGTCGTAGGGCGCCAGGTTGAAGCCGGCGGCGGTGGAGATCGACTCCGCCAGACCGATCGTGATGAACACGATGATGATGCCCAGTCCCACGACCGCCAGCTTGTTGCGCCGCAGCCGCCGCCAGACGTCGCTCCACAGCCCCAGCGGCTGACGGCTGATGATCATCGCCGGCTCGCCGGCCAGCGGCTCGATGGACTCCTGCCCGCCCGGCTCCTGGGTGCCGATGAGATCGTCGGTCATGCCCGGGTCACCCTTCCTCGAGGCGGATGCGCGGGTCGAGATACGCATAGGTGAGGTCGACGATGAGGTTCGCCAGCACGTAGAAGAAGGTGGCGAACAGGACCCCGCCGACCACCACCGGCATGTCTCGGGCGCCGATCGCCTGATAGATCATGAGACCGATGCCCGGCCGCGAGAAGACCGTCTCGGTGAGGATGGCGCCGCCCATGAGCGCGCCGAGGTCGATGCCGGCGATGGTGATCACCGGGATGAGGGCGTTCTTGAGCCCGTGTTTGAGCACGACCCGGCGCTCGGCCACGCCCTTGGCGCGCGCCGTGCGGATGTAGTCGGCGCGGATCACCTCGAGCATGGAGGCGCGCTGCATGTAGGAGATGTAGGCGACCTCGATGATCCCCAGCGTCACCGCCGGCAGGATGAGCGCCTCGAGGTTCTCCAGGTCGGCCGGGATGATCCAGAGGAAGGTCTCGCCGCCCGAGCCGCTGATGGGTAACAGCCCGAGCTTGAGGCCGAAGACGTACTGCATCAGCAGGGCCAGCACGAAGACCGGCGTTCCCCAGATCAGCAGCGCCCCGGTGGTGAGCGTGGTGTCCCAGAACGTGTACTGACGCAGCGCCGAGTAGATGCCTAACGGGATGCCGATGAGCTCGATGAGCACCGCCGCCACGGCCAGCTGGATGGTGTTGGGCGCGTTCTCGCTGATCATCTCGGAGACCGGCTGGCCGGTCTGATACGACGTGCCGAAGTCGCCACGCAGCAGCCGCCCCATGAACTTGCCGTACTGGACGTAGAGCGGCTCATCGAGCCCGAGGTTCTGCCGGATCTGCGCCACCTTCTCGGGCGTGGCGTTCTTGCCGGCCAGCAGCGCCGCAGGATCGCCCGGCACCACGAACATGATGATGAAGGTGATGAACGAGACCCCGACGAGGACGAGGACGAGCTGAGCGAGCCTGCGCGCGATGTAGGCGAGCATCCGGTGCCGGCCTCCTCACCCTTGCCGTTGCCCCACGAGTGGCGTTCCCCTGCAGACGACGTGGGGCGGTTTGCCGCCGCTTGCAGCGACAAACCGCCCCACGACGCGGCGCTAGTCTATGCAGCTATGCACGGACCGCGCAAGCTCTTCGGCCGGACTTACTTGGCCACCCAGACCTTCCACATGTCGGTGAACCCCTGCGGGTTGTGGTCGAAGCCCTGGATGCGGTTGTTGGTGACTCGGAAGTCGCGGTAGTAGTACAGCGGCACGCACGGAGCATCGGTGAGGATGATCGTCTCGAGCTCGTTGTACATGGCCCAGCGCTCGTTCTCATCGATCGTCGCGCGGGCCTCGGTCAGCATCTGGTCGACTTCCTCGTTGTCGTAGAACGTGAAGCTGCCGGTCTTGGCCTGATCGGACTGGAACAGCGGGTAGAGGAAGTTGTCCAGCGACGGGTAGTCGGCGATCCAGCCCATACGGAAGAGCTGGCTGCCCCCGCCGGAGCCGCCCTTGGAGAGCTTGTCGAGGAAGGTGCCCCACTCGAAGTTGTTGAGCTTGACCTCGATGCCGGCCTTCTTCCAGCCGGCCTGCAGGACCTCACCGATCTTCTGGTGACCCTCGTCGGTGTTGAACCAGTACTCCAGCGTGGGGACGCTGTCCAGGCCGGCGACGATGGTCGCGGCCTCGTCAGGATTGTACGGGTACGGGTTCTGGTCGGCGCGGAAGCCCGGCACGCCCACCGGGACGAAGCCGGTGGCGGCGAGGCTGACGCCCTCGTTCACGATGTTGATGACGTTCTGCGCGTCGGCCGACATCATGAGGGCCTTGCGCAGCTCCAGGTTCTCGCCCAGCACGGGGTCGGTCATGTTCATGCCGATGAAGTACACGGCGAGCGACGGGTACTTCTTGGCGGTCCACTTGCCGCTCTGGGTGTTGGGGTCGTTCTCGGCCACGGCGACCTGGCCCGGGGGCACGTCGGTGTAGTCGATGGCGCCCTTCTGGAACTGCAGCCAGGCGGTGGACGTCTCGGCGATGATCGCGCAGTGGATCTTGTCGACCCAGCCGGCGTTCTCCGTGTCCCAGTAGCTGGGGTTCTTGACCAGGTCGATGTACTGGTTGTTCTTCCAGCTCTCGACCATGTACGGGCCGGAGCCGACGGGCTTCTGGCTGAACTTCTTGGCGCCGATCTCCTTGGCGTAGTCCACCGGCCAGGCGGCGGCCACGGTGTGGCCCAGCGTCTGGTAGAACTCGGCGAACGGGTAGCGCAGCTTGACCTCGAGCGTGTAGTCGTCGATGGCCTTGACGCCGGTGAGGCCGGCCTTGGTGTCGACCTGGTAGCCGCCGTCGTCGCACCCCTCGACGGGCGCGAGGATGTAGGACACGTAGGACTGGTTGGCGGGATCGGTGACGTAGTTCCACCCGTCCACGAAGTCCTGCGCCGTGACTTCACGGCTGACCGGCGGCTGGAACATGACGCCCTGCTTGAGCTTGAAGGTCCACGTCTGCGAGTCGGTGGTCTCCCAGCTCTCCGCGATGTCCGGCTCGGCGACCATCTCGCCCTTGTCGTTCATCACGTACTTGACGAGGCCCTGGAACACCTGGTGGGCGACCTGCATGCCCTCAGACTCCTGGGCGTTGACCGGCTCGATGGAGACCGGGTTGGCGGCGAGCATGTAGTTGTACGTGCCGCCGGCCTTGGGCGTCTCACTCGTTCCCGTGTCGCCGCCCGTGCCTTCGTCGTCGCCGCATGCGGCCAAGACCAGGCCCGCGACGATGACCAGAGCGGCGACCACGAACAGCCACCGCCACCTCGTTGTGAGGTCTCTCACTGTTACCTCCTTGGTGAAGACGATTACCCTTGCCGGCCTCTCATGCGAGAGGCCCCCCTGGAACGGAAAGCCAGGCGCAGACGTGTCGGTCCGCCGCTCGCACCTCCCGTCCCCCACGCGACTCCTCTTCGGTGGCGATCCTCATGCCCCTGCAGGCCCCGTCCAAACGAACTCGCCTCTACCCCAATCGCCAGATCAGGACGAAGGTGCCGATGAAGAACGCGATGATCGTGATGATGGTGTAGCGCGTGAGGTTGCGCTCCATCACGCTGGCCGACGACGCGAAGGAGAAGCCGGTGACGCTGGCCATGCCGGCATCCTTGCCCGAGTGGAGCAGGATGAGCACGATGAGCACCACCGCGATGATGACATAGACGGTGACGAGAACGGCGTTGATCACGAGCTACTCCTCAGCGGATCGTCGATGCATGACAGCATAGTATTGACAAATCGCCCGCAGGAAGCAAACATCCCGCCGTCGCGAAGGGCCCTCACGCCGTCTTCCTCAGCAGGCTCACCCCGGTCATCTCGGCCGGCTGGGGGAGGCCCAGCAGGGCGAGCGCCGTCGGCGCGAGGTCGCAGAGCCTCCCCCCGTCCCGGACAGGCACACCGGGGACGGTGGCGACGAACGGCACGAGATTGGTGCTGTGCGCGGTGTTCGGACTGCCGTCCGGTTCCAGCATGACGTCCGAGTTGCCGTGGTCTGCGGTGATCAGGCAGGCCCCGCCCAGGCGGGTGACGGCCTCCACCACGCGGCCGAGGCAGGCGTCCACCGCCTCGACCGCCGCCACTGCCGCGTCGATCACGCCCGTGTGCCCGACCATGTCGGCGTTGGCGTAGTTGACGACGACGAAGGCGAACTCCTGCCGCTCCAGCCGGGCGAGCAGCTCGTCGGTGACCCCATAGGCGCTCATCTCCGGCCTGTGGTCGTAGGTGGGAACGTCCCTGGGGCTGGGGACGAGCACGCGCTCCTCGCCCTCCACGGCCTTCTCGACGCCGCCGTTGAAGAAGAAGGTGACGTGCGCGTACTTCTCCGTCTCGGCGATGTGCAGCTGCCGCAGCCCGTGCTCGGCGAGCACGTCGGCCAGCACGTGCCTGGGGTGCTCGGGCGGGAACGCCACGGGCAGCGGGAACTCCTTCTTGTACTGCGTCATGGTGACCACGTCGGCCGCGGGCGGCCCGTCTCCCCGGGCGAAGCAGTCGAAGTCCCGGTCGAAGAAGGCCCGGGTGAGCTCCCGCACGCGGTCCGGACGGAAGTTGAAGAAGAGGCACACGTCGCCGTCGCGGACGCGCGCGTCGCGCTCGGGTGCGACGACCGTGGGGCGCACGAACTCGTCCGTCTCGCCACGCCGGTAGGCCGCGTCCACGGCGGCCTGCTCGTCGGCGGCGAAGAAGCCCTCGCCGTGCACCAGGGCGTCGTAGGCGAGCTTGACGCGGTCCCAGCGCGTGTCGCGGTCCATGGCGTAGTAGCGGCCGCTGATCACGCCGTACCGGCCCAGGCCGAGGCGGTCCATGTGTCCCCGCACCTCGGCCAGATAGCCCTTGGCGCTCTGCGGGGGCGTGTCGCGCCCGTCCAGGAACGCGTGCACCACCACGTCCTGCACGCGTCCGCGCGCGGCGAGGTCCAGGCACGCGGCCAGATGGCCCAGGTCGCTGTGCACGCCGCCGCCCGACACCAGGCCCAGGAGATGAAGGGTGCTGCCCCGGCCGGCGGCCTTGTCACAGGCCTGCCTGAGCACCCTGTTCCGAAAGAAGGAGCCGTCCTCGATCGCCGCGCTGATGCGGGTGAGGTCCTGGTAGACCACGCGCCCCGCGCCGATGTTGAGGTGACCGACCTCGGAGTTGCCCATCTGGCCCTCGGGAAGACCCACGCTGAGGCCGGAGCAAAAAAGCCGCGTCGTCGGGCAGGTGGAAAACACGCGGTCTAAGTTTGGCGTGCCGGCCGCTTCAATCGCGCTGAATTCCTTTTTCTGCGGAAGGCCGAAGCCGTCCAAAATGATAAGTGTCAGGAGATTTTTCATACATTCACCTTTTGAAAGCAGACCGTATGGGTTCGACTGCATCTGATTTTGCATAAAAAGGGGTACGCCCCCGGTTGAGAGACAAAAATCATATTACTGGTTCGCCGCGTCGACAATCAGCGAGAAATCGCCCGCCTTCAGCGACGCCCCCCCGATCAGTCCGCCGTCGATGTCCGCCTGGGCCAAAAGCTCCATGGCGTTTTTCGCGTTCATCGAGCCGCCGTACTGGATCGTGACCGATCTCGCCGCCCGCGCCCCGTAAAGCTCGCGAAGGCATGCGCGGATTCCCTCGCAGACCTCGTTTGCCTGGGCGCTTGTCGCGGTGCGCCCGGTGCCGATCGCCCAGATGGGCTCATAAGCAAAAATCACTTTTTTCAGGTCTTTGGCCGCGACGCCCTTCAATGCGATTTTGACCTGTATGCGGATATGGTCCAATGTAACGTTCCGATCCCTCTGCTCGATGCTCTCGCCGACGCAGACGATCGGCCGAAGCCCCGCCTCAAGCGCTCTGAGCACCTTCCTGTTGACGGTCTCGTCGGTCTCGGAAAAATACTGCCTGCGCTCGGAATGCCCGATAATCACATACTTGACGCCTAAGGCCGTCAGCATCTCGCCCGAAATTTCGCCCGTGTAGGCGCCGGATTTCTCAAAATGCATATTCTGAGCTCCGACTGCGATTTTCGACCCTTTTGCCGCCTTGATCGCTGCCGGAATATCAACAAAAGGAACGCAAAGCACGATATCGCACCACTTTGCTTTTGCCACCAGCGGTTTTAACTCTTCAATCAGCGCGCGGGCTTCCGTCGCAGTCTTGTTCATCTTCCAGTTTCCTGCAATGACAGTCTTGCGGTACCTGCGGTTCATCAAATTATCCCCCTTTAAGCTTTTGCTGCTTTAAATTATTTGTCGAGCAGGCAGGCGATTCCCGGCAGCTCAATCCCCTCCAAAAATTCCAGCGAGGCGCCGCCTCCGGTAGAAATATGGGTCATCCTGTCTGAATAACCAAGCTTTTTTACGGCGGAAACGGAATCCCCGCCCCCGATGATTGAAATAACGCCCTTCTCGTTTGCGATCGCTTCCGCTATGGCGGAGGTACCCTTCGAGAAATTCTCAAATTCAAACACGCCCATCGGCCCGTTCCAGATCACGGTCCCGGCGCCCTTGATCGCATCGCAATAGCTCTTGATCGTTTTGGGCCCGATGTCAAGCCCCATTTTGCCCTCCGGGATGCTCTCGTCCGGCGTGACGGCAAACGGCGCGTCGGCCGAGAAGGAGTCGGCGGCGAGCGAATCCTTCGGCAGCAAGAACTTTACACCCTTTTCCCCGGCCTTTTTGATCATCTCGCGGGCATAATCGAGCTTGTCCTCTTCCAGAAGCGACTTGCCGATTTCAAAGCCTTCGGCTTTTAAGAAGGTATAGCCCATGCCGCCGCCGATGATGATCGCGTCACACTTTTCAAGCAGATTGTTGATGACGCCGATCTTGTCGGAAACCTTGGCGCCGCCCAGGATAGCGACCAGGGGCCGGCGGGGATTTTCGAGCGCCCCGCCCATGACGGTGATCTCTTTCTGGATCAGGAATCCGCATACGGCGGGAAGATAGTCCGCAACACCGGCGGTCGAGGCGTGCGCGCGGTGCGCGGTTCCGAAAGCGTCGTTTACATAGATCTCGGCAAGGGAGGCGAGCTCTTTTGCAAATCCCGGGTCGTTTTTCTCCTCCTCCGCATGGAAACGGACATTCTCCAGAAGGACGGCCTCCCCCTCCTTTACGGACTGCGCGAGGCTTTTGGCGCTTTCACCGATTACGTCGGAGGCAAGCTTTACCGGAAAGCCCAGATGCTTCGAAAGCGATTCGGCAACAGGCTTTAAGGAATACTTCATGTCGAACTTGCCCTTCGGACGCCCGAGATGCGAACAGAGGATCACCCTTGCCCGATTGTCCAGAAGGTATTTAATTGTCGGAAGCGATGCTACGATTCGTTTATCATTCGTAATGGCCCCGTTTTCGTCCTGCGGCACGTTGAAATCGCAGCGGACCAGGACTTTTTTACCCTTCACATCGATATCTTCCACGCTCTTTTTGCTGTACTTCATTTCGTCACTTCCTTACTTGTTGATATCATGCCGTATTTTGCGGCATATTCACCAAATCCCGTACATTATATTATCAAAATGTTAAAAAAGCAATGTGCATTTCTCCAAATATTGTTGCTAGAACCGGCGGATTCTATGCTTTTCTTTTTTCGCCGTAGAATGCGAGGGCAATCGAATGGGGTCCGCTGTTGGTCGTGACGGACGGTCCGATCGCGACCCGTCGCACGGCCATCGCCCCGATCTGCTCCATGACAAGCTGTTCCGCTTTCTTCATCTGTGCCTCGGGAATATCCGAATAGAGCAGAATCACCGTCTGTTTATCAGGCTCCCGGATGCGTTTTTTCACATGTTCTATGATCCTCGGGACCAGGGCCTGATCCCCTCTGACCTTGTCGAACACCGTGACCGCCCCGTCGATGACGTGGGAAATCGGCTTTAACCCGAGCGCCTCCCCGACAAAGGCGGCGCCGCCCGATATCCGCCCGCTTTTTTTCAGGTGTTTTAAGTTGTAAACCGCCAAAAAGGCCTCCACTCTCGAAATTCTGTCCTCGGCGTCTTGTACGATTTCCTCAAATGCCGCGCCCTGGTCGCGCATCTTCGCGCAGTGCACCGCGATTTGGCCGTAAATATACGAATAGGAGCGCGAATCCAGCATCTCAATGCGCATCGCTTTCCCGCAGTCGGCGTAAAAAAGCTCCCGCGCGGTGCAGCCGGCGGCATAAGTGCCCGAGCCCTTCGAATTGATCAGCATGCAAAGCACATGGGTGTACCCCTCGCCGCGCGCCTTCCGGAACGCCTCCAGGTACAAATTCGGCGCCACCTGCGCCGTGGTCGGGATTTCGTCCGTGCTCTTTAGAAGCTCCCAGTATTCCTCCGGCGTGATGTCGTAAAACTCGGCGTACGTTTTATTGCCGCAGCTCACCATAACGGGCAGAATCACAATCCCGTAACGCTCGGCCTCTTCTTTGGGGATATCGCCGGGCGAATCGCATATAATCAGAATTTTTTCCTTCAAATTTTTCACCGCCGTCGCTTAAACTCATTCGTTGCCGCCATCGAAATAGGCGCTTTCCTTCAAAAGGCCGGGAAACGCAAGCTGCCTGAGCGCTTCATAGGCCAAAACGGCGACGGAGTTTGAAAGATTTAAGCTTCTCGCCCCCTCCACCATCGGAATCCGCACGCAGCTTTTCATATTCTTTTGGATGAGATTCTCCGGAAGGCCCGCGGTTTCCTTGCCGAACAGGATAAAATCTTCATCCTTAAAATGGAAGTCACAATAATTATATTGGGCTTTGGTCGTGGAAAATACAAATCTTGCGCCTTTGTTGATCTCAAAAAATTCGTTTAAGCCTTCGTAGATCCTGACGTCGAGCAGATGCCAGTAATCAAGTCCCGAGCGCTTCATTTTTTTATCGTCGAGAAGAAAGCCGAGCGGCTTTATCAGATGCAGCCTTGAATTCGTCGCGGCGCAGGTTCGCGCGATATTCCCCGTGTTTTGAGGGATTTCCGGTTCCACCAGGACAATATTGAGCATTGAAAAAAGGTCCTCTCCAAAAAATCATGAGGTCGCTTTGCGCAGCTTCCGACAGCCGCGCGCAAAGCCGCGAAGCACGGTGTTCGTCCCGCGTCTGCCGGTCTCCTCATTGCTTTGCCGTTTCGCCCTCGGGAGCGGCGACAAGCTTCGCTGCGTCGACCGACAATATCTGTCCGATCGTCGACGAGGGAACGGTTGAAACGGTTTTCGAGCCCTCGCGCATGACGTAATAGCTTGCTTTGTCCTCGGTCGTGCCGCCGATCAGGATCGTGTACTCGCCGTCTTTTGTCGAGACGGTCAGCCTTGCCGCGCCCTGCGAGAGCCCGTAGGCGGAGAGGTCCTGCGGCATGTCTAAAAAGACGCTCCCGGCGGTGTAAAGCGCCGAAATCGGACTAAAGAGATTCGACTGCAGGTATTCGCCGTCCGCCTCGCCTTCCCTTGGCTTTGTGACGAGGAATTTCGGCTCGGCCGTCTCCTTCTCGTCCCGTTTTATTTCGATTTCTTCACCGTTTTTACGCAGATCAATATAATTGATTTCCTCCTCCGGCTTTGCCATTGAAGGGATCAAAGGCTCGTCCCTGTAGAAATACAGGTTTTTTTTGAGCTTGTCGCCCGAATAGATATCGACCGTGTACACGGTGTCGCCGCCTTCGAGCATGATATAGTAGCCGTCGGCAAACGCGGTCTGATCGCCGACGAGGATCTCGTCGGACGTGCCGTCTTTATAGCTTACGTCGACAACGGCGGCGGGCTTTTCAAGGCCGTATGCGGACAGATCGGCCGGGCTTTTTTCAACCGTTTTCTCCGCCTTGAGATTGGACACGAGCGAAAAGGTCCCTTCAAGCTGCAAGCGGTCGAACTGAAACTCCTCCGGATAATCCCTGACCGTATAAACGTGGTCCTGCCCCTGTCCCGAGGCGTCTATGGTAAACGCGTCTTCCCCCGGCAAAGCTACGGTAACGTAGCTTAGATCTTCGGAACTTTTTTGGATAATATACGTGTCCGGCGGGGCGGTCTCCTTGGGAGGAAGGATTCTCAGGACAAAATATCCGGCGGCGAGCACCGCGACGGCCGCAAACGCGATAACGACCTGACGTTTTCTTTTCATTACAGGTTTCTCCTCCTGCGCCACTGGTAAAACCCAATGACGGCGACAAAGAGCGGGATCACGGCGGCCAGCACAACGGCCAGCACAAACGCCACCGATCCGGTCATGTTCATCTGGGGAGAGATCAGCTTTTTCGGGGTTATCAGGACCGAGTCGCCCTGCTCGTCGAGGTAGCTGAACGCATTGACGAAGAAGTAGGAATTCAGGATACCCGGGGTGTTCAGATACTCGTCGTTTATCATCACCGACGAGCCGAGGAACAATATCCTGGAGTTTTGCGCCGCGCCATCGGCGCCGGTCTGCGTCATCTGGGAGAGCGCGCCGACGACAAACTGCCCCTCCTCGTCATCCGGGGATTTATCAAACGAATCGATGCCCGCCTCATCGGTGTATGCCTTGCCGTAGCCCTTGGTGCTTGTGACGAGGGCCGGGACCACTGTGGCGCCGGTCTCGCCGTCCGGCGGAAGAAGTTCGATCTGACGTGCAAACGGCGTGAGAATCGGCGTGTCCGCCCTGCTCAGAAGCGTCTGCGTAAGCTCGCTGTCGGTCGGGTACGGAGCGATCTGGAGCGGATGGCCTATCGTTCGGGAGGAGTCGAAAACGGCCACCTTCGGGAACCTGACGCCCCATTTCTCAAAATACGCCTCCAGGTTTGAAACGGTAGGCGTGGTGGTGCCGGCAAGGAAGATCATATCGCCGCCTTTTTTCAAGTACTGGTCGAGTTTTTCGATTTCCTCCCCGGAAAAATCGACCGCCGGCGCCCCCTCGATCAGAAGGGACACGTCTTCCGGCACGGACTCCATCGCGAGATTGATCGTATCTACATCGTAATTCGACTGGGTCAAAAGCGACATAAACGCGTTTGAGATCTGCTCGTTGTGCCCGCTTATGATCAGCGCTTTCGGCAGACTCTCCCGCGTCACAAGATTAATGGCGGACGTAAGCTTCTGTTCCGCCGCAATACCTTCAATATAATTTGCGCCCGACTGGTCCGCGCTGGTTTCGAAAAGCGATGCCAAGCCGATCGACTCGTGGCGCTTTTCGCTCTCTATGAGCAGATCGTTCATAGAAAGCGTGAGATCGCTGTAGCTTTTGGTAAACGCGGGGTTCTTGTACGGGTCCACATATTGAACCTTCAGGCTCCCGTTCGACGCGCTCTGATATCTTTTTAGAATCTCGCTGATAATACCCGTGATCGAATCGGCGGCAAACGTCGCCTCGTCGGCGACCACCGTGATCGTCACCGGGGTCTTAAGACCGCCGAGCATCGATATTGTCTCGTTGGAAAGCTCATAGATATTGGTTTTCGTCATGTCGTATTTCAAGGAAAACCGGTCGGTCAGCGTGCCCGCTACCAGGTTTATCAAAATCGCGCCCGCTATGACAAGCACCGTAAGTAAAACCGACCACGAACCGATTTTCGCTCTTGCGGACAGTTTTTTCATCGTCATCCTCCTCCCTTACGACCAGCGCTTCTTTTCCAGCACCCGGGCGGTGAGGAAAAGAAAGACCGCTGTCAGCGACAGGTAGTAAACGATGTTGTCCAGGGAAAAGAGCCCCAATGAGAAATCGGAATACCGTGTAAACATGGAAAAGAAGTTGATCAGGTCTCTAAGCCAGGTGTGTGTCGTGCTCTGGGCCTGCGCTCCAAGGATATTGATCGCGAGAAACGTCCCGATACTCGAAAAAACCGAGACGATCTGGTTTTCCGTCAGCGACGAAATAAAAAGCCCGATCGAAATAAACGAGCCCGCGGAAAAAAGAATGGCGATATAGTTGCCGACGATGCCGGCGACATCGGGTGAGCCGTAAACGAAAACGACGACGACATAAAGGAGCGTCCCCGAAAGGCACACGGCGAATATGCAAAGCGCCGCGAAAAACTTTCCCAGCACGATGCCGCCCACCGAAACCGGGGACGTCAGAAGCAGCTGGTCGGTCTTCATCTTGTATTCCTCTGAAAAAAGCCTCATCGTCAGAATAGGCGCCATAAATATCAGTATGAACGAAATCAGATTGAACATCGAGCTAAGCTCGGAATAGGCGGGCATCAGATTAAAGATCGTGAAATACATGCCCATCACGATTAAGAACCCGCCGACCAGGACGTATCCGATCGGGGAGGTAAAAAAAGCCCTGAAATCCCTCTTGAAAATCGCAATCATTCGCCTGTCTCCTTCTCCGTGCCGGTCTCGTCCGCCGTAAGCTTCAGGAAAATGTCCTCAAGGCTCAGATCGATCGGCTTCATCATCAGGATCGGAAGCCGCGCGTCCGAAAGCCTCAGAAACACCGCCTGCCTCACATCCGAATCGGGCAGCCCCTCGATGATATAGTCATATGCCCCGGGCTCGCTTTGACCCGTCATTTCAATGTTTTTGGCGCCCGGAAGCCCGGAAAGCGCCGACAGGATCCGATCGTTTTCGCCCAGCACGCGCAGCATCAGCCTGCGTTCGCCGGAAAGAGCGGCGGACAGATTGTGCGGCGAATCGTTCGCCACAATCTGTCCGTTGTTTATGACGAGGACGCGCTCGCAGACCGCCTGGACCTCCGAGAGGATATGGCTTGACAGGATGACCGTCCGGCTCTTGCCGAGCTCCTTGATCATATTGCGGATCTCAATAATCTGCTTCGGGTCGAGCCCGACCGTCGGCTCGTCCAGAATCAAAACGTCCGGGTTCCCGATCAGCGCCTGCGCGAGTCCGACGCGCTGCCGATAGCCCTTCGACAGATTCCTGATCATCCGCTCCGTGACGTCGAAAATGCCGACCATTTCGCAGACGTCGCTCAAATGCTCCGCCCTGGGCGCCGACGCCTTCTTTAAGTCATATACGAAATGGAGATACTCCGCGACGGTCATGTCCATATAAAGCGGCGGCTGCTCGGGAAGATAGCCAATGTGCCGCCTGACCGCCATGGGCTCCTCTAAAACATCCATGCCGTCGACCTTGATATCGCCCTCGCTTGCCGATAAGTAGCCGGTAATGATATTCATGGTCGTCGACTTTCCCGCGCCGTTCGGCCCGAGAAAACCCACGATTTCGCCGTCGTTGATCGTAAAGCACAGATCGTCGACGGCGCGCTTTTTTCCGTAAAGCTTGGTAAGATTCCTTACTTCAATCATTCTTTCGCATCCCTTTTCTCCGCGCGTTAGACTTAAAAACGGCTCCGGATGCATTCCGCGTGGGAAATCCAGCCGGATTTTAGGTTTTTTGTCCGAAAGATCAAAGGTATTTTAACACACCGCATAAAACAGGATGTTACGGAAATGTAAAATTGTTCAATTCTGGATATTCACCGAAATCGACAGCTCCTTGAGCTGTTTTTCATCGACCGGAGCGGGGCAGAGCGTCATGAGCTCGGACGCGTTTTGCACCTTGGGAAAGGCGATGACGTCGCGTATGGAATCCCTGCCGGAAAGGAGCATGCACAGCCTGTCGAGCCCGTACGCGAGGCCGCCGTGCGGCGGCGCCCCGTATGAAAACGCCTCCAGCAGATGGCCGAAGCGCTCCTTTGCCTCCTCGGGTGAAAACCCGAGCGCCTCAAACATCGCTGTCTGGAGTGCTGTGTCATGGATTCTGATCGAGCCGCCGCCGAGCTCCGTGCCGTTTAAGACGATGTCGTACGCCTTCGAGCGGACCTGCCCGGGGTCGGTTTTAAGAAGGGAAACGTCCTCGTCATTGGGCGCTGTGAACGGATGGTGAAGCGCGACAAAGCGCTTTTCCTCCTCGCTGTATTCGAGAAGCGGAAAATCGGTGACCCACAGAAGCTTGTAGTCGCCCGGCTTTATCAGTCCCAGCCGCCTCGCGATCTCGCACCGGAGGCTGCCGAGCGCGGTAAGCACCGTCTGCTCGTCCCTGTCCGCGATTGCGAGGACGAGATCCCCCTTTGAGGCGCCGGCCCGCTCCAAAATCGCCGCGGTTTCCGTATCCTTCAGGAACTTCGCGAAGCTTGAGGTGGTTTCCTCCGCCATCCGGTACCACGCGAGCCCTTTTGCACGGTAAGTCTTGACAAATTCGGAAAGCGCGTCGATCTCCTTGCGCGTGAATTTGGATGCCCCTCCGGGGACGTTGATCAGGCGCACGGTGCCGCCGCCCGCGACGGCATCGGAGAACACCTTGAAACCGCAGCTTGCTGCGATATCGGAGATGTCCCTGATCTCAAGGCCGAAACGCAGGTCGGGCTTGTCCGAGCCGTATCTGTCCATCGCCTCGCGCCAGGTGATGCGCGGCAACGGCAGCAGAAGCTCGACCGATAGGACTTCCTCAAAAACGCGTTTAAGGAACCCCTCGTTTACCGAAATGACATCGTCGACGCCGACAAAGGACATCTCGAGGTCGATCTGGGTAAATTCCGGCTGGCGGTCCGCTCGCAAATCCTCGTCCCGGAAGCACCGGACGATCTGCATGTAGCGGTCGACGCCCGCGATCATCAGAATCTGCTTATATTGCTGGGGCGACTGGGGCAGCGCGTAAAATTTACCCGGATGCACGCGGCTCGGCACGAGATAATCCCTCGCGCCCTCCGGCGTCGATTTTGTCAGCATCGGGGTCTCGATCTCCAGAAAGCCCTCCCCGTCGAAATAGCTTCTCGCAATCTGCGTCACCCTGTGGCGCAGCCTGAGAGACTGCTGAAGCGACGGGCGCCGGAGATCCAGATACCGGTATTTCAGGCGAAGCTGGTCGTTTACCTCGATGTCGTCGCTGATTTCAAACGGCGGCGTCTCCGATTTTGAAAGGATCTCGATTCCGTCCGCCAGCACCTCGACGCTCCCGGTCGGGAGCTTCGGGTTTTTCGACGCGCGGGGGCGCACCGCGCCGGAAATCTTAAGCACATACTCGGCCCGGACCGTAAACGCCGTGCGAAACAGCTCGGCGTTGTCCGATTCGTCGAATACGCACTGAACGATCCCCTCGCGGTCGCGCAGATCGATAAAAATCAGGCCGCCCAAGTCGCGCATTTTCGAAACCCATCCGCAAAGGACGACCCGCTTGCCCACATCGGCCTCTCGCAGGGCTCCGCAATAGCTCGTGCGTCCGAATTCTTTATTGCTTTCCGTCATTTCTATACCTCATTATACCATGTGTATTTTTACATGTGCCCCTTGACCGCTCTTGTAATGCTTTCGACCGACAGCTTGATCACGGCCGCGCGGTTGGAATTCATATCCTCGATTTTTGCGGCCCCGTTTAAGAGCTCGTCGTCGCCGATGACAAGCTTGTATTTCGCGCCGAGTCTGTCCGCGTGGCGGACCTGGAGCTTCACTCCCCTGTCGCAAAGGTCGTATTCGGCCGAGACGCCGTTTTGCCGAAGCTCGTGGCTTAATTTCCGCGCCGCCTTTTTCGCGTTTTCCCCGATCGCCGCGATAAAGACGTCGGGCGCGGGCGGTTCGGGGAGCTTGGCGCCCGACGCCTCCATAATCAGTAAAAGCCGCTCGAGGCCGCATCCGAAGCCGAGCGCGGGCATTTTCGGCCCTCCGAGGGACTCGACGAGTCCGTCGTAGCGCCCGCCGCCGCAGACGGTGCTTTGCGCCCCGATCGCGTCGGTGACAAACTCAAAAACGGTGCGGTTGTAGTAATCAAGCCCTCTCACGATGGACGTGTCCACCTCGAATTTGACATGCAGGTCGATCAGGCAGTTTAAAACGCCCTCAAAATGCTTGGTGCAGTCCGGACACAGATAATCGATCGTTTTGGGCGCGCTTTTTGCGACCGCCGCGCAAACCGGGCTCTTGCAGTCGAGAATACGCATCGGATTCCTCTCAAGGCGCTCGAGGCAGGTCGGGCAAAGATCCTCCCTGCGCCCCTCGAAATACTCCTTGAGCGCGTTCTGGTAATTTTTGCGGCACTCGGGGCAGCCAAGCGAATTTAACCGCGCCGTGACGCCGGTGACTCCCAGCCTTTTTAAGAAGGTGTCCGCGACGGCGATCACCTCCGCGTCCGCGTCGGGCTCGGCCGTCCCGAAGCACTCGATGCCGAACTGGTGATGCTCCCTGAGCCTGCCCGCCTGCGGCTTCTCATACCGGAAATTGGGCACGATGTAATAGGTCTTGAAGGGCAGCACGCCGGCGTAGAGCGAGTTTTCGATAAACGCGCGAACGACCGACGCCGTCCCCTCGGGCCTGAGCGTTACGGAACGGTTTGATTTGTCGAGGAAGGTATACATCTCCTTCTGCACGACGTCGGTCGTGTCGCCGATACCCCGCAAAAAGAGCTCGGTGCGCTCGAAGGTGGGGATGCGGATCTCGCGGTAGCCGAACCGCTTTGCAACCTCCCTTAAAATCCCCTCCATATATTGCCACTTATAGGACTCCGCCGGAGTGATGTCCGCCGTGCCCTTTAGTTTCTGAATCTTTTCCGCCATATATTTTCTCCTTTCGCCAAAATTCGTCCCCGCCGGGAAAAATCAAAAATGCCCCGCCCCCAAATGAGACGAAGCGAATAAAAGCCGCATGAGCGCATCTGCTTTAAGCGGCGTTTTCTGCATCGTTGAAACCATGCCGCGGGCGTTTTCCCGCAGCTCTCATAAGACAACTCATTGCTTCCATAGCCTTTCCCATGGGGGTGATATTCATCATATGCGCCACGGAAAGGATTATAACGTATGCCTCATTAAATGATTTAATGATGCGTTATTAACGCTTATCTCCTGTTTTTCGGGTTTACGATATCGCGCCAGTCGAGGTCGCCACGGGCCAGTCCGAGCACCAGCATCTCCGCGGTGGCCACATTGGTGGCGATCGGGATGTTGTGCATGTCGCAAAGGCGGATCAGCGAGTGCACATCCGGCTCGTACTGTTTTTTTGTCAGCGGGTCCCTGAAAAACAGCACCATATCGATCTCGTTATAGGATACCCTCGCGCCGATCTGCTGCTCGCCGCCCTGCGAACCCGGGAGGAAACGCTCGATTTTCAGGCCGGTCGCCTCCGCGACGAGCTTGCCGGTCGTCCCCGTTGCGCATATATCGTGCTTTGAAAGTATCCCGCAATAAGCAATGCAAAACTGCACCATCAGCTCTTTTTTCTTGTCGTGAGCAATCAGTGCGATGTTCATCTCATGCACTCTCCAATCACATTATATCTTCATCAGGGGCACATCCTGCCCCAGGATTCTCTTTGCAATATTCCGGTACGCGTTCATCGCCTTCGAACGCTTTGCCCGGACCAGCGGGCAGCCGATGTTCGAGGAAGCGATGACCGCCTCGTCCTCCGGGACCACGCCTAAGAGCGGAACGCCGATCATATCCATCGCGTCGTCGATATTGTAGGCGAGCTTTTTCTGCACAAGCCTCGGCCGGACGCGGTTTACGGTCAGGAGGATTTCCGGCACGCCCCATCTGTAAAGCGCCGACGCCATCAGCTCCCCACCGCGCAGCGACGCGCTGTCGGGCGTCGAGACGACGACGCAAAGGTCCGCGCAGGCGGCGAACATCCCGATATAGTCGGTAACGCCGGCGGGGCAGTCGACAACCACGTACTGGAAGGAGCTTTGCGCGCGCTCCATCAGTTTTCTTACCCCTTCCCTCGTCACTCCCTTCGGGAGCTTTATCGCGGGCGCCGTCAGCATGTAAAGCCCCTTGATATCCGGATGCTCCACATCGGCGGAGGAGGCGTCGCATCTGCCTAAAATGACGTCGGCGAAGGAAAAGAGCAGGCAGTTTGTCATGCCCAGAACAATATCGAGGTTGCGGTTTCCGTAATCGGTGTCGACGACAAGCACATTATTCCCGCACGCCGCGAGGACGGAGGAAACGCCGGCGCAGAAGGAGGTCTTTCCCGTTCCGCCCTTACCTGACGCCACAACAATTACCTTGCCCATAAATCCTCCAATGTCTTTTGCCTGATATTACTGTATTATACGTCTTTATGTTCCGATTGTACAAGTATTTTCAGTTTAAAAGGACATTTTCTTCTGAAATTTTTGAAATTTCCCCGGAGTTTCTGAAATAGCAGTCGAAAATGTCTTTTGCGACGGCGGCCATCCGGTTGCCGGACCCGGCGTTTTCGCCGATGACGCACACGGCGATCTCCGGGTTGTCAAACGGCGCGAAGCCGACAAACACGCCGTGCGCCGAGGACCCTTTCTGGACCTGCGCCGAGCCGGTCTTGCCGCCCACCGCGATCGGGTAGTTTCTGAATATGCTCGCGGCCGTTCCGTTTTCGGCCACGCTGCGCATGCCCTTCATAATCGCGTCGTAATTGTTTTGCCCCATTGTGATCTGATCGAGCACGGCCGGCTGGACCTCGCGGATCGTCTGGGTATAGTCCGAATTCTTCACGCTTTTTAACAGATGCGGCTGATACCTCGTCCCGCCGTTTACGAGGGTCGCCACATAATTTGCGAGCTGAAGCGGCGTAAACTGCTGCTCGGACTGGCCGATCGCCGCCTGGATCGTCTCTCCGAACTGCCAAGGCTCCCCACCCTTTTGCGCGCGGCTTTCGGGGCCCGCGAGGTTGCCTTTGGCCTCACCCGGAAGCTCGATCCCGGTCGGCATGCCGAGCCCGAGCATTTTGCCGTACTTGACGATCCGGTCGATCGTCAAAAGGCGCCCCACTTCAAAGAAGAAGTAGTTGCACGAGTTCTCAATCGCCTGCGACACGGTCTGCGGGCCGTGGGTCCGGTGCTGATCGTTCCAGATCCAGCAGGCGGGCGCGTAGTTCGGCGCATAATAGGAGTAAACCCCTTTGTCGACAATGATCGTCTTCGGCGTGATGACCCCTTCCTCGAGTCCCGCGAGCGCCGTCACCATCTTAAACGTCGAGCCCGGCGGGTACACCCCGGAAATCGCGCGGTTGATCATCGGCTTTAAGGGGTCGTTTAAGAGGGTGTTGTAATCCTTGCTGAACGTTTCAAGGTTGTAGGTCGGGTAATTCGCAAGCGCCAGGATCTCGCCGGTCCGCACGTCGATCACAACCGCGGCGCCGCCTTTGATATCGGCCGCTCCGAGCTTCGGGTTCTTCTCGCCGTTTTCCTTGATCTTCGCGATATTCGAAGCGAGCGAGCGCTCGGCCGTCTCCTGCAGCGCAATGTCGATCGTAAGCTCGCAGTTGTTGCCCGGCTCCGGGTCCTTTGTGCTGATCTCCGCGGTCACCTTGCCGGCGACGTTGGTCTCCACCGAGCGGATGCCGTCGATCCCGCGCAGATCGTCCTCAAGCGCCTTTTCCATGCCGTCCTTTCCGATGATCGCGTCCATGGGATAGCCCTTTTCCTTGAGCTCCGGATATTCCTCCTTGTAGATCTGGCCGACGCGGCCGATGATATTGGCGGCGTACTGCGTCCGGTATTCCCTGATTTCCTGAACGTCGATATCGACGCCCGGAAACTCGAAGTGGCGCTCCATGATCTGGGACACGAGCTCGATGTCGACATCGGTCGCAAACGTAAAGAGGTTATAGGTTGAAAAATCGCGTTGCTCCATTTCATACCGGATGCCGGCAATGATCCTCTGATCTGCCTCGGAAAGCGCGGGATCGATACTGTATTTTTCCTTAAGCCATCTCATAAAGCCCTCGGCGTCCGGATCCTTCGGCGCTTTTTTGCTCGAGCTTAAAAACTCGTCGACCTTTTTTTTCTCCTGCTCGTTGTCCGGCGCAAAGGTATAGCTGTAAGGCGCGGCGGCACTTAAGGGAAGGGTGTCGAAATAGCTTACCCCGTTAACCTTAAGTAGCTTCGCAAGCTTTAGGAGGACCGCGTTCTGGTTGTCCCTGTCCCAGTACACATAATCGAACCGTACCGAAAAAACCATGCGGTTTGTGACGAGCGGCCTTCCGTACCGGTCGACGATTTCGCCGCGCGATGCCTTGACCGGGTAAGATCTTAAAATTTTGCGTTCCGACCGCTCGGCATATTCCTGGCCGTTGACGATCTGCAGGTCTATGAGCTTGCCGCCCACCGTCCCCGTCATCACGAGCACCATGATACAAAGCGCCAAAAGGCGTTTTACCGTCTGAGATTTTTTCATTCGTTCCTCCGTAGACTAGTCTTCTTCCTCCGCAAAATGCCTGTTGATCAGACTGACGCTGAAATAAACAAGCGGAGATAGGAAGAAGGATGCGATCAGCTCCGTAAACGTAATCCGCATTCCAATCAGAAAAGGCGCCCTCAATATCAGCCCGTAATAGAAAACATATTCGCACAGATTGCGAAAAACCGACAAAAACGAACCGATCACGAGGCCCGACAATATGTTCTTGCGGAAATATTTCTCCGCCGCAAGCCCCGCCAGCACGCCGAAGCAAACGTAATAGAAGGGGAAAAAGCCGTCGATCCCCGAACGCGTGAAATCGCAAAGGAGCCCCGCGAAAAAGCCTGTCGTCCCGGCGCATGCCGGCCCCTCGAACAAAGCGATCGCGGCGATATAAAACGGGATCAGGTCCGGCCTTATCCCGAACAGCGAAAACTGAAAGCGGTACGATGTCTGAATAAGGAAAACAACCAGCAGCAGGATTCCGTAAGCCGCCCATTTTATGTAGTTTTCGCGCGTATACCTCATCATTTAATCCGTTACCTCAAAGCTTTTGATCACAAAGACCTTGTGAATCGCGTTTAAATCGACCGCCGGTTTCAATATCGCGTAGTTGGAAATGCCGTGCGCCTCGGGAAGGATTCTCTCGACGGTACCGATAACGATCCCCTTGGGGAAAACTCCTCCGATCCCGGACGTTTCAATGATGTCGCCCTCCATAATGCCGCTGTCTTTTTTGACGTACGACAGCTTTAAGTACCCGTCTGCCATCAGATCAAAGCTTCCCTGCGCGACGGCGACGTCCCTGGTCCTCGACACGATGGCGCCCGCCTGCATCGACGGGTCGATCACCGTCACCACCTCGGAAAACGTCGTCCCGGTCTCGGATACAAACCCGACCATGCCGTCCTCCGTGATGACGCAGTCGTTTACCTCGATGCCCGACAGCGAGCCCTTGTCGATGGTAAAAACGGTGCTCCAGTTGCCGGTGCCGATGGCGATGATCTCGGCCATTTCGAAATCAAAGCTGCGGTTTTTCTGTTTTAATTCCAGAAGCTCGCGAAAGCGCGCGTTTTCATCGAGCGCTTCCTGGGCATCGCGCAGCTGCTCCTTCGTCTGGTTGAGCTCCGCCTTTAGGTTCTCGTTTTCCTCCACGAGAGCATTATAACGATAGATGTACCCGAAAATATTGTCGAAAAAGCCGGTGACGCCGGTCGACCCCTTTTGGATCGGGGTGACAAAAAGCCCGGTCGTATTCGAGGTCGCAGACATCCTGCCCTCGGTAACGGCGGTATAGAAAAATGCGGCAAGGGACAGGACCAATGCCGTCAGCAAAAACAGAAACGTCTTTGTGCGAAAAAAATCCCGCAAATCAAGTTCCAACCTTTCTCAAATCAGAGAGACGCCGAATTTTTTCAGCATTTCGTAAAGCGTTTTCAGGGGCAGGCCCATCACGTTTAAGTAGTCTCCCTCGATGCCCTCGACGAAAAACGCGCCGTAGCCCTGGATTCCGTAAGCGCCGGCCTTGTCCATCGGCTCCCCGGTGCTTAAATACCCCTCGATCTCCCCGTCGGAGAGCGCTTTAAAACGCACCCTTGTCATTTCAAAACGGGTGTCGGCGCGGCCGTTTTGCATAACGGTCATCCCGGTGTACACCTCGTGGCTTTTCCCGGACAGCATTCTGAGCATGCGCGCCGCGTCGGCGGCGTCCTCGGGCTTCCCGAGGCACTGTCCTTCGAGGGCTACAAGCGTGTCCGCGCTGATTACGATATCATCGCTCTTTGCCTTTCCCGCGACAAAGCTCGCCTTTCTAAGGCTTAAATCGCAGACAATTTCGGACGGGTCCGAAAAGCCGGAGCTTTCGTCAATATCTGCCGGTACAACGTCAAATTTCAGGCCGACCCGGGAAAGCAGCTCCTGCCTTCTCGGAGAACGCGACGCCAATAATATTCTCACAGTTTTCCCTCTTGTTTAATCAATTGTTTGGCATAAGGGACATATCCGAACCCGCGTCTTAGCCTTACCGCCCGGTCGAGCCGAAGCCGCCCTCGCCGCGCCCGCTCTGCCCCAGCTCGTCGCAGTAAACGGGCTCCATCCGGACCACGGGCATGATCGAAAGCTGGGCGATCCGGTCGCCCGGCGAGATCCTGTACGCGGTTTCGGACAGATTGCACAGTCCGACCCTGATCTCCCCGCGGTAGTCGGAGTCGATCACGCCGACGCCGTTTGAAAGGCAGACGCCGTGCTTTACCGCAAGGCCGCTTCTCGCGAAAACGAACGCCGCGTATTCGTCCGTCGGCAGCTCGATCGCGATCCCCGTCGGCACCGACAAAAGCTCGCCCGGATTGATGACGACCGGCTCCCTGATAAATGCCCTTAAGTCGAACGCCGCCGAGCCGCTCGTCGCGTAAGCCGGCTTTTCCGGGACTCTTCCGTCGTCCGCCGGGATCAGTTTCAGTTTGACCGGTATCGTCATATCTATTCGACTCCCCTGTAGTAAAGCCCCCGCGTCATCATCGACGGCTCGTAATTTTCCTGGTTTAAGTATCTCATCACGACGCTCGCGCACTCGCGCTGGTTCTCGGTAGTAAACAGAAAACGGGCGAACGAAAGCCCGGCGCTTTTATATTCGTCCTTGTCGGCCAGAAACAGCTTGTGGGAATTTAAGAGCACGTTGCGGTGCGTAAAATCCCTGACGATCGGAAAGCTCTTTCCCGTCCGGTCGGTCAGGCTGATCGCGCTTTCGCAGGCGCATCTGTCCGTCCGGCTTTTTATGATGCAGTTTTCCGTAATCATCAGCGGCAGGCGCCCGTAAACGATCAGCTCGGTGTCGATGCACTTTGAAATATCCCGGATCTGGGGAAAATTCAGCTCGAACGACAGCGTCGCCGACAAAAGCCCCAGCTTTTTCAGTTCCTTCAGCGCCTGCGAATTCATCACGTTTAAGCCGAAATCCCCATGGACGCGAAAACCCATGCCAAAAAGCGCCCTTGCCTGTCCGATGTTTCCGCACAGCACGTCCGTAACGCCAAGCGACTTAAGCCGCAAAAGCATGCCCTCGGCCTTCTCCCATTCGGAGTCGAACACGATCCTCGGCATCGTGACCCCGCAGCAAAGGCCCCCGGCGAGCAGCACCTCGATGTTGTCCCTGTTGCAATGCGCTTCCTCCAGCGGAAAATAGAGAAGCTCCGGACGGCATTTTAGGAGATCGATCGAGAGCTGGTCGAACTTCGTCACGGAAATCGTAAAGGCGGGCTCCTCCGTCCGGTTTAACCGCTGGTACCCCGGGTAAAACGCGGCGCTTTGCCGCGGTTTGGGCCTCGCGCGCTTTTCGAGGAGCTTCTGCGTACACTCGCGGCGAAGCGCATTGATCGTCGACAGCGGCACCACAAGGCCGTCGTCGATATGCACCTGGACGGCTCGGGGCGCAAAGACGGTTCCCCCGGTTTTTTTCAGGCTCCCCTCGATGTCCGCGACGGTCGTCCAGCGGTTTACCGCGATCTGGGCCGGCGGCGCCTCCGCGATATGGGTGTTTCCGTCTTCGTCCTCGCACGCGAGAAGCACCTTCTTATCCCTGCATGCGACAAAGGAAAGGTCGAGCGGGACCCTTGAAATCTCCCTGTCGGGGGCGTACGTCTTTTTCGCCTCCTGAAAAAGGGCCTTTTCTTCCTTCGGCTGCGCCTCGCTCCGGACGCCGAACATCCAGCTTCCCTTTTTCCCGGTGAAATACCCGTCGGTAAAGCCGTCCCTCGAAAAGGCGGTCGCGAGTCTGCCGATCTCGATCCGGTTGGGCTCGCGCCCCTCCTTTAAGGCATTGGCGTAAATCGAGGTGCAGATCGCGACGTATTCCTCGCGCTTCATCCGACCCTCGATCTTGAGGCATTTGACGCCGGCCTCCCGAAGCTCCCGCAGATGCCCCGCAAGGCTTAAGTCCTTAAGGCTCAGATGGTAGTCGGGGGCGGCGTTTAAGAAGGAATACTGCAGGCGGCACGGCTGCGCGCAAAGCCCGCGGTTCCCGCTTCTCTGTCCGATGACCGAGCTTAAATAGCACTGCCCGGAATAACACATACACAAAGCGCCGTGAACAAAAACCTCCGTCTCGACCGGCGCGTTTTTTGAAATATGCGAGATTTCGTTTATGGGCAGCTCCCGCGAGAGCACCACCCGCGAAAACCCCATTTCATGCGCCGCGCAGGCGCCCTCGAGGCTGTGTACCGTCAGCTGCGTCGACGCATGGATAGGCAGTTCCGGCGCCGCCATTTTAATGAGCCTCGCAAGCCCGAGATCCTGCACCAAAACGGCGTCGGCGCCCTCCTCGTTTATCAGTTTCACATATTTCTCCGCCTGGGCTAATTCCCGGTCGGTCAAAAGGGTATTCAATGTGATATAGGTTTTTACGCCCCTTGCGCGGCAAAAGGCGATCGCCTGCCTCGCTTCGTCCTCCGTCAGGTTTTTCGCGTTGCGGCGGGCGTTATATTCGCCAAATCCGAAATATACCGCATCGGCTCCGTTTAAGACAGCGGCGCGAACGGCCGCAAACGACCCTGCGGGCGACAATAGTTCCATATGCTCCTCCACTCAGAATCAAAAAGGGTCTTTCGCCGGTATCTCAGGACCTGCCGCCTTTGAGCCTCGCAAGCTCGCGCCGCGCTTCGTTTAATTCCGAGCGAAGGCGGGAGGCGTCGTCAAGATAGCTCTTCATCTGCGTGCGCATATTGTCCGCCGCGATCGTCGCCTTCATCGACTCGTCGGCAATATTCAGCGCGGCTAAAACCACCGCGTTAATCAGAGACACCGATGTGCCCGCGGAAACCTCGGAGATTTTCGAATCGACAATCTCCGCCACCTTTTTCACATACTCTTCGCTGTCTTCGGTGAGGATCGTATACGTTTCACCCGCAATGGCAACCATTACACGGTTTTTCATAAAAAAACACCTCTAAACCGATTGTTTTATAATATTTTGTGTTATATCATAGATGCAAAACATCTATGATATATTGGCCATCTTCGACGGTTGCCGCGTAAGCGGCGAGCCGAAGGGACACAAAATCCATATAATAATTGTTTTGCGGTTATTATATCATAAGAACAGTCGGTTGTGAAAGAATTTTGCGGAAATATGCCCGTATTGTACGCGCCCTTCAAACGTGATAAAATAATAAAAAACTTTGGAGAGTGAGAAGCTTTGGAAGACGTCAGATGCGCGCACCGCATCGTCGTGAAAATCGGCACATCCACGCTGACGCATGAGACCGGGCGATTAAACCTCCGGCAGATCGGCGCGCTTTGCCGGGTGCTCGCGGATATCAAAAACGAGGGGCGCGAGGTGGTGATTGTAAGCTCGGGCGCAATCGCCGCCGGAGTGGCCAAATTAAAGCTCCCCGAGCGGCCGAAGGAGATGCGCTTAAAGCAGGCCGCCGCCGCGGTCGGGCAGTGCGAGCTGATGCACATATACGACAATTTTTTCGAGGAGTACGGACATACCGTGGCGCAGGTTCTTCTGACAAGGGACGACGTCGACACGCCCGAGCGGCGGCAAAACGTCATCAACACGTTTGAAAGCCTGCTGGAAATGGGGGCGATCCCCATCGTCAATGAAAACGACACGGTGGCGGTCGACGAGATCAAGGACCACACCTTCGGCGAAAACGACACGCTCTCGGTTGTCGTCGCGAAAATATGCTCGGCCGATCTTCTGATTATCCTGTCCGACATCGACGGGCTTTATGACGAGAACCCCCGCGAGAACCCGAACGCGCGGCTGATCCCGGTCGTCTACGAGCTTACCGACCGCATCCGGCACGCGGCCGCCGGCGCGGGCACCGAGCGCGGCAGTGGCGGCATGGTCACGAAGCTAGTCGCCGCCGAGGAGGCGACGAAGGCGGGTATCCCGATGATCATCACAAACGGCAAAAGCCCCGAGCTTCTCTACGGAATTTTCAGGAACGAGCCGGTCGGAACGCTGTTTTTGCCGACGCCCGTCTCATAAACTGTTTAATGAGAGATGAGAGGAGAGAAATTCCAATGACCGACTTAAACGATATCGGCCGCCGCGCGAAAGCCGCGTCGATGGAGCTCGGCGCGCTTTCGGCCGTCATCCGCAACAGCGCGCTTAAGCACATCGCGGACGCCCTCGTCGAAAACGCGGGCGCGATCCTCGCGGCAAACGCAAAAGACCTCGAAAATGCCGCGGCCGCCGGGATGTCCCCCTCTCTTATGGACCGGCTCCGCTTAACCGAGGCGCGCATATCGGGAATCTCCGACGGCATCCGCCAGGTCATGGGGCTTGAGGACCCGTTAGGCGAAATCGCCTCGATGAAAACCCGCCCGAACGGACTCCGGATCGGCGCAAAACGCGTGCCGCTCGGCGTGATCGGCATTATCTACGAGGCCCGTCCGAATGTGACGCCCGACGCGTCCGTGCTCTGCCTGAAATCCGGAAACGCCGTGATCCTCCGCGGCGGGAAAGAGGCGATCAACTCGAATATCGCGCTCGTCAAAACGATGCAAGATGCGCTCTCGAACCTTTCCTTAAACCCCGACATGATCCAACTGATCGAGGACACCTCGAGGGAAACCGCGCGGGAAATGATGCGGCTTAACCGGTATATCGACGTGCTGATCCCGAGGGGCGGGGCGGGCCTTATCCGCACCGTCGTCGAAACCGCCTCCGTCCCCGTGATTGAGACGGGCACGGGCAACTGCCACGTCTATGTCGACAAATCGGCCGACCTCAATATGGCCGTCGATATCCTCTATAACGCGAAATGCTCCCGCCCTTCGGTCTGTAACGCGGCCGAAAGCCTGCTGGTGCACAGAGACGTCGCGGAAGCTTTTTTGCCCCTTGCGAAAAAGCGCCTCGACGAGAAAAATGTCGAGATCAGGGGCTGCGGGCGGACGAGGGAGCTTATCCCGGACGTCGTCCCCGCGACCGAGGAGGACTATTTTACCGAGTACGGCGACTATATCCTGTCGGTCAAGGTCGTCGACTCGCTCGACGAGGCGATCGGGCACATAAACCATTACAACACCAAGCATTCCGAGGCGATTGTGACGTCCGACTACTTTTCGGCGCAAAAATTCTTGGATCTCGTCGACGCCGCCGCCGTCTATGTAAACGCCTCCACCCGCTTTACCGACGGGTATGAGTTCGGGTTCGGCGCGGAAATCGGCATCTCGACGCAAAAGCTGCACGCGCGCGGGCCGATGGGCCTTCGGGAGCTCACGACCGTCAAGTATGTCGTCTATGGAGACGGGCAGATCAGGGAATAACCTGGCCTGACGGGAACGCCCGCGCTCCCACGCCCCTCTGAAGCCGAAAGCGGAATCACATTGTTTTGAAACTTCGAGACTATTTTTTCCTTTGCCGAAATAGATATAAAGGGCGGTGCGCCGCAATCTATCTGCAAAGGGTCTTGAAGATGGAAATGATTAAAACTTCCTCCCTTTTTCTTATCGGCTTTTTAATCGTAATTTTCAGCGGAAATCTGTTTGTCGACGCCTCCGTGCGCATCGCCAAGATTTCGGGCCTTCCCGAAATCGCGATCGGGGCCACCGTCGTAAGCCTGGGCACGACGATGCCGGAAATCATGGTTTCGTCCATGGCATCAATTGCGGGCTCCGGCGATATCGCGCTCGGCAACGCGATCGGCTCGATCATCTGCAACACCGGCCTTATCTGCGGGCTTTCCCTTTTCTTTACGCCGGGAAAGGTGCCGACAAAACCGTTTAACTGGCGCGTCGTTTACTTTTTCTTTTCCTTTGCCTGCCTGTTCTTCTTCGCGTCAAGGGGCCTTGGGATCACGCGCTTTGACGGTGGACTGCTTCTTCTCCTGCTCCTTGTCTATACCGTCCTCTGCATGAAAATAAAGGATTCCCCCGGCTCGGAGCCTTCCGCGGGCGGCGGATCGGGATTTACGCCGAATCTCTTAAAGCTCCTTTTGTCGGCCGTCCTGCTCTTTATCGGCGCCCGGCTCCTGGTCGACAGCGCGGTTTCGCTCGCCCATTACGCAAGGGTGCCCGAGCGCGTGATCGGCGTCACCGTCGTCGCGCTGGGCACGTCGCTGCCGGAGCTTGTGACCGCGCTGGTGGCGATTTCAAAAAAGCACGGCAACATCTCCCTCGGCAACATCATCGGGGCGAATATGTTAAACGTGCTGTCGGTGTGCGGGATAGCGTCGGTCATTTCCCCGATCCTGCCCACGACCTCCTCCCTTTTGTACGATTTCCCGGTCGCGGCCCTGGTCATGGTTTTTCTGACGCTGCCGATCATGCTCTTTCGACGGACCTTCCGCATCCAGGGCGTTATATTGCTCCTTTGCTATGTCGTTTACTGCGCGCATGTTCTATTCTGATCCGAATCGGAGGGAAGTCGTTTGGAGGTTGAGTACAAATTCGCCCTGCCCGACCGGTCCGCCGGCGAGAGGGTCGCGGACGACGGCCTCCTTTCCCCCTTTCTCGGGCCCATCGAACGGATCGGAATGAAAAGCGTCTATTACGATACCCCGGACGGATTCCTTGAAAAAGAGAAGGCCGGCTTAAGGCTTCGCTTTGAGAACGGCTCGGGCGTCATATGCCTGAAGCTTTCGCATTCGGAGTCGGAGAGCGGGCTTTCGAAGCGGGAGGAGTATGAGTGCCCCGCCTCCTCCGTTTCGGACGGGCTCTATGAGCTGCCCGGCGCCGGCGCGCCGGCCGGTCTGTGCGAAAGGCTCGCCGGCGGGGAGCTGATCCCGGTCGCGGAGGTTTCGTTTTTGCGCATCCGCCGGGAATACCGATGCGACGGCCTCTTCTTTGAGCTTTGCGTCGACGATGGTTTTTTTCGCGGGAAATATAAAGACCTTCCCTTTTGCGAGCTTGAAATCGAGCTGAAAAAAGGGGACGCGGACAGGCTTTCCGAGCTTGTGACCGCGATCCGGTCCCGCTGCCGACTCATTCCCGAGCCCCGCTCAAAGCTCGCGCGGGCCAAAGAACACTTTGAAAAGGACATGGAGTGACGACCAATGGACAAGCTTCCGATCAATCCCTTTTATCTGGGAAACGCGTTTATGAACTACTGCATCAAAGAGGGCTACATGACACTGGAAATTTCAGAAGACAAAAAACTGCATTATTATGCGACGGAGGCGGGAGTTGCGGCGCTTCGGGACCGCTTCGGCATCGTCTTCGGAAGCGAGTGCTCCCTTGAACAAACCGATGAATAGCGCGGGCGCGGAATTTACTATCACAAACGCCGCATCGGAGGCCGAGCGCCGCGGCAATCGCCGGACGATCCTTTTGCGGCTTCTTGTCGCGACGGTTTTTGTCATCGCCTCGCTTTGGCTGATCGTTGCCGCCCTGCGTTCGGAAGAGTTTCTCCGCGGCTATACCCGTTTTTCGGTAAACGCGAGCGCGTTTACCGCGACCTTTTTCGCGCTCTTCCCGTTTTCGTTCGCGGAGGTCTTCGTTTTTGCCTTTTGCCTTTTCTTTCTCACCCTGCTGGTTCTTTTTGTCCGGAAGCTGATCGTCCGGCCGCGGCGAATGATGACGGCGCTGCGCTTTGTCTCGCTTTTGCTCGTTGCCGCTTCCGTCGTTTTCTTTTTGTTTGTCTCCATGTGGGGCTTAAGCTACCTGTCTTCCCCGCTTTCCGAAAAGCTCGGGCTCGAGATCGGGAAGACTTCCGCCGGCGAACTTTCCGCCGCGGCGCTTACCTCGCTGAAATACGCGAATTATTACTCCGAAAAGGTGCCGAGGGACGAAAACGGGGCGTGCTCCTTCGGAAGCTTCTCCGATATGGCAAACAGGGCGCGCGAGGCGGAGATCGGCCTGATGCACCGGTTCGACGTTTTAAAAGCGCCGTACTGCCCCCCTCCGAAAGCCGTCATGGCCTCAAAACTCATGTCGCACTTTGGAATTACGGGCATCTATTTTCCGTTTACGGGGGAATCCAACGTTAACACCGATTACGTGACCTCCGGCATCCCCTTCGTCATGACCCATGAGCTTTCCCACCGGCTTGGGACAGGCCCCGAGGATGAGGCGAATTTTCTCGCGTTTCTCGCGTGTACGGGCAGCGGGAGTCCCGATTTTGTCTATTCCGGTTACCTAAACGCCTATATTTATACGATCAACAAGGTCTACGCGCTCTCGCCCGAGGCGGCGCAGAAAATCATTGCCTCGCAGTCGGACAAGGTCACCCTCGACATAAAGACCTTAAACGATTATGTATTAAAATACGCAGGTCCCGTAAGCGACGTCGGCGACCGGATCAATGATACCTATCTGCGGTCGATGGGTCAGGCCGACGGCGTACAGAGCTACGGGCGCATGGTCGACCTTCTGATCGCCTATTATAGTTCCCCTCTTTTTTCGGACAATCTCCCGCAGTAGACGGCCACTCCCCATAAAATTGTTGAAAAAACCATCATATTCCTGTATAATGTCTTTTGTCTTGATTTCAAGCAGAACTGAATTTATTGGAGGAATATAGAATGAAGAAGTTTAAGAAAATCGCGGCTCTGGCACTTGCCGGATGCATGCTGATCGCTCTTGCGGCCTGTTCCGGCGGCGCCGCCCCGGGCACCTCGGCCGCCCCCGGCACCTCCACGGCCGCCGGAAGCACCGAGCTCGACCGGATCAAAGAAGACGGAAAAATTATCATGCTGACAAACGCGGGGTTCCCCCCGTTTGAGTACCTGGGCGACGACAATAAGCCGGCTGGCGTCGACGTCGATATCGCGAATGAAATCGCGAAGTCCCTGGGCGTAGAGCTCGAGGTCGTCGACATGGACTTTGACGGGCTTATAAACGCTCTCGCTTCCGGCAAGGGCGACTTTATCGCCGCAGGCTTCTCGATTACGGAGGAGCGCCAGAAAAGCGTGGATTTCTCGGTTGAATACGCCTCCTCCTCGCAGTATGTCGTCATGCCGCAGAGCGCCGCTTACGAAACGCTCGAGGACCTGAAAGGAAAGCGCATCGGCGTGCAGCTCGGCACGACCGGCGACTACTTTATCACGGACGCAATAAACGGCACCGACGACGACAAGGGTGTTCATACTCCGGGCGCCCTGGAGGGCTCCGGCGCCACCGTGGACGGCTACAAAACAGCTCTCGAGGCCGCGCTTGACCTGAATGCGGGCCGCTTAGACGCCGTTGTCATCGACGCCCTCCCGGCGCAGATCATTGCCGAGAAAAACGCGCTCAAGGTTTCCGCGCAGGCGATCAGCGACCAGGAAAAATACGCCTACGCCGTCAACAAGGGAAACACGGAGTTGTTAAACGCCATCAACGACACCTTAAACAAGATGATTCAGGACGGCACGGTCGACGAACTCATCAAAACCCATACAAAGTAATACCGCGCAAATAAAACGACAGCAGGGCAGATGCATACCTGCCCTGCTATTTTAACCTTTCGGTGTTTTTTTGTATTGCGGATATCCCTAAAAAGAAAGACCGGTGAAGCCTATGTCCGTTTTTTCTGGCCTTATCGACAATATTTATTCGAATATTTTTTATTCGGGCCGATTTTTCCTCTACATGAAGGGGCTTTATAACACCCTGCTGATCGCCTTTTTCGCGGCGATTGTCGGAATTGCCATCGGGACGCTGGTTGCAATTATCAAGGTCTATTCCGCCGAAAGCAGGGGCCTCAGGCCGCTCAATTTCCTCTGCGACATATACCTCACCGTTGTGCGCGGCACGCCGATGGCCGTCCAGCTTTTAATTATGTACTATGTGGTGTTCGGCGCTGCGCCCGCGACCTTCCGCATACCCGTCGCGGTCATCGCCTTCGGCGTCAATTCCGGCGCCTATGTCGCCGAGATCATCCGCGCGGGGATCCAGTCGATCGACCGGGGCCAGACCGAGGCGGGCCGGTCCCTCGGCCTCACGAAGAATATGACGATGCGCTATATCATCATGCCGCAGGCGGTCAAGAACATCCTGCCGGCGCTTTTCAATGAATTCATCACCCTCGTCAAGGAAACGGCTATCGTCAGCCTGATCGCCGTTCCCGACCTGACCTACGCCGCGACCCTGGTCCGCAGCCGGACCTTCAACGCGTATGTCCCGCTGTTCTTTATCGCCCTTGTCTATCTTACGATCGTCGTCGGCCTGACCGCCCTGCAAAAACGTCTTGAGAGGAGGCTTGCCGCCAGTGATCAGCGCTAAAGCACTGTACAAGTCGTTCGGAGACCATGAGGTCCTCAAGGGCATCGACGAGGAGATCCTCAAGGGAGAAAAAGTGGTGGTCATCGGGCCCTCGGGCTCCGGAAAAAGCACTTTTTTGCGCTGCCTGAATCTTCTGGAAAGACCGACCTCGGGAGAGATCTGGTTCGAGGACTTAAACATCACGGACAAACATACGGACATCAATGCGCTGCGGCAGAAGATGGGCATGGTCTTCCAGCACTTTAACCTCTTTCCCCATCTGACCGTCCTTAAAAATATCACGCTCGCGCCTATAAAGCTCGGCCTGCAAAGCGCGGCAGAGGCCAACGAAAACGCCCTGCGCTTACTCAGGCGCATCGGCCTTTCGGACAAGGCGGACGCCTACCCGCCGCAGCTGTCCGGCGGGCAGAAGCAGCGCATCGCGATCGTCCGCGCGCTCGCGATGAACCCGAAGGTGATGCTTTTCGACGAGCCGACGTCGGCGCTCGACCCCGAAATGGTCGGGGAGGTGCTCGAGGTGATGAAGGAGCTCGCGCGCGACGGCATGACGATGGTCGTCGTCACCCACGAGATGAACTTCGCCCGCGAGGTCGGCACCCGGATCCTGTTCATGGACGACGGCCTGATCGTCGAGCAGGCGCCGCCGGTAGAGTTCTTCAAAAACCCGAAAAATCCGCGCCTGCGCGATTTTCTCAACAAGGTTCTCTGAAACCGTTCAAAAACGATAATTCTTAATAGGGCATAAAAACCCAGCTTTTGCTGGGCTTTTTCAACAAGCTAAAGCTAACGCCTTAAATCATTGTATTTAAGGCGTTAGCTTTCATCTTAGTGCATTCATTTTTCATCTTTTGTATAGGGCGCTTTCATTGGGAATAACCTTTTAATTATCAGAAACATTCCAATCCTTAATTACTTTCCTCTTGCGTACTCTTCCCGAAACTCGATAACCATCCCTCCGGGGCTTGTCGCATAATAGCACCAGCGGTAACCCTGATAGATGGCGGATACCAGAAGCGTGTGTTTTTGTTCTTCCATCTTTTCTATCACTTCATCATAGTTGGAGATGCCATAGGCAACATGATGGATGCCCTCGCCCTTTTCCGCTATAAATTTGGACCAGACTGATTTGTCATCCAACGGCTGCAGCAGCTCCAGTTGAACGGGCCCGAATTTCACAAATACAACCTTTAGGCTGAAAGCCTCGCCGACAAACATATCCTCGGGTCTGGGCTCGTAAATGACCGACTCGGGAGGCCCCAGGTTCCAGATAGAGGAAAGAAATTCAACCGTTTTATCCGCATCCTTTACCGCGAAGCCCACATGACTCAAATTTGTTAGCTGGATACTTCCATTTCCCAGATTCATAACTGTATCCTCCTTAATTTTTAATTTTTGCAGAGTGATGAACTGCTTAAGTCACGAGCACTATTCCTGTTGCTGCAGCGCTTCCTTGTTAAGCCTATCCTGAATGTATTGGAACAAGCCGCCGCTGTCACAGATTTCCTTTACATGGTCGGGGAACGCAATGAAGGAGTAGCTTTCACCCGTTGTATGGTTAACAATCGTGCCCTTCTGAATGTTGATCGAAATTTGATCGCCTTGGCTGATTTTCCTAGTGGCATCTGGTAACTCAATGGCATAATAGCCGCGGTTGATGCAGTTCCGGAAAAAAATGCGGGCAAAAGACTCCGCAATAATGCAAGAAATCCCGGCACCCCGTATAGCAAGGGGTGCATGCTCCCGGGCGCTTCCGCACCCAAAATTTTTGCCACCAACGAGTATATCCCCTGCCTTAACATTGGAGACAAATTCCGGCCTCATTTCGGAAAATACGTGCTTGCCCAACTCGATTTCGTTATCGGTAACTAAAAAGCGGCTGGGAATAATCATATCGGTATCCACATGGTCTCCGAACGACCAGCTCTTTCCCGAAAAAACCACGTCACTCATACACCTTTTACCTCCTCAGGCAGTCCAAGCCTGCCCAAAATTGCCGATGCAGCCGCTACGGCCGGACCGGTCAGATATATCTCGCTTTCGACATGTCCCATACGCCCGGGAAAATTTCGATTTGCGGTGGATACACAGCGCTCCCCCGAAGCAAGCAGACCCATATGGCCGCCCACGCAGGGACCGCAGGTAGGTGTGCTGAACACAGCGCCTGATTCCACGAGGGTTTCAATAATCCCCTCTTTGAGAGCGTTCATGTAGATTTCCTGGCTGCCTGGGATGACAATAAATCTGACATTATGATGTACTCGGTTCCCGCGCATAATATCTGCCGCAACACGCAAATCTTCCAAACGTCCGTTGGTGCAGGAGCCTATAAAGGACTGCTCGATCGGGATCTCCTTATCCTTTATCACCTCGCTGACAGGGTAGACACGGTCAGGTTCGGGCGGGATGGCCACCTGTGGCGTTAGCTGGGATATATCCCATTCGTATTCCTCTATATAGGAGGCATCCGCATCTGCGTATACCGGGACGAAAGCTCTCTTACAGCGCGCTTTCGCGTAGGCAAGCGCCAGTTCGTCCGGGGGCATCAGTGCACATTTTGCACCCGCCTCAATCGTCATGTTGCATAAGCTGAAGCGACTATCCATAGAAAGCTGACCGATGGCATCACCATAAAACTCAATGACTTTGTAACGCGCTCCGTCCATTCCCAGTTTACCTATCGTATATAGGATCAAATCCTTGCCGCCGACGCCCTTGGGCAGCTTGCCCTTGAATGTGATCTTTATCGTTTCGGGCACCTTGAGCCAAATTTCACCCAGAGTAATTGCATAGAGCATATCCGTGCTGGCAATACCTGCCGAAAAGGCGCCCAGAGCACCGTAGGTGCAGGCATGCGAATCAACACCCGCGATCACCTCACCGGGGGCAACAAAGCCTTTTTCGTGCATGATTACATGCTCAATGCCCATTTGGCCGACCTCATAGTAATGTGGGAACTCATGCTGCCTACAAAAAAGACGTACCAGTTTACATTGCTCTGCTGATCCGATATCTTTGTTCGGAGCATAGTGGTCAGGGACGACCACTATGCGTTCCTTATCATAAAAACGGGCGTTCTCTAAACGGTTAAAATCATTAAAGCACATTGCGGCGTTGACCTCGTTGGAAACGACATAATCCGCTTTAACATGAACAATTTCGCCGGGAATCACGGAGTCTCGGCCACAGTGCGTGGCAAGGATCTTTTGCGCCATGGTATAACCCATATGTAGTAGCCTCCTATTATCATTTTTGTATGGATATTATACGGAGTTGTCCTTACCTTGCTTTCTTCGATGGACGCGGTTTATAATGCTTGGCCCCACAAGAGCGGCTATAATAACCACCCACAATATCCATGTGATGGGGTTTGCGAAGAAAATACCAAAGCTTTCCCTGGACAGATGGAAGGCTACGATAAAATTTTCCTCCGCTATACTGCCCATAACGATGCCCAGAATCAACGGCACTACTGGGAATCCGTTTTCTGTCATGATGTATCCAAGTATGCCAAAAATTAAAAACATGTACATATCCAAAATAAAGTTGCGTGTGGCAAGGGATCCGATCATGCAAATAGTGAAGATAGCAGGAATCAGATATGCTGTATTAGTAAGTGAAAGCTTGGATACCAGCCTTGTATAAACAAATCCGAAGGGCCACAATAGGAAATTGGAAAGGAGCACCGACAGGAACACCGCATACACTTCATTGGGAAACATACGCATGACCGACGGACCTGGATTGATGCCGTGCATCGTTAGGGCGGCAAGCATGATGGCGGCTGTGGTTGATCCAGGAATACCCAACGCTATGGAAGGAACCAGCGCGCCAGCTACAACCGAGTTATTCGAAGCTTCTGGCGCGAGGACGCCTTCCGGATTGCCTTTTCCAAAAGTCTCGGGATGCTTGCTCCAGATTTTCGCCTGACCATAACTCATAAAAGAAGCAACATCAATACCCGAGCCGGGCACAATGCCTATAAACAATCCGATCAACGAAGAGCGTAGAAGATTGCCCCAATGTCTGAAAGTAAAAGCCGCGCCCTGCAATACCTGAGTCAGGTCCCCAATCTTATTGTTTACCACCCGGGAAACCGAAGCCTCACCGAGCAGAGAGATAAGCGATGGAAATGCAAACAATCCAACCAACGCAGGTATCAGCGGAATCTGATCGTACAGTTCCATCAATCCAAAGGTTAATCGTGGGCGTCCGAGCGTGGGGTCGGCAGACATAGTTGCAATGAGCAGACCGATAGTGCCAGCCAAAAGTCCTTTGGCGATTTCCTTTTCGGAGGCAGAAACAATGATAACAATCCCAACCAGTGCCAATAGGAAGACTTCCGCAGGGCCAAATTTAAAAGCCATCAGCGCGGCGGGTCTCATAATGAGCAGCGCAATTGCCGCCGAAATCATTCCGCCAACAGAGGATGCAGTAAGCGAAATGCCAAGTGCAAAGGTCGCTTTACCCTGTTGCGCCAGCGGATAACCATCCAGCGTGGTGGCGCATGCTCCCGAAGTGCCGGGGGTGTTGACCAATATAGCCGGAATGGATCCACCATACTGGCAGGCCACATATATGGCGCCCAGAAAAACCAATGCCCCATCCATGGACATGCCCAGTGTCATCGGAAGTATGATCGCAGTAGTGTTGGAGGAACTGAGTCCCGGAATACTGCCGGCAATCAAGCCGATCAATGTTCCTAAAACTAAAAGCAAAATGTTATTAACGTTAAACAAATAGGCAGCGCCCCCGGCAATCAATGAAAAAGTATCTGACATAAAAGCCCCTCTCTTTCTATTTATATGAATAAGCCTTGTGGGATTTGGACTTTTAGCCACATTGCAAATATAACGTACACCACTGCAGTGAAAACCACAACAAATACAATGAGGCGAACAGGCTTCCGGACTCCCAGGAAAAGGGCTAAAACTGCCAAATACAGGGGCGTGGTGACCACAAACCCCAATGTTGGCATCAAGAAGATATAAATCAGCGTAACCAGCATAACAAATAGTCTGGCTTTTGTGAGGTGCAGAGAGCAGTCCAACTTTTTTTCCTCAGGCTCTTCGGATTGCAGCGTCTTTCGAAAATTCATTACGCTTTCCGCGAAATTCCAGATGAACAACGGCACTAAAAAGATTAGTATCACTCTGGGAAACGTGATTGTTTCTTTCGGAAGCGAATTGATACTGATCACGTATGTAATAGTAAAGACCAAAGCAAGCAGGCCAAATAAGTAATTCTTTATCAAATAGCGGAAGTATTTGATCATCATGCTGCTTACAACCCCCAGTTTCTGTATACATTAAAACACAATAAAAAGATTCCTTTGCATGTCTCAAAATTCCAATATGCCTTGCCCGGCATGCCTTTCCTTGCAGGTGATTTGACTGGCCAACACACCCCCGTCAGCATGGCCCAAATCGGAACTTGGACTATTCCATAAGAACGCCGACCAGTATTACGCATATTTTCACTTTGGGAACACGTTTTAGTAAATAAGAGATAGGCAGTTATTTCGAGCCCATCAGCAATTCCTTATTCTCGGCAACTAAATCATACATCTTTTTGACATAGGCCGTAGCATCCTCGGGGGATAGAACATTACTATAAATCTTGTCTTCCTCGTTATTTGTAGCAAGCTTTGTCATTAACTCCGGATTACTCCACGCGGAATGCAAAGCGTCGAGTATCTTCTTTGCTCGCTCAGGGTAGCTTTGGGAAAATCCAACAGGCACCACGATGCCGTAATCGGAGGTAATGTCGGTCAGTTTCTGGCCCACGACGGAATTCACCGTGGGAATGTCCTTATACTTTCCCTCGACGAATGGATTCTTATCAACGTGGAGCGCGAGAATTTTCACATCCTCAAGAATCGCGTTGGAACCAAACAGCGTGTAATGTCCAACGTCTACCTGGCCTCCCACCAGAGCAGTTCTGGCTTTACTGCCGCTGCCGAAAGCGACGGCGTTAAATTTAACTCCCGCAGCCTTTTCTAGTTCTGCAACGCCCAGCCTGTCGCTGGTGGAAACGGCGGTCAATCCCATAGATACCGTGCCCTCGGGCTTGGTCTTCATGTAGTCCAATAGTTCCTGAAGCGTATTCCATGGAGCGTCCTTCCTTACCATGATTGCGGTGACATCGCTCATATTTATACCCAAAATCTCAAAGTCATCCATTTTATAAGGCGCGTCCATGTTGGCAATGGTATGACAGAAGTCAAAAACGCTCAGCAACATCATCGTATAGCCATCCGGAGCGGATTCTTTCAAGACATTTGTGGCGACCATAGTTCCGGAACCCTCGATGAAGTCAAATTGCAGCGGCATGCCTATGGTTTTTGCAAAATAAGTGTCCCATTTTCTGGCTGAATTTTCTGTTGCGCCGCCCGCGCCATTAGGCAAAATGAAACGAATCGGTTTGTCTGGATACTTGTCCTTCGGTTCTGCGCTGGTAGTCGCGCTGGGTGCCGCATCAGAAGATCCGTTGCTTCCCGTTTGTGCAGACGGAGTGCTGGTGCAACCTGCCATCAATGCCGTGATCATTAGCGCGACGATAAGCCGGACAATAGTTGCTTTCATGGTAAATCCTCCCATTATAAAATTATTTCAGTATGGTTGCGACGTAGTATATTGATCATAACAAATGTCTTACGAGTTGTAATCATCCCATAAGATGCACTTCTCTCATACTACTTTTCTCTAAAAAAAAGCGTAAGGTCCCTCCGTTTTTTGATATCCAGCTTTGAGAACGCTCGGGAAAGTTGCGTTTTCACCGTGCTTTCCTGAATGTTTAAATGCTCAGAAATCTCTTTGTTGGATAGCCGCATGGCCGCCAGCCTGGCAATTTCCAACTCTCGATTGGTAAGACCGTAGCCAGACAAAAAAAACTGTTCAGCTGTAATTTTTTTGATATTCCAGACATATTCTTTGCCGCGCCGCATGATCTCTTTGATTTCGTCCTGATACGCCTTTCCGTCCAGCAGCTGAAATATCTCACCGACATACCCAAACATCTCAACAAAAGGTGTATAAATTTTGTCCGGTGCAGCAAGACTCAAAGCATATTGTATGCCCTCAATCGCCTTTTCTTTTTGTCCTAGCACCAAATATGCACCCGTAAAAATAATAAAAAGCCACAATTCGGCATATAGGTTTGGATACAAACGAGCGGTATTTAGGTATTCCTCGGAAAAAGCCAGCAATTGAGCAGCTTCTCCCTTGGCAAGAAGCGCCTCGGCATGAATGCTGTAGAGCATGGACATCGGACGAATATTATGATTAAAGCGTTTTTTCTGTATATCTTGGTAGTAGGCCGGGATGAGTTGAGGTTGACCCAATCTGCTATAAAGGAATATTTCCAAGATATCTATTGCAGGAATGACACGGAACTCCTTGCTGGCGGCAGACGCTTCCCTGACCTCGCTAAGTAGATATTCAATAGAATTCCAATCGCCATTCATCAGGGCTATGCGCATTTGAAGCATTGCGATGCATACCCAGATATCCCACTGATTGTCCCTGTGTACAATCAACTTTGCTTTATGAAGAGCGATTTCCGCTTTTTGCATTTCCCCTGTTGCAAACAGGGCATCGGCTTGCAATACATGTTCTGCTCCGTCCAGTCTTCCTCCGATTAATCCCGAATATAAGCTGTTGAACTTTGAAAACGTTTCTACTTCCTTTTGCATCTCACCAGCGGAACGATGATACATAAATAGCAGCGAAAAGTTATCGTTAATTCCCATATCCGGCCACACAACTGATATTTGTTGATGCTCCAGCAATTCCTTTGCCTTATAAATATGATGCAGCATTTTAGTGAGGTCGTTAAACTGCGTGTAAGAAAGCAATACCTCGTATGTGCCCATGAGCACTATTTGCTGGCCTTCATCCATACCCACATGGTTTTTCATAATCTCCTCAAATTCGGTACAAATTTGAGAACCCACCTGCCGGTAGCCCAATGCAAAAAACTGACGAGCAAAGGTCAGGATGGCTTTAGGGTGCTTCGCGCGTATTTCCGGCGGGCAGTCTGTGTAGTAGGAAATAAATTCCTGTTCATCCGTTGTGTATGGTACCAGAAACCGGCGTTTTTCCACAGCGTCCATCAGAGCATCGAAATTTTTTGTGCGGTGGTAAATCCGGCGCGCAGACGGCCACTCGGCAATTTTTAGATACCATTCGGCCAAACGGTTCAACCTTGCGTTCAGCTCCTCCTTCGGTAGTAGCTGGTTTTGGCATTTAAAATAAGCGGCGAAAATGGAAGAAAGCTGGTAAATATTGTTTGGGTCGACCCGCTGAATGCAGATATTCTCATTGATAAGCTCCTCAATAATTGCATTCGCGTCATTCTGTCCCCATAGATATTCGGCCTGTTCTAATGTAAAGCTTTCGCAGATGCTGATGACAGATAATAAATCCTTTGTGCGCTCCGACAAGGGATTATAGAAAACTCCTCTCAAAATGCGGAAAAGTCCAAGCTCTGGCATAAAAGTCTTGGTTTTAGTATACTCAACCAGATTCATCCGGATAAGCGCAGGCCAGCCCGCCGAGATATTATACAGGTAAGTGGTATCGTAATTTGAAAGGCTTACCCCACATAGCCTACTATAGGCATGAATATCCGAGATGGTAAAGGAAAGATCCTGCTGAGAGACATAATTGGCGACATCGTAGATATGAAAAATTGCATCGTTTTTGAAAAGCTGGGAATGCCCCATCAAAACCAGATGGAAATTGGACGGAATAATTCTGACAAAATAATGTAAAAATGCAATCACATCATCGCAGGTAACAAGATGGATATTATCCAGAATAAAGATAATTTCGCTATTTTGTCCCATGCAGAAATCGTGAAATAGATGCATGAATTTTCTCTGTTCTGTGCTGTTCAAGGGAAGTGATAGTTGTATGGCGGCTCGATGGAACGTTGGGGCAATTTGGGCAAAGACGGCGATAAAGTCCTCCCAGAATTCCCCAGCGCCATTGCAAAATAAAGTTTGCCAAAGTATCATAGGCTGTTCCGCCCAGCCATTAATATCTTGGACCATAAAATACTTCACAGAGGTCGTTTTCCCGTAACCTACAGGGGCGGAAACAATTGTCAAGGGATAATCCAAAATCGCCTGAAGCTTTGCACATAGATGATCTGACAGGTAAATGGTCTTTCTTATTTTTTGTATTTCCGACATAGTGTTTCCCCTTTCCCAGTTCTCTTAAAAACATTATACTATTCTTAAAAAAATGGGGAAAGATCCAATAATTGTAAGGATTTTGTTTTCGAAAGTGCAAATTGCAAATAGCAGTTAAATTCTTGGGCCCTCCTGATATTCTCAGCAGGGCCCCGCAATATTCATAATTTTTCAATCAATTTTCTTGCAAGCTCGCTACTTATTTCCCAAGTAATGCTTTTAGTTGCTTTGCAATACCGATTCCATCAAATTCATAATACTTGTAGAGATCCTCCGCATAGCCAAGCGGCGGGAACTCATTTGGAATCCCCAATCTTTTAAACTTACAGGGAATGTTTGATTCCGCAAGCACTTCCGCAACCGCCCCGCCAAGCCCGGCGTATATGTTGTGGTCCTCAACTGTCATTATAGCGCCTGTTTCAGCGGCCGCTTTCAGTACAGCGCCCATATCTAAGGGTTTTATAGTATGCATATCAATAACACGCACATCAATACCGCATTTTTCAAGCTCGATGGCAGCGGTTAAGGAATTAAATACGCCGATGCCAGTACCGATCAGGGTCGCGTCCTTGCCTTCCTTTACGGTAATTGCTGTACCTATCTGGTAGTCATAATCCTGAGATTCATATACTAGAGGCTCACTCCCGCGCGCGATGCGAATATACATCGGGTCGGGGTAGTCGAGAGCCGCCTCCAATACCTTGACACATTGGTTGGCATCGGCAGGTGCAACCATTGTCATTTTGGGTATCGCCCGCATGATCCCATATTCAGATATTGTATAGTGGGTAGGCCCTCCACCCGAGGTCATACCGCCGTGGGTTCCAATCAGTCGCACTGGCATTCCGTTATATGCAATGTCCGTGTGAATCTGATCCACCGTACGCAGCGAAAGAAAAGGGCCAAATGCTATGAAGAAAGGTTTTTTTCCTGCTAATGCCAAGCCCGCCGTAATACCTACACCGCCGTCTTCGGCGATACCGACATCGATATATCTCTTAGGAAAAAGCTTTTGGAACTCAGCATGTACACCCAACGTAGTGGTCATATCGCTCACTACAAAAACAACATCTTCATCCCTCTTCGCCATCTCAAAAATTTTTTTTGGGCAAAGATCCCTGGCATTTCCAGTAATGAACAGATCAGTATTGAATCCAGCCATTTTATTTACCTCCTTGCCTTTAATTCTTGATCTAGCTGACAATAGCAATCTTGCAACTGCGCGTCGTCTAGCCCCGCAATATGATAGGTAAAATTGTCCTCCATAAAGTTGAAGCCGCTGCCCTTTTTTGTATGGGAAATCAGACAGACAGGCTTTTTGTTTTCTTCAAAGCCCACATCGGGCAGATCGGAAAGTGCGGCGGCCACCTGTTCCATATTATTGCCATCGTCAATATGCCGTACATCCCAGCCAAACGATCTCCATTTTTTGTCCAAAGGTTCAATTCCTAAGGTTTTTTCCGTTGTATTTGCCACTGAATATTTATTTCTGTCCACGATTGCCACAAGATTCCCGAGACGATAATGAGCCGCTGCCATCGCGGCTTCCCAATTTGTTCCTTCCTGAAGCTCTCCATCGCCAGTTATACAATAGATCCTTTGCTTTGTATCATTCGCGCGGTATGCTAAGGCAAGGCCTGTGGCGATCGGCATGCCATGTCCCAGCGAGCCCGTAGAAAACTCAAACTGGGGCAGGTATTTACGATTGGGATGCATTCCGAAGCGCCCCCCTACCGTATTGTATTCCTCGCACACCTGATCAATTGTATAAAAGCCCTTGTCTACCAGTATGTTATAAATCAGGCATCCAGCATGCCCTTTGCTCAGGATAAGTCTGTCTCTATTCGGATCTTCAAAATACGTAACATCGTTCGGCCTTAAAAATTGATAATAAAGTGCCGTTGCAACCTCACATACCGATAATGCACCACCGAGATGCACATTCCCGGTACGGTTGCACATTGTCACAAGCAGTCTACGAATATCATTTGCTTTATCAGCAAGTTTGTTAACTATTTTCACATCCACATTCGACATTTTAACACCTCCATAGTGTTTTTATACTTTGTTTCCTCCTCAACGGTGAGTGGCTTACCCGATCAGTTGCTTTATGTAACTCAGTAGCTCTTCGTTTTGACAGTTGGGATAGAAATAATCCTTAAAGTACTTGTTGCTTAAGGTGTATTTCAGGGAATCCCTGTCGTAAGCCTTAAATATTTCCATTATTGGCCTGTGGGTGACTTCTTTTGTATAATCCAGCTCTTTCTTATAACCGATGCATAATTGGTCGGTGACGGGATCAATGTACTTACCGGCGGGTTTAGGCATGAACAGTTGCTCAAACATCATCTCCAGATTTATCTCACCTGCCCAGCCAAATCCCTTAAAGAAGGGAGTTGAGACGGCATTGACATAGTTGATTTCGCCAACAAGCTTTGCATCGACGGGATCAACTATAAACCCACACTGCACGCCCGGGAACGCATTGGACGCAATCATAGCGCCCATTCCCGTTCCACAGCCAGTTACAACAAAGTCTACAGCTTTTCCATTTAGCAGTATCGCATTCAAAAGCGCCAATTGATTGTAAGAAATTTGATAAGATTCGTCAGAAGGATAGGAGCCGTAATTGAACGACGTATGCCCATATTGGTCGGCCACTTTTTTTAAGGTCTCATATACGATCGTATTTCTGCTAGACTGTGTTGCTTCCATACATAGCGCGATTTTCATTTTCTTTCCTTCCTTTTCATATTATATTTTGAAACATTTTCATTGCAGAAATAAATACCTGCTCTTCTATGCTAAAATCGACCTATCGTTAGCTGTGAATCAAGATGGCTCAAATACGGTGTTCTACAGCGAACGAATACTCATTTCATAACGATCCAAGTTCTTATAATAATTCCAGTTTTTGGTGCTAAGCCATTTGTAACGATCCATGCAGTTGGCATACCAGAGACGCTCGAGTTCAATTGCCTTAATGTATGCCTTTTGCAGCAGATCCTCACAGACGGCTTCCGAAGAAAAGATCGCCTTTTTTGATTCACAACCTACCGGGAAAGTCTTGGCCATCTTCCTTAAAAACAAGATACTGTTCTGATTAAGATAGCCGCCCAGTGTACATTCCTTTTGAGGGAAGGCCTTTATCCATTTACCGCAGATATCATAGCAGGCATTGAATACTTGGCTACTATTACATTCTTCAGGCATAAGATTCATGGAACCAGCAAGGTCCACGCGGCCGATATCGAGCCCTTTCAAATGAACATTTTCCGCCAGGGCAAGAATTTGACTGAACGCTTCAAGGCCGCTAACTGTCTCAATGTTGATCAACAGGTCCAACGCCTCAAATTCATCTGGGTGAAAAACTGTTTGGGCCGCTCCAATAAATTTTTTAACCGAATATGCCGATTCGATCATCGGCGCCACTATTTGATTCGCACCGATTGAGCGTGCGAACTGCATATCTGTAATTGCTTCGCATCCGCCGATCTTTATTGTCAAATTTACGCCCGCCCGTACTGTGATTTCTTTTAGACGCAGCATTTCCTCTAGTTGTAAGCCCTCGCACTCAAATTCACCCTTGACGCCGGTTAAAAAATATCTCTCTCGCATTTCTTTAAGTAGATCAACCATCTGATTTTCTAGAGTGTTCATAAACAGCACCTTTTTTATTGTCAATATACAGGAGAATAGATAATTTGTCGTCATCCATAAAGATGGATTTTTTATGTCATACATTTTGCAAATAATATGCTCTGCAATCATCTGACCTCAATAAACCATGTGTTTTAAATCCCAAACAAAGACAGAGCGGTGGCCAAATGATTGATTTGACCACCGCTCTGTTTTTGTTTGATAATTGTTGTTTAGTCCTTTATTCGCACTTTCATGTTGATCTTTTTAAGCTCTTCGCCATCCCCGACAGAGGGTGCGTGCTTTTCATGCGGAAAGATCACCATAAAGTAGCCGGACTTCATAGGGAAAAGCTCAATCTGGTTGCCCTTATAATATGTGACATCATTCTCGACGCTGTAGGGCTTCAATACTTCGTAATCGTTACTCAATGAGATGCCGATCCACTCACTACCCTCAATAATATACTGGACATCCGCATAACAGGTATGGGCTTCAATCGTTCGCTCTTCAAGCGGTACGGTCTTAACAGCAGATCGCACAGTGGCGTAAACGCCATCGCAAATCTCATATCTGCCGGGTTCTTCTTCATTGTAGTTTTCAAGGAATTCAAATGCCTTAAGGAATTTCTCGTTCAGGGGATACCGGGAATAATTCTCGAGCCGATCATAAATCAATTTGTACACCGCCTTTTTATATTTTGGAGTATTCTACTACCCTTACTGGTATCTTTCCATTTGTAAAACGCTATTTATCATTGCTGTTAATCACCGTAACGGAAAATAACAAAAATCTTATATAATAATTTTTCGTGATCTTCACATGTTAAGCGAAGCAATATCAGTGCTTACGGATGATGAGATATATATTCTAGAGAATCCAGATTCCTGCGTCTTCTCATCTCTTACTGTGTCTATAGGCGGAGATACCGCGTTCGAGCTAGGATCGGGGAAGTTCTGATCCGCGGGTAGTACGATACCTATGAGTGCTAGATTTTTGAAGAATGGCGATTAACTTTGGGTGAAATGCTAAAAACTTTCCGAATCTCAGCCATACGCTATCCGTCCATAGTTCGATCATAATATTTCCTAGCGCATTTTCAATCAACGTTTTTTGTTATTAATATACAGGAGAATAGACAATTTGTCGTCATTCTTAAAGATGGATTTTTTCGTCATACATTTTGCATAACAATATATTTTACCTTAAGGGCATACTACTGGCAGAGCCTCAAGCTCATTGAATGATCTTTCTTTTACATTAGATGCCCCACCACCCTTAAAAGGGTAATTTCTCATTATATAGCTCTTTTGTACTTCCGGAAGCTTACTTTTCTTAATTTTCTCCGCTTCGCTTCGGGGAACGTAAATATATAACTTTTTCCCATGGGCCTAGCCATGGTTGTCACAAAGGACAGTCAAAACCTCCGGCTAAGTCGGAGGCTTGAGGCTGTCGACAAAGTCGATTTGGAGAGGAGTCCGCAAGCGGCTTTGTCTACACTCTGAGGCGGCCCTAAAAATACTTTTAGGGCCGCCTCTTTCTGCCAAAATCGTCAAAATTAATTTAAGCGGCAAAATCCGGGTATTTCTCAAAACACTTTTCTTAATTTAAATAAATGATTAAAATAGTTAATATCCGACGGGCACAAAGGGGATTCGTTCGGAAAATTAAATTACAAAATCAGCAGGTATTTTTTTTATTTTTTTGCTATGATATAGTGAAGGTATATTGCTTTTGCTTCTTAAATGATCCTTTTTAATATACATATGGGATTTTTGTTTCGCGAAAAAGGAAACTTGTCGTGTGAAATTTGAAGAGGACTCCTAAGCGATATTGGAGGCCATATGTATAACGGCAGCGGATTTTATAATGAGGGGAAGCAGTTTGTGTACATACTGATTATCGTTGCAGCCGCCGCTGCACTGCTTTGGCTTGCCCGGGATTTCCGGGCCAATTTAGGGCGCAAAACGTTGCGCTCGAAAATCAACTGGCTTGTTTTGCTGGTGGTGTTCATTGTTTTATTCTTGGTTTTGTCCGCATTTTCCTTTATCGTGATCAAAACCCGCTTCAACGAATTGGGGCAAAGGGCTTTGTCGACGGCCAAGGTCGTGGCGGAAATGCCGGAGATCATCAAAGCCCTGGATGACAGCGACCCGTCCGCCGTGATACAGCCCATCACCGAAAAAATCCGCCGGCAGACGGGGGCCAGCTATATCAATGTGGCCAGCATGAGCCTCATCACCTACAGCGACTTAAAACCGCAGAATATCGGCCGGATGCTTGTCGGGGACGATTATATCAGGGTGCTGCTCGGAGAATACAGCATCAGCCAGGACGAGAGCACCTTGGGCCTGAAGGTGCGTGCCAAAGCCCCCGTCATCGGGGCGGACAACGGTCAGCGCGGAATCGTGGTGGTCGGGTTTAACGTCGGCAATATCTGGAGAGAGACCTATTATTACCTGATCGTCATCGCCCTTGTCGGCATATTGGGGCTCGGCGCCGGATTTATCGGGGCTTATCTGCTCTCCGGCCACGTCAAAAAACAGATCCTGAATATGGAACCCTCCGAAATCGCTTTCCTCGCCGAGGAGCAGGCCGCGATTCTGGATTCCATCAGGGAGGGGATCGTCGCGGTCGACATAAACGGCAAAATCACCGCCTGCAACCACGAGGCCAAACGGCTGCTTGAGATCGAACCGTCGGAAAATATTCTGGGCAGGCATGTAACCGACGTGATCCGGCATTCCCGTCTGCCCGAGCTTTTGTCAACGGGGACCGTCCATCTGGACCAGCCGATGATCCTCGGAAATACGCTCGTCATCGTAAACCGCGTCCCTGTCCGGCACGCCGGCAAAGTGATCGGCGCCGTTTCCTCCTTCAGGGATAAAATGCAGCTCGAGCAGATCGACCGCCGCCTTGCCGATGTCGGGCGATACGTGGACGACCTGCGCAGCCAGCGCCATGAGGCGATGAATCGCCTGCATACGATTGCCGGGCTGATTAAAATCAGGGAATATGATCTTGCGGCGAAGCTGATCGATCAGGTGAGCGACGAGCAGCAGCGCGTCCTGGAGTTTTTTCTGGCCAGAATCCGGGATTCCGCGGTTGTCGGAATCCTGCTCGGCAAAATGCACAGGGCCAATGAAATCGGTGTCCGTCTTGTGGTCGATCCGAAGTCCCACCTGCTTAACAACTGCATGCACAGGGAGCTTGTCGTGACGATACTCGGAAATGCCATCGAGAATTCCTTCGAGGCCTTTTTGAACTGGGAGCATAAAACCAGGGAGGGCGTCGTCACAGTTTATATCAACGATGAAACCGAGCAGTTGACCATCCGGATCAAAGACACGGGTCCGGGAGTAGATCCCGAAATCAAAGACCGGATCTTTGAAGACGGCGTCAGCACGAAGGGTGCCGGCCGGGGATTCGGGCTTGCATTGATCAGAAGCCGCATGGCCAATATTGGCGGCACCCTCGAGATTGAGTCCTCTGCCGAAGGCACTGTTTTTAAAGCCGTTTTACCGAAACAGATCATCAAATGAGAATCTATTTTGGAGGTAGGGATGTAGAGTGGAAAGAAAAGCGCTCAGCGTAATCGTTGTTGACGATGACTTCATGATTGCCAAGGTGCACAAAAAATTTATCGAGTCTGAAATGGGCTACCGGGTTGTTGCCACTACCTACAATTATGAACAGACACTGGATGAAGTAAAAAAGACGCGGCCCGATCTGCTCGTCCTAGACGTATATCTGCCGGACCGGTCCGGGATCGAGCTTTTACGCACTTTGCGCTCCCAGTGCATCCCCTGCGATGTGATCCTGATAACCGCGGCCACGGAGAAGGAGGTGGCCGAGGAGGGCTTCAGGCTCGGCGTTTTTGATTACCTGATCAAGCCGTTTTTATTGGATCATTTAAAAGAATCCCTTGTAAAATACCAGCAGTACAAGGAGTGTCTGTCATTAAGAGCCAATGTGAATCAGGATATTGTGGACGATCTCAAAAAGATCCGCTCAATGGCTCCTGTAAAGCAGCTGCAGACCGGGATCGATTTCAGGACCCTTGAGCATATCAAGGCGTCTTTGATGAAAACAGGGGATTTCCAAAGCGCCGAGGAAGTCGCGAGGCTTGCCAAGGTCAGCCGTTCCACGGCCCGAACATATCTTTCGTACCTTGTCGAAGAGAACATCGTAGAGGAAAAGCTGCAGTACGGCGCGGTCGGAAGGCCGCAAAGGCTGTACAATCTCAGATTTTAATCCGCGTTTCGGGCCGCACTGACGCGGCGCAAAACAAGGGCATTTCCTGAATAAGTCTCCGGGTTGGTGTAACATAGGCGCTGACCCGGAGTTTTTTTGCTATAAAAAAACCAAATTTAAGTGCGTGGCGCTCGCCGCCAGGGCCGTTATTAAAATCGTCAAAATGAATTTAACTGATTAAATCCGGCTATTTTTCAAAACACTTCCCCGATTTTTGCAAACTTATTAGAATGATGATAAAACCAAAGCGATTTATGCGGGATGCCGAAGGAGGGAGAGACGGGAATCAGCGCAGCATGTTCAGCGTCCAGCCTGCCAAAGCTTAATTTAAGGAGGTATGTCAAATGAAGAAAAGGATTAAGTGGATCGCTTTATTTTCCGCAATGGTTTTGTTGTTTGCCGGATGCGCAAATTCGACGCCCTCAGCCGCTCCGGAAAGCTCCGATACCGCCGGTGCCGCAGCCCCCGCGTCGGAGCCCGCCCAAAAAACCTGGCAGCCGGATGCAACGCTCGAATTTATAGCGGCCGGAGGCCCTGGAGGCGGTTACGATATCTTGTGCCGCACGATGGAACAGGTGCTTAACAAGAATAAGCTGGTCAGCCAGCCGATCATTATTACCAACAAGTCCGGCGGCGGCGGGTCCACGGGCTGGGCTTACTTAAACTCCCACAAGGGAGGCGGGAATTCACTCGCGGCGATCTCCGCCCTGATCGTCCAGAACAACCTGCTCGGCACCAGCAGCCAGACGTATGAGGATTTTACTCCGCTCGCAATGCTGCAGGCGGAATGGGAAGCGATCGCCGTGCCCAAGGATTCGCCGTATAAAACAGGCAAGGAATTTTTTGACGCGCTCAAGGCGGACCCCTCAAAAATAAATATCGGGGTGGGCCCGACGCTGGGCAACAACGACCATATCCAGTTTCTCACGCTGGCCAAGGCTTACGGCATAACGGACGTGAGCAAGATCAAGTTTGTCGTATACCCCGGAGCGGGCGGGGAGGAGATCCCGGCGCTCCTCGGCAATCATGTCCAGGCTCTGACGATCAGTCTGGGCGAGGTAAAGGAACAATATCTCGGAGGGAACTTAAACATCCTCGGCGTATCGTCCGACAAGCGCCTTGAGGGCGATCTGGGCGATATCCCGACCTGGAAGGAGCAGGGCGTCGACCTCGTCTTTCCGCAGTGGCGCGGCGTGATGGGCCCGGGAGAAATGACGCCCGAGCAGATCGCTTACTGGGACGATGTTCTCGGGAAAATGGCCGAGACGAAGGATTGGAAGGACGCCATGGAAAATCAGAATATGGATCTGTATTACATGAACTCGGCAGATTTTAAGGCCTATCTTGAAAAAGCGACGGAGGAACAGTCGGAGCTCTTAAAGTCCGTAGGCCTGATTAAATAGTGCCTTAAACCGATCATTGCTTATCGTGCGGGAAGGCCCCGCGGCCGCGGCCTTCCCGTATTCAAAAGAGAAATGTGGGTGATTGAAAATTGAGTAAAAATCTGTCCGCAGGGTTCGCGACGGGAATTCTGGGAATCATTTACACGATTGCGGCCCTTAATCTGCCGCAGCCAAACATGGGCGACGGGCTGGGGCCAAGGGTTTTCCCCCTGATCATCGGTATTCTTCTCATTCTGTTGAGCCTGCTGCTCGTATTGAAAGAAATAAAAATTCCGAAAGAAAATCGGCAAACCATCTCTTTTCAGATGTCGGAGGAAAGCCGGAAGGTGCTTTTGCTGATCGCGCTCACCTCGGTTTGCGGGATCGTTTACGGGGTGCTTCTCGACCGGCTGGGCTACCTGATCTCCACCGCGATTTTTATGCTTTTCGTAATGTTTCTCGTCAACAAAACCTCGCGCTGGCTGCAAAACATTATTGTCGCGGTCACCTTTTCTTTTATTACGTATGTCGGCTTTGCGACTTTGCTGCACTTAAGCCTTCCGCGCGGGATCATTCACTTCTGAGCGGAGGCCAAAGTCTGAAGAATTAAAATTCAAGTGCGTGTTGCCCGCCCTTTGGGCAGCCGCGACACATGCACAAAACGGCCCTTCCTTTTTGTGGTCGTTTTGCGCCAAAAAGGCCTAGGCCTTGTTTGTAAAATCAGCGTGTACGGAATCCTTAAGAATTTTACGTCGGGCAAGGCAAATTTTTGCAGGTATAATTTATTTATAGCAAGAAAATTTAACGCAGCCAGGCGTAAAATTCGACGGAAAGACGGGCGCGGGGATTTTACAAACAAGGCCTAGCGGAAAGGAATGGTCATAACAATGCTTGAATCTCTGCATTTCCTCGCTCTGGGCATGCATCAGGCGTTTACGCTGACAAATATTTTCTGGGTATTTATCGGGGGATTCTTGGGGACGATCATCGGCATGCTGCCGGGGCTGGGTCCGGCGACAGGGGTGGCGGTCCTCATCCCGCTGACTTACGGCATGGACCCGACCACTGCGCTTATCACAATGGCCGGCATTTACTATGGGGCAATGTACGGCGGTTCCAGGGCTTCGATCCTCATCAACACCCCCGGGGATTCCGGCGCGATCGTCTCCTGCTGGGACGGTTATCCCATGGCCCGAAACGGCCAGGCCGGCAAAGCGCTCGCAATCAGCGCCTGGGCCTCCTTTGTCGGCGGGTCCTTAAGCGTGGTGTTCTTGGTGTTTCTGACAATGCCCGTGGCCAATATGGCGCTTCAGTTCGGACCGGCGGAAATGTTTTCCCTTTTGCTGTTTGCTTTGACGGCGACTGTGACTTTGTCAAAGGGGAATCTGGTCAAAGGGTTTATTTCGCTTTGCCTCGGTTTTATGATCAGCACGATCGGCATCGACGCCCAGACGGGAGTTTTGCGTTTTACAATGGGTATCGACAACTTTCAGGAAGGCATCGATTTTCTGGTCGTTATGATCGGGCTTTACGCCGTGGCCGAAGTATACAAGAACTACTCCGCCCTGAACCAGAAATACAGCTTGAAGGGCTCTGAAATCGGAAAGGTCTCCATGACGCGAAAGGATTGGAAACGGTGCATCGGGCCGATCTTAAGAAGCACGCCGCTCGGTTTCGTCGTGGGCGTACTGCCCGGCCTGGGCGCGACTGTGGCGACTCTTTTGTCGTATTCGACCGAGAAACAGCTCAGCAAGCATCCCGAGGACTTTGGGAAGGGCGCAATGGAGGGCTTAGCCGCACCGGAAGCGGCAAACAACGCCTCTTCCTGCGGCGCCATGGTCCCCATGCTGACGCTGGGCATCCCCGGTTCCGGCACGACCGCGGTCATGCTCGGGGCGCTCATGATGCTGGGTGTACAGCCGGGCCCGACGCTTTTTACGCAGCATCCCGAGATCCCCTGGGCGGTCATAGCCTCAATGGTGATCGGCAATCTGCTCCTGCTCGGGATCAACCTGCCCCTTGTAAAGCCGCTGGTCCAATTGCTTAAGGTGCCCCAGAGGATTTTACTGCCGGTTATTCTGGGCCTGGCCTTTATGGGTACATACTTAATCAACTACAGCACCACCGACTTTTTCCTTCTGGTATTCTTCGGCCTTGCCGGCATCGTAATGTCGAAGCTGGATATTCCCATCCCGCCGCTTGTGTTGTCCATCATCCTGGGCGGCCCGCTTGAGCAGGACTTCCGGCGGGCGCTGACCATCGGCAACGGAATGCCGACTCTTATCTTTGTAAAACCGATATCCGTCTTTCTCTTGATTCTTGCGGTTTTGTCCATCGCATATTCCCTGAGAAAGGGCGGAAAAGGCAACAAAAAGGCTGATAAAGAACAGGTGCATACCGCGTAGGCAAAAAGGCCCCATATCGGAAAACACCGGATTCCGTTCAAAAGGAGTGCTCGCCATGAAAACGGAGGTTGTACTGACGCCCGCAGAATCAAAAAAATTGATCGCAGTGGCAATCTTAAATTCGTATGAAGTGCGAAACGCGCTTAAACAGGGGATCGTCGCCGTCCATCCGAGCAGCAGCACGGTTTTCCTCTATGAGGGGATTCTCGGCCGCACGCCTGAGGGAGTTTGGGTATGCGGAGTGGTTGCTCCAAAAGGGCTTTGCATTTCGCGCGATGCAGCGGAGATGATCGCCTCCCGCGGGCCGGGAATCCATGACCCTCGGGAAGTATCCAGACAAACCTGGTTTTTTAAAAAAGGCGTCCTTCAGGAGCCGGCCCCTTTGGGGGAAATCCTGGAGCAGATGGGCGAAAACGATGTATATATCAAGGGATGCAATGCTTTGGATCCGCAGGGAAACACGGGAGTCCTTTTCGGGAACCCCGCCGGAGGAGGGGGCACGATCGGCAAGGTCATCGCTGCGCTGCGCAGGAAGAAATTTCTTCTGTTCCTGCCTGTCGGAATCGAGAAGCTCATTCCCGTCTCCATTTCCGAAGCCGGCCATAAGGCCGGGGCCAAAAATGCCGGCAAAACCATGGGGATACCCTGCGGCCTGATGCCCGTTTCAGGGCGGAAGGTCGACGAGGTCGACGCGCTGTCGATGCTGAGCGGAGTGGAAGCGACGCCTATTGCCGCCGGAGGCATCGGAGGGGCGGAAGGAGCCGTTGTCCTGGTACTGGAGGGAAATGAGGAGCAAATACAAAAAGCGGTTACCCTGCTCCAAAGCGTCAAGGGGGCGCGGCTTCCCGATTTACATCTCCCCGATTGCCCGACCTGCACTTATCCGACGTGTCGTCTGAGGCCTGAGATATGTCGGGGCTCCCGACCCGCAATTGCCCGGACTGTTTCCCCGGATGACTGAATTCGACCACCGGGCCGAACACTTATCTTCGACAAAGCCAACAGATGAATCATATCGGCTAATCAAGGAGGCTTCATAAATGCAAAGCTTATTGCGAAGCGCTCAGGCGGGGACGCTTGAATCGAGCGACATCATGATCCTGATCGCTCCGCTTGAACCGGACGCCGGGCGAAAAATAGAGCTTGAAAGCTCGGTTATAAAACAATACGGAAAGGCCATCGAGAAAACAATTACCGAAATGCTGAATCAATTCGACATAAACGACGTCAATATCGTCGTAAACGACAGGGGCGCGCTCGACTGCACGATACGGGCCAGAATGGAGACGGCGATTTCAAGGGCAACGGAGGCGGGAATGTGAATAAGCTGCGCAGAACCATGCTTTATGTTCCGGGCAATAATCCGGCGAACCTTCAGAGCGCGGGGCTGTACGGCGCCGACGCCCTGATCCTTGATCTGGAAGACGCGGTTTCGATCAATGAGAAGGATTCCGCCCGCCATCTGGTGCGAAACGCAATTATGAGCCTCCGGTACGAATGTGAGATCGCCGTCCGGATAAACCATATCCGAACTCCCTTCGGCCGTGCGGATCTGGATTACATATTGCCGGCAAAGCCGAATATCATCCGCCTACCCAAGGCGGAATCGGCGGGCGATATTCAGGAAGTCGCCGACATCGTTCAAAAAGCCGAAGAACGGTATGGGTTTAAGCCCGGGTCGATCAAGCTGATGGCGGCGATCGAATCGGCCGAAGGGATATTGAATGTCCGCGAAATCGCCAAAGCGCACCCGAGGATGGTCGCCATCGCCCTTGGAGGCGAAGACCTGATCGCGGACCTGAAAACCACAAGGAGCGGCGACGGGCTGGAACTCCACTATGCGCGGTCTGCGCTTCTGTTTGCCGCGAGGTCCGCGAAAATTGACGCGATCGATTCGGTATTTTCCCGGATCGAGGACGAGGAAGCCTTTATCAGGGAAGTCAAAATGATCAAACAGCTCGGCTTTGACGGGAAATCGGTCATCCATCCCCGCCAGATCCCGATTGTCCATCAGATCTTTGCTCCGACGCAGCAGGAGATCGCCTACGCGCGCAGCGTGCTGGAAGCCTACGACGATGCGCTCAAGCGGAAATCCGGGGTGGTCGCCTTAAACGGGAATCTGATCGACCAGCCCATCGTGACCAGGGCGCAGAGGGTTCTGGCATATGCCGAAGCGGTTACCCGGGATGAAAGGGGGGACTTTCAATGATAAATGCCGCCAACCGGGAGATCCCGGAATATATTGAAGGGTACGGGGCGGTAAAGCCATACAGGGGCCCCTTCGCCACTCCGCCGTCCGGAAGAGTCGCGGGCGGAAAAGTCTCGAAAGACATGCCGAAATCGGAGAAGCTCCTAAAGTCGATCGACCAGGCAATCGACGCGGTCGGCCTGAAAGACGGAATGACGATTTCATTCCATCACCACTTCCGAAGCGGGGATTACGTCCTGGGAATGGTGCTGGAGGCGATCGCCCGCAAGGGGATCAAGGGCCTCACGCTGTTTCCGAGTTCCCTGCCCGACCGGTCCGACCCGCTTGTTCCCTTTTTGAATCAGGGTGTCGTCACGGCCGTAATGACCAGCGGGGTCAGAGGCCCGGCGGGCCGGCGCCTGACGGAAGGGCTGAGCGTCCCGACGGTCATCCGGTCCCACGGGGGAAGGGCGCGGGCTATCGAAAGCGGGGACGCTAAAATCGACGTCGCGTTCATCGGCGCCCCGACCTGCGATATCTATGGAAACATCAACGGCATTAACGGCAAGTCCGCCTGCGGTTCACTGGGATATGCAAAGGTGGACGCGGCGTATGCCGATAAAGTAGTGGCGGTCACCGACAATCTGGTCCAGCATCATATTTATCCGATCAGCGTGCCTCAGAGTCAGGTCGATTATATCGTGCCCGTCGACTGCATCGGCGACCCGAAGGGGATCGCGACCGCAGCGCTGCGCATGAGCAGGGACCCGCGGGATCTTCTGATTGCGAAAACCGCCGCCGACGTGATCGAGCACTCGGGGTATTTCAAGGACGGATGGGCCTTCCAGCTCGGGGGAGGCGGGGCGTCCCTCGCCGTGGCCGGCTTTATACGGAAAAAAATGCTTGCGCGGAAAATTACAGGCGATTTTGGAATGGGCGGTATCGGCGCCGTGTTCGTCGACATGCTGGAGGAGGGTCTTTTCGAAATGGCCTTCGACGGCCAGACGTTCGATCAAAGGGCCGTCGAATCCATGCGCAAAAACTTAAACCACGTGGAAATGTCGGCCTCCCAATACGCGAACCCCCACAGCCGCGGCCCCTTGGTAAACGACCTGGACGCCGTGGTTTTAGGAGCGACGGAGATCGACGTCGATTTCAACGTAAACGGAGTGACCGATTCAAACGGCGTGCTTATGGGAGCCTCCGGCGGCCAGTCGGACACCGCGGCGGGCGCAAAGCTCGCAATCGTCGCCGCGCCGCTTCTTCGCGGCCGTCTTCCGATTATTTTAGACAGGGTTCACACCGTGGTGACCCCGGGAGAAACCGTGGATGTGATTGTAACCGACCAGGGCACGGCGGTAAACCCCAGGCGGGCCGATCTGATCGACCGGCTGAAGGATGCCGGAATCCCTCTGGTCTCTATTGAGGACTTGCGCAAAAGGGCCTATCGGATCGCCGGCGGCCCCGGCCCCATTCCGGTCGGCGAGAAGATCGTCGGCGTTGTCGAATACCGGGACGGAACGGTCATCGACGTCGTCAGAAAGCCTCTGTAAATATCCTCATACGGGTTTTTATGCAAATCAAAAAAGGGGATGCCGTGAAATGCATATCCATGCATTTCACGGCATCCCCTTTTGTTATCTCCCCCGCGGGATTTTGTCAGTATCCGAGGGTTCGGTTTTCCTTGATCACCTGCCGCACGTCCCTGCCGAAAAAATGGAACCGGTCAAATTCGTAGTTCATGCGCGAGGCGATCTGCGGCGTGTACCTTGCCGCGATTTCCTTCGGGCCCAAATTCGTGCTGATGATCATCTGCCGGCGCTCCAAGAGTCGGGTGTTCATCAGATGGTACAGCGCGGACAGGGTAAACGACGTGGTAAGCTCCGTCCCGAGGTCATCGATGATCAAAAGATCGCACGCCATGTACCGCTTGATCTGTATGCGGAGCTCGTCGTCGTTCTCGCCGAACTTTTCCCGCTCGAGATTCGTAAATATGTTGACCGCGGTGTCGTAAACCACCGAAAAGCCCTTTAAGGCGACCTCTTTGGCAATGCAGCTCGACATGAAGGTTTTTCCGAGCCCCGGCCCGCCGTAAAAAAGCATATTCATCGAATGCCGCCCGAAATTCCGGGCGTATCCCGAAAAAATATCCTTGAAAATCTCCATGTTTTCCCGCGGAGAGACCCCGCCCTCGCCGTCTCCGGGGTTGTCCGAATAATACTCGCTTAGAAAGCTGTCGAAATTCTGCCCCTTGATATCGAGCACGCTTGAAAGCTCCCTCGTCTGCTCCCTGACGCATTCCTGCAAAAAGCAGGTGCAGGGCGCCGAGCCGATAAACCCGTAGTCGGAGCATTTTTTGCAGGAGGGCGGGAGATTCAGATAATCCGCCGGATATCCGTTTTTCTTAAGCAGCTCGCTTCTTTCGGCGACGAGCTCGACATGGCGGTTTTTGACCGCGTCGATCCTCGGCTTCGGGTCCCCCCCGGACTCGAAGGCCGCGCGCGCCACCTGCAGCACGGTCGTTTTAAGCTCCGTTTCAAGCTCCGAGAGTTCCGGAATTCCTTCCTGTACCTCGCGGGTTCTTCTCGTAAGCTCGTCCTCCCTCATCCTTCTGCGCTGTTCAAACCGCTCGAGTACCCTTTTCTGTATTTTGGGATCAATCATTACAAACCGTCCCTTCTGCCCCTGAGATAATTTTTAACGCGGTTTAAGGACTCGTCGTCGGCTTCGGCCGGCGGGGGCTGCGCGTACTTTTGCTGATTTGACCTGCGCGTTTTGCTTTCATCCCGCTCGATGTCCGAAAGGGTGTGGAATCCCTTCGAATGCCATATCTCAAGAATCCTGTTTAAGTACTTCCATGTGAGCGTGCCGGTGTTTAGCACCGTTTTGTCGTACGCCGCCTCGATCACCTCCGGCGGAAATCCCATTTCGAGCCAGGAGTTTATGTATTTTTCCTCGGACGGGGAGGGAAGGCGGTCGAAGAGCTTCATCATGCGCATCACTTCCTTTAAGTCGCCGCGCTGCCTTAAAAGAAGCTTTAAGTATTCCTCCGCCTTTTCCTCGGTCGTGATCCCCTTGTCCGCCCAGCGGCACGCCTCGCGCTCGAGCTCCCTCACGGTGAGCCGCTTTTCGGGCGACTTGCCGAGGTATTGGATCAGCGTCATGATTGTCCCGTAAGACAAATTAAGCCTCTTGTAGATATCGAGAAGCGTCTGAAGCTCGCTTTTTTTGAGAATTCTGCCGAGCGCCGATTCGAGGGTCAGGCAAAGCTCGGAAAACCTGGGATCACTCCGCTGCTTTAAAAGCTCCTCCGCCGAAAAATCGGGGGGACTCACGGCGGAATACGAAGGCCCGTCCACAATCCCGGCATCCTTCAGCGCCGACAGGGCTTTTTCCACGCGCCCCTCGTCCATCCGCAGCACGGAAGCGGCGCTTTTTAAGTCGAACGCCCCTTGAAGACGCGAAAGATAAAACCACAAAAGGGCCGCGTCCGGATCGGACGCTTCCAGAATGCGGTCGATTGCCGCGTTATCAAAGGCCGTGGCCCCTGCGCTTTTTAATTTGATGCCGGATAGAGGCATAGCCCATTCTCCCCGCCGTTTCTTTTTATTTTTATATTATACCAATTTAAACATTTGCGGTAAAGCACCGCAATAGAAATGATTTTCGTTTTATTGAACCCATGGCATGTAAAATGCACGTCAAAAAATGTTCAATTTTTTTCGTGCATTTTTCGGTGTGTTCTGGTATACTAAATTATGCATGGGCTTTCGAGGAGGTGTGCGGTTTGGACAAAGCAAAAGCTCTTATCATTGCGCGCGGCAAAACGCGTTTTTTTCGGTTTAACCTTCTTTACTATCCCGTAGTCAAATGGATGATACGCGCGATGGAGGCGGCGGGAATCTCTGAGGCGGTAATTGTCTGCGACGGCAAAGAATCTTTTGAGGGCGTTGATTTTTCAGGGTCCTCCTGTCAGGTAAAACTAAATTGCATCTCTGATTTTGCGGGCACTACGGAAGCATTCAAATACGCGGGGGAACTTTTCGCGGATTTTGACGGACCGGTGCTCGTTTTTGATGCCCCGATGCCCGCTCTGACGGCCTCCGGGCTTACGAGCCTTCTTTCCGGCCGCTTCTCCGTTTTGATGAGCGAGGTCCTGACAAAGGAATCCTATGACGACATCCGCGTCCTTTATATGGACGCGAAAGAGCTTCAAAAAGCGATTGCCGGCGCGCCGGACTTGAGCGTGACCGGACTTTCGGCCTTCTGCCCGCGCCTTTCCTTCGCATCCTTCGAGCACACGGTGCGGCGGGAGGAGTTTTCAGACGCAAAAGACATGATGTCCCTCGCCCTTTTGGAAAATATGCTGAAACAGCGCATGTGCAGGGACTGCCTTACAAATGATATCTACATCCAGTCGCCGGACAACACCTTTCTGTCCCCGACGGTAAAAATCGAACCGGGCGCGCAGATCCTTACGGGCAGCATCCTCTACGGCGATACCCATATCGGCAAAGACGCCGTCATCGGCCCAAACGCCCTGATCTCGTCTTCGAAAATCGGGGCGAACACGACGGTGAACGCGTCGCAGGTTTATGACTCAACCGTCGGCGACGATACGAAAGTCGGCCCGTTTGCCTATATCCGGCCCGGCTGCGCCGTCGGCAGCCATGTGAGAATCGGCGATTTCGTGGAGCTTAAGAAGGCGACGATCGGCGACGGCACGAAGGTTTCCCATTTGACCTATATCGGGGACGCCGAGGTCGGGAAAAACGTCAATTTCGGGTGCGGCACGGTCACCGTAAATTATGACGGAAACGGAAAATATCTGACGCGGGTCGAAGACGGCGCGTTTATCGGCTGCAACACGAACCTGGTAGCGCCCGTCACCGTCCACAAGGGCGCCTACACCGCCGCCGGCACCACGGTCACGAAAGACGTGCCCGCGGACGCCCTCTCGATCGGCCGGTGCCGCGAAACAATCAAGGAAAACTGGTCGCTTACGCACAAAGAAAAAAAATAAAATAGATCATCCGGTCGCCTGCCGATTAACGGACAGGCTCGCATCAGTTTTATTTTACGGGGGTTTATCCAATGATATCGCATGGCAAAAACATCAAGATTTTTTCCGGTACGGCCCATCCCGTGCTCGCGACCCAGATTGCGGCGGGACTCGGCCTTACGCTCGGAGAATCGCTTGTTTCCAATTTTTCGGACGGCGAGATATCCGTTTCGATCAATGAGACCGTGCGCGGTTCCGACGTTTTTGTGATTCAGCCTACCTGCGCGCCGGTCAACGACAACTTAATCGAGCTTCTCATCATGATCGACGCGTTCCGCCGCGCCTCCGCCGGCCGTATCACCGCAGTCATCCCATATCTCGGCTATGCGCGCCAGGACAGGAAAACGAAAGCCCGCGACCCGATTTCGGCGAAGCTCGTCGCCGACCTGATCGTCGCGGGCGGCGCCGACCGCGTACTTACGATGGATCTCCACGCCGCCCAGATCCAGGGCTTTTTCAACATCCCCGTCGACAATCTCCTCGGCACCTCCCTTCTGATCCCGCACGCCATTGAAAAATTCGGCGTCGGCTCCGAAGACGTCTGCGTCGTGTCCCCCGACCTAGGCTCGGTCGTCCGTGCGCGGAAATTTACCGAGCGCCTAGACGTTCCCCTCGCGATCATCGACAAGCGCCGCCAAAAGGCGAACGTCTCCGAGGTGATGAACATCATCGGCGACGTAAAGGACAAACGCGTGATCATGGTCGACGATCTGATCGACACGGCGGGAACGCTTGTAAACGCCGCCCGCGCCCTGGTCGAGAAGGGCGGCGCGGCGGAGGTCTACGCGTGCGCGACCCACGGCGTGCTGTCCGGCCCCGCGATCGAGCGCATCCAGCAAAGCTATATCAAAGAGCTGATTATTCTGGATACGATCCCGCTCAAACCGGAAAAAGCGATCGACAAGATCAAGGTCCTGTCCGTCGCCCCCCTCTTTACCGAGGCGATCGCGCGCACTTACGAGGAAGTGTCGATTTCCCCGCTCTTCTCCTGATAAATGGAGGTTAAAATGCCGATTTTCAGCCGTCTGTTAAAAACACATCAAAACGGCCCGCCGAAATGGATTATCGCGGGACTCGGCAATCCGGGCGCAAAATATGAGGGCTCGCGGCATAATGTCGGTTTTCTCGTAGCGGACGAGCTTTCGAAAAAAATGGACCTCCCGGTTAAGAACCTGAAATTCAAGGCGCTTTGCGGGCTCGGGCGGATCGGAAATACCCCGGTGCTCCTGATGAAGCCGCAGACCTTTGTAAACCTCTCCGGAGAGGCCGTGCGCACGGCGGCCTCATTTTACAAAATTCCGCCGGAGTGCGTACTGGTTATATTCGACGACATGTCTCTTCCCGTCGGCCGGCTGCGCATCCGGCGCGACGGCAGCGACGGCGGCCACAACGGTATCAAAAGCATTATCAGCGAGCTTTCGAGCGACCGCTTCCCGCGGATCAAAATCGGTATCGGCGAGCCCCCCCGCTCCGACTATGACGCGAAAGACTGGGTGCTCGGCAAATTTTCCCCGTCGGAGCAAAAAATTCTTTCCTCATCGATTTCCCTCGCGGTGGAGGCCGTTTCTGAAATGGTTGCCGCCGGGGTCGATTCCGCCATGAATCGTTTTAACGGGAAATCATAACACTATAAGTATTATTCATCAAAAATATTATTTTTTGTATTATCCCTTTGTAAATATTTCGTGTTAATTCCACCGAATTATCATAAAATAAAAGAGAACCCATTCCCCCCCGTTTTGTACGAAACGGGGGAAATCCCTGTTGCGCTTGCGACGATCAAGAGAGGAGTTTCAGCCAATGCCAAAAATATGTGACGCGCTTTACGACATGCCGGAATTTCTTTCTCTTTCGGAAAAAATAAACTTATCCCGCGCGCCGTATTCCGTGATCAGCGGCGTACAGCCTGTTCACAAGGCGCATATCATCGCGTCCCTTGTCAGAAGTTCGGGGAAAAAAAGCGTTGTCCTGTGTCCGGATGAGAACTCCTGCGCGCGGCTTTGCGCCGACTTAAATTCTTTTCTGAATAGTGACAGGGCGGCGGTGCTGTCCTCCCGCGACTTTGTGTTCCGCAACGTGGAGGCGGTTTCCCGCGAATGGGAGCAAAAGCGAATCACCTCGCTTTACGGCTTTATGACGGACAGGTTCGATATCCTCGCTGCCTCCCCTGAGGCGCTTATGGAGCGGACTCTTCCGCCCCACGTTTTGTCGGCCGCGGTTTTCAAGGTGGAGCGCTCCCGGAGATATTCCCTCGACGACCTGACAAAACGCCTGGTTCAGGCTGGATACCGGCGCTCTTTTTCCGTGGAGGGCCCGGGGCAGTTTTCCGTAAGAGGCGGAATCCTCGACTTTTTTTCGCCCGGCGAGGGGGGCCCTGTGCGCGCCGAATTTTTTGGCGACGAGATCGATACCCTGAATTATTTCGACATCGATTCGCAAAGGCGCACCGAATCGATTTCCGAGGCGACGGTCCTCCCCGCGCTTGAGACGCTCGCCTCCTTTGCGGAAAACGGAATCGAGGGTCTTACGTCCGCTCTGCGCACCCTCGAGAAAGCAAAAACCGTCTCCAAAAACCAGGCGTTTCTTAAAACGCTCGAACAGGACATCGAACGGCTGTCCTCCGAGGGGAATTTCCCCGCGGTCGACCGGCTTATGTGCGTCATCTATCCGCATTTTACTTCGGCTGTTGATTTTGCGCCCCCCGACGCGCTCGTCTTCTATGACGACTACGCCCGCGTAAAGCAGGCAGCGAGGTCGTGCGCGAAACGGACGGGCGAGGATTTGTGCTCCCTTCTGGAGGAGGGGCTCGTCTCGCCGAAGCATTCGAAATTCTGGCTCGACTTTGCGGAGCTTGCGGAAAAAACCGCGTTTCGCCACACGGTGATCCTGGACTCCTTCACGTCCGGCTCTTACGACAAGCCGGTTAAAACAATCGTCAATCTTTCGGCAAAACAGCTGCCGTCCTGCTCCGGAAGCCTGGACGCGCTGATTTCCGACATCTCGCATTACCGCGAGCTGAACTACTCGGTGCTCGTCCTGGCCGGCAGCCGGAGCACCGCTCTTCACTTGAGCGAGCTTCTGTCGGCAGGCGGCGTCCCCGCCGCGGTCGATTTGTCCGACCCGGACCTTCCCGTGGAGGCAAAGGTCCTGATCACCGTAAAAAAACTGTCCGCCGGCTTTGAATATCCCTCCCTGCGACTTGCGGTCATTTCCGAAGGGCAGGCCGCCCAGACGCCGGCCGAAAAGCGGAAAAAATCGGGGAAACGCTCGGCGGCCGAGCGCATCCGCTCCTATTCCGACCTGACTCCGGGCGACCTGATCGTCCACGAGCACCACGGCATCGGCCGCTTTTCGGGGATTGAGCGCATGACGGTCGACGGCTGCGAACGAGACTATATCAAGCTCGCCTTTGCCGGAACCGATTTTTTATATCTTCCGGCATCCTCCTTAGATCTCGTGTCCAAATATATCGGCGGCGGCGGTGAGGACTCCCCCGTCCGCCTGAACAAGCTCGGCGGCTCGGAATGGCAAAAGGCGAAGTCCCGCGCGAAGAGCGCCGCCAAGGACCTCGCCAAAAAGTTGATCCAGCTGTACGCTGAGCGCCGCAGGCTCGAAGGCTTCGCGTTCCCTAAGGACAGCGACTGGCAGCGCGAATTTGAAGAGGCGTTCGAATACGACGAAACGGAAGACCAGCTGCGGTGCAGCGCTGAAATCAAGGAGGACATGGAAAAAACTTATCCGATGGACCGCCTTTTGTGCGGCGACGTCGGGTTCGGGAAAACGGAGGTCGCCTTCCGCGCGGTCATGAAATGTGTCCTCGGAGGAAAGCAGGCGGCGTTTTTGGTGCCGACGACCGTGCTCGCGCGCCAGCACTATCTGACGTCGCTGCGCCGTTTTGAGGGATATCCCGTCAGGGTTGAGATGCTCAGCCGCTTCCGCACGCCGATGGAACTGAAAAAGGCGCTGGCGCGTCTAAAAAATGGAAGCGCCGACCTGTGCATCGGCACGCACCGCCTTTTGCAGAAGGACGTCGTCTTCCGGGATCTCGGCCTTCTGATCATCGACGAGGAGCAGCGCTTCGGCGTCACACATAAGGAGCGCTTAAAGGAGATGTCCCGGAAAATCGACGTGCTCACCCTGACCGCGACGCCGATTCCCCGCACCCTGAACATGGCCCTCTCGGGCATCCGCGACATGTCGGTTTTAGAGGAGGCGCCGAAGGACCGCTATCCCGTCCAGACATACGTATTGGAGCACGACCCGCATCTGTTGATCGACGCGATGCGGCGCGAGCTTTCGCGCGGAGGGCAGGTCTACTACCTGCACAACCACATCGAGACGATCGAGCGCACGGCGTTTAAGATCCACGAGGAGCTTCCCGACGCCGTCGTTGAAATTGCCCACGGCCAGATGCAGCAAAGCCAGCTAAACGACATTATGGGGCGCATGTCGGACGGGAGCATCGATATCCTTGTCTGCACGACCATTATCGAGACAGGCCTCGACATTCCAAACGTCAATACCCTGATCATTGAAAATTCCGATACGTTCGGCCTTTCCCAGCTGCACCAGATCCGCGGCCGCGTCGGCCGCTCGCCGCGCCATGCTTTTGCCTACTTCACCTACAGGAAGGGCAAGGTGCTTTCCGAGATCGCCCAGAAGAGGCTCTCGGCGATCCGTGAGTTCGCCGAATTCGGCTCCGGCTTCAAGATCGCCATGCGCGACCTTGAGATCCGCGGCGCCGGGAATGTGCTCGGGCCGGAGCAAAGCGGGCATATGATGTCGGTCGGCTACGACATGTACCTGAAGCTTCTCGAGGAAGCGGTCATCACCGAGCAGGGAGGCGAGGTCCGCGAGCGGGTCGAGTGCTCCGCTGAGTTTTCGATGAACGCAAACATCCCGCAAAAATATATTCCCGACGCCGGGCAGCGCATCGACCTTTACCGGAGGATCGCGATGATCCGGTGCAGGGAGGACCGCGAGGATCTGATCGACGAGCTGATCGACCGTTTCGGAGATCCCCCGTCGGAGACGGTTGCCCTTTTGGATATTGCGCTTTTGCGCTTCGAGGCCGGCGAGGCCGGCATCACGGACTTGTCCCAGAAGGACGGCCGCCTGATCGTCGCCTTCAAAAAACCCGATTTTTCGCGCATCTCCTATCTGTGTTCCGACCCCCACTACAAAGGGCGCGTCCTGTTAAACGCGGGCGAGTCGCCCTATATCTCCATACGGCTTAAGGAGTCCTCCCCGCTTTTGGAGGCCCGCCGGCTGATCTCGGATTATACGCAGGCCGGTACGGGCTGAAGACATTTTTGATCTGCTCTTAAATCAGGTACCCATCGGAACGATATATGATTAAACCCGTTTTTGCGCCGCACCGGCTGTATGCGCGCGAAAGCATGCAAGGACGCGCCGATAGGGCGGATGTAAAACGGCGGCGTTTTTCAAATTTGTCGCCGCACGCGCCTTTGTCCGACGAATAATCCCGTTTGAAATCCTGTATATTGTATATACGGAATAATTTTTAGAGACAATGCGAAGAAGGATGATATCAATGAAACGGTTCCGCCGCGGACTTTCCCTTTTGATGGTTGCAGCACTTACATTGCTTTTGCTTGGAGGCTGCGCCGCGAAGGAAAGTCCTGTTGTCATGGTGGTCGGAGGGGAAAATATCCGAGCCCGTGAATATGCGTACTTTTTGCGCTTAAACTCGTCCTATGCCGACCCCGAGCAGGGCGACGACGGCGTAAAGGCCGCCAAGGAAATGGCTGCGAATCAGGTCATCCTGATGCATCTTATTTTTGAAAAAGCCGCCGCATATGGCATAACGCTGACAAAAGAGGACCAGGATCAGCTGAAAAACAACAAGAAGGAAAATATTGCGGCTGCCGGAGGCACCGCAGCCTATGAAAAGGCGCTGAAGGAATCCGGAATGACCGACACCCTTTTCGACAAAATCAGCGAATCGTCCGTTCTTTATCAGAAGCTCGCGGACGGTCTTTACGCCGTCGGCGGGCCGGAGGAGCCCTCCGCGGAGGAGATCACGCGCTTTTTTGAAGAAAACTATGCCACGGTGTCCTGTATTCTGAAAGCGACGACCGACAATAACGGCAACGCCTTGAGCGACGACCAGATCGCAAAAAAACGCGGGGAGGCGGAAGACCTTCTGGAGAAAATCAGAGACGGCGCGGATTTTCTGACCCTTGTCAAATCGGAGGGCGAAGACCCCGAGCTCACAGATACAAACGGCTATCAGTACACCTTCACCCACTCCGCCCTGACCCCTCAAAACGCGGTGGCCCCCGAGCTCGAGGACGCGGCGTTCGCCCTCGACGTGGGCGGAATCAGCGGTATCGTCGAGACGGAAAACGGCTTTCTCATCATCAAAAGACTGCCGCTCGACCAGACATATCCCGAGAAAAACCGCAGCGCATTGATCCTCGCAATGACCGATGAGCTTTTCAACGAGCAGATCCAGCAGTGGATGAAGGAAGCGACGGTCACCTATAGCAAGGAATATGAAAACATCACGCCCTCAAACGTGGAGCTTTATCTGAAATAATATCCCTAGTCCTTGTCTGTCTGTAAAGCTTTTCATTTATATAAGTCGTCTGAAAGTGAGCCGATTATGGAAAATTTACAGTTTTGCGATGCGTTTAACAGCATGTTCAGGGAATATGACGTCCGGGGCCGGGTAAGCGAAAACGAGCTCAACGAGCGCAGCGTATACCGCATTGTAAAAGCGTATGCGAAATACCTGCGGGAAAGAAAGATCGAAAAGGCGGTCGTCGGTTACGACAACAGAAAATGCTCTCCCGGCTTTGCCGACGCGGCAATCGGAGCCTTGCGCGATATGGGCATCGACGTTTTTTTTATCGGGCTTTCCATTACGCCGCTTGTATATTTCGCCCAGTATCACTTAAAGTCGGAGGGCGCGGTCATGATTACCGCAAGCCACAATCCGGACGGGTGGTCGGGTTTCAAGTTCGGAAAAGGGTATTCAAAAACGCTGGAATACGACGACATCCGGCTTTTGCACGACTATACGGTCAACAGGGAGATCGCCGACAGCGAAAATAAGGGGTCCCTCGAGGAAATCGACATCCGCGGGGCGTATATCAAGGAGCTTATTTCCAGGATCAAAATGGGGCCGTATAAGCCGAAGGTCGTGCTTGACGCGGGCAACGGCGGCGCGGGGCTTTTTGTTTACGAGGTGTTCCAGCGGCTCGGCTGCCTCACCTTCCAGTTAAACTGCGACCCGGACACGGACTATCCCCACTATTTTCCGAACCCCTCCGACGTAAAGGCGAGGGCGAAACTGAAGGAGCTCGTTACCCACCCGTATATCAGCGCCGATATCGGCCTCTCCTTTGACGGAGACGGCGACAGGCTGGGCGTGGTTTCCGAGAAGGGTGAGGATATCTGGAGCGATACCGTGCTGGCGATCCTTTCAAAGCAGCTCCTCAATAAAAAACCGGGAGCGACGATCGTTTTCGACGTCAAGTGCTCCCAGGCCGTGCAGGATGTCATCGAGCAATATCATGGGCGCCCCGTCATGTGGAAAACAGGGCATTCCTATATCAAGGCGAAGATGCATGAGCTTTCGGCGGAGCTCGCGGGCGAACGCAGCGGGCACATCTTTGTCGGCGGCGAGGACTACTTCGGCTTTGACGACGCCGTCTTTGTCGGCGCAAAGCTTGCAGAATATTTATCGCATGCCGGCGAAAGCATATCGGCGGTCGTCTCGAAATTCCCGCAATACGTGACTTCCCCCGAAATCAAGGCACATTGCGACGACACCAAAAAGTATGCCGTGATCGCGTCGGTGGTGGATCAGTTCAAAGCGGCCTGCCCCGGCAGGGTAAACGACATCAACGGGGCCAGGGTCCGGTTCGAAAATGGCTGGGGCCTCGCAAGGGCTTCCTCAAACCTGCCGGAGATCGTCATGATCTTCGAGGCGGACAGCAAACCGGCCCTTCTTGAGATCCGCTCCATATTTAAGAATGTTTTGGGAAAGCATCCGGAAATCTCGGCAAACTGGGAAAACGACATCGTCTGACCTCTAAAAAAAACGTCGGGCCATGTAACCGCTGGTTACATGGCCTTTTCTTTTGTAAATAGTATCTGACAAACCGACAAACCGGTTCAGTGGATATCAAATACAGCCAAGCGCCTGTCAAATGAGCTTCGATATGATCGAGGCCACCGACAGGACAAATCTCCCTTCCGTTGTAAAATAATTCTGGTCGGTTATCGCGGCAATTTTCTGGAACCTGTACCTGAGCGTGCTCGGGTGAATATGCAGCGCCGCGGCCGATGATTCGAGATTGTTGAGGGAGAGGCAGGTCTCAAGGGTTTTCCAAAGATCGGACTTATGCTGAAGGTCATAGTCATGGATCGGGATGACGACGGTGTTCATGATCCTATCCATTTCGGGAGTGTTGAGCACATGGGATACGATCCGGGCCTGTGCGAAGCTGTCATAGGAATAAACACGGGCTTCCGGAGCAAAGACCTTGCCGAGCCTGACGGTCTGTTTCGTATCCTTGTAACAGCCCGGAATGTTTTGCAGATTCTGCTGCGTTTTGCCGAACCCGGCGACAACATGCTCAAGGAGGGGGCTGCCGGTCAGAAACATTTTTAAGGCTGAGTGAATGCATTTGTCGTTTGAATACTTTGACGTGGCCGAAAAGGAAATGATTGCGACCAGCGTTCCGTCGACATGATAGCTCACCACTCCGGGGAAAAGATTATTCAGGAAGGCGGAAATGGAGTTCCACAATACTTTCTGAGCGAAAAAGGATTTTTGCCGGCCCTGGTCCGCGGCGGAAAATGCCAGCACCCGATAATTTGCATTCGGAATGAAGCCGAGCAGGCTGAGCCGCTGCTTTATTGTCTCTTCGCTTTGGATCTGCTGGAACAATACCTCGTCGATAATCGCCGCGGTAATATCCTGCTGCTTTTTCGCGACCAGAAGCTCCTCCATAAGCTTTATGGACAGAAAAGACACCATTTGTTTTGAGTAGGACAGCTCCTTTAAATCCAGGGGACCGGGATGCTCTATAAGAAAAAATCCCTCGATGTTGTTGTAAACGATGCAGGGAAACACCTGAAAATCATCACAGGAAAAATATTGCCTTTCGGCGCCCTTCGGCGCGGGAAACGCAAAGCTGTTGTCGATCATTTTCTCAACGATTGCACCCATTTTGTCGTGCGGGTCCGAGCCGGGGACCTTGTAAAGGGCGAGGAGCCTGCCGTCGCGGGACGCGCAGGCGCAGTTGCGGCGCAGATTGTTGCCCATCATTTTGATTAAAAAATCGATGCTTTCGCCGTTTAGTATGGTGTTGAAAAGCTGCTCGTTCTGCTCATTCAGATCCTGAATCAATTGAAACCGATGATCGATGATTTCCGTGTTGACAGCGGAAATTATTTTTCTGCACGGAAGGCCTCTGTCGATGACGTCGAAAAGCGGGAGATTTAACTCCTCGCAAATCTCTTTTACCTCGTCGGGAATCCTTTGCAGGTAGACCCCGGTCTTTACCGCCAGGGCGGAAATTTGTTTTTGCGCCAGATTGCGCACGGATTCACACATTAACTGGGGATTGTCCTTGTAAAGAGCAAACGAAGTGATAACAAACACATTGTCGTCCAAATTATATTTCGGAATAGGGACCATGGGGGAATCGATCACGGTGACGTATTGGACCTGCCGCAGAAGGCCGCCGCTTCCCGCGATAAGGACTATGCTTTTTTCAAAAAGCGGCAGTTTGCACAGTTGGGCAACGGTAACAGTCATGACAATCACTCTTTACCTGACGTTTTCTCCGGAAAGCGTGCCGGTTTTCCCGGCGGCTTTCGTTTTTGCTTTGATGCAAAGCTGTCGAAAAAAGGGATTACATGCGGCAAAAAATATCTGTCCAAAATGATATTATCATATGTACAGGAGCTCAGTCAAAATGTTTTGATCCTAGAATTCCATGAAAAATTGACATGATTTTTCAAAAGATCAATCAATGTTTTTCAAAATCCGTAAACGCTATAATAAACTCATCCGGCAAAACGCGGATATGCGGGGTGACGAGCGCGGCAGGCTTCCCGGCGGGGCCGGCCGTTTTTTTGCGGCTCTTTCCAACTATTCTTGCCCCCGTAATCCGAATTTTCGGCAAGATCAGTTTCAGAGGAGGGAATATTATGGCGCTTTGGGCGCTTTCGCTCATTGTCTTACTCGGCGTGATCGTCATCCTGGCAAGGGAATGGCTCCCGATCGGCGTGGTCGGCATCGCTCTTCCGTTTCTCCTGATTGCGCTGGGTTTAAGCGACACATCGACGGCAATGGGATATTTCATATCGGAGGCGATTGTGCTGATCCCCTGCGTATACATACTGGGCGACGCCCTGTTCGAGGTGGGAATTGCAGACAGGCTCGGGGGAGAAATCAAAAAACTGAGCGAAAGAACCAAAGGCGGCGGAGAGCCCATGGTCTTACTGCTGATCATCCTGGCTTCGGGGGCCGCCTGCTTTGTGCTTCCCCGCTACGGCGTGACCGGCGCGCTGATGCCCGTCGTGGTCGCCATTGCCCGCTCGACAAAGATCAGCCGGACAAAGCTATTGCTTGCCCTCGCGCTCGCGGCAAACATCTGGGGGAACAACACGCTGATGTCCACCCCGCCCAACATGCTGGCAAACGGCGTTTTGGAGGATATCGGAGCCATGACCTTCGGCTTTTTTGAATACGCGCTGATCGGCGTTCCGATCGCGATATCCGGGACGCTTGTCCTGGTGCTTCTCGGAAAAAAGATCCTCCCTGAAAACATTGACGAGAATAAAGCCTTCGACGGAAGTCCGGATGAAAACGGCGGGGGTGCGCAGACGGCGGTGCCGGGCTGGAAGGTCGTCGCAACCTGCGTGATCTTCAGCATTTTTATTTTAGGCATCATGTTTGAGGACAGCATCGGCATCAAAGGGCATATCACCGGAATGTTCTGCGTCGCCGCGCTGATCGTCTGCCGGATCGTTACGGAAAAGCACGCGTATTCGGCGGTGGGCTGGGGGACGACCTTTTTTTGCGCCGGAATCCAGGTGCTCGGCAAGGCGGTGGAGACCTCCGGCGCCGGCGAAATGATCGCATCCGTTACGCTTCAGGTGCTGGGGACCACCCCCAATCCGTTTTTGATCACCGGGGTGATGTTCTGCGCGGGCGCGGTCATGACTCAGTTTATGAGCAATACCGGCGCCGCGGGCATCCTTTTCCCGATCGGCATCTCCATTGCCTCAAGCATCGGAGCGGATCCGAGGGCGGTCATCATGGCGGTCGTCATGGGCTGCGGAAGCTCGTTTATGACGCCGATGGCCACGCCGTCAAACGCCATGGTGATGGAAAAGGGGGGAATCCTGTTCCGGGACTTCGTCAGATCCGGCATCCCGCTCATGATTGCCACGGCGGCCGTCTGCATTATCGGGATTCCGCTGATCTGGCCGTTTTTTGACTAGCCCGCAAACCTTGTCATGCGCTGAAAATCTACTATAGAAAACTAGCAAAACAAGGGGGGATTTTTCACAAATTCTTACGATACACTTATTATTTTTTATGCAATACAATTAGAGCGTGATCACGCTCTAAATCATCACAAAGGCTGGAGGCTGCGAGAAAATGAATAAGGTTGGAGTAACGTCGGTCGGGGCATATATCCCGTACTACTATATCGACAGGGGCACGATCGGCAAGGCTTGGGGGACGCGGGGCTCAAAGGGCGTGCGCAGCATCGCGAATTCCGACGAGGACAGCGTCACCATGGCGGTTGAAGCCGCCGCCGATTGTTTCCGCTATGTGGGGAGGGAAAAAATAAGTGCCCTGTATTTCGCCTCGACGACCGCGCCGTACGCGGAGAAGTCGCACGCGGCGCTGATTTCGACGGCATGTGATCTCTCCTCCGGCATATTTGCCGCGGACTTTACCTGCTCGCTTCAGTCGGCGACGTCAGCGTTCAAGGCCGCGCTGGACGCGGCCGCGTCAAATCCCGATGGGGGACAGATTCTTGTCACGGCCGCGGACTGCCGAAACGCGTATCCGAAGTCACCCGCCGAGCAGATGCTGGGAGACGCGGGCGCGGCGCTCACGGTGGGCAGCGAGAACGTCATCGCGACCGTGGAGTACTTCTCAAGCGTGATCAACGAAATAAACGATGTGTGGAGAAACGACGGGGACGCGGTTTTAAGCACCACCGAGCAGCGCTTTGCAATTGAGGAGGGATACATGGCCGGCATGACCAAAGCGCTTAAGGATATTCTCGACAAGTCCGGAATGCGGCCCTCGGACATCACCAAAGCGGTGCTCACAACGCCCGGCGCCGGCGAGTACCTGAAGGTTGCGAAAAAGCTCGGCTTTGCACCCGAGCAGCTTCAGGACCCCCTGATGGCGCAGATCGGGGACTGCGGAACGGCGCAGCCGCTTTTATTGCTCGCCGCGGCACTTGAAACGGCGAAAGCGGGGGATATTATATTGCTGGCCTCCTACGGCAGCGGTTCAAACGCGTTTATCCTGAAGGTGACCGATGAGGTGCGAAAGATCCAGAAGGTTCCCACCGTCGGCAAATATATGGACAGGAGGGCGGAGTTTAAGGATTATGTCCGTTTCCTGTCGTTTCGGGGGCTTTTGGACCCGGTTCACGGCGAGCCCTATAAAATTCCGGCCTCTCCCGCGATCAGCTGGCGGGAACAGAATACATATTTGAGGCTTTACGCGGGCATCTGCAACAAATGCAAAACAGGCGCCTTCCCGACAAACCGCATCTGTTATCGCTGCCGCTCCAAGGACGATTATACCGAAAGCCGCAGGACGGAGGAAATCACAAGGATCTATTCGTATTCCTGCGACCGCCTCGCGGGCCGCAGCGACGACCCGCTCGTGATACAGGTCGTCGCCGACGACAAGGACAATATCCGTTATTACATGAATCTGACCGATTTCCAGGAAGAAGAGGTAAAAATCGGGCTCGAGATGGAATTTACCTTCAGGAAAATCCACAACCTGGCGGGCTTCCCAAATTACTATTGGAAATTCAGGCCCGTCAGAAAACCGGGAGTGATCAAAGATGAAAGATAAAGTGGCAATCGTAGGCATGGGGTGTTCAAAATTCGGCGAGCGCTGGGACTGCGGGATGGCGGATCTGATGATCGAAGCCGCTTACGAGGCGTATGAGGACGCGGGCGTCGGTCCGGAGGATATCAAGGCCTGCTTTTTCTCAAACGGCACCCTGACCGCTCAGGCCGCGAGCGTGGCGGCGGACGCGCTCAAGCTTCGGGACATCCCGATCCTGAGAAACGAAAATTACTGCTGTTCCGGCCATGTCGCGATGTTCAACGCGTGGATGGCGGTGGCAAGCGGCGCTTTCGACGTCGTCATGGCGCTCGGCGTGGAAAAACTCAAGGACACGGGATTCCCGGGGCTCGGCACCGGCAGGGGCACAAGCCCGGTGCGCGAGGCGCGCCGCACGGCGCCCGGTTCCTTCGCGCTGATCGCCACCCGCTATTTTGAGGAATACGGGCTAAGCTACGAGGAGGGCAGGAAAATGCTCGCCAGAATCGCCGTCAAGAACCATTCGAACGGCATGCTCTGCCCCAGGGCGCATTTTCACAAGGAGATCACCGTCGACGACGTGATGAAAGCCCCGATCATCGCGACTCCCTTAAGCCTGTACGACTGCTGCGGAAACAGCGACGGCGCCGCCTGCGCCATTTTTACGAGGTCGGACAACGCCAGAGCCTTCCGCGACGACCCGGTGTATGTCAAAGGCTTCGGCATTGCGATGGACTCCCTTTTGCCCCATTACAGACCGGGGTTTAACTGGATGGACTTTCAGTCGCTTCAAAAATCGTCGGCGACGGCCTATGAAATGGCCGGCATCAGGAATCCGAGGGAGGAAATCGATGTAGCCGAGGTGCACGACTGTTTTACCGCGACCGAAATGATTATTTATGAGAACTTCGGGTTCAGCGCGAAGGGACGTGCGAAGGAGGATATCGACTCCGGGTTCTTCGAGCGCACCGGCGGCCTTCCGGTCAACACCGACGGCGGCCTGAAATGCTTCGGCCACCCCGTGGGCGCGAGCGGCATCCGCATGACATACGAGTGCTACAAGCAGCTTCAGCACAAGGTCGACAACCCGAAGCGGCAGATAGCGCGCTGCGATATCGGCCTGTCGCACACCTTCGGCGGAGGGCCCCAGATCAGCAGCGTGCTGATCACCGGCAATGAAAAAGGGTAAAAACCGCAAAATCCGATCAGATGGAAGGAATGGTCGTCATTATGAATATAAAAAACGGTTCCGCTCTGGCGGGGCTTAAGGTCCTCGACATGGGGCGGGTGCTCGCCGCCCCCCTGTGCACATCGATTCTCGCCGACCTGGGCGCGGACGTCATTAAAATCGAAGAACCCGGATCGGGGGACATGGCTCGGGATAATTTGCCGAAAAAGGATGGCGTGAGCACCTATTTTGTCAATTTTAACAGAAGCAAGCGGGGCGTCACCCTCAACCTGAAGGAGGCGGACGGAAAGGAGGTCCTCAAAAAGCTTGTCGAAAAGGCCGATGTGATCGTCGAAAACTTCCGGCCGGGGGTCATGGCAAAGCTGGGCTTTGATTACAGCAGCCTTAAAATGATCAATCCGGGGATCATCTATGCGTCGATTTCCGGGTTCGGGCAGGAGGGGCCCTACGCCAAACGCGCAGGTTTTGACCCGATCGCGCAGGCGATGAGCGGGATCATGAGCGTTACCGGCATGCCGGACTCCGAAAGGGTGAGATGCGGGGCGTCCATCGCCGACGTCATGGCGGCGCAAAACGCCGCGCTCGCCATCCTTGCCGCGCTTTTGTACCGGGGCAAAACCGGCGTCGGACAGATGATCGACGTCGCGCTGACCGACGTCTCCATCCTGGCGCTTTCCAGCGTCAACCAGGTTTACCTGACCGACGGCACGATCCCAAAGCCGATGGGCAACGGTTATGCGGCAAGCGCGCCCGGCAGCAGCTTCCCTACGAAGGACGGTCACGTCGTTTTGCTCACGGCGGGGGACGCGCAGTGGAGAAAATTCTGCGAGGTGATGGGGCATCCCGAGTGGACCGCGGTCCCCGAGTTTATCGACAACGACTCCCGCGTCAGGAATAAGCAAATGCTTCACGCAAAAATCCGCGAGGTCACAAAAACCATGGAAACCGACGAGCTTATCGATAAGCTGACCGCGGCGGGCCTTCCGGCAGCGCCGATCATGAATATCGCGCAGGTTGCCGAGGACCCCCATTTCCAGGGTGTGCGCAAGATGTTCACCGAGGTTTCGCACCCGGACATCGGCACCGTCCACATTACAAACCAGGGCTTTAAGATGTCGGAAACCAACCCTTACGTCAGATGCTGCGCCCCGCTGCTCGGCGAGCACAATATGGAGATTTACACGGAGCTTGGGCTTTCCGAGGAACAAATTAAAGAGCTGTCCGGAAGAGGCGTCATCTGAATTCCCCTTTACTTATTCAGTTGATACGGCGATCACGCTGCACTATATAAAAAGGAGGAAACAAAATGTTTCAAAAAATGGAGAAGCTTCAGCAAATTGTCAACGGGCCGGAAGGTGAATCCTTCAGGGAGTTCTACTACGGAAAATTTTTCACCGGCACAGTCACCCTGATCGACGGGGATGAAAAGGCAACGCTTTCCTTCCATCAAGGAAAGATATACGTTATCGCCTCCGGTATCCCGGACACCGGCGTCGACATCGGCGTGAGCGGAACAACGGAGGCGTGGGACGCTTTCTGCGGGCATAAGAGCCTCACCGTCGCGAGCAGCCGCGTCAGCACCGACGCCGACAAGCCCTACCCAAGGCTCGCCCAGCTCGGCGGCATCATCCGCGTACGACAGAATTTCAACCCTCTCGCGCAGCTTTGCAGACTGTACGCGGGCATCCGCTGAAAAGGCGCACCCCGGACCGGTTTATCGTTTTACAAAAAACGAATCAATCATTTAGGAGGTATGAATGAAATGGCTATTACCGGCTTTTACGAGAAAGTAAACGGAATCAAGATCTATTGCGAAACCAACAACGGACCCGACGACGAGGCGACAGTGATCTGCCTGCATACCGCCGGGCGCGAAAACCGCCAGTACCACGAGCTTATGGATCTGCTCGCGGACAAATACCGCCTGATCTCCTTCGACATGCCCGGCCACGGCAAAAGCTGGCCCCTGCCCGGAAACAAGGTCGTAAACAATTTCAGGGACTACGGCAAGTGGATCTGGGACGTCGTCACCGCGCTGGACGTCGAAAATCCCATCATCATGGGATGCTCGATGGGCGGCAATATCTGCTACTACATGGGCATCAACTATCCGGTCCGCGCCATTGTACCCTGCCAGGGCGCCGACTATACCCCGAATATCGCGCCGGAGGTGCTGTACCTCCTCGACCATCCGTATGTAAGCTGCCAGCATTCCCACCTGGAATTCACCGAATGCCTGATCGGCAGGAAGACGAGCCAGGAGCGCAAGGACTTCATTTTCTGGGGCGTGCGGCAGGAGATCGGCATTGTAAAGCAGGGCGATTTGACGCAGTACAACGGGTTTGACGTACGCGACCAGGTCTGCGAGATCGCCTGCCCGACCCTGATCATCCACGGCCTCGACGATACCGGCCCGACGGACGAAATGGCGAGAAGGACGACAGCCAAGATGAAAAAATGCCAAAACCTTGTCTATAAGCCCATTGAAGGGTACGGCCATTTTATTATTGTCGAAGCCCCGGAGATTGTCGCCGAGGCGCTTGACGAATTTATCCGGACATTGTAGCCGCGCTAAAATCATCCGGAAGGCCGGCTTTTATAAAGGCCCGGACATTCCGGCCCGAATCACGGAAATTGTTTTTCTTTTTACCTGGCGCATTCTATTTTGGGGGATGAATTCCATGAAAATCGCAAATGTTGAGGCTATTCCCGTAAGCATTCCGATCAAAGTCCCCATGCACTGGGCAACCGGCAATTTAAAGGCGATCGACATCGTGCTCGTAAAAATCACGGCCGAGGACGGCACGACCGGCTATGCCGAAGCAGTTCCGAGGCCGGGGATCTACGGCAGCACGCAGCAATCGATCTATTATGCGGTTAAGGACTACCTCGCGCCCGCATTCATCGGCGAGGACTCCTTCGCGGTGGAACGCATTATGGAAAAATACCGGCTGTTGCTGTTTTCCAACCTTGCGGCAAAGGCGGCGCTGGATGTCGCGCTCTACGATTTAAACGGCAAGCTTTTAAAAACGCCCGCCTGCCATTTGATGGGCGGCTGCTACCGCACAAAGGTCAAGCTTTCCTGGACAAATTTCGGGACCTATTACGGAATGGACTCAATGGTGGAGGACGCGAAAGAAAAATACAAGGAGGGCTACCGGGCAATCAAGGTCAAGGCGGGGGTGTCGATCGAAGAGGACATAAAGCTCTGCACGCTCATCCGCGAGGCGTGTCCCGATATGGAAATCAACATCGATCCCAACATGGTATATAACCGCGAGGAGGCCTATCGCCTGGGAAAGGCGCTGGAGGGAATCATCCAAAGCTTTGAGGAACCGATCCAGTATTGGGACGACGAGGGCAGAAAAGAGCTCGCCGGCAAGGTAAATATCCCGATTCTGAGCGATGAAAGCACGTTTACCGTCGATATGGTCCAGCATCAGATGAAGCTCGGCGCCATCAAGCGTCTCGGCCTGAAAGTCCCGCGCACCGGCTTTACCCTGTCGGCCAAGGCGATCCACCTGGCGGAAGCCAACAATATCCCCTGCCAGATCAGCACGCAGGCCGAATGCGATCTCGGCGCCGCCGCCTGTCTGCAGCTTGCCGCCGCATACAGGCAGATCTCCCTGCCCTGCGAGCTCGCCCTCTATAGAAACAGCATATGCGACACCGCCGACACCATGAAGATACTGAAGACCCCGATCAAAATAGAGGACGGGTACATGCACGTCCCCGACGGCCCCGGGCTCGGCGTCGAGCTCGATTGGGATAAGATCGAAGCGTACGCGGTAAGGTTCTAGGAGGCGATACCAGGATGCTTATCTCAGTTTTACGTATTCCGGAGATAAAAATATGAAGGAGGATTTTTATGAAGCTGAGCGAAAAAGCAATCGACCGCCTGGTCGCGTTTGAGGCGCTGGGCTGGCTGATTGTGGTCGTCGCTTGTATGACAGGCTTTGGCTGGGCGTCGATGTGGGTCGTCGGATTCATGGTGGCGGCGCATATGCTGGTCGGTTCGGTACATAACAACGGAGTGCACAAAAAGTTTTTGATATACCCGATCGCCCTTTGGCTCGCGGTCTTTCTGATCTCCATGGCGGGCATGCAATATTACTATTTCCTGTTCTGGGATAGCCCTTCCACTTTTTTGATCCTCGGCATGCATCCGTCCTCGTTCTATATGCACGTCGTATACTGGTGGTGCAGCATCGCGTGCGTCCCCGTCGGCCTGATCCTTCATACGAAGTACTGGCTGCCCGACGAAGCATGGGAAAGGTTTGAGAAGGAAGCAAATCTTAAAAAGGAGGAGACCACAAGATGACCGCTGTATTGACGGGAGGCCAGAAAGCCGCCATTCTGTTCGTCATTTTCGCGATGCTCGTCATTTCATTTCTGATCGGTGTCGTAGCCAAGCGCAGGACGAAAAACAGCGCCCAGCAGTTCATCGGCGCGACCAAATCCTTCGGCCCCATTGCCACCGGCCTGTCGTCGACCGCGGCGATGGCGTCCGGATGGATGCTGGTGGGAACCCCGGCAAACGTCTACAGCTACGGCAACATCATGGCGATCTATTCCTATCTCTCCTTCTGCTTTGCCCTCGGATTTATTTATGTGGGCAAAAGGATGCGCGCCATTGCGGAGGTGGCCGAGATCTCGACTCTTGGCGACGTGCTGGACGTCCGTTACGGCGGCAGCGGCAGCACCAGGCCGCTCAAGGCCTTTTTTGCCGTGACGATGTTCCTGGGCTGCCTTTCCTATCTCGCATCCCAGATTTCCGCGGGCAGCGGCCTTATGAGCTATCTCTTCCCCAACTGGCCCGTTCTTTTGAGCTGCGCCGCCGTCTTCGGAATCGTGACCCTTTACGTCGCGGTGGGCGGCGAATCGGCCGGCCTCCTTTCCCAGGCCTTTCAGGGCGCGGTCATGGTTATCTGCGGCATCGTGTTCATCGGCTTCTTTTTCTTTGAGTTCGGGGGCTTCGGCGCTTTATCCTCCGCCCTTGCCGACAGTCCCACGGTGACAAACGCCGCCGGCGTCGCGAAGACATTCAGCCCCAGGATGATGACCGCTTTCGGACTCGACAACTCGGGCGGTGTGCTTTCGGTCACCTATTTGATGATGCCCCTGATCGGCGTCGCCTGCCAGCCTTCCTGCCTCACGAGAATGTACGCGGTCAAAGATCCCCGCAACCTCGGAAAAACGAGCCTGACGTCCGCGCTTTCTCAGGCCGTCGTCTGCTTTTCCGGTATGTCGATCGCCTTCGCCATGATCCACCTTGTGTCGAGCGGGGTTATCGAGCCCCTGGCCAAGGCCGACCAGCTTACCTGGACCTATTGCAACTACCTCGGCTTCGGAGTGCAGCTTATTTGCTATGCCGGGATTATGGCCGCGATCGTCTCCTCGGCCAGCATGTACATTACGGTCGGCGCCAACGCGCTTGCCATCGATCTGTCCAGCGCGCTTAATTTCAAGATGAGCGACGCGCAGAAAATCAAAATATCCAGAATTGCCATTGTCATCGTGGGTATCGGCGGCATCTTCATGGCGGCTTTGAGCAGCGAAACGGTGGCAATCATCGCGTCGCTCGGGTGGGGCACCATTGTCAGCATCAACCTGCCGATCTTTGTGATCGGCTGCGCATGGAAAAAAGCGACCAGAAAGGGGATGACCGCGGCCGCCTTTGCAGCCATGGTCGGAAACGTCATCGGCCTGGTCACGACCCAGCTGATGAAAATAACCTATCCCAAGGGCATGCCCTGGTATATGTGGGTTATCTGTATCAGCGTAATGATCGGCGTATTCGGTTCTCTCGCGACTTACAACAAAGATTCGGACAAAGTAAGCCCCGGCATTGAGGCGGCGCTCAACCTGTAGGCTTTATCTCTTGCGCATAAAACGGATGTCATTCATATTGCTAAGTCCGCCAAAAACGGACTTAGCAATCCGGTTTCAATGGCCAAAACCGTTTTCGGCGTGTAACCCCGAGGAGAATGGAGGTTGTCATGAAAAAGAAAACGATTCAGCTTACTTTGGCATCTGCCGTTTCAATTTTTCTTATCGCCGCGGCGGGGACAGGGATATTCGGCGCCCGATCTTCCGAAATGCTTTCGTTTATTCCTCCGATCCTCGCCGCAGCTTTGATGCTGATTTCAAAAAAGGCGCTGCCCGCGCTCGCAGCAGGCGCGTTTTCCGGCGCGCTTATCTTAAGCCTGGCCGGGAGAAGCGATGTCACAGCGGCCTTCTCCGGGCTTTCCCTGCTCGCCGACAGGATGATCGCCGTCGCTTCAAAACCCTCGAACGCGGGTATCCTGATCCAGTGTTTTCTGATCATGGGTCTTATGTCGGTAATCAGCTGTGCAGGCGGGTTTCGCGCGCTTTCGGATTTCGTCCTGTCGCATGCGAAAACCCGCCGCTCCACAGAGCTCGCCGCCTGTTTTGCGGGGATTATTCTATTTTTTGACCCGTACGCCGGCATTATGGCGTCCGGCGCATTGATGCGCCCGATTGCCGACCGCATGCGCGTCTCCCGTGAAAAGCTCGCCTTTCTTATCCATTCGACCTCGGTCCCGCTATCCGGCGTTTCCATGGTGTCCACATGGCTCGCGTCCGAGCTGGGCGCGGTCCGCATAGGCCTTGACCTCGCCGGGGCGCAGGATATCCCCGCCTACGGCTTCCTTTTTACCACCGTCCCCTTCCGGTTTTACAATCTTTTTATGCTGCTGACCGTCCTGATATCCGCGTCGACGCTGCGCGACTTCGGCCTGATGTACAAAGCGGAGTACCGCGCCCGAACCTCCGTAAGCGGAACGCCCGATCAGGAGTCCGGCGCTTTGCCGGAGCAGTCGCCGGTCGGAGTCGGAAAAAAGGCGGGCTTGTCCGCCCTGTACGCGGCCGTACCTCTTTCGGTATTGATCCTTTCCATCGCGGCGGGCGCCTTTATAAGCGGTTATCGGACAATCATGGCCGGAGTTGACAAAGAACTGATCGCCGTTTTATCCCGGTCAGTTTTTTCATGGCCGGCGATCCGTGCCTGCCTCTCTTATGCCGAAATATCGCCCGTTCTGGTAAAAAGCGGGCTGATCTCGACGCTTATTGCTTTCCTTATGATCCTCATCGGGAAAAAACTGAGCTTTACCGAGCTTATGCGCACCTGGACGGCCGGGGCATCATCGGCTTCATCGCCGGTTTTCCTGCTCCTTTTCGCCTGGACCATGGCCTCGTTTACGGAAGAGCTCGGAATCGGCGGCGTTCTCGCCGGCGCCGCTCACGCATGGATCCCCCGGTTTGCATTCCCGGCGTTCGTATTCCTGTTGTCCGCGCTCATCTCCTTCGCTTCGGGCAGTTTTCATGGCGCTATTTCCATCCTGCTGCCGATCGTAATCCCGATGTCGTGGCAGCTTATGAGCGAGGAAGTCTTTTTTACCGCTTCGACCGCTGCCGTTTTAAGCGGCGCCGTATTTGGTATCCACTGTTCCCCCTTTGCCGACACCTCGATTTTGTCGTCGGCCAGCGCTGCCTGCGATCATGCCGAGCATATCAAAACCCAACTGCCGTATGTGCTCCTTATAGCCGGTATTTCCGTTTTATTCGGGTATATTCCCATCGGAGTGGGATTTACGCTGAGGATCGCACTGATTATAGGAGCGTTCGCCACATATGCGGTCTTTGACGTACTCTGCAAAAATCCGGATCGGGAGCGCGCAAAGGAGCTCTTAAAAGCACGCGGCGGAAAGGTATCTGCGGCGCCGGATGTAGAAAACGCGGATTCCGGCACCTTCTGCCCTTGATGCAAATTATTCTTTCTTAAGGTACTATTTTATTTTGCCGGCGCACCGGTAGGCGGCCGCAAGGGCGCCGGGCACGCCTCCGACCTGCATCGCCCAGCAGGAGCCGATGTAAAGGTTTTTTACGGGAGTTTCAATATTTGCGCTCATGGCGCTTTGATAAAACTTTTTCTCAGGGTTCCAGCACCAGGCGCAGCTCGCGCCGTCGGTATTTCCGGTAAATTTTTCATACGTAAGCGGCGTCGCGGCGTCTCTGTATTCGATCCGCCCCGAAAGTCCCGGAATCAGCCGGGACGCGCCCGATATCAGCGCGTCCGCCGCCTTTTGTTTTAGCAGCAGATATGCTTCCCGGTCGCCGCCGCCCCAGTTGTCCATCCAGCGGCAGGGCACCTTGGCCTGGAGCATTAAGGAGGATTTCCCCTCCGGCGCGAGCCCGGGGTTTTCCATTGAGGGCGAGTAGAGCTCGACGGATGTCTTATTAAAAAATTCTTCGTCATCGGAATTGTAACCGCCGAAGCCGGGACTTAAATTGAAAAACAATACGTGCGGAGCCTTCATATATTTTTTAAGCCCTTCGTCTTTTAAATTGAGCCCCAGGTATACGGTGAAATAGCCCTCCGATACGGGAGCAGCGCCGATTTTATCCCGGAGCGTCTCCGGGACCAGACTGTCGTCATCCAACAGCTTTAAGAGGGTTTTCTTGTAATCCCCGGCCGAAATCACATAGTCGGCGTCATAAACGGTATGATTGCACAAGACTCCAACTGCGGCTTTATCTTTTGTGATGATCCTGTCGACACGGGAGTTAAGCCGCAGCCCCCCGCCCAGTTCTCTGAAATTTTCCGCGAGAACATCGGCCCACGACTGCATGCCGCCCTTCACGGTCCATAAGTCTGCGAACAATCCCGACAGGCTGCTCCCGACCATCATGGCCGACATTTCCGGATACCCGAAGCTGCAAAACAGCCTGTGGAGCTTTGATCCCTTTTCAAAATATTTTGCGGCAAACTCCGACGAGGTCATGTTGCCGTAATGCCCTGCAAGCTTCATAAGCCTCACACCGCCGGCGGCGAAGGGGAGCACCGCTTTGAAGAACTCAAACCCGCTGTAAAGAAAGGGAAGGGGCTTATCCATGTTTTCCGTCATGGCGGCTATTTTGTCGAGCTCCCGAAACGCCGTATCGAGCTTCCCTTTTTCAGCCGGGAAAGCGGAATAAATCAGTCTCTTGAACTCACCATAACTCCCGGGGATTCCGTCGAAATCCTCCGAATAAAGCCGCAGCCTCTGTTTTTCAAAATCGATCTTTCCGAGCGCCCCGATGTCCTTCATCGCCTTGAATACCGACGCCGAGGCTTCAAAGGAAACGGTGCCGCTTTCAAAATAATAACCCTTCCTGTAAAACCCGGCGGTATAGCCGCCGGGCGCGCCGTGGGCCTCGAATATCGTCACCTTGTACCCCTTTTTTGCAAGAAGGCTTCCGGCGATCAGCCCGCCGATTCCCGCGCCGATAATGACCACGTTTTCCATATGCCGTTCCTCATTTCCCCGCCTTGATCAGCGCGTTCTCCACCGACTTGAGATACGCCTTGGAAGTGATGGTCGCGCCGCTGACGGCGTCGACCTGTAGCGATTGCGCTTTCATGACTCTGCCGTATAATTTATCCGTAAATTCTGGCGGCTGCTTTTCTTTATGCTCCAATAGTTCGATATCGGTGACCCTGCCCGAGGAGACCGTCACCTGAACCTTGTTTGCCCGCAGCCGATACATCCCGCCCTCATATTCCCCGATATACGCGCCGTCGTTTAGATTTTTGAAGTCAATAACGGCGATCGGGAGATTTTTGCCTTCCTCGCGCTCATTTGCGGTAAAAAGCGTACACGCTGCCGCGCCTATCAAGACCAGAATCGCCAAAACAGTTATGACCACCCTGAATTTCCCTTTTCTTTTCATTGCAATCGTCTCCTTACGTTTTATGTGAATGAATATAATAACGATTCATTCATGCCGAGGCAAAAAAAACCGTTGCCCTCGATTTTTATTTTTCGCAATCGGTCAGGCCCTTCATGACGAATTCCGCGATATACTGCATGATCTGCGGAAAAAACCGGATTCCGATTTCCGTCTTATGAATGTCGATATAAAAGATGGAGCTGAACAGGGCGTTGATCATCTCGTCGTCGATATCCGTCCTGATTTTTCCTTCCGCCTTCCATTTCCGGATCAAATCGATCCTGCCGCCATGCGTGACTTCATCAAAGCCCCGTATCCCGCCCTTTTTATAGTATTGCCGCTCCAGCTTGTCAAAGAGCTCCTTGTTATACCATTCCTTCAGAATCAGATTTGAGTCCATCTCGCTTAGGTTTTGCGCGACCATCTTCGTAACCATGGCCACGGGATCGTCGTTTAAGTCCAGAGCTTCCACAAGGCGCTTTTTCAGCGCTTCATTCTCTTTGATGAAAATCTCCAGAAAAAGCTCCTCTTTCGAAGAGTAGTAATTGTAAAAGGTGCCGACGCCGATCCCGGCTCGCTTTGCTATGTCGGAAATATTGGTGTCTTTGAAGCCTTTTGAATAAAACAACTCCCTGCCTGAACAAAAGATTTCCGCCTTCTTATCCGTCAAGGATCATACCTCCATTATATGAATGAATAATCTTTATATTCATTCATATTTTAACACTCTCATTATATGCTGTCAATGCCGTTTTGTTACTGAAAAATCGCGGAAATATTGTAAAAGCTTAAACGTATCGCCCGCATTTCTGCGGGCGATACAAGGTATTGAAATAACTTCAGGTGCCTACATACTTCGGATCGGTCACTGCCAGATCGTACCGGCGGCTTTTCGGGGTAAAGGCGGCCAGGATCCAGAGATAGGCATTGCGCGTTCCGGGCGTCGCCACGGTCGGATGGTAGCCGCAGGGAGCGATCACCATGCTGCCGCTTCGGACGGTATGTGCGACCGCGTCTTCAATTTCTCCGGATTTTAGATAGCTTATATGAAAGCCGAACTTCGGGGCGTCCATGTCGAAGTAGCAGTAAACCTCCTCAAGGTCCTTCTCATGCTGGTGCGGGGGCCAGCTTGTCCATGCGCCGTTTCCGCCCCAGGTAAGGCCGCAGATCAGTCTGGATGCCGGCACCTCGGGATTTAAGGTAAACTGGATCTCGCGCTGTCCGGCGCCGCTGCCGTGAATCTGATGGATCTCCCCCAAAGGCAGATCCTTGTCGAACTTGCGGAAAAACGTCTTGCCAAGGCCTTCGCAGACGGCGCCGCCGATGTAGAACGCGGCGTCTTCCTTCGCCGTAATCGACACCTCCGCCCCGCCGGTGATATAGAAGCTGTCAAACTTCGACATTTCGGTATCAAAGCTTGCGCATTTGACTTTGGCACTGCCCGAGATCAGCACCGCGTTCATTTCAAGCTTTCCCGACTTTAACAGGTGGCTTTGCCCGGCGGGCAGATTCAGCCGGTATACGTACACCGCCTTGCAATCCTCCCGTCCCGGAATAATCACTTCATGGAAGCCCGGGGTCTCAGGCGATGAGATATCCCACTGTTCCATCCTTTTTTTTGCCGAAATTTCTGGTTTCATTGTGTAGCCTCCGTTTTGTTTCATCATTTGTTTTCAAATGCAGGCGAATCTCTTAATATTTCATCAGCGCGTTGGGCAGCCCCGTGGTGAATATCGGGAAATACGTGATCAGGAAGAGCACTACAATTGCAATCGCGGCAAAGGGAAGGATTTCCCTGTACAGCGTTGTCAGCCTCACCTTGCCTACATTGGACGTGACGAACAAGGTCATGCCGACCGGCGGGGTGATCAGTCCGACGGTAAGGTTGAAGCACATCATAATGCCGAAATGCAGCGAGTCGATCCCGTAGGCCTGCGCCACCGGAAGAAGGATCGGAACCATGAGTAAAAGCGCCGGCGACGTATCGAGCAGGCAGCCGATAAAAAGAAGAAGGATGTTGACAAACAGCAGGAAAACCCAGGGGCTGTGGATAAACGCCATGCAGAACGCCACCAGCTTCTGCGCCACCTGGAGCGCCGTGATCGCCCAGCCCATCGCGCTTGCGATCGCGATAATAAACATCACGCTCGCCGTCGTTTTTGCCGTGCCGACGCAGCACTTATAGAACATCTTTTTCGAAAGCGTCTTTTTGCAGTAAGCGACGATAAAGGCGTAGACAACCGCGACGGCGCCCGCCTCTGTCGCCGTAAAGATGCCGGAAACGATGCCGCCCATGATAATAAGCGGCAAAACGAGCGACGGCAGGGTCTGAAAAGTCGCGACAGCGATCTCTTTTAAGGTGCTGCGCCTTTCGCGTTTTGGATGATTATGCTTGATTGCCATATAATAGCATACGATCATTTCGCCAAGACCGAGCAGGACGCCCGGCACAAGCCCGCCCAGGAACATCTTGCCTACGGATACGTTGCCGGCCGTCGCCGCATAGATGATCATAACGCTCGACGGCGGAATAATCGGCCCGATGATCGCCGAGGCTGCCGTAACCGCCGACGAATATTCGCGTTTGTAGCCCGCTCTGGTCATGATGTCGATTTCAATGGCGCCGAGGCCGGATACATCCGCTGTGGCCGAGCCGGAAATGCCCGCGAAAAACATGCTGCCCAGAACATTGACATGTGCAAGGCCCCCTCTGACATGGCCGACGAGGCTGTCGCAGAAGTGGACAATGCTTTCGGTGATTCCGCCGGAAGACATGATTTCCGCGGCGAGAATATATAAAGGGATGCAAAGAAATGTAAAATTGTCGACTCCGGTGAAAAGCTTTTGCGGAATAATCATCATATCTCCGCCAAGCGCCAGGAAAGAGACAAACGTCGTAAAACCAATCGCAAATCCGATCGGTACGCCGATCACGGTCACGACAAGAAATAAAATCAGCAGACCAAAAGCCATAATATTCCTCCAATATCCGATCATAAAAACCCCGGTCCAAACAACCAGCCGAAAAAGTCTTCATCATTTGGCATGCCGGATTTTCTATATTCCTAAGTCATTTCGTAAAATATTTGCCGGGAGACTTTGTATCATTTGATATAAAGGCGCGGGGAGAAATAAACGCTGTAAGCGAAAATATTCTGACTGATAAACAATGCATTTTTGTGCAGGGCCCGATAAAACCGCGAACGCGCGATTTCCTGATGCCGATTTATTCTACCTTTGTGGCTTTGAATGGCCTTAATTCTCCTGATAATACGCCGAAGAGCTCCGTAACAAGCTCATACCCCATCAATATGCTGCCGACGATCGGCGCGCTGAACAGATAGACCCCCGGAATACGCATGGTGGTGGACTTGAATACCTGGTTTATGGCCAACAGCCTGAATCCGTAAAAAATAATAACCGCGAGAACGATCGCCATCATTATGCAAATGAGATAATAAAGCGCGAGCCTCGCCTTTTTGCCAAGCCGGTTGTAAATAAAATCGACCGATACCATATACCCTTCCTTCAAGCACATGCCGACGCAAAGATAAGTGATCCAGACGAGCGCATACCGGGCCAGCTCGTCGGTAAACGTAAATGTGAACGGGAGCTTAAACAAGGTTTGTTTGACCAAAATGTACCGATAGATGACCTGCAGGAATACGGATGAAAAGCATATGACAACCAAAATGGCAACAAGAGCTTCCAGGATTTTGGTTGCCACATTGGAGCCCTTGTTTAACGCAAAATAAATCCTTCGGATTAAATCCATGGCTCATTCTCCTGTCGGAATTTGCCGTATGCGGCAGCGGTCTCTCCGATACCGCATACGGCTTTTGTGTTTACATTCTTATTTCTTCGCCCTGTAATCGTCCAGGACCTTCTTAAGTCCGTCGACCGTCTCATCGCCGATCTGCGATCTGACATACTCCTCGCACGGACCGAGAACGGTGTTCTGCCAGTCGGCCTTCTCCTGCTCGGTCGGCTGGTAAACCGTCATGCCAAAGTCCTTTAAGATCTGAACGCCGTTTGTGTTGCGGTCGGTAATGACCTTTACCGCCTCGGCAATGGCGGCGTCGTTTGCGTCGCTTAAGACCTGCTGAAGCTCGGCCGGCAGGGAGTCATAGAAGGAGCCGCTCATCATGATGCCGGTGATGCCGGCGGCGTGCTCGTCCAAAACCAGATACTTCTGAACCTCGTAGGTCTTGTCCTGAATGATATTGTTGACCGCGTTTTCCTGTCCGTCTACAACGCCGTTTTGCATCGCGACATACATCTCGGAGCCCGGCATCGGGACCGCATGTCCGCCCAGCGTCTCAACCATCTTGATGTAAACCGGGCTGTCCATTACGCGGAAGGTAACGCCCTTGGCGTCCTGATAGGTCTTCAGTTCCTTGTTGCTTGTCGTAAAGCAGCGGAAGCCCTTGGAATGCGCGCCTAGGATTTGGATTCTGCTGGCGTCCTTCGCCTTGTCAAAGAAGGCCTTTGCCCAGTCGCTTTTTAACACGTTGTTGCACTCTTCGTCGGATTTGAAAAGTCCCGGTGTGGCGAGCACCATCGCATCGGCAAAATAGCTCGTCATCATGGAAATGTCGTATATGCCCATCTGAACGGTGCCCGACGCGATGCTGCCGATGACGTCGGCGGCGCTGCCGAGCTGATTGGAGGGATAAATTTCGACCTTGATCGCGCCGTTCGAATTTTCCTCCACGTACTTTTTGAATATGTCGCCGTACATGATTTCGGCGCTTTCTTCCGGTTTTAACCCGCCCGGGCTATAGGACAACTTGATCGTATAGGTTTTCGCAGGCTCATTCGGCGTGGAGCCCGTCGGAGCGGCGGTGCCGGGATCGGAGCCGCCGCTGCAAGCTGCAAGCCCGAAGCACAGTGCCAGGCATAGGGTAACGGCCAGAATTTTTTTCATTTTTTTCCTCCTCAAATAATTTTTGTTCATTGTGACTGACTTATTTAATATAATGAACGCCATCCACAATGACTTATCATTAGTTGTGGATTTCATTCATATATTATCTGCCGCAGTGCTTTCGTTTAAGCTTCTCGACGCCTCCAAATCCTCGCATACCTTCTCAAGATGCAGCCGCATCTCCTCCTCGGCAAGCTCGCTGTCTTTGGATATGATCGCCTCGAGGATGGCGGTATGGGGCCCTATCGCGTTTTGCATATTCTGCCGGATTCGGAAGGTGCGGTTTCGAAAGCTTTCAAAGTATCCGCTGATCTGTCTGTTGATGTTGATCAGGAGCTTATTTTTTGAGCATCCGACGATGGTATTGTGGAACCGTTCGTCCAGCATGGTGACCTGCGCGGAATCATTTTTCCGGATTGCATCGAGAAAGTCCCGGTGGATCTGGCGAAGCTGCCGCACGTCCGCGTCGGTCAGCTGCCGGATGGCAAGACGGACGCCGAGAGCCTCGATCGCCGTGCGGACCTCGATAAAATCCTTGATCTCGAGCTCGTGCTCGACAAGCCAATCGATGGCTTCATTCAGGCTGTTGCCCTTGATGCTCCCGACATAGGCGCCCTTCCCCGGCTTCATTTCGACAAAGCCCTTTGCCTGGAGAATCCGAAACGCCTCTCTCAGGGTTGAACGGCCGACCTCGAGCTGTTCGCAGAATTCCCGTTCCGTCGGCAGCTTGTCCCCCTCGTTTACTTTTCCGGACAGGATATACTCTTTGACACTGTCCACCACCTGTTGCACGACAGGCATCCGGTTGATTGATTGCATATGTTCAGCCCCCACATTAATTTCTTGCATCCCAGACATCGATGGACGATTGTCTGATAACATAATCATATTAACATGGCTGTTTTTTCTCGTCAATCGATCGTGCGCCCCTTTAGCTTGTCAAGCAGTGCCAAAGTCTGGGGAAACAATTTGAAAAGGTTTTATGCGCGGCGGTTTTGCGGGTCTTTTCCCTGAAAAACGTCAATGACTGCCGTTGCGGTGGCGAGTCCGGTATCCCGGTAATTCTCATAGGTCTCCCCCGCGGAATGCGGCGTGCAGATGTAATTCGGGAACTGGAAGAGCGGATAGTCGGGCGTCACCGGCTCCGACTCAAAGACGTCGCTTGCCATTCCGGCGAGCTTTCCGCTTTTAAGCGCCTCGCAGACGGCCTTCTCGTCGACGAGCGGGCCCCTTGCGGTATTGATGAGATAGGCTCCGTCCTTCATTTTGGCAATGTTTTCGCCGTTTATGATATGATAGGTCTCCTGAATGCTCGGCAGATGGATCAGAACGTAGTCGCTGTTTTTAAGGACGTCCTCAAAGCTCGTCATTTTGACACCCAGCGCCTTTGCCGCCTCTTCGTTCGGATACTTGTCAAACGCGATTAAGCTGACGCCGAAGCCGGACATTCTTTTCGCAACGTTCCGGCCGACCGCGCCGAAGCCCAGTATGCCGACCGTTTTGTCGCTCAGCTCATGGAAAATCGTCCGGGTCCATTTGCCCTGCCGCGTGTCGGCGTTTAACTGCGGGACAGAGCGTATCATGCTGAATAAAAGGGCTATCGTATGCTCGGCGACGGCCGGTGCGTTGATCCCGGGCGTATTGGCAACGATCACGCCATGCCGTTTTGCCGCTTCAAGGTCGACGGTGTCATATCCCGTCCCGAATCTGACGATCACCTTGAGCTTGGGAGCGGCCTCAAACATTTCCTCATCCCAGTGCTCGAGGTTTGCGATGACGCCTTCCACATCGCTCGCCGCGTCCTTCAGTTCCTGCCGGTTGTAAGGCCTGCTTAGCTTGCTGGTTTCGACTTCACAGCCGTAATCCAAAAGTTTCTTGAGCCCCTCTTTGCAGAGCTTCGGATAATTTGTTGCCGTAACGAGTACTTTTTTCATTCTTTTCTACCCCGTCTTATTAGAAATACAATAAAATTTACAGATCGGTTTCAAAAGGTCACGCGCGCCGGTTTTTCGGTTCCTTGCCCTCGAAAACGTCGGTGATCACCGTGGCCGTGGCGAGGCCGGTTTTTTGATGGTTTTCGTAGCTTTCCCCCGCGATATGGGGCGTGCAGATGTAATTCGGGAGCTTAAAGAGCGGGTTATTTTCCTCAATAGGCTCTACCTCGAAAACATCGCTCGCAAAGCCCGCGACCTTGCCGCTCGTGAGAGCCCCGGCCATCGCCTTTTCGTCGACGAGAGCTCCCCTCGCGGAGTTTACGATATAGACGCCGTCCTTCATTTTGGCGATCGTTTCGTCGTTGATGATGTGATAGGTGTCCGGCAGGTTCGGGAGGTGGATCGAAATATAATCGCTGTTTTTCAGCACGTCCTCAAAGCCGGCCATTTCCACGTTGAGTGCTTTGGCGGCTTCCAGGTTCGGGAACTTGTCGTATGCGATAAATTTCGCTTCAAAACCGGAGAGCTTTTTCGCGACCGTCTGGCCGATCGCGCCGAAACCGAGGATCCCGATCGTTTTTCCCCCGATTTCATGGAAAATGGTTCTGGTCCATTTCCCCTGCCGCGCGTCGGCGTTCAGCTGCGGGATCGACCGCGCGATGCTCAAAAGCAGCGATATCGCCTGCTCCGCGACCGTCGGGGCATTTAAACCCGGGCAGTTTGTCACAATGACGCCGTGCCGCTTCGCGGCCTCCACGTCGACGGTGTCCATGCCGGTGCCGTACCGCGCGATCACCTTAAGCTTCGGCGCGGCCCGGAAGGCTCCCTCGTCCCACCGCTCGGAGTCGGCGATCACCGCGTCGACGTCCCCGACGGCCTCGAGCAGCTCCTCATAGGTGTACGGCCTGCCGTGCGGGTTTTCGATGACTTCAAAGCCGTGCTCAAGAAGCCTGTTTAAGCCGTCCTTGTTGAATCTTGAATAATTCGCTAGACCGATCAGTACTTTTTTCAAGGCTCAGACCATTCCTTTCCTTCAGTGCACAAAATGATCATGCGCCGTTATTTCATCTGCTGCAGGTACTTGTCGATCGCGTTTTCCTTGATGGACCGGAGCGCGCTCTGGTAGTTGAACATGTCGCTGCCCATGATCAGCATGTTGACTCCCTTGTCGATCAGCGCCTTTGCGTTTTCAAGCGTCGGCGGAACGGCCGGAGCCATGACGCCGATGGACTTCGGCTTTGCCCTCTTCACGATCTCCCGAAGCGCTTCCTGAACCTCGGGCAGATCCATTTTGTAGAAGATCCGGATGTTCTTCGAAAGTGAGAAATCGGCCGGGCCGAAATTGATGGCGTCGATGCCGTCCATGTTCATGATCTCGTCGATGTTGTCCATAAACTCGAAGTCTTCCGCCATCGGGATGACAAGCTCGGTCTCGTTTGCGTTGTCTATATAGTCGTTTGCGTTGAAGCTGCCGGCGGAGTAATTCGCGGACCGGACGGTGGCGTCGTAGCCGCGACGCCCCACAGGCGGGAACTTCGCGCCTCTTACGCAGATTTCCATATCCTCTTTTGTTCTCACATGGGGAATGATAACGCCCTCGGCGCCCATTTCAAGCGCCTTGCGGATCTCGATCTCGTCGGGGCGGGTCACCCTGACAAGCGGGCTTACGCCGGCATAACGCGCGGCGAGGATCGTCTCCTTTAAGTCGGTCACCTGCCTCGGCGAATGCTCCGCGTCGATGAACGCGAAATCGAATCCGAAATAGCCGAGCGATTCAACGATCGCGGGCGCGCCGGTATAGATCGTCATTCCGAACACCGGTCTTTTTTTCATTGTTTCCTTCAACTGATTTTTCATGAAAAACGTCCCTTTCCAATCTTTTTATGTTTTAAGCATAAGAAGCATATCCGAACCCGCCTCTATGCCCCGCCTTTCGGCGTCTTTCTGCGTTGTTCTCCTCGTCGGGCGCCAGCCCGCCATCGTCGGCCGCCTTGAAATCCACCAAAAATCGGAGCATAGAGGTCGAAGATTTTTGAGGGAGCAGGATTTTGTCAGTGCAAAGAAAAGTACATTGGCAATACCGACGTATGGCGATGGGGGTTTTCTGCTTAAGTGGCGGAATCCTGTCCCTCAAAAACGGGTTCGGATATGCCTCTTATGCTTATTTATAATAAAACAAAAATGAATTACAATTCCAAAACGCTCCTGACAATGTTTTCCGCGGTCAGGCCGTATTCCTTGAGAAGCGCCTCGGGCTTGCCCGACTGGCCGAACCGGTCCTCGATGCCGACCCTATTAAACCGAAACGCCCCGTTGCCCGCCAGAACGGACGCGACCGCGTCGGAAAGCCCGCCGATCACCGAATGCTCCTCGGCGACAACCACTTTTTTGCATTTGTTTGCATAGGCAAGGATGGTTTTTTCGTCGAGCGGCTTGATGCTGTAGAGGTTTACGACCGCGACATCCATTCCCTTGTCCCCAAGCGCCCTCGCCGCCTCGAGCACCTGCTCGACCATGATGCCGCAGGCAAAAATCACCGCGTCGCCGCCGTCTTTCATGACGTTCGAGCCGCCGATTGCAAAGTCCATGTCGTCCAGCACAAGGCTCTGCATTCTCGCGAGCCGCAGATAAACGGGGCCTTCCGTCTCGGAAAGCAGCTTTACGGCCTTTTTTGTCTGGTTTGCGTCGCACGGGGCGATGACCGTCATGTTGGGAATCACGCGCATCAGCGCGATGTCCTCGACCGTCTGGTGGCTGCCGCCGTCCTCGCCCAGCGTAATGCCGGAATGGGTAAACGCCAGCTTTACATTGAATTTCGGATAGGCAACGCCGTTTCTCACCTGCTCGTACGCCCTGCCCGTGCCGAACATGGCAAAGGTGCTGACAAAGGGAATAAGCCCCATTGTGCTCAGTCCCGCGGCCATGCCGATCATGTTTTGTTCCGCGATGCCCGCGTTAAAAAACCGGTCCGGGAACTTCTTTGCAAACAGCACGGTCATCGTCGCGTGGGCAAGGTCGGCGTCGAGCACGACAATCCTCTCGTTTGTTTCGCCGAGCTCTGTAAGCGTTTCTCCGTAAGCGGCCCTCATCGATATGTATTCAGCCATGCTCAGCCCTCCAATTCCTTTAATGCCGCAATCCGCTCTTCATTGGAAGGGGCTTTGCCATGCCAGCCAACCTGGTTTTCCATAAAGGAGACCCCTTTGCCTTTTACGGTTTTTGCAATGATGCACTTCGGTTTACCCGAGGCTTCTGTGTCCAAAGCACCGCGAATCTGCGCGATGTCGTGGCCGTCGATCTCAAGGCAGTAAAACCCGAACGCCTCAAATTTGGCTTTTAAGCTGCCGAGCGCCATCACCTCGTCGTTTGTGCCGTCGATCTGCAGCCCGTTGTTGTCAATGATCACCGTCAGATTGTCGAGCTTGAAATGGGCCGCCGCCGTGCAGGCTTCCCAGACCTGACCCTCCTGAAGCTCTCCGTCGCCCAAAAGCGTGTAAACCTTCGCGTTGCTTTTTTTTATTTTGGCGCCGAGCGCCATCCCGGCGGCGATTGAAATCCCCTGGCCCAGCGAGCCGGTCGCGGCCTCGATCCCGGGGACCTTCTTGGAATCCGGATGCCCCTGGAGGATGCTGCCGAGCTGCCTGAAGTTTTGAAATTCGCTTTCGCTGAAATACCCCATGTCCGCTAGCACCGCATAGATCGCGGGAGCGGCGTGGCCCTTTGACAGGATAAAACGGTCTCTGTCCTCTTTTTGGGGATTCTTCGGATCGACATCCATTTTCGCGTAGTAAAGACACGTTAAGATTTCCACCGTGGAAAGAGAGCCGCCGGGATGTCCCGATCCGGCGTCGGCGATTATATTGATAATCCGGCGCCGCAGCTTCCTGCACTTTTCCTGAATCTGCGCGTTTTGCATTCATTGGCCTCCTTGTATCTTAAAGCATAGCTATGTCGTATCACCACATCATATTAACTGACGTCATACAATATTATCACTTTTTTTAACTATATTACATAGTTTCCGGCTTGTCAATCGCATTTATTTTAGTATTATCGCACAAAATATGGCAGGTTTTTTTGCCGACAGACGATTATGAACGATCCGGCATTTTTATGGAATTCGCGCTTTTTCCCGCAAAGAGGATATCCAGCACATTCTGCGCCGCTATCATGCCCATCCTTGAAACGGCGTCGATGGTGCTCGCGCCCATGTGAGGGGTCACCGTGACGTTCGGAAGGCTGAGCAAGGGATTTCCGTAAGGCGGCTCTTTTTCCGTCGCGTCCAGCGCCGCGGCGCCGATCACACCGTTTTTAAGCGCCTCGTACAGGTCCGTTTCGCTCACGATCCCGCCCCTTGCCGCATTAACCAGAACGGCCGTCTTTTTCATCCTCCGGAATTGCTCCGCTGCGAACAGGTTCCTCGTCTGGTCGTTTAAGGGCGTGTGGATCGTGATGAAATCCGATTCCTTAAGAAGGGTGTCGAAGTCGACGTACTGCATGTCGTGGGCTTTGGCGAACTCGTCGTCGCGATACTGATCATAGCAGAGGATCTTCATTTCAAAACCCTTCGCGCGCCGGACGACACCCTTGCCGATTCTTCCCGCGCCGACGACGCCCAGCGTCTTTTTCCACATCTCCACGCCCAGCGGCCGCTGCTCATTGTTGTTTTTGATACAGAAATCGATGTAGGACACGTTTCTCGCGGCGGCAAGCATCAGCGCCATCGCCATGTCCGCGACGGAGTCGTCGTTTGCGCCCGGCGTAATGGTGACCGCGATATTCCTTTCGGAAGCGGCCTTAAGGTCGATCCTGTCGTAGCCGACGCCGTATCTGGATATCACCCTGAGCTTATCCGCGCGCAAAAGTAACGAACGGTCGTATTCCTCGAGGCCGGCGATCACCGCGTCGGCGACGGGCAGCTGTTCGAAAAGCTTTCTGCGGACTTCTTCCTTGTCGCCGGTGATCCGGACTGTCTCGCAGCCGCTGGAATTTAGAAGCTCGATCGGGGAATCGTCCGTCTTTGCAAACGATCTGGGGGTGATGAGGACCCTGTATTTCTCCAAAGCTGAAACCTCCTGAAAAAGCGTTATGCGTCAAAGCCTGGTCTTCTGATACCAGAACTGATAGCGCCGGTATTTATCCTGGTAAACCTCTTTCATTTTTTCATTCGGGCGGATCACGGCGCCCTTTGCGGCGGTGTAATCCAGAATGCTTCCGATGGCGCCCGAAAGCTCCATGGCGAGAACGGCGCCGCCTAAAAGCGAGGTTTGCTCCAAGGTCGAGCATTCCATCTCCTGCTGGAAAATGTCGCAGCACATCTGCGTCCAGACCTTTGAGTTTACGATTCCCCCGGACAGCTGGATCTTTTCCGGCTTTTGATTCGTCTGGCACAAAACCTCAAAGCACTGGTAGAGGTTGAACAAAACGCCCTCCAAAACGCTGAAATATAAATCGGTCGCGGTATGGGAGGGGTGGACGTCGTAAAACCCGGCTCTTCTGTCGTCCTGCCAGTCGGGGCACCTCTCGCCGTAAAGGAACGGAAGAAAGACGGGAAGACTTTTTAAGTTTACGTCCTCCGATTCAATCGCGGCGTAGGATATTGAGGGCGAAAACATTTTTTCCTTTACCCAGTCGACGCAGTTGCAGGCGCCCGAGGTCGCCGCGCCGCTCATGAAGGAATACGGGGAAAGGTAACACCATGTGCTCGGCTCCGCCGGCAAAACGGGCTTTCGGGTGGTCAGGCGCAGCGCGCCGCTCGTGCCGACCGAAAAGGTCATGACCCCGTCCTTAAGCGCTCCCGCGCCGACCTGATTTAAGCCGCCGTCCGCGTTCGCCGGGATCACGGGAATGCCGCTCTTAACTCCCAGAAGCCTCGCGCCCTCTTTGGACAGCGGGCGGACGTCCCGATAGGTCACGATCCTTCCGAGCTGCTCCTCTTCGAGCCCGATCCGGCTCAAGATCTCCCGGTCGTATTGCTTTAATGCGATATTCAGAAGCCCCGACCCGGAAGCCATGCAGTCGGACACCAGCCGCTCGCCCGTCAGCTGATAGAAGTTATAGCTCCCCTGTCCTAAAATATACCGGCCGTCGAGCTTTACGCCCTCTTCCTTCAGATGAAGGAGCTTAAATGCGGGATAAATCGCGTGGACCATGCAGCCGGTCCTTTGGTAAAACGAATTGGTATACGCCTTGTCTTTCCGGAGCTCTCCGGCGAGCTCGGCCGCCCCGGTGTAGGTCCAGGAATAGGCGGGTGTCACGGGCGTCATCCGCCTGTCGCAGACCATCACGCTGTGCCATGCCCCGCAAAGGGCGATTATGTCTATGTTTTGGCCCTCTGAAACCTCCCTGCCGAGCTCGATCGTCTGCTTAAAAATGCTCTCTGCGTCCTGGACGCCGTTATCGTTGTCTATAAAAGCATAGGTTTTTGTCTCCATTCTCAGAACACCGTTTTTGGGGCAAAACAGCATTGCTTTCGCGGAGGTAGTGCTTGATTCCAACACCAATATCAGCATGTGCCACTCTCCATATGTAAGGATCTATCTGCCGAGATACCCGCCGTCGACGGGAATAATCGCTCCATTCAGATAGTCTGACGCAGGGGAGGCGAGAAACACAACCGGTCCCTTTAAATCGGCGGGCTTTCCCCACCGCTTCGCGGGGATGCGCTTTAAGATCTCCTCGTTCCGGTCCGGGTCATTGACAAGCGCGACGTTCATCGGCGTGTCCATATATCCCGGCGCAAGCGCGTTTACATTGATCCCCTTGTCCGCCCATTCGTTGGCGAAGGCCTTTGTGATCTGCGCCACGCCGCCCTTGCTCGCCGCATAGGCCGGCACCGTATATCCGCCGAAGTAGGAGAGCATGGACGCGATGTTGACGATTTTGCCGCCGCCGTTTTTCAGGAAATGCTTTGCCGCATGCTGACACATGGAAAAAACCGCCGTCAGATTCACATTGATGACGGCCTCCCAGTCGGAGAGGGGAAACTCCTCGCTCCTGTGCCTTCTCTGGATGCCCGCGGCGTTTACGATGATATCAAGCCCGCCCATCGTTTCGATGCACGCCGCTACCGCCTCCTCGCGCGCCTCCTCCAGGCCGAGATTTGCGATCAGGCCGTGGCACAGAAAACCTCTCTCCGTAAAACCCGCGGCAACCTCTTTCGTCTTCGGCGACATATCGATGATCGTAACCTCGGCCCCCGCCTCCATCAGGCCTTCCGCCATGGCGTTAGCAAGGCCCTGGGCGCCGCCGCTCACAATCGCTTTCTTTCCCTTAAGCTCAAACATGTTCACAATAAAAACCCCGCAATCTTATCTATTTTACAGCCGTTCTTGCCGCTTTAATTCTTTCGATAAATAAAGCCTAAATAGTGTTGCCGATCTTGAGCACAAGATAGATGATTTCCTTCGCGTTCTTATAGTGCAGCTGAACAAGCTTCAACACCTTTTCACTGTCCCTTTCCAGAAGCGCCTCGTAAACCATCTGATGCTCCCTGACGCCGGCGAGCGTCTTCTCCCTCGGCTGCTTTCCGTACAGGTACGTGGCGTAAGCGTGCGAATTCAGGCTGTTGTAAACCTTGACGGCCATCCGGTTGCCGCTGCATTTTAAGTAAAGCTCGTGAAACTTCTGGTCAAGATCGTATACGGTAAAGTACTCGGAGGTGTTCGAAAATTTTTCGACGTATTCAAAATGCTCCCTGAGGTTTTTTTCGAATTCCTCCTGCAGCCGCTGGTTGCTGCCCACCGCCGTGAGGACCTGCGGGATCAGATGGCTCTCCATCATCAGGCGAAGGTCTAAAATCTCGTCGATTTCCGCCCATGTGATCCGCTTTAGCTTCATCCCCTTTCTGGGGATGTTCTCGACAAGGCCCTCCATCATCAGGCGGTTTAGCGCCTGCTTGATCGGCGTTTCGCTCACGTCGTAACGCTCGCAGAGCTGTTTTATGTTGATTTTCTGACCGGGCTTTAGGAAATCCTTCGATATGTCCTGCTTGATCTTTTCATAAGAAAGATCCACAAGCGACGGCGGAATGCTGATCTTTGCATTCATATACTTCATCTCGCTAAAGTATAAAATTTTATTTTTGAAAATAAGATCTAAAATCTATGTGTCTCTATTCTAGATCTGTTTAGATCATAAGTCAATATTCAAAGCCTTATTCAAGCTTTTTTTGTATACTGTAACAAATTTTCACGCCCATTTTTAACGAAACCGCCTCTGTGACCTTCAAATCTTCATTCAAAACCACGCAAAAACGGATCTTAACTTCAAAAATTTTTCATCAAGATAAAGCTATAAAGTGCAAAATGCCCCCGAACGCGCGCATAAGGGGCCGCCCTGTTGTTTTCAGGATCACCCTCTTTTATCCATAAACGGCATTATTTTCCCCGGTTATAAAACCGTAAGCGCTATTTCAGCGGGCAAATATATCTTAAATTCCGCCAATATGCGACTTTTGTTGCAGAAAGCCTCCTTGATTGTTTGTGTGTACATAATATAAAATTAAGGCAACGAAACTATTTTTCAGAAACGTCGTCAAATAAAGGGTAATATTCCCAAAAGACTGTCGTTTGCGAAATCATATGAACAGACGGGAGTAATCCAAATGAAAAGATTTCTGACACTACTATGCGCGCTGTTTCTGTGCGCAAATCTGCTTGCCGCCTGCAGCGCAAACGAAGCCCCGCAGCAAAGCGCCGAGCCGACGGACAGCGGGCCCTCCGCACCGTCCGATTCGGAGCAAAATACCGCCCCGCCCACAGCGAACGGCCCCGCCGCCTCGGACGCGACCTATTTTGTAATCGGCGGAATCCTTGCGGGAAGCTGGGAAAACGGCGCCTGGCGCAGCTTAAACGGCACGGACGGCAGCTATGAAGAGTCTTCTTCAAACGATTTTTATTTTAAGGACGTCCTGAAAAGCCCGCGTTTTGCCCTTTATTCAAGGAAAGGCAGCGTCGGCTATTCCGAATTTGCGCTCGTCAATGGTGGAGAAGGCGTCAGCGGATTTGAAGACGGCGACAAAACGGAGCTTTTCGCCCCCTACGCAAAGCCCGACCCCGGAGACGTTTGGCCGTTTTCGATGGAAATCAGGCTGCCGGCCGCTTTCGGGCCGGAAATGGACGGCGTAAAGATCCCCCATTACGGATATGCCCTCCGATTTTCCTATGACACCGTGGACCTTGCCACAAACAGCCCGGACGATTTAAACGCCTATGGAACCGTCGATTGGGGGTCGTACTGGTCTGAAGAATGGGGTGTCGCACTCAAAAGCCTCCTTGAGAAATACAAAATCTATGGGGAACCGCATATTGACGATTCTGCCGCGGTGGATATCGACGGTGACGGAGAGCGGGAGATGCTGCTTTTTGCAAATACGCCGAAAGACGAAAACGGCCACCTGAAAATCTCCCCCGAGGACGGCGGAAGCTATTCCGTCATCCTTCTGCGCCGCGCGGACGGCAGCTACGAGACGGTTTACGAGAGATATTGCCAGTACACGTCCGACGTCACCGTTCAGTTCAGTCTGCATCCTTTGGGTATTTTCGACTTAAACGGCGACGGAAGGTATGAGATCTGCGCCAATATGGTGCAATGGGAAAGCGGATATACCTTCGTGCTGAGTCAGAATGAAAACGGCAGCTGGGCAACCGTCCTTCGCGCGAATTGGGGGACATAGCCCCTTATAAGAGGACATTCTTCCAGGGGGTACCCAGTACCCCCTGGATATTCGGCCCTGAAATCGAAGATTCCAGGCCGAAGTACCCCCGGTTTCGCGCCCGTTTGGCGCGGGTGAACTCACCCCAACAAATAGTATTTATTGGGGACCCCGAGGGCTTTTCCGGGAAATAAATTCCCCAAAAAAGATATTTAAATCGGTTTTTTGAAAAAATGTTCACGCTAAAGGCCGGTGAGATAAGTATCACGGTTTGTTATTATTTTAAATGGAACAGCAAGCATAAGAAGTGTAGCTACACTTCCGAACAACTTTTTGTTGGATATCTCCCCAACCTTGTCTCATTTGCTAAATGTGGCTATTAATAGCTGTTTGTATTCATTAGACACGGAAGATAAACGTAGAAAATTTATAGTATCGGAGGTGTTATTGTTATGGGTGATGAACTGAAAATAAAAATGTACGCATTAACGCTGGACTGCAAAGACCCGCATGAATTAGCAAAATTCTATGCGGCGCTGCTCCAATGGGAAATACCATTTTATGATGAAGAATATGCATGCGTTGGTGCTCCGGGAACAAATCAGGGAGCATATCCCGGTATAATGTTTCAAAGAAATCCTGAATATAAGCCGCCTGTGTGGCCGTTAGAACCTGATGCTCAACAACAAATGGCACATATCGACTTCGCCGTTAATGATTTAGAAAAAGCGGTTCAATATGCAATCCGTCGTGGAGCAACAATCGCAGATGAGCAATTTTCTGATAGTTGGAGAGTTATGTTTGACCCCGCAGGGCATCCTTTTTGCTTATGTCAAATGACATCAATTTTCGAAAGTGCCCATTTTGCGTTATTATAGAAAATCACGAAGCTGAATAGATCCGTTTTTGTCTACCGGTTTAGGGTAAAAAGCCGCTTTTGGCGGCTTTTTACCCTCTTTTATTATCTCGTCCTCTTTGCCGCCGCCCCAAAAGCACACTTCTAATTTATATTATTCATAGATATTTAGTATAAATTTATGTTGACAATAAATTCTGATAGTGCTATAATTTCCCTACAATTACTATTAAACATATATGAATACTTTGTGGAAAGCACTGTGTATGGGAGGAATGATCATAGCTATGAGCGCTTTTTTAAGACCGCTGTTTGAACAAGCGGAATGGGGCGATTTTTTAGCGGGTGCGAAAGCGGCCGCCGAATGGCTCCGATCGATTGAAAAAAAGACGGAAGACGGCGTTTATTGGGTCGACCATCCGTCAAAAGACGGGGAGGGACAAATCGATTACTATCACGGCTCGGCGGGCATCGTGCTGTTCTTTTTACAGCTGGCGGACGCGGCCGGAGACGCGTCTTACTTAAAGGATGCGGAAAACGGCGGAAACTATATTTTAGAAAAATTCCGAAAATACGGATATCCGTACCTGGAGAGCAGCCTCGGCGGGCCCCATTACAGGGAGGGAACGGAGTGGACCTTCGTGTCCGGCGGCTCGGCGGGCGTCGCCTTCTCGCTGATCGAGCTCTATAAGGTATTGCATCGCGAGGAATACAAGACCGCCGCTTATGAAATCACAAACGCAATCGTCGACCATGCAAAAAAGGTGGAAAGCGGAATCGTATGGAGCGGAAAATCGGGCATCAATTTCGATTCCGGAACGGTTTTGTATCTGCTTTACGCGTCGAAATTCTTTAACCGTCCCGAGTGGCTGGATGTGGCGGCGGCCGCGGGCAAGGCGATCCTATCCACCGGCAGAAAGGAAGAAAAGGGCACAAGATACATGGGCTTTGTCAACATGGTCCATGCGATGGCCGGCATCGACGACGAAAGCTACCATGTGCCGAATTTCGCATACGGGACGTCGGGCATCTCCTATACGTTTGCAAGGCTTTATCAGGAGACCGGCGACAAGGAATTTTTAGACGCCGCCGTCGAAGGCGCGAACTATCTCACTTCCATCGCGCACGTCGAGAACGATGCTGCCCTGATCCCCTACCGCGTGCCCGACCTTACGGATCTGTACTATTTAAGCTGCTGCCACGGGATCTGCGGGACTGCGAGGCTTTTTTACCTGCTGTACGATATCACCGGCGAGAATACCTACAAGGAATGGTTCGGGAAGCTGGCAAACGGGATCGTCGCCACCGGCGCGCCCGAGATTCATTCGCCGGGCTACTGGCATTGCTTTTCCTATTGCTGCGGCACGGCCGGCTTCACAAACCTGTTCACCGGACTGTGGCTTAAGACAGATGAGGAAAAATATCTTGCGTACGCAAAGCGCACGGGAGAGGTCCTGCTGACCGAAGCCAGCTTCGACGGAAAGAATGCAAGCTGGTATCAGGCGTTTAAGAGAATCGTGCCGGACGAGGTGACGCTGGAGCCCGGCTACGGCCCCGGCGCGGCCGGCATCGGGACGGCGCTTGTTCACCTCTATCTTGCGAAAAACCGGACCGCGCCCACAATCCGGCTTCCCGACGAGCCCTATATCGTCCGCGCCTGAGCATCGGCCGGCTTAAGGCCGGGCGGATGGCCGCACCCATAAATATATTAAATCAATATGAATACTATATAATAATTTTGCGGGAAAAATTTTGGGAGACGATTATATGAAAAAGAAATCGAGATTGACACTAAGCTTCCTTGCCGCATGCCTCGGCCTCGCCCTTCTAAGCGGATGCTCGCAGCAGCCGGCGTCGGGCGGGCAGAGTACGCAATCCGCCCCGGACCAGAGCGCACAGGTGAGAAAGATCAAATACGCGTTTACCAATACCCTAAAACCCGTTTCCTATATCGATGAGAACGGAAACCCCGCTGGATACGACGTCGAGGTCATCAAGAAGATCGACGAGCTGCTCCCCCAGTATGAGATCGAGCTTATTGGGACGTCGTCCGAGGACGCGTGGCTCGGCGTTGAGACGGGCAAGTATCAGCTGTGCACCACAAATTCCTACAGGACGGCCGCCAGAGAGGAAAAGTATCTGTTTGCCACCCAGAATCAGGGCGGGAATTTACAGGGTCTCGTCGTAAGGAAAGAGCATGCCGACGTCAAAACCTTGCCGGACGTCCACGACAAGGGCTTAAGGCTTACCCCGCTGCGGCCCGCCGACGCGATTTACGCCGTGATCGACACCTATAACAAGGAAAATCCAGATAAGGCGGTAACGCTCCAATCAATCGACCAGTTTGAAAACGCCGACGCCGTCAAATGGGTCGCGGAGGGAAGATACGACGTGTTCCCCATGGCAAGTACCATATACGACAGCATGGTTACGGCCCCCGACGGCCAGCTGCACGACTTAAGCGACAAGCTTTCGTACAGCACGTATGACGCGATCGCCACATGGGCGCTGATCAACAAAGACGAGACGGAATTTCGCGGCGCCTATCAGGAGGCGCTGATCGGGCTGAAAAATGACGGCACGCTGAGCGAGCTGTCGCAGGAATATATGGGCACCGATATTTTTCAGTATTTCAAATAATACATTTGATTAAGAAGTACCGGAACGGAGGCCGCGCAACAGGCGCCGGTCTCCGATCCGGTATCACCGCTCGGACTGATTTTGGGGGATATTTATGGGGAAGTTTGATTTTTTATATATATTCGAGAGCATACCTCCGTTGCTTCCGTATTTGGGGATCACCATGCTCATCGCTTTCTCGACATTGATCCTGGGCCTCTTTTTCGGCGCGCTGCTCTCGTGGGCAAAGCTCGGAAAAAACCGGGTCGCAAAAAACCTGGCTTACGGCTACACCTCCGTGATCCGCTGTACGCCTTCCATCATACTGCTTTTTATCTGCTATTACGGGGTGCCGAAAATATTTGCGCAGTTCGGGATCAATCTGAATGATATCAATCTGGTGTATTTTGTGCTGATCGCTTTTACCCTGCTCTACGCCGCCATTCTGTCGGAGCTGATCCGCTCGACCTATGAGGCGATAGACAGGGGTCAGTTCGACGCCGCGGCGGCGGCGGGTCTGACGACGGTGCAGACCATAAGAAAGATCATCCTGCCCCAGGGCTTTTACATTGCCCTGCCCAATTTGGGAAATTCCATTATTACGCTCTTAAAAGAGAGCTCCCTCGCCTTTACCATCGGCCTGATCGACGTCATGGGCAAGGCAAAGCTGATGATCTCCTTGAATTATGGGAATCACGCCCTTGAAATCTACCTTTCGCTGTCGATCATTTATTGGGGCCTGACCCTTTTGATCGCAAAAGGTACAAAAGTGCTTGAAAACACGCTCAGCAAGGGCGGACGCGGCTTAAAACAGGCCGTCTGAGGAAACGGGTGAAATGATGTTTTTTAATATCCCTTTCTTTCTGCAAGCCATTATCGATATTCTTCCGGGGATACCGATCACTCTGTTTGTCCTTTTGTTTTCCCTGGCTGTCGCCCTTCCCCTGGGCTTTTTGCTCGCGGTTGCCCGCAATAAAAAGATCAGATTTTTCTCAAGGGCGGCGGCCGTATATGTTTCGTTTATCAGAGGCACCCCAATGATCGTTCAGATTTATATCATTTACAACAGCATTCCCGGCATTCTTGCCGCCTTTTTCAAGCAGGCGGGGATTTCGGTCAATGTTTTCGACATAAATCCCCTCCTTTACGCCCTGATCGTTTTTTCCCTCAACACAATCGCGATTTTATGCGAAATCTTCCGGTCGGCGCTTTATACCGTAGGCGCCGGGCAGATGGAGGCGGCCGTCACAAACGGCCTTTCGGAGGCGCAGGCGTACAGGAGGATCATCATCCCCCAGATGATGATCGCGGCATCCGCCAATCTCTGCACGGCGTCCATTGAGCTCCTTAAAAATACGTCTTTGGTGTTTTACATGACCGTCATGGACGTCATGGGGATCATCAAAACAAGCGCCGCCCTCGGCTATCACTATTTTGAGGGTTATACCCTGGCGTTTCTTGTGTATCTGCTGCTTTGCTACCTGGTTCAGTGGATTTTCAGAGCTGTCGAGAAAAGAATGAAACGAAAAAGCGGCTTATCTAGTGACCTGCCGGACAGGGAGAAATCATATGCTTAATATTAAAGGGATCAGAAAGTCCTTCGGCGCGAACGAAATATTGAAGTCAATCAGCTTCGAAATCAAAAAGGGCGACGTCACCGTGATCCTGGGCCCCAGCGGCTCGGGCAAAACGACGCTTTTGCGGTGCATCGATTTTTTGGAGAAATCGGACGCGGGCACCATCTCCTTTGGCGATGGCGAGATCGAATTGAGCAAGGCCACCAAAAAGCAGATCCTGGCCGTCCGGAGAAGGATCGGCTTCGTCTTCCAGAACCATAACCTGTTCAACAATAAAACGGCGATGGAAAACGTCACCGAAGGCCTGATCATCGGAAGGAAAATCCCGAAGCCCGAGGCGGAAAAAATCGCAAAGGAGGCGCTCGACAAGGTGGGCCTCAGCGATAAATACGGCTACTACCCGAACCAGCTTTCGGGAGGACAGCAGCAGCGGGTGGGGATCGCAAGGGCGATGGCGGCAAAACCCGACGTTATTCTGTTTGACGAGCCGACCTCGGCCCTTGACCCGGAGCTCACCGGGGAGGTCCTGTATGTCATGAAGAAGCTCGCGCAGGAAGGGGTGACGATGCTGGTTGTAACCCATGAGATGTCGTTTGCGCAGGATGTCGCGAACAGGGCTATTTTTATGGATAAGGGAGTCATCGTGGAGGACGCCCCTCCCTCCGAAATATTCGTGCATCCCAAGGAGGAGCGAACACGGCAGTTTTTGAGAAGAATCCTGCCGAACTTTGATTATGCGATTTGAAGGAAGCGTGTGAAAAATCACACCGGCGGGAGGTTTTATGTATTACGGAAACACGACGAACTACGGCCAGGCAATCGGGATTCTCATGCTGAACACCGGATTTCCCCGAATACCGGGCGACATAGGCAACGCGACGACCTTTGATTTCCCCGTGCTTTACAAGGTGATTTCGGCCGCAAACGCGCATACGGTAGTCGACGAGCAGGGGAAGGACCTGCTCGAGCCTTTTATCGAGGGCGCAAGGGAGCTTTCGGCGCAGGGCGTGCGGGCCGTCACGACAAGCTGCGGCTTTTTGGCCGTTTTCCAAAAAGAGCTCGCGGCGGCCGTCGACGTGCCGGTGTTTGCCTCGAGCCTGATTCAGGCAAAATTCGTCTATCCGATGCTGAAGGCCGGGCAAAAAATCGGGATCATCACGGCCAACGCGGCGAAGCTGACCGGGAGGCATTTTGAAGGCGTGGACATCGCCGGCATTCCGAAGGTGGTCGTCGGAACCGAAGACACGGATTTTTCAAGGACCTTTACAAGCGGCGTTCATTACCTGGACGAGGAAAAAGCGCGCGCGGACCTGACCCGTATTGCCGGCCGGCTGGTAAAGGATCACCCGGAGGTCGGAGCCATCGTGCTCGAATGCACCAATATGCCCCCCTACGCCGCCGACATCCAGCAAAAAACGGGCCTGCCTGTGTTTGACATTGTAACGCTTGTAAATTACGTCTACTCGGCCGTGGTGAGGAAGCGTTACCAGGGGTATCTGTAAACCCAACTGCGATTTGGAAGAGGGTGATGGCATGAGAGTGATCGAGCATCCGGTTTTGGGAGACCTTAAGGAAAAAAAGAGCATTACCATCTATTTTGACGGAAAGCCGATACAGGCCTTTGAGGATGAGCCGGTTGCCGCCGCCCTGCTGAACGCCGGGATCAAGGCCTTCCGGAAAACGCCGAAAAGGCACGAGCCCAGAGGGATTTTCTGCGCGATCGGCCGGTGCACCGACTGCATGATGATCGTCGACGGCGTCCCCAATGTCAGGACCTGCGTCACGGGGGCAAGAGACGGCATGCGGGTCGAAAGCCAGGACGGACTGGCAAAAGGAAAGAGGCAATGAAATGGAAAAAATCACTGCGGACATCGTGGTAATCGGCGCGGGCCCCGCGGGCCTGTGCGCGGCCGTGGAGGCTTCGAGGTCGGGCGCTGCGGTGATCGTTGTCGATGAAAATCAAAAGCCCGGGGGCCAGCTTTTCAAGCAAATACATAAGTTTTTCGGCTCGAAGCAGCACCTCTCCGGGGTGAGAGGGTACAAAATCGGCGAGCAGCTCCTGGAAGCCGTGGAAAAAAGCGGCGCGCAGGTCATGCTGGACAGCCTCGTATACGGCCTGTTCCCCGACAAGCTGATGGGTGTGATCCACGGGGGAAAATCCTACCTGCTCGAGGCCAAAAGGATCATCGTCGCGGCAGGCGCCAAGGAAAACTACCTGGCCTTTCCGGGGAGTACGCTGCCCGGCGTGATGGGGGCTGGGGCCGCGCAGACGATGGTCAACATAAACCGGGTCCTCCCGGGAGAAAGGGCCGTCATGGTCGGCTCCGGAAACGTCGGCCTGATTGTTTCCTACCAGCTCATGCAGGCGGGATGCGACGTTGCGGCAGTTTTAGAGGGCGCCCCCAGGATCGGGGGATACAGCGTGCACGCCGCAAAGCTCAGACGGGCGGGAGTGCCGATCTATACCTCCCACACCATTGTGAGGGCGACGGGCGAAACCTGCGTGACCGGGGTCGAAATTACCGAGGTGGACCGAAACCTGAAGCCCATACCGGACACGCAAAAGCATATCGAGGCGGACACGGTGTGCCTTGCCGTCGGCTTAAACCCGATGACCGAGCTTTTATGGATGTACGGATGCCGCTTTACATACATCCCCTCCTTGGGCGGGCATGTGCCGCTTCACGATGAAAATATGGAAACCACAGCCCCCGGCGTTTATGTCGCGGGGGATGTCACCGGAGTGGAGGAAGCCTCCTCCGCGATGGAGGAAGGCAATCTCGCCGGAATTTCGGCGGCGCAGTCGCTCGGGTTTTATACGGAGGAGGAGGCCCGCTCCAAAAAAGAACAGGCGCGGGCGCGGCTTTGCGAGCTTCGGTCGGGCTATTTCGGCAAGGCAAGAAGAGAATCGAAGGAAAAACAAATCCATGCGATGAGCGACTATATTTCTGCGTCAAAGACGGGTGTCGACTGATGGAGGGTATTTTATATACGGGGATTCCGTCGGAGGCGGAGCTTGCGGCCTGTCCTGGGATCCCTTCCGCAAAACGGATCGAGGAAGGAAGGGTCGCAATCATCGAGTGCGTGCAGGAGATCCCCTGCAATCCGTGCGCGGCCGCCTGCATGTTCGGCGCGATCTCGGTGAGCGGGGAGATCACGTCCCTCCCCTGCCTCGACGAGGGCAAATGCACGGGCTGCGGGCAGTGTATCGTACAGTGTCCCGGCCTTGCAATCATTGTGCTTCATAAAAATTACAGCGAAACGGAGTCGACCGTCGATTTTCCCTTTGAATACCTCCCGCTGCCCCGGGAGGGGGATATCGTCGACGCCGTCGACAGAGCGGGCGAGGCGGTCTGCAAGGGCAGGGTGCTCAAGGTGATCAGGCTCGCCTCCTTTGACGGCACCTGCGTGATCCGTCTCGCCGTCCCGAAAAAGTACGCCGAAATCGTAAAAAGCATGAAACGGCTTCAAAAATAGCAGGCCGCAAACAAAGGAGGATCCCTATGGAGGAGGACGTCATTATCTGCCGCTGCCAGGAGGTTACCAGGGCGGAAATATTGAAAGCGATCGCGGACGGCGCGACGACAATAGACGGCGTGAAAAAACGGACAAGGGCCGGAATGGGGCTGTGCCAGGGAAAAACATGTCAAAGACTTGTTGCACGGATTCTATCGGAGGAAACGGGCAGGGATATGTCCGAACTTCTTCCGCCGACCTTTAGAGCGCCGGTAAGGCCGGTAAAAATAAGCATCCTTGCAGGCGGTGGAGAGAATGAATGAATCCGATGTGATCGTCGTCGGCGGGGGCGTTATCGGCAGCGCCCTTACCTATTACCTGAGCCTGCTCGGAAAAAAGGCGCTTCTTCTGGAAAAGGCCGACCTCTGCCACGGCTCCGCCGGCGCCACCGACGGCTATATCACGCCGCACACCAAAAAACCGGGCTATCATCTGGAGCTTGCGCTCAAAAGCTGCGAAATCTATGAAACCCTCGCGCAGGAGCTTGAAACGGACATCGATTTTGAGCTTGATCTCCACTGCGGCGGCATCCAGGCGTGCGAGGACGAAATGCAGTGGGAGCTGATCTCCGCCAACGCCCGCGAGCTTATAAAAAGCGGACTTGCGCTTTCGATGCTGGACATTACGCAGGCGCGCAGGATAGAGCCCGCCCTCTCCCCGAAGCTGCGGGGCGCCCTGTACAGCCCGATCGCCAGCAGCGTAAACCCGTTCCGGCTGACCCAGGCCTATACCGACGCGGCCAAAAGGCACGGCGCGAGGGTGATGATCGAAACAGAGGTGCGCTCCCTTGTCTTCGAAGGGGAGAGAGTGGTCGGCGTCTCCACAAACAGAGGGGATTTTCATGCCGAATACATTGTAAACTGCTGCGGCTCGTGGGGGGCGTCGGTCGCCAAAATGGCGGGGCTTACTATGCCCATCGTGCCCAAAAGGGGCCAGATCATCGTCTCCGAGCCCGTCGCGCCGCTTCTCAACACGGTGATGCAAAGCGGTATCTATCCGATTATCAAATTTCACCCCGAGCGCATCACCGACGAAAAGGTATTCCGCCTCGGCCTTGCGTTCGGAATCGAGCAGACCAAAGACGGCTCCCTGCTGATCGGGGGCACAAGGGAGCTCGCCGGCTTCGACCGCGGCAACACCCCTGAAGCAATCGAAGCGGTCTTAAAAACGGTCAGCCGGTATATTCCCGCGATTCTCGATCTGAATTTTATCCGGTGCTTCTCCGGCTTGAGGCCGCATACGCCCGACGGGCTGCCCATCCTCGGCAAGGTCAAAAGTGTTCCCGGCTTTGTAATGTGCTGCGGGCACGAGGGGGACGGCATCGCTCTGGCGCCCATCACGGGAAAGCTTGTGGCGGAGGACCTTGTTTACGACAAAACGAGCTTTCCGATAGAGCCCTGCGCCGCCGAGAGATTTTTCGAAAGCGCCCCGGAAAGAAACGGGGCCGCCGGTTTTTGACGGATTTCTTTGACGGACACTGTTTTCTCTGCTATTATTAAAACGCTGCTTTGATCTTTGCCAAGGGATGGAGATGCTGAAATTGACTGCAAGGCAAAAAGGGATTCTATTGATGATTTTATCCGCGTTCTTTTTTGCAGTCATGCAGATTGCCGTCAGTATGTGCGACAGCGATATCGGGGTCATGGAACAGATTTTTTTCAGAAATCTGATAAGCCTTTTGGTTTCTTTTGTGATCATCAGGAAAAATCACGGCTCGCTGTGGGGTGAAAAAAAGTATCAGGGAGCACTGCTCATGCGGGCGTTTATGGGGTGGATCGGCCTGGTTTTGTCGTTTTACGCGCTGAGACATGCGACGCAGGCGGATGTCACCATCCTTAACAAGACCTCGCCCTTCTTTATCACGATATTATCCGCCGTCTTCTTAAAAGAAAAATTCAGCAAGGTGCAGATTCCCGCGCTCATTCTGGTCTTTCTAAGCGCGCTTTTGGTGTCGAGGCCGACGTTTGACTCGAGCTTCCTTCCGCTGCTCGCGGCCTTCGGCTCGGCGGCCGCTTCCGCCGTCGCGTATACCCTTCTGAGATATTTTAAGGAAAAGGTGGACGGTATGACCGTAATTATGTACTTCTCCACTTTCAGCACCCTGGTCTCCCTGCCGTTTATGCTCTTTGACCATTTTCAGATACCCGAATTAAAACAGCTTTTCCTGCTTTTGCTCGTCGGGATTTTCGGTTCCCTCGGCCAGATTGCCCTTACATATTCCTACCGGCTGGTAAAGGCGGCCGAGGTGAGCATTTACAATCAGACCGGAATCGTGTTTTCCATTTTACTCGGCTTTTTTGTGCTCGGAGAAATACCGCATCCCCTTTCGGTGCTCGGCGGCTTTATCATCATCGGAGCGTCTTACCTCGTTTATGCTTATAACCGCAACGAGCAGGACACGGCGGACGAATAAGTTTTGGGCCTGCGCCGCATTCGGTTTCTGACAGTTCAAAAGCGCGGCACAGTCGGGATGTCCTGACTGTGCCGCGCTTTGTTTCTCAGAAATATTGAAGGACCCGCCGCCGATCAAATCTTGCGGGGCCGGATATCGCCGGTCCGGGTCAAAAGCCTCTCCAATCCGGCAAGATGCAAAGCTTACGACGCGGCAAGCTCTTTCCCGAGCTCCCTGCACATCTCAAGGCCCGTCTTGTCCGGAGCTTCGTTGACGATAATGCCTTCTCCGCCGATCAGCTTTGCCCCGGCGGCGGCGCATCTCTCCTGCCAGTCCCGCATCCACTGGCCGTCGCCCCAGCCGTAAGAGCCGAACAGGGCGATTTCCCTGCCGGAGAGCGTCCCCTCCACCGCGGAAAACATGGGCTCGAATTCGGACTCCTCCAGCTGCTCGGCACCCATGGACGGGCACCCAAAGGCCAGTCTGTCATAATTTGCGACCATGCCGGAGGAAAAATCGGAGGCGGTAAAAACAGCCACCTCGGCGCCGGCTCCTTTTGCCCCATCGGCAATTTCCTTTGCCATGGCCTCGGTGTTTCCGGTGCCGCTCCAATAAACGATTGCGACCTTTTTCATGATGACGTTCCTTTCTTTATTTCAGAATCAAATAGTCAGGCGGCCACGGTGAGTGTAAGTACGCTGCGCCCGTTTTCATACAGCGCCCGATAGATCTTTCTGCATTTTTTATACCGTGCAAACAGCCGCTCGGCATTGCGCTCTTCGCCATAGACCTTCCAGAGTCCGCATAAATTGAAATTTCTTCCCTGATTTTCAATAAAGCCCTGTACGTCGCCAAGGGGATAGCCCAGGAATATCCCGATCTCATGCGGGAAGCCGGGCTCGCTGCAAAGACGGTGCCGCAGCCGGTGAACGTACGCATCCGGATCATGACATCCGTCGTAGCCGCGGCTTTTCAAAAAGAGTTTGATATCCTCGGCCGAAAGCAGCGTTTCGAGCATGGACGGACGAAATACATAGATCAGGCCGCGGTCAGGGCATTCCCTGACCGCGCAGACCCGGACGCCTTTATCAAAAAGCCTGTCGCTCCAAAAGCGGACAATCTCGCCCATATTCCCGTCTTTTTCCGCAGGATAGCGAAAAAGGCTTCCGACCTTTATGCCCGCCAAAGTCGGCGCGCATTGCTCGATCAGATATCTTTCAAATTCAGTTTCCACGGCTTAACTCCATACAATGGTTTTTCAGGATCGTCCTGAGAGCGCACAGGCTGCTGCTGTGACAGCGCTCCACGCGGGCGTTGCACTTTTTCGCCTCGCACAGTGCGGATATCACCATTTTGTGCGATACGGTGTTTGTAAAAAGTATGTACAGGTCGGCGGCGCCCAGCTTTTTCTTCATCTCGCCGCTCGGTTTTGTGAACACCTTGGCCCGCGTGCATCCGTGCTCCAGGCAGGCCTCTGTATAAAGCCTCTCCATTCGTTCGTTGCCGCCGATAATGACTACGCTCATTTAAGTCCTCCTTTGTTCAGTCGGATAATAACTAAGTTAGATCTGTCTAACAAAAGGCCAGCATTAGTTAGAGTCATCTAACCAACGAGATAATATCATAATCAATTTGCCTTGTCAAGGCAAAACCGCCGCGGTCGTTATCCTTAAGTGCCGGAGGCCCATTCACGCAAACAAAACATCAATTAATCTTGCCATTTTTTCTGGCATGCTTACGGATCGCCTCAAAGCTTTTTTCGCTCAGGTCATGCTCGATCTTGCAGGCGTCGGTGCGGGCGGTCTCCTCGTCAACGCCAAGGGCAATCAGGAATTCCGTCAACAGCTTATGGCGCTCATACATGCGCGAGGCGATTTCCATGCCTGACTCTGTGAGCGAAATCAGGTTTTCCGCGTTCATGGTGATGTATCCGTTTTCCTTTAAGCGCTTTGTGGCATAGGACACGCTGGGCTTTTTGACGCCCAGTTCCTCGGCGATGTCGATGGAGCGGATATAACCGTACTTTTCCTGAAGCATCAGCATCATTTCAAGATAATCCTCGGCAGATTTCCGGATTTCCATGTCCTTTAGCCCCCTTTAAGCTTGGTTTTGTAAAGTCGAAGGTCCCCTGCCTTTACACGTTAGCACAACCGGGTCAAAAACGCAAGTTTTTTAAGGAAAGCATTGACAAGCAAAGTTAGAGGTGTTAAACTGTACTTGGTTAGTTCATGCTAACTATATTCAATATCAGCTTGTTAGAAAATCCTAACTCTTTCGACATGCGCAAGGAGGAAGTATGATGCCTCTCACTATGGCAAAACCGGGCGAAATGAATTACATCCGGAAAATCACAGGCAAGGACGAGGTTCGCCAGCATCTGGCGGAGCTGGGCTTTGTGGTCGGGGAATGCGTGACGGTGGTTACTGAGATCGGCGGCAATATGATACTGAAGGTCAAGGAAAGCCGGATCGCGCTTGATAAAGCAATGGCAAATCGTATCATGATATAAGGAGGGACAATTATGAAGACACTGAGAAATGTCAAAATCGGCGAAACCGCGAAAGTCCAAAAGCTGCACGGAGTGGGTGCGGTCAAGCGCCGCATTATGGACATGGGGGTCACAAAGGGCGTCGATATTTATGTCCGCAAGGTAGCGCCACTGGGAGACCCGATCGAGGTCACGGTGCGGGGGTATGAGCTTTCCATCCGCAAGGGCGACGCGGAGTTGATCGAGGTAGGCTGATTTTTTTGCATCAAGGTTAGAATCTTCTAACCCATTTCAGACAGGAGGGAACAAAATGAGTATTAAAATTGCGCTTGCCGGAAACCCGAACAGCGGCAAGACGACACTGTTCAACGACCTGACGGGCTCGGCCCAATACGTCGGAAACTGGCCGGGCGTCACGGTTGAGAAAAAAGAAGGGAAGCTCAAGGGCCGCAGGGACGTTATTATTCAGGACCTGCCGGGCATCTATTCGCTCTCGCCCTACACCCTTGAGGAAGTGGTGTCGAGGCGCTATCTCGTAAGCGAAAAACCCGACGCCATCATAAATATCGTCGATGGCACCAACATCGAACGAAACCTGTATCTCACAACCCAGCTGATCGAGCTTGGCATTCCGACTGTCGTTGCGGTCAATATGATCGATATCGTCCGCAAAAACGGCGACGTGATCGACCTTCAAAAGCTGGGCAAGGCGTTGGGCTGCGAGGTGGTCGAGACCTCCGCGCTCAAGGGCACCGGCTCGAAGGAGGCCGCGGAAAGGGCGGCTGTGCTCGCGGGAAAGCCCGTAGCCTACGACATGCCGTCCGTATTCAACGGAAGCGTCGAGCATGCCATCGCCCACATCGAGGAATCCATCGAGGGAAAGGTGGACGCGCGCTACCTGCGCTGGTACGCCATCAAGCTGTTCGAGCGCGACGAAAAGGTCGTCGCGGAATTAAAGCTCGACAGCACGCTTATGGAGCATATCGAGGAGCATATCGCAACCTGCGAAAACGAGCTTGACGACGATGCGGCGAGCATTATCACGAATCAGCGTTACGCCTATATCTCAAAGGTCGTTCAGGCGGCGGTGAAAAAGAAGCATACCGGACAAAAAATGAACGCTTCCGACAAGATCGACCGCGTGGTGACAAATCGTATTCTGGCGCTGCCTATTTTCGCGCTGATCATGTTCTGCGTGTACTACATATCCATCTCCACCGTGGGCGACTGGGTAACGGGCTGGACGAACGACACGCTGTTCGGCGAAATGATCACCGGGAACCTGGGCACGTGGTTTGAGAGCGTCAACGTCGCGCCATGGCTTTCAGGACTCATCGTGGACGGGATTATCGGCGGCGTCGGCGCGGTCATCGGCTTTGTGCCCCAGATGCTGATCCTGTTCTTCATGCTGTCCATCCTTGAGGATGTGGGCTACATGGCCCGTGTGGCGTTTATCATGGACAGGATTTTTAGACGCTTCGGCCTTTCCGGCAAATCCTTCATCCCCATGCTCATCGCCTCCGGATGCGGCGTGCCGGGCGTCATGGCCAGCCGCACCATCGAAAACGAACGTGACCGCCGCATGACCATCATGACGACGACCTTCATCCCCTGCGGCGCGAAAATGCCGATCATCGCCCTGTTCGCGGGCGCTTTGTTCGGGGGAAGCGGACTTATCGCGACCTCCGCCTATTTCATAGGCGTGGCCTCCGTCATCATAAGCGGCATCATGCTTAAAAAGACGAAGCCGTTCGCCGGCGAGGCGGCGCCCTTTGTCATGGAGCTGCCCGCTTACCATGTGCCGTCCGCGACCAATGTCTTCCGCTCCACCTGGGAGCGCGGCTGGAGCTTTATCCGGCGCGCCGGCACCATCATCCTCGCTTCCTCCGTCGTGCTGTGGTTTTTGCAGGGCTTCGGATTTATCGACGGCGCCTTCGGCATGGTGGAGGACAACAACGGAAGCCTGCTCGCATCGATCGGCAACGCGATCGCCCCCATTTTCGCCCCGCTCGGCTTCGGCGACTGGAAGGCGACCGTCGCCACCTTTACCGGGCTGATCGCAAAGGAAAACGTGGTGGGAACCTTCGGCGTGCTTTACGGCTTTGCCGAGGTGGCCGAGGACGGCGCGGAAATCTGGTCGAATCTCGCCGCGGGCTTCACCCCGCTCACCGCTTACAGCTTCATGCTCTTTAACCTCCTGTGCGCCCCCTGCTTCGCCGCGATCGGCGCGATCAAGCGCGAGATGAACAGCGCAAAATGGACATGGGCCGCCGTCGGATACCTCTGCGGGTACGCCTATGCGATCGCGCTCATGGTTTACCAGTTCGGCAAGCTGTTCACCGGCGGAGGCTTCGGCGCCGGGACGGTATTCGCCCTCGCCGTACTTTGCTCTTTTGTCTATCTGCTGCTTCGCAAGAACAAATATGACGAGTACGGCGAACGTATTTCTGAGAGGAAAGTGACCGTGAATGTTTGAGTTTATTGTACAGAACCTCGCCAATATCATTATTGGCGCCGCCGTATTCGCAATTCTTGCCGCAGTGGCGGTCAAATTGATCAAGGATCATAAAAACCACAAGTCCTCCTGCGGCTGCGGCTGTGAAGGCTGCCCGAGCTCCGGCATGTGCCATCACGACTAACTGATCCAAAGGGGGGCGGACGGCGTGCGCCCCCCTTTTTCGGAGGACTTTTCGACATGAAGCTGACACGTTCACAAACGCGATATCTGGTCGCAATATATAAGCTGTCGGGCGATGAAGGCATCCGGTCCATGGGCATTGCGGAGGCTTTGAGTGTTTCCCGCCCTTCGGTCAGCCGGATGCTGAACAATCTGACCCAAATGGGGCTTTTAGACAAGAGGCTTTACGGAACCGTTTTTCTGACGGAGTCCGGCAAAGCGCTCGCCGAGGAACGCTTACAGGAGCTTAACCGGCTCGGCAGCCAGCTGGAAGCAATTCTGAAAATCCCTTCGGATCTTGCGGAAGAATGTGCCCTGCTGCTCATTTCCGAGCTGCCGAAAAGCCAATAGAAACGGCGGTACCCCTCAAAAGAACGGCCCGGCGTTTTGGCGCCGGGCCGGGAGTCCGTTTTACGGAAAGTTAATGATTGTTAACCTTTCAGTAGAGAAAGGCGTTTTTTTGTACATAAGTTAGATGATTCTAACAATGAAAAGAGGTCGGATAGTATGAGTCAAACAAATTCCAAGCCCGAAAAGCCGAAAGGCGGAATGGCAAGGCTTTTAGAGCTCGCCTCGACGAAGAAGCCCCTGATCGTATGCGCGGCCGTTTTCTCCGCGCTGGCGTCGATCGCTTCTTTCGTGCCGTTTATCGCAATTTACTATATCGTGCGTGAGATCATGGGCGTGTACCCTGATTTTTCGAGCCTGGACGCCATGAAAACGGTCGGTTTCGGGTGGATTGCCTTCGGCGGCGTGCTCGGGAATATTCTGCTCTATTTCGCGGCGCTGATGTGCTCGCATCTCGCTGCCTTCGGGACCCTGTACGAGCTCAAGCTCCGGTTCGCCTCGCACATCGCGGGACTGCCCCTCGGGTTTCACCTGAGCATCGGCAGCGGAAAGCTCAGAAAGGTGATGGACGAAAACATCGAGAAGATCGAGGGCTTTATCGCCCACCAGTTTCCGGATATCGTGGCGTCGTTCGTCGCACCCGTCGCCATGCTTGCCATCCTGCTTTATTTCGACTGGCGCTTCGGGCTTGCCGCTCTGGTCGGGGTTGTGATCGCCTTTGTTGTGGAATTCATCGCGTACGGCAATGAAGGCGCCAAGGTAATGATGGACAAATATCAGTCCTCGCTGGAGGATATGAACAACGCGACCGTCGAGTATATCCGCGGCATTTCGGTCGTCAAGGCGTTTCGCCAGACGGTCTATTCCTTCCGCAGGCTGCACGATACCATCAAAGCCTACACCGGTTATGTCCTGCCCTATACCTTGAGCTGGGAAAACTTCATGTCGGCGTTTTTGACGGTCATCAACAACGTCTACCTGTTTTTAATCCCCGTCGGGATATGGATCGGCTTTCATACCGACGATTACGCGGGCTACGCGATGTCCTTTATCTTCTACCTCCTGTTCGTCCCCTCCGTCTCATCGGTGATGACCAAAATCATGTATGTGTCCAGCGCGTCGATGCAGATTTCCTCGGGGGTGGAGCGGATGGACGATATCTTGCGGCAGGAGCTCCTGCCGGAGACAGAAAACCCTAAAACCTGCGAGAGCTGCGGCATCGAGTTTAAGCGCGTCTCGTTTTCCTATGACGAAAATAAGGATACGCCCGCACTATCGGATGTGTCCTTTCGGGCGAATCAGGGAGAGGTCACGGCGATTGTCGGCCCCTCAGGCGGCGGCAAAAGCACCATCGCGCATCTGATCCCGCGGTTTTACGACGTGACGGAGGGCAAAATCCTCATCGGCGGCGTCGACATCCGGGATATGAAGCTTTCCTATCTGATGGGGAAGGTCAGCTTTGTATTCCAGGACGTGTTTTTGTTTAAGCAAAGCGTCCTTGAAAACATCCGCATCGGCAATCAGAGTGCCACCGACGAGCAGGTGATCGCGGCGGCAAAGGCCGCGCAGTGCCACGAGTTTGTAAGCCGCCTTCCGGACGGCTACCATACGGTCATCGGCACAAAGGGCGTCCATCTCTCCGGCGGCGAGCGGCAGCGCATCGCCATAGCGCGCGCCATTGTAAAGGACTCGCCCATCATCGTCCTCGACGAGGCGACCGCTTTCGCCGACCCCGAAAACGAGCACCTGATCCAGAAGGCGTTTGAAAAGCTGATCAAAAACAAAACGGTCGTCATCATTGCCCACCGCCTGTCCAGCGTAAGAGGCGCCAACACGATCATCGTCATGGACAAAGGGCGGCTTTTGGAGCAGGACACCCACAAAGAGCTTTTAGAACGCGGGGGAAAATACAGCGATATGTGGGAAATGTTCACAAGATCGCTTGACTGGAAAATGAGCACCGGGAGGAGGACGGCCAATGTTTAACCTGAAAGAGAAGCTGATGCTGACGGATAAAGGGTACTCCGACTTAAAGAAGGCGATCGCGGCCTGTACGCTTACAAATTTGTCCCTGATGCTCCCCTTCGCCGTCACGATACAGATTTTCGCCGAGCTTTTAAGACCGCTGATGGGCGGGGAGCTCTCTTTGACGAGGCTGTGGATATTGTTCGCCCTCGGCATCGCCGGCGCCGTTTTAGTGTTTCTCGCCTCCAAAAACGATTACAAAAAAACCTACGTCACCTCCTACATGGAGTGCGAGGCGACGAGGACCCGCGTCGCGGAGCACATCCGAAAGCTTCCGATGAGCTTCTTTAACCAGAAAAATCTGTCGGAGCTCACCACCAACATCATGGGAGACTGCGCGACCAGCGAGCATGTGCTGAGCCACGTCATCCCGCAGCTTATCTCAAACGGCATTTCGATCGCGATCATCTGCCTCATGCTCGCGCTTTTTGACTGGAGACTCGCGCTCACCATCTTCAGCACGGTCCCCGCCGCTTTTCTGGTCGTCGTACTAAGCCGCAAGGTCCAGAAAACTTTCGGCGAAAAGCACGTCGAGGCGAAGCTCGCGGCATCCGACCAGATACAGGAATACCTCGAGGGCATCAAGGTCATCAAGGCCTGCAATCTTTCCGGCGGGAAGTTTTCCGCGCTGAAAAACGCCCTCAGGCTCATGAAGCAGATGGCGATCAGGATGGAGCTCGTTTACGGGATTTTCATCACCGGCGCGCAGGTTATCCTGCAGGCCGGGATCGGGCTTACGGTTTTTATCGGGACCTTTCTTCTGACAGGCGGGAGAATCGAGCTTGTGCCTCTTTTGATGTTCTTTCTGATTGTGGTGAGGATCTACGGGCCGCTTTTAACCGAGCTTACCCTTCTGCCCGAGCTTTTGTATATGCAAATATCCACAAGCCGCATGCGGACGCTCTTCGGGACGCCCGTCATGGAGGGCGACACGGAGAGGGAAATCACCGAATACAACATCGATTTCGAGCATGTATCCTTTTCCTACTCCGGCAGGTATTCCGACGACGACGCAGTCATTTCGGATCTGACCGTCTCCATCCCGGCGAACGGCATCACAGCCCTTGTCGGGCCTTCGGGCGGCGGGAAGAGCACCGTGTCCAAGCTGATCGCAAGGTTCTGGGATGTGAACAGGGGCTCCGTCAAGATCGGCGGGATCGATGTGCGGACGCTCGACCCGGAGCATCTGATGAGCTATATGTCCTTCGTGTTCCAGGATGTGGTGCTGTTTAACGACACGATTTACAACAACATCCGCATCGGCAACTTAAACGCGACGGAGGACGAGGTCATGGCGGCGGCGAAGGCGGCCTGCTGCGACGAATTTGTAAGCCTTTTGCCCGACGGGTACCGGACAATGCTCGGTGAAAACGGCAGCACGCTCTCCGGCGGGGAACGCCAGCGGATTTCCATCGCCCGCGCGCTCCTAAAAAACGCGCCGATCGTTTTGCTCGACGAAGCGACGGCGTCGCTCGACCCCGAAAACGAGGTGCTGATTCAGGGGGCCATATCAAGGCTTATCGAGGGGAAAACGGTGATCGTCATCGCCCATCGCCTGCGGACGGTCGCGGGCGCGGATAAGATTATCGTCATCGACAAGGGCAGGGCCGTAGAGGAGGGCACCCACGAAGAGCTGATCGGGAAAAAGGGCCTGTACGAACACCTCCACAGCATCCAGCGGGAAAGCCTGGGCTGGAGCGTTTAATCAGCCGGATTTCTGCCATGCCGATTCAGCTCAAGGATTTTTAGTAATATTGTGCTTCAAATTGGGCGGGATTCATCCACCCGGGGCTGAATGAATCCGTTTAATGCTGCAGTAGATTTCAATGTATCTGAATATATCCTGCCGAGCTTGTTCGGGATTGCCATAACCGGCATCCTGAATAAGCTCTCTTTTTAACGTATGGCAGAAGGACTCCATAATCGCATTATCATAAGGGTTACCTTTGCGGCTCATGCTCTGCCGAAAGCCATATCGCATGAGTAAGCTCCCCCACCAGAGGAATCATTCCTTGTGCGATTCCCGGCACCCGTTTTGGATCAGCGTTGACGGTTTATCCATTCCTCCATAAATAAGACTGCACCTCCGATTTCAAATGCTTTCTCGTTTTCATCCGCTTTAATGATTTTAACTTGGATACTATTATTTAAATAGGACAGCCTTTTCATAGTTGTTTCAACAGCAGTATTATAATAGATGTCAGATTTTTGCACCAACAGTCCCGAAAGAATCACCATGTCCGGGTTGAATAAATTGATATAATTAGCCAAACCGCATCCGAGTGCAGTGGCACCCATATTGATAAGCTCGCATGAAAGGGCGTCGCCTTTTTTGCATGCCTCATTCATCTGCTCGACCGTAGGCCTGTCCATCGGGTTAGGTATTAAAGTGGTCCGCCCGAGTTTTATACAGGACAAAAAACTCTCATAGATCGCCGAAAGCGAAGAATAGCACTCGACGCAGCCGTAATTTCCGCACTTACACTGAGGCCCATCCATGTTGATTGTCATATGGCCAAAAGGATCATCGCGAACCATATTGCTTCTGATAAGCTGGCCGTTGACTATAATACCCGTACGGATTCCCATGCTGCATGTCAGGGAAATCAATTTCTTGGATCCTTTGCCGGCTCCATAAAGATAATGCGCCAACACCTCGCAATTTGCGCTGGAATCCATCACCGCAGCAAAACCGGTTGCCTGTTGCATCATTTCCCTGAAAGGCAGGTCCGCCCATTGATCGTTCAGGAAGAAACTGCTCTGGCGGATCGTTCTTCCGGCCTCTTTGTTTATATTCCCGAACGAACCGATGCCAATACCCAGGACCTGACTTTTGTCAATATGCTGCTCATCCAGCATCGAAAACAACTGAAAAACGACCTGATCCAAAAATGCCTGGGGCGTGTGTTCCCGATTCATAACAAATCTCTGCGATGCAATAATCTGCATTTTAAGATTGACGACCGTCAGTGTGTAGCGGATACTGCCTATAGATAATCCGAGCACGAAAAAATCCTTCGTATTCATATCGAAAAGGATGGGTTTTCGCCCTCCGGTGGAATCTCCGTTACCTATTCTGATGACTGCTCCGATTTCCTGTAAACTTGCGAGAATGCGATTGAGCTTCGTCATCTTCATCCTCGAACGCATCAGTATCTCGTTTTTGGAAACAGGCCCTTGCTTTTGAATAATATCAAAAACGGTCAGACTGTCGTCATTCAAATTTTTCATTTTATCAGAAATCGTTTCCACGCCAACATCCCTTAATTATTTTTTTATTGTTCATCGTTGAATCGGACAGAACCAATGGGAAGAGAGAACTTTATTATATAATATAATACAGATTCTCTCTTCCTTCTACCTCAAAATCCAATATTTCTTCAGATTTTTACGACTGATGTTTATATTTTGTTTTTAAACCTTTTTTAGATAGCATCGTCGGGAACGGGTGAATATGTCACCGGATGGTAGTATTTAAGGATGGCTTCCTTTCCGCCGGCCTGAGCAAGCATGCGCGCCTGATCATCCTTAGCTTCCTTATCCACCTTGACGGGATCACATATTTTATTCAGCTCGGCCTCCAGACTTTGTAAAATAGTTTGATAATTCGGATCCTTCGCCAAATCATGCAGCTCATCCGGATCTTCACGCAAGTTGAAAAGCTGAGGTTCGTAGGTGACATAATGAATCAGCTTGTAATCACCGTGTTTGATCATAAAGGATGCATGGTCCGAACCGATATTGTGATATTCCGAAAAAATAGGGCGCCGCAACAATTTGCCATCCTGCTTTTTCGCCATATCGAGCAAAGACAAGCCGGGCAAATTTTTATCTTCCGGTTTCAGTTTTGCACCCACACAATCCATGACGGTGGGAAAAATATCGATCAGCGATACGTCGTCTTCAACAATCTTGCCCTTCGGAATATCGGGACCCGACAGGATCATCGGGACACCCACGGAGCCCTCGTACATGGTATGCTTGAAAAACAGCCCGTGATCACCCACAGTGTCCCCGTGATCGTCCGTATATATAATCCTGGTGTTATCGGCCAATCCCTCGGCCTCCAAAGCGTCGAGGATACGGCCGATCTGTCTGTCCACATAGGTTACCATTCCGTAATACGCGGCAACCGCCTTTCTGATAGCGTCATCGTCCAGATCCTGAATACACATTTCATGCCTAATCAATTCCAGCGCCGGATGCATTGGGCGGACATTTTTACTCCAGCCTTTCGGGAACGGCAGTTTGTCATAAGGGCGGTACAAATCCATGATATCCTTTGGCACACGCCAGGGGAAATGCGGGCATACAAATCCAACAAACAGGCACCACGGCTTTTCGGCAGCCCTCGTTTCATTCTTCAGGAAATCAACCGCGAGCCGGGCCACCTTGTCGTCGTACTGAAGATATTCCGAATCCCCTTCCCCGGCCTGGACAACCTCGCCGCAAAGGTAAGGCCGCAGTATCGACCCGTCGCGGATGAAATGGGTTAAATCGCCTGTTTTATTTCTTACGTGAAGAGGGATGCGCTGGTCGGCAAAGCCCGTCTCGGGAATGTTGTCCTTGTAATGGAGCTTGCCTATTGTCGTCACCTTATATCCCTGCTGAGTCAGGCGATGCCCCCAGCCTTCCTCCTTGCCGTAATAGGGGTGGGCGTTATCCCAATAGGAATGTTTGAAGCAGTAGTCTCCTATGGTCATGGATGCCCTGGCCGGTACGCAAATGGGGTTATTGGTGTATGCGTTCTTAAAAATGGTGCCTTGCCTTCCCAATCGGTCCAGGTTGGGGGTATGTACATATTTGTTGCCATAGCAGCCCAATACTTCACGGCTGTGTTGATCGCTGAAAAGGTATAAAAGATTCATGGGGCGATGTTTGTGGTACATGGTTTTCCTCCATTGGCCGCTTTGATCTCTTCATTGCGCGCCTTGATTTGTTTTTTTACAGTAAAAATGATGACGGCTACAAAAATGAGCATACCCGCTGTCGCAATCGGGTAGGTGAAAAACGCAAAGAAGTTTCCATCGGTATACATCAGTGCGCGCCGGAGGTTCGTTTCAAACATATTGCCTAAAACAAACCCAAGAACAAAAGGAGCCAACGGATATCGGAATTTGGACAAGCCATAGGCAAGCAACGCGATTGCCAGGATTGACCAGACATCAAAAATGCGGTTGTTAACGCTGAAAGCCTCGACGCAGCAAATCACCAAAATAACCGGCATTAAAACATGCTTTGGTATCTGCAGCATCTTCAGGAATATTCTCATCCCGTAATATTCACTGAAAATCATCAATACATTGGCGATAATCAGAAACGCGAAAATGGTGTATATAAGATCCGCGTTCTTTGTAAACAGCAGCGGACCGGGCTGGATTCCCTGAATCGTAAGCGCGGCGAGGAGCAGAGCCGTTCCGGCGTCGCCGGGGATCCCCATGGTCAGCATGGGGATAAGGGCGCCGCCGCTCACGGCGTTATTCGCTGTTTCCGACGCCACCACGCCGTCAATGATGCCGGTGCCGAACTTTTCAGGGTGTTTTGATTGATTTTTAGCGGCGGTGTAAGACAAAATATTTGAGATATTGGCCCCAACGCCCGGCAGGATCCCAATGCCCGTCCCGATCAATGCGGAACGGATCAAATTGACAAATTGCTGTTTGAATTCCGGTAAGCTTACACCGAAGCCCTTTAGCTTATATTTTTCAGGTCTAACCATTGGCGTGTCGTATTCCGCGATGCCAAGCACTTCCGTCACCGCGTACACGCCGACCAGCACCGGCAATAAGTTGAGGCCGCCGTCCAACGCGTGAAAACCAAACGTGTAACGAAAAGCTCCGTCGATGGGGGACATCCCTACGGTGGTCAAGACGATTCCCATAATTGCGCTGATCATCCCTTTTACCAAAGATTTCCCGGAAAGGCTGGCGATCAGCGCAAAGGATAGCAGGGTTATTGAAAAATACTCCACAGCGCTGAATTTCAGCGCAATTTTCGCAAGAAGCGGCGAAGCCGTAAATAAAATCAGCAAGCTGATCATTCCTCCGAAGAAGGAATAAAGGATGCCGATACCGAGCGCCTTTCCGGCTTCGCCTCTGCGCGCCATGGGGTGTCCGTCGAAAGTAGTGGCAATGGATCCGGGGGTGCCGGGGATATTCAGGAGGATCGCCGTAATCAACCCGCCCGATACTCCTCCTATGTACAGTCCCAGCAATAATCCCATTGAAGGGATAATCTTCAGGTTATAGGTCATCGGCAGCAGCAATGCGATGCCCATTGACGTTGAAATGCCGGGTGTAGCGCCAAAGATAATTCCCAAAGCCACGCCTGCAAATACAATGAGAACACACTGAACGGTGAGCGCATTTGAAAAACCGATCGAAAATCCTTCTAACATAAAAATCCCCCTTTAACCCAGAAGACCGGACGGAAGGGTAACATGGAAGGTATACTGGAACAGATAATAAATAATTCCCGTGCATACCAATGAAACCGCGATAATATGAACCGGTTTCCTTTTATCCTGCGGCGCCAGAAGCAGCATCTGTGCGCACAGGAACAAAACCGTACTGATCAGGAAGCCCAGAAACGACAGCCCCGCAATGTAAAGGGCGATAAAAAGCAGCGTCAGCAAAACATGCCGGTAATTTGACTTCTGCAGTGCCTTCTCCTGAACCGCTGCGGTTCCGCCGAGTTTCCGGTCGACGACGCTCTGCCGCAGATTGATCAAGGACAAGATAAACAGCAGGCATCCCGCCAATTGTGGGACAAGACGCGCGTTGGTGGCCCGCGAATGTACGGTAATCGTAAAGGCTATTATAAAATACACAAGTGAAAATACGACAAAAAATACAGCCGAGTAAATCTCACCTTTGCGCTTAATCATTTCGAGCCCTCATATTGGTCAAGGATTTCTTGGTAGGACTGCATGTCTTTATAGCCGTTTTCCATATACTCGATCGCTTTATCAGGCGCCATATAGCAAGGCGCAAATTTCTGCGCCTTAATCCCGTCGACAAATTCAGAATCGGCAACCGTCTGTTCAAGCGCTTTTGAGAATTTGTCTACAATCTCCTGCGGAGTGTCGATGGGGAACAGATATGTAAAGAATTTAGGGAGATAGAAGTTTACCCCCAGTTCGTACATTGTCGGGATGTCGGGCTCTTCCGGATCGCGTTCTTTGGCCAGAACGCCTTGGGCAACCATGGTACCCTGCTTTATGTAGTCGGTGAAAAGACCGATCGGGCCCTGTGTCATATCGATGTGGCCTCCGGCAAGCGCTGCGATGCAGTCGTTGACAGGACCGGTATCCACTATCTGGAATTTAATGCCCATATCTTTCATGATTACCGCGGCAAGTTGAGGCTGATAAGTTCCCATTTCCACGCCGATCTTGAGTTCGCCGGGATGTGCTTTGGCGTAATTTACGAAATCTTGGAAGGTCTTAAATTTTGAACTGGTTATAAAGGCCGTATTGGTACTGATGGTCGAGATTCCCGCCGTCTTAAAAGCTTCCGCTCCGAAATCAGCTGTCCCTGAGATCTTATTTGTCAGGAGATTGTCATTAATGTAAAGAACCGTGTAGCCGTCAGGCTTGGAATCTTTTACCTGACGCGAGGCAATGCTGGCACCTGCGCCGACGACATTCACGGCAACCAGGGTTCCGTTTAAATATTTTTCCATTACCTTGTTGGTCACACGCCCGGTGATATCGGTGCCGCCGCCTGCGGACGCGCCAATGATTACCTGAATCGGTTTTTCCGGCCATTTCAGATCTTCTTTTGCTGGTGCTGAGGAAGACGCATTTTCAGAAGGTGCGACGGAGGCCCCTGCAGGCGGTGCTGAAGATTGATTTTGCAATGCGCATCCGGTAAGAATTGAAGTTGCCATTAACACTGCCAAAGTCAACGCTAATAGTTTTTTGTACATTTCTTCCTTTCCTCCTCATTTTGTCCTTTTAAGATTTAAGTCATGGATTTTTGCTTTTTGATTATATAAAATACTATATCTTTTATCTTTTTTAGTCAATAGTTTTAAGTCTTTTATACAATATTTGTAGTTAATTACAATTGATCCAGATACGATTTGGTAATAATCACCATATAGTAAACAGGCAATCCGGTCTGGTCTGTCGGCGGACAGGGAACCACTGCCACAGCAGAATTGGTTTCTGTCAAAGCAACATTTAAAGTTCTTCATGATGCAATCTACAATATTGAATGAGAATATCAATCATTTGGCCGATACGAAGTGGATTTGTTCTCAATTGCTGGAAATATCCAAAATAATTACGCTTTATGGAAGAGCAGGCTGCACTTTGAAGTAACGAGCACAATTTGTCAAACAGATAGAATAATTCTTTATTGATGGGCTTAATCAAAGGACGAATCAGTAAAGCTGGTTATCACATTCAAAACGTTTATGCATTTCGCGACACCCCCTTCGTGCCGGCGCACGCCTGGAGGCGGCCCGGGAAAACTGCGGCCGCCGCGGCAAATATAAGCGAAATGCATGATATCAGAACAAAATGTTATTTTACTTCACGCGCATTCAAAACTATAGTGGGATTAGAGAGATCGGAAAGCGAGGTCGAAATATGTCGCAACTGAAAAAACTGGCAAGCTGGGTTTCCGGGCTTACGGCAAGTGAGGTGCCGGAGGCCGTATTTGCCGCCGCCCGCCTCTGTGTGCTCGATACGGTCGGAGCAGCGGCCGGGGCAAGGGACAACCCGCAGCTCAAAAGCGTAACGGAGGCTTATCTGAAAATCTGCGGCGCCGCGGAAACCGCCGGCGTCTGGGGCGGCGGGCTTCGGGGGCCGCTCCTGACGTGCGTTTTCTTAAACGCGATGGCCGGGCATACGCTGGAAATGGACGATGTCCACGCCCCGTCCAAAACCCATATCGGGACCGTGGTAATCCCCGCCGCCTGGGGCATGGCCGAATACCTGGGCAAGAGCGGCAGGGAATTTCTGCTGGCCGTCATATGCGGCTATGAGGTCATGTCCCGCGTCGGCGAGGCGCTCGGCGTGTCGAGCCACCGCAACAGGGGCTGGCATGTGACCGGCACCGCGGGCACCTTCGGCGCGGCGGCCGCCTGCGGCAAGCTGATGGGGCTTCAACCCGACCGGATGGTATCCGCCCTCGGCATGGCGGGGACGCAATCGGGCGGACTCTGGGCCTTTTTGGCCGACGGGGCCAGCTGCAAGGTGCTGCATCCGGCCAGGGCCGCGGCCAGCGGCTGCGAAGCGGCACTTCTGGCCGGGGCCGGCATGACCGGGCCGGAATCCATTCTGGACGCTAAGGACGGCGGGCTGCTTGCCGCCATGTCCGACGCCTGCGAGATCGGCAGGGTCAGCGAAAAACTGGGAGAGACGTGGAAAATTACCGAGGTGGATAAAAAGCCCTATCCCTGCTGCAGAAGTACGCACTGCGCCATAGACGCGGCGCTTAAGCTGCGGGGAAAGGGGCTCGACCCCGACGAGATCGACCGGGCGGAAGTGCAGACCTATCTGGTCGGCTTAAAGCAATGCGGCATGAGCCCGGGCAGCATCTGCCCGCGAAACGCGGTGGACGCGAAATTTTCCACTCCCTATGTCGCGGCCTGCGCTTTCCTTTACGGCGCGGTGGATCTGGCTTCCTTCCGCCAGGATGCGATCGACGATCCCGGGGTGCGCCGCCTGGCCGCACGGATCTCGGTCGTCGAGGACAGCGGCTTCACCGCGGCCTATCCCGCCCACTGGGGCTGCCGGATGCGCGTCTTTTGCAGGGACGGGCGCGTGCTTTCGGAAGAGGTCCGTGACGCCTCCGGCAGCGCGGAAGAGCCCCTTGACAGAGAGGCCGTAATCCAAAAGACCAGCGGGATGCTGGGGCAGATGCCCGAGCCGGAAAAACAGCGCTTTATCCGAAGTCTTTTGGAACTGGACAGCCGAAAAACCCTTCCGGGCATATAGCTTGCGCTTTCCCGGTCTGCCGCAAAGCGGCGGCTTTCGCGAAACGGGGAAGGAACCGGCAAAAGAGGAGTGCAAAATGGAAGAAACCTATTTCAGACAGTATTTTTTCAAGGGCAGCCATAAAGAGGTGGGCCGGCAATACGGCGAAACGCTGCGAAACGAGATCGGGGGACACTTAGACCGCATCCGGGCCATGGCGGACGAAATTTCCGGCGTCGATCCCGAAAAGGCCGGGGAAACGGCGGTTTCCTATATTCCCTATATTGAAAAGTACGCGCCCGGTTTTATGGAGGAGATCCTCGGTCTGAGCGAGGGCGCCAATATTTCCAGAGCGGAAGCCGTCCTGCTTCAGGCGCGTCAGGAAATCATTTATCTTGCGCAGTACGGACGCCCCGCCGAATGTACATCCTACGCGGCGGGACCGGGCTATACGGACCAAGGGCAATGCTATATCGGCCAGAATCTGGACTTAAACTCGGATTTCGAATCGATTTCAAACGTTGTGGTATTCGCCGTCGAGAACAAGCCGCAAGTCATGATGGTGCTTCCGGCCGGACAAATCAGCAACACCGGGTTAAACAGCGAGGGCATCGGCGTAAACTGCAATTTCCTGTTCTGCCGGGGCTGGCGGCGCGGCTTTCCAAGATATCTGATCTCCCGCCTTCTGATGGAGCAGCGGACCTTTTCCGGGGCATGCGGCGCTTTGCAGCGCATCAGGGAACGGGCCGCCTCAAGGAATGTGCTTTTAGCCGACGCCCACGGCAACATCGCGGATTTTGAGGTCACGCCGGAGGATGTCGGCGTGCTCTATGCGGAGGGCCTTTTTGTACACTCGAACCATTTCCTTTGCGAGGATATGCTCAAATACGAAAGAGGGGACGCGGAAAACGCCGCGTTGAGCATTGCCGACAGCAGGTGGCGCAAAGACCGCCTTTATTCCATGCTCAGCGAAAAGAAGGGAAAAATCAACAGCGACATTTTAAAGGCCGCCCTCCGGGACCATAAAACCGACCCGCAAAGCGGTAAATTTTCCGTCTGCATGCATGCCTGTGATGAAACCAGTCAATATCGGACCGTCGCCTCCATGATCTCCAATCTGACCGAAAGGACGATAGAGGTTGCAAGAGGCCTTCCCTGCTGCCATCCATACCGAAAATACCGGTTTTAAGACTCCGCAAACCCGCGGCAGGGCTTCCGATAAACGGTATTATACCAAAAATGGTATAATACAATAATTGTTTGGTATTTGAAGAAAGAAGGGGGCGCGTATATAATACGTTATAGAAAATCTCAAATCAGGCAGAGCAAAGGCGCTTTAGGTATTTTAGTAGAATGTCTAAGGCGCCTTTTTTAAATTCCATGCCTGATAAATATTAAGGAGGTATCGTTTTGAAGTACGACCTTTTGATCAAAAACGGCACTGTGGTCACATCCGGCGAAACCTATCCCGCGGATATCGGGATCGCGGACGGAAAGATCGCCGCCATTCTTGCCCCGGGCGGCAAAAACGAGGCGGCGAAGGAGGTCGATGCGGGCGGGAAATATGTGCTTCCCGGACTCATCGATATTCACAGCCATTTCAGAGAGCCCGGATATCCCAAGAGGGACGATTTCCGCCACGGCTCGCGCACCGGGGCGATCGGCGGCATCACCACCGTATTCGATATGCCGAACTGCGTTCCGGCGATCGACTCCAAGGAGCATTTCGAGCTCAAGCGAAATCTGGTCGAGGGCAATTCGTCCGTCGATTACGGCTTCTGGGGCACCATTACCGGAAACGACCTGAGCCACATTGAGGAGCTCGCGGAATGCGGCGCGATCGGCTACAAGATTTTTGTCGGCCAGACCTTCGGCGCCATCCCCTCCCCTGCGGAAGGCGCCCTGTTCGAAGCCTTCAAGCGCATCAGGGAAACCGGGCTGCGCATCGGCGTCCACGCGGAGGACAGAGGCTTTGTCGAGTACTTCGAGGAAGAGTTCAAAAAACAGGGCCGGATCGACTATATGGACTTCGACTACGCCCGCGGCAACACCTCCGAGGCCCTGGCCATCGCGAGGATGGCGGTGATGAGCCATATGGCGGGCAACAAAATGCACATCGTACATATGAGCACCAAGGAAGGCAAAGCCATCGTAAAAGCCGCGCGCGGCCTCGGCGTGGATATCACCTGCGAAACCTGCCCGCAATACACGATTCTCACCAAGGAGGATTTCTACAAATACGGCCAGATCATCAAGATCCATCCGCCCGTGCGCACGACGGAGGACTGCGATTCCATGATGGCGGGCCTCAGAGACGGCGAGATCGATATCCTGTCTTCCGACAGCGCCGCCCATGAAAAGGACGAAAAGTTCAAGACCAGATCGATCTGGGACGTTCCCGCCGGCATCCATTTCAACGAGCACTATGCCAGCATCATGTTAAACGAGATCAATAAGGGCCGTCTCACGCTCGGGCAGTTCGTCCGGGTGAGCTCCGAAAACCCGGCCAGAATTTTCGGCATGTATCCGAAAAAGGGCGCCGTCATGGTCGGCTCCGACGCGGACTTCACCATCGTGGACATGGAGAAGGAAATCGTGGTCGACCAGACGAAAACGCACTACAAGCAGGACTTCACCTTCTTTGACGGCTTTCAGTTTACAGGCGCGGCGGTCTGCACCATCCTGCGGGGCACCGTTACGGCGATGGACGGCGAACCGACGGATCAGTGCGTCGGGCAATTCATCGATTCCAATAAGCTTAAGAAGTAAGCAGCCGGGGAAAAAACAAAGCCGCCTTCTTAAAAGCGGCTTTGGCGGATATGTCTTTTCTCTGTGTCCCGCCCGCTACAGCATCAGCGCGTCGCAGGGCAGGTTCGCACAAAAGCGGGAATGAAGGCTCTGGTAAATCCGGATGAAGTCCCTGGCAACGGGAGAGAGGTTGTCCCGATTCCGGTAAGCAAAACCCACGCCCATTTTCATCACCGGGTTTCCGACGCAAAAGAGCTGGATGTCCTTTTTATCCTTCAGGAAGGGGAAAAAGGAGGAGTCGAAGGTCAGGCAGATGCCGGCGCCGCTTTCGCTGAATTCCAGCGCGGTATAGCTGCTGTTGGTCGTCGTCGCGATTGTGGGCGAGATCCCCTCCTGCTTAAAGAGCAGTTCCAGAGCCTTTCTTGAGCGCATGCCCTTTTCCGTAGCGATGAATTTCGCTTTCTGCAGCAAACTCGCGTCGATCCACGGGTACGGGATGCCCTCCTTCTTTACGCCTTTTTGGGCAAAGGAGCTTTCCTTGTGGATCGCGAGTAGAACGTATTCGCTGAAGACCGTTTCATACTCCAGATGGGCGGAGGTTGTGGGCGTTCCGACAAAGCCCAGGTCAAGATCCCCGTCGAGAAGCCCCTGCTCGACCTGGCTGCTGACCTTTTCGGAAATATGGACGTTATCGGTATTCGGATACTTCTTACACAGCCTTTTGATCGCCTCGGGGACAAGCGATTTGCCGCTGTAGGGCATAAAGCCGATGCGCAGCGCGAATTTGTTCTTATTGAACTGTTCGTCCATTTCGGAGATCAGGAGATCGCGCTGCCGGGCGATTTCACGGGCATAGCGCAGATAGCTCTTCCCGGCTTCCGTCATTTCAATGGTTTTCCCGTGGCGGATGAACAGCTTCATTCCGACCCGGCCTTCCAGATTGATGATAAACCGGCTGAGCGCGGGCTGGGAGATGAAAAGAGAACGGGCGGCCAGGGAAATATTTTTATATTCCGCGATTGCAAGGACATAATCAAATTCTTTCAAACTCAAATAAAAAAGCATGAAAACCATCCTTCCGGAGGGTAAACAATGGACATGGCCGGATATAATGCATTTTATTTATTATAACATCAGGTTATATTTTTTCAAGCACGTTTTATATCCGGACATGCGACCAAGGTGGGATTCATTCAGGAGGCACAATTTTGAAAAAAATCGTGATACTTTCCACAGGAGGAACGATCTCAACAAAATTCAGCGCAAACGCCGGCGGCCTGGTTCCCGCTCTGGGGGCGGAGAACCTGTTAAACGTCGCGTTAAACCGCTTCCTTGCCGCATCCGACATCGCAATCGAAGCGAGAAACGTTTTGATGCTCAACAGCAGCGCATTGACAATCGATTCCCTTTGCGAAATCAAGGACAGCGTCCGTCAATGCCTGGAGGACGACGGTATAGACGGCGTCGTGATCACGCACGGCACCGGCATGATGGAGGAGACCGGCTATTTTCTGGATATCGCGCTGGACGTCAGTAAGCCGGTTGTGATGACCGGCGCCCAGCGGGATTATTCCCAGCCGGATTCGGACGGGCCGCGCAATCTCGCGGAGGCGATCATGGTGGCGGCGGAGCCTAAAACCGTTGGGCAGGGCGTCGTCATCGTGTTCAACAGCGAGATCTTTGCCGCCCGCGATGTGACAAAGCAGCACTGCCTGTCGGTGCAGGCCTTTTCCTCCGGCGCCCACGGATACCTCGGCTGCATTTATCCAAACGAGATCATCTACTACCGCAAGACGATCCGCCCCCAAGAGATCGGCTTTCAGTCGCTTGAAACAAACGTGGACCTGATCAAATTTACGATCGGCGCGGACGCCCGGTTCATCGACTGCTCGATCGCCAAAAAAGCCAGGGGGATCGTGATCGAAGCCAGCGGCACGGGAAATGTGAACACGCTGTTTTATGAAGGGATCAAGCGCGCCATCGCCCAGGGCATCCTGGTCGGGGTAACGACAAAAACGCCGGAGGGGCGGGCTGTCGGGCTTTATGCGAACCCGGGCGGCGGAGCGAAGCTGGTGGAGGCGGGCGCTCTTCTGATGGGCGACCTCTCCGGACAGAAAGCGCGTCTTCTGCTGATGGCCGCGCTGGGCGACGGCCGCAGCCTTGAGGAGGCGCGGGAGATTTGCAAGCGCCACGCGATGTAAGGCAGTGCGGATTTCATTCGAAGCGGAAAGCTTTGTATATAAAAAACAAAAAAGGTTGTAGCAAAAAAGGAGGAGTTTAAATTGAAAAAGTCAATCGCGCTCGTTTTAGTGCTGTGTATCTGCATGCTCATGCTGCCCGCCTGCAGCGGCGGTTCGCCCGCCGCGGGGGGTACCGCAGGAACCTCGACGGCCGCAGGGAGTTCCCCCGACAAAGCGGCCCCTGTCGTCGTCAAGCTGGGGCACATCGCATCTTCCGACATGAGCGACCCGCAGCAGGTCGGCGCCTATGCACTCAAGGAAAAGCTGGAAGAGCTCAGCGGCGGCTATTATCAGGTCGACATTTATCCCAGCGGCCAGCTGGGCGATTCCCGCACCATGCTGGAGTCCGTCCAGATGGGTACACTCGAAATGCAGGAAATTGAGAACGGCGCCTGCAGCGGCTTTGTCACTGAAACCATGCTTTGGGACCTGCCCTATCTGATCAAATCCTTAGATCACGCGGAAGCCGTCTTCAACAGCGGGATCGGCGACAACGAACGGGAAAAATTCCTGGATATCGGCGTGCGCATCCTGGCGTTTGATCACGGCGGTTTCCGTTATTTCACCAACAACGCCCGTCCCATCGTCACCCCCGCCGACATGAAGGGCCTTAAGATGCGGGTCATGGAGAGCGAGATCATGATCGCCACGGTAAACGCATTCGGCGGCAACGCGGTGCCCATGGCCTTCTCCGAGCTCTACAGCGCCCTGCAGCAGGGTACGGTCGACGGCCAGGACAACCCCGCCAGCAGTACTTATAACAACAGCTTCCAGGATGTTCAGAAATATTTGTCCCTGTCCGGCCATTTCTATTTCCCCAGAAGATACGTCGTCAGCGAATCCTTCTATCAGGCACAGTCCCCCGAGCACCAGAAGATGATCGAGGAAGCCGCGGCCTATGCCGCCGGGGCGCAGAACGACGCCTATGTAAACACCAACGACCAGTTCATCGAAAAGCTGAAGGCGGCCGGTATGGAAGTAAACGAAGTGGACAAAGACGCTTTTGCCGCGATCTCGGAGCAGGTCATATGGCCGCAGTTTTATGCAAAGCTGGGCAACGGCGACGAAGCGGCGGGAAAAGCCCTGGTCCAAAGCGTCCTTGAGCTCGACCCGGAAAAATAAGCCGCACGGCCCGATCATTTGCCCAAGCGGCGGAAAAGCTTGAATAAGGCTAGGAGGGTCGAACCCAATCCGGTTTTTTTCCGT
>DIWE01000012.1 GCA_002423435.1 Clostridiales bacterium UBA6114
ACGAGCCGACGGCGGCGGCGCTCGCTTACGGGGTCGACCGCGAGCAGGAGCAGAAGATTATGGTCTACGACCTGGGCGGCGGCACGTTCGACGTGTCCATCCTCGACATCGGCGACGGCGTCCTGGAGGTGCTCGCGACGGCCGGGAACAACCGCCTGGGCGGCGACGACTTTGACGAGCGTGTCATGAACTGGATGGTGAGCGAGTTCCAGAAAACCGAGGGCATCAACCTGAAAAACGACAAAATGGCCATGCAGAGGCTCAAGGAAGCGGCGGAGAAGGCGAAGATCGAGCTTTCCGGCATGACCTCGACCAACATCAATCTCCCCTACATCACGGCGGACGCCTCGGGCTCCAAGCATCTGGACATAACCCTGACAAGGGCGAAGTTCAACGAACTGATCGGCGATCTCGTCGAGGCGACCGTCGGACCCGTCAATCAGGCGCTGAAGGATTCCGGGCTGGACGCGTCCCAGCTTTCGAAGGTCCTGCTTGTCGGCGGCTCGACGAGGGTTCCCCTCGTGCAGGATACGGTCAAGAAAATAACGGGCAAGGAGCCGTTCAAGGGCATCAACCCCGACGAATGTGTTGCCGTGGGCGCGGCGATCCAGGCGGGCGTTCTGGGCGGCGAGGTAAAGGACCTTCTGCTTTTAGACGTCACCCCGCTGTCGCTCGGCATTGAAACGCTCGGCGGCGTCTTTACGAGGCTGATCGAGCGAAACACGACCATTCCGACAAAGAAGTCGCAGATCTTTTCCACCGCCGCCGACGGACAGACCTCCGTCGAGGTCCATGTGCTGCAGGGCGAGCGCGAAATGGCGTCGGGCAACAAGACGCTCGGCCGGTTCCACCTAGACGGCATCCCGGCAGCGCCCAGAGGCGTGCCCCAGATCGAGGTGACCTTCGACATCGACGCAAACGGCATCGCAAACGTCCAGGCAAAGGACTTAGGCACCGGCAAGGAACAGAAGATCACGATAACCGCGTCGACCAACATGTCGAAGGACGACATCGACAAGGCGGTCAAGGATGCCGAGCAGTTTGCCTCCGAGGACAAGAAACACCGCGACGAGGTCGAGATCCGGAACAATGCGGAAAGCATGGTCTACCAGAGCGAGAAAACCCTCAAGGATCTCGGCGATAAGCTCTCGGCGTCCGATAAGCAGCCGGTGACCGACCAGCTTGAGAAGCTGAAGGCGGCGCTCAAGGGCAGCAACATCGACCAGATCAAGGAAGAGAGCGAAAAGCTGACGAAGCTGTTTTACGATATCTCGGCAAAAATTTATCAGCAGAATCCCCAGGGCGGACCCGGGGCTCCCGGCGGGCCCGGCGGACCCGGCGGTGCGGGGGCAAATCCCGGACCGGACGGAACCGTCTACGACACCGACTACACGGTTGTCGACGACGACAACGACAAAAAGTAAAACCGGATAGTGTATGTGGGCGGGTTTTGCCCGCCCTCATGCAATGTAACGGGAGAATCAGCATAGACTGTCTTTGCGGACATAAGCGATATGGCGCAGCAACTGTGAGGTGGGGCCGATGGCCGAACAAAAACGTGATTACTACGAGGTGCTCGGAGTATCGAAGGGCGCTTCCGACGATGAAATAAAAAAAGCATACAGAAAGCTTGCCAAACAATATCACCCCGACGTAAACCCGGACGACAAGACGGCCGAGATGAAGTTCAAGGAGGTTTCCGAGGCGTACGGAGTCCTGTCCGACGCACAGAAACGCCAGATGTACGACAACTACGGACACGCCGGAGTGGACCCGAGCTACGGCGCGGGCGGAGGAAACGGTTTCGGCGGCTTCGGCGGGTTCTCCGACTTCGACCTCGGCTCTATTTTCGAGGGTGTTTTCGGCGGCGCGTTCGGCGGACAGAGCAGGCGGAACGCCCCGCAGAAGGGGGAAACCCTGCGTTACAGCCTGACGCTATCTTTCGAGGAAGCCGCCTTCGGCTGCGAAAAGGAAATTGCGGTAAGCCGCGCGGAGAGCTGCCCCGACTGCGGCGGTTCGGGCGCCCAGAAGGGAACAAGCCCGGAGACGTGCGACAATTGTCGGGGCACGGGCCAGGTCAAAACCACGCAGCGCACCCCGTTCGGTGTTTTTTCCTCCGCGTCCACCTGCCCGAGGTGCAGGGGTGCTGGCAAGATCATCAAAAACCCGTGCGCAAAATGCGGCGGGACCGGACATATCAGGCGGTCACGGCAGATCAAGGTCACGGTGCCGGCCGGCATTGACGACGGGCAGTCGATTTCCTTAAGGGGTGAGGGAGGCTTCGGCAAAAACGGCGGGCCGAGGGGCGATATCCTGGTTTCGATCTCGATAAAGCCGCATCCGATTTTTGCCCGCGACGGTTTTGACGTAATGGTCGAGATCCCGGTTACATTTATTCAGGCGACGCTCGGAGACGAGCTTGTCGTGCCGACCATCGACGGAAAGGTAAAATACACCGTCCCGGAGGGCACGCAGACGGGCACGATCTTCCGGATGAAAAACAAGGGAATTCCCGCCCTAAACGGCCGCGGCAGAGGGGATCAGTTTGTGAAGGTGACGATCGAAACGCCCAAAAACCTGACGGCGGCGCAGAAGGAAGCGTTAAAACGGTTCGGGGCGGAGCTCCAGAGCGCGAACCACCAGTCTCAGAAGGGGTTTTTCGACAAGATGAAGGATCTGTTTAAATAAATAACGGGAAGCCTGAGACTTGAATGCAAAAGTCTCAGGCTTTTTTAATATCCGCGGGGCAAAGCGAAAATGCCGCCCTGCTGCCCCGGAAGCATTCTTGATTTTGATGAAAAGGGAAACAATAAAGTGCACGATTCGTCAGCTTGTCCTTTATTTTTCGCTTTTATTCATGATATACTGATTATTAGTGAGGTGATGAGAGTGGGAAATGAGAGAAGATTCGCGGTTTTGATCGATGCCGACAACGTTTCCGATAAATACATCAAGCCCATTCTGGATGAGGTCTCAAACGACGGGGTTGCGACCTACAAGCGCATTTACGGAGATTGGACGAAGCCTGCGCTCGGCGGGTGGAAGGGCGTCCTTCTGGAAAACTCGATCCTGCCCATCCAGCAATACGGCTACACGACCGGCAAAAACGCGACCGACTCCGCGATGATTATCGACGCGATGGACATCCNNTGCATCGTTTCAAGCGACAGCGATTTTACAAGGCTTGCCTCCCGGCTGCGCGAATCCGGCATGGTCGTCATCGGGATGGGCGAGAAAAAGACGCCGAGCCCCTTTATCGCGGCCTGCAACAAGTTCAAATACGTCGACGTGCTGGCCCAGTCGAGCGAGGCCAAACAGGAGGCGAGCGGCGCTCCGGCAACCCCGTCCGGCGAGATGACGCCCCAGGAAATGATCCGCAAGGCCGTCATGACGATCGTGCAGGAGAACTCCGACGAGGACGGCCGGGTGTTTATCGGGGACATCGGGAACCTCTTGATAAAGCGCTATCCCGATTTCGACGTCAGAAACTACGGCTTCAAGAAGCTTACGCCCTTTATCCGGTCGTTCAACCTTTTTACCATCGAGGAGGTCCAGCCGGACAATTCCAACAGCAAGCTTGTATATGTGAAAATCAAATAGCTGCAAAAGGCGCCGCCATCCTTCGGGAGAGCGGCGCCTTTTTGGCCGTGCGCGGGATAAATCGTTGAAATGCGCATGAAAATAATGTATAATATTTCCCTAATGTTTCGCTTGCGAAAGGTTATAAGCTTTATAAAATACGGGGGCAGACGCTTTGAAAATACTTCTGATCGACGGAAACAGTCTGATAAACCGCTCGTTTTACGGCGTGCGCCTTTTGACCAACGGCGAAGGGCTTTACACAAACGCGGTCTACGGCTTCTTAAACACGTTTTTTAAGCTGATGGACGAGGAAAAGCCGGACGGCGTCGCGGTCTGTTTCGACCTCGCGGCCCCCACCTTCCGCCATCTCGCCTTCGAGGGGTACAAGGCCAAGCGTGCCAAGATGCCGGACGAGCTTGCGGTGCAGGTCCCGGTCCTGAAAGAGGCGCTCGACCTGATGGGGATCAGGCGTTTCGAGCTTTCCTCCTACGAGGCGGACGATCTGATCGGCACCTTAAGCCGCACCGCCGGGGAATCGGGCAATGAAAACGTGATCGTCACCGGCGACCGCGACACGCTGCAGCTTATCGGCGAGCGGACAAGGGTCAGGCTTGTGTCCACCAAAATGGGGCGGCCCGTGACCATTGATTTCGACGAAGCGCACTTTCGGGAAGAATACAACGGGCTCGAGCCCGCAAGAATCATCGATTTAAAAGCGCTCGCGGGAGACCCGTCGGACAACATCCCGGGCGTTTCCGGCGTCGGGGACAAAACTGCGCTCGAGCTGATCTCCCGTTTTTCCTCCCTTGAAAACCTCTATCAAAATCTCGATTCGGCGGAGATCCGGGACAGCGTCCGGAAAAAGCTCGAGGCGGGGCGGGAGAGCGCGTATTTGAGCTACCGTCTCGCGACGATCGACCGCAACGCGCCGCTTGCCGTTTCACTTTCCGATTTATTGCCGGCAAAGCAGGACGACAGGGGGCTTTACGAGCTTTTTCTTAGGCTGGGGTTTAAGAGTTTCATTGAAAAGAAAAACTTAAAGCCGGCGGACGCGTCCGAGTCGGCGCAAATCGAGCCGGTTTCCTATCAGACGGTAAGGGTATCGGACAAGGCGGGGCTTTGCAGACTCCTGGAAACGGCGAAATCGGCCGGCACGGTTTTTCTCGCGTGCCCGCGCTCCCTCTGCGCCGCCGCCATACTTGCGGACGACAGCATGTTTCTGGTCCTGCAGAGCGATTTTTCAGAGCGGGAATGGAATGCCTTTCTCGAGGAGTTTTACTCCCCAGCTGTCCGGAAGATTGCCCACGACATAAAGCCCATCTTATTCGGCTTGTTCGACATGGGCCTTAAGCCGGGCGGCTTTCAGTTTGACACGGCCATCGGCGCGTACCTTTTGAGCCCGGCCGACTTGAGCTATGCGATTGAAAAGTGCGCGATAACCTATTTAAAAACCGAGATCTGCCCCGAGTCGATCTATCAGGCCGACAACGCCTTCTCCGAGCTTAACGGCGACGACGCGGCGCTTTGCGCCCTTGCGGAGCACGCCGCCTGCGTGCGCGGCCTGTATGAAAGGATCGCGCCGCAGCTTAAAGACCTCCGGATGGAGAAGCTGTATTTTGAAATCGAGCTGCCGCTCGCGACCGTGCTCGCGTCGATGCAGCACGAGGGGTTTCTGGTGGACGGTATGAAGCTCCGCGAGTTCGGGGATACTCTGGGGCGGCGGATCGACGAGTGTACGAAACGGATTTACGGGCTCTGCGGGGAGCCGTTCAATATCAATTCGACAAAGGCGCTCGGGGAAATCCTCTTTGTAAAGCTCGGCCTTCCGGCGGTAAAGAAGACGAAAACGGGGTATTCGACCGACGTCGAGGTACTGAAAAAGCTCAGGGGCAGGCATGAGATCATCGAGCCGATCCTCGAATACCGGCAGCTTACGAAGCTCAAATCCACCTACGTCGACGGACTTTCAAAGGTGATAAGCCCAAAAGACGGCAGAATCCATTCCTCCTTTAACCAGATGGTCACGGTAACCGGCCGCCTAAGCTCCACCGAGCCGAACCTCCAGAACATCCCGGTGCGGCAGGAACTCGGCTCGGAGATCCGGCACATGTTCGTGGCGAAGGAGGGGTGCGTCCTGCTCGACGCCGACTACTCGCAGATCGAGCTGCGCGTGCTCGCGCATATTGCGCAGGACGAGCGGATGATCGAGGCGTTTTCAAACGGCGAGGACATCCACACGGTGACGGCGTCGCAGGTGTTCCAGGTGCCGCCGGGCGAGGTGACGCCCGGAATGCGCCGTGCGGCGAAGGCGGTCAATTTCGGCATTGTATACGGCATCTCGGCCTTTTCCCTCGCCGAGGACGTCGGCGTATCGGTCGCGGAGGCCGGGCGGTATATCGAAAGCTATCTTGAAAAATACGCGGGCGTCAGGAAATACATGGATGAGATCCGGAAAAAGGCCAAGGAGGACGGATATGTCACCACCCTCCTGGGGAGGCGGCGCTATCTTCCGGAACTGAAATCCGTAAACTTCAACATCCGCTCCTTCGGCGAGCGGGTGGCGCTGAACACGCCGGTCCAGGGCACGGCGGCCGACATTATCAAAATCGCGATGGTCAACGTATATAAGCGCCTGGAAAGGGAGAGCCTGCGCTCAAAGCTGATTTTACAGGTGCACGACGAGCTGATCATAGAGACCTGTCTTGATGAACAGGAAACGGTGGAAAAACTGCTCAGGGAGGAAATGGAGGGCGCATTGCGGCTTAAGGTCGCGCTCTTAGCCGACGTGTCGTCCGGGGAAACATGGTACGACGCAAAAAAATAGCGGGGTGAACGGTTTGAAAACGATGCTGTTTGTCTGCACGGGGAACACTTGCCGCAGCCCGATGGCGGCGGCGATTTTCAACAAGCGGGCGGAGGAGGCTCAGATCGGCTGGCGCGCTTTGTCCTGCGGCCTGTCGGCGTACGAGGGCCGTCCGGCCTCGGAAAACGCCGTTTTGGCGCTTAAAAAGCGCGGCGTCGATTTGGACGGCCATCAGTCGAGGCAGGTATGCGAGCAGGCGCTGCGGGACGCCGACAGGGCCGTTTGCGTCACGAAAAGGCATCTTGACGTGCTCGCCTCCATTTATCCCGACATGAAGCAAAAAATGGAAGCCCTGACGGAGGAGGTGCCCGACCCGTACGGCGGCGACCTCAAGCTCTATGAAAGGGCGGCGGATATGATCGATCGGGCGGTTTCGGACATGGTGCGGAGACTTAAAGATGGAGTATGAGCTTTTGCCGCTTCAAAGAGATTTCATTGAATCCATCGCGGCAATCGAAAGACTCTGCTTTTCAGATCCCTGGAGCGCCGGCAGCCTTTTGGAGGAGGTCGACAATCCAAACGCCGTCTTTTTGGTCTGCCGCCAAAAGGGCGGCCCTGTTGTGGGATACGCCGGTTTCTTATACGTCCTTGACGAGGGCTATATCGCGAATATCGCGGTACACCCCGCTTTCCGGCGAAGCGGCGTCGGCGACGCCCTGATGAAGGGGCTTTTGTCGGAGGCCCGGCTTCGGGGGCTGTCCTTTCTGACGCTTGAGGTCCGGCGCGGGAATCTGCCCGCCGTCGGCCTCTACAAAAAATACGGATTTATTCCCTGCGGCCTTCGGCGGGGGTTTTACGAAAAGCCCCGGGAGGATGCGCTTTTGATGAAATTTACTTTTGGAGACGAATATGAAAATTCTGGCGATTGAAACGTCCTGCGATGAGACCTCGGCCGCCGTGGTGTCCGACGGACGCGCGGTGTTGTCGAATGTGGTGCTGTCACAGATAGATATGCACGCCGATTACGGCGGCGTGGTTCCCGAGATCGCGTCCCGGCAGCATGTGGAGGCGGTGGCCTCCGTCGCAAGGGAGGCGCTCGAGCAAAGCCGCACGGGTATGGGTGAAATTGAAGCGGTCGCCTCGACCGCGGCGCCCGGCCTGATCGGCGCGCTGTTAGTCGGCGTAAACTTCGGGAAATCGCTGGCTTATGCGCTTAATAAGCCGTTTATTCCGGTCCACCATGTCAGGGGGCATATTGCTGCAAACTATCTGACCTATCCCGAGCTTTCTCCGCCGTTTCTCTGCCTGACGGTATCCGGCGGGCATACGATGATCGTCGAGGTGAAAACCTACACCGATTTTGCGGTGGTCGGCTCCACCCGCGACGACGCCGCCGGGGAAGCGTTCGACAAGACGGCAAGGGTGCTCGGCCTCGGCTATCCGGGCGGCGCCCGGATCGATCGCCTGTCGGAGGACGGGGACGACGCGAAATACCGTTTTCCGCGCGCCAGCGTCGACGGCGCCCCGTTCGATTTCTCCTTCTCGGGACTCAAGACGGCCGCTTTGAATCTGATCCACAACAGCGCGCAAAAAGGGGAGGAGCTTGATCTGAAGTCCTTTGCGGCCTCCTTTTCAAGGGCGGTGAGCGATGAGCTTGTGCCGAGGTTTTATGAGGCGGCGCACGCAAAGGGGGTCAAGACCGTCGCGGTCTGCGGCGGGGTTTCGGCCAATTCGCGTCTGCGGGCGGATCTGATCGGACAGGCGGAAAAGAACAGGTTTGCGCTTTTTATGCCGGAGCTTCGATTTTGCTCCGACAACGCCGCCATGGTCGGCGCGCAGGCGTACTACGAGTACCTTGCCGGGAACATCGCGCCCCTTTCGCAAAACGCCGAGGCGACCAGGGAGATCGGCGAGCCTTTTTGAAACGAGCACTATTTAACAAATGTATAAATAATGTAATTATGTCAACTAGCATCAATTTTTATCAAAATGGGCATATTCGTCGGCGGATATTACATTAAATGGTAAAAAAACGCGTAACCCTTGCAGCGACACCGGTCAACGGTTGTGCATAAGTCTGTTGAAATTGTTAATAACTCTTTGTAGACATTTCCGCACGCTAAATTATGTTAATGCCGAATGGAAATAACGGCAAAAGGCGTGGGCGCGAAAGCCTCGAAATTGTGCAAAAAGACGGACGGGATGCGCCGCCTTGCAAAATCAGCGCTTATTGTGGGCGGTTGCAATTGACATGGCTTGGCCATCAATGTAAAATATGGGTGATATAAAGAAATATTATAAGTGTGGAGGTTTTCTATGCCATTGACGAAGGAAGCAATCGGGAAATATGAAAAAGTGATCCTGTCGCAGCTCGAACGCATCGAGAAGATGAAAGCGCAGGGTGATTTTATCGACTATGCGGCGCTTGATACCCTGGTCGTCGGTCTTTGCGGGGGTGACGGCATCGGCCCGATTATAATGGAGCAGGGGCAAAGGATACTCCAGTTCCTGCTCGCGGAAAAAATAAAATCCGGCAAGGTCGTTCTGAAAAAAATCGAGGGGCTGACAATCGAACACCGGGCCGAATGCCGCAAAGCGATCCCGGACGACGTTCTGCAGGAGATCAAGGCGTGCCACGTCATATTGAAAGGGCCGACGACGACTCCACACGCGGGCGGCCCGTGGCCGAACATTGAAAGCGCGAACGTGGCGATGCGCAAGGAGCTCGATCTGTTCGCGAATGTGCGCCCGGTCAAGGTCCCGCCAAAAAACATCGACTGGATGTTTTTCCGTGAAAACACGGAGGGTGCGTACGCGGTCGGGAGCCAGGGCTTCGATGTCGACGACGACCTCGCGGTCGATTTCACCGTCACCACGACCCAGGGCACCGAGCGCATTGCGCGGCTCGCCTTTGAATATGCGAAAAAGACGGGGCGCACCCGCGTGACCGCGGTCACGAAGGCGAATATCATCAAGACGACGGACGGCAAGTTCTTAAATATTTGCAAAGAAATTGCCAAAGAATATCCCGGTATTACATTTGACGACTGGTTTATCGACATCATGACTGCAAAGCTGGTCGACGAGAAGCGCCGCACGGAATTCCAGGTTTTCGTGCTCCCCAATCTTTACGGCGACATACTGACCGACGAGGCGGCCGAGATCCAGGGCGGCGTCGGGACGGCCGGATCGGCAAACATCGGTAAGCGCTATGCGATGTTCGAGGCAATACACGGCAGTGCGCCGCGCATGGTGGAGGAGAATCGGGCGCAGTATGCCGACCCGGTCTCGGTGCTCCGCTCCTGCGTCATGCTGCTCGAGCATATCGGCGAGGCGGAAAAGGGAAAGGTCCTCGCCTCGGCTCTCGACAGGTGCATGTTTGAGGACAGAAAACACGTGATTACAGGCAGGCCGGGCGGTGCGACGGCCGAGCAGTTTACAGAACATCTGATGGAAACCATAAAAAGCATGATATGACCTGGAAACGGATGATGGGGAGTGGCTTTTTTGGATAAGAGCAAAGTTTCAATGGCGGTTGTCCGCAGGTTGCCGCGGTATTACCGTTATATTCTTGAGTTGTCGGACGCGGGGGTGGACAGGGTCTCGTCAAGCTCCCTGGCCGAGAAAATGGGGCTTACCGCGTCGCAGATCCGCCAGGATTTAAATTGCTTTGGCGGCTTCGGGCAGCAGGGGTATGGCTATAATGTCGCGAACCTGACCCAGGAGCTTGCGTCGATCCTTGGCCTCGACCAGGGCCGCAAAGCGATTATCATCGGCGCCGGCAACATGGGCCGCGCTCTGATCAACAACTTTAACTTCCGCAAATGCGGAGTCGCCCTGACCTGTGCGTTTGATACCGAAACGAGCCTGATCGGGGCGCATATCAACGGCGTGCTGGTAAGGCATGTCGATGAGCTAGACGGCTTTCAGAAGCAGTATAAGCCGGAAATCGCCGTTTTGACCATGCCGAAGTCTGCCGCGCAGAGGATGGGCGAAAGGCTCTGCAAAAACGGGATCAAGGGGCTTTGGAACTTCACCACGGTCGATCTGCACCTCGAGGGCATCGACGTGCCGGTCGAAAACGTCCGGTTTATGGAAAGCCTTATGATTCTGTCGTACAGGCTGTAAAAAGCAATATAGGCGGAAAAAGCCGCGCAAACAAACTGATTTGTCGGTTTGCTCACACTATTTAAAAAGGGGCTGATAACGCTCCTTTTTTCTTTTGCGCGCCCCATGCTGTAATATCCGGGGACAAACGGCGGCATAATAAGCGGGAAACTTGGCAGCAAGGAGTGCGCCGACAGATGAATATTCGGACGATTTTCTGGAAATACGCCGTTATAACGACAGGGTCGGTGCTTTACGCGCTGTCCTTCAATCTGTTTTTAACGCCGAACCTCATCGCCCCCGGAGGGGTTTCCGGCATTGCGATCGTCATCAATTATCTGACCTCGTTCCCGGTCGGCGTCATGATTATCCTGTTAAACATACCGCTGTTTTTATTAAGCTATCTGAAATTCGGCGGGGAGTTCCTCTTTTCAAGCTTTTTTGCGACGGCGCTGAGCTCGGTCATCATCGATCTGACCACGGGCATCCCGCCGTTCACGGAGGACCCGATTCTCGCGGCGGTCTACGGCGGCATCCTGATGGGCGCCGGGCTCGGGCTTGTCTTTATATACGGGGCCACGACGGGCGGCAGCGACATTTTAAGCAGGCTTATAAAGCTTCGCTTTCCGCATGTCCGGATGGGCAGGATGATGCTTTTCGTCGACGCCGTCATCATATCCGCCTCTGCGGTCGCCTTCCGGGATATCAACAGCGCGCTTTACGCCATCATCACCCTTTATCTTTCCTCCAAGGTGATCGACGTGATCCTCTACGGCACGGATTATGAAAAGCTCGCCTATATCATTTCCGACCGATGCGACGAGATCTCCCGAAAAATTCAGGAGGATCTGGAAAGGGGCGTGACGCTTCTTTACGGCGAGGGCGGATATACAAAAAGGCAGAAAAAGATCATCATGTGCGCCTTAAAACGTCAGCAGGCCTCAAAAGCCGCCCAAATTGCCTCCGAAATAGACCCGGACGCGTTTGTCATCGTCGTCGAGGCGCATGAAATCCTGGGCGACGGCTTCGGCCGCAACCCGAACTGGTAAAGAAAAAAGCCCTCCGGCGAAATTTTCGCCGGAGGGCATGCCATCTGGTATAAATCAGCGGCGGATCACGTTGTCGCGCGACGGGCCGGTGCCGATCATGCGGATCGGGCAGGAGCACATCTCCTCAATCGCCTCGACATAGGTCTTCAGGGCGCGGGGCAGCTCGGAATAGCTCCCGCACGATGAGATATCCCCGTCAAACCCCTCAAATTCCTCGTACTGCGGCTCGCAGAACGCAAGCTCGGAGAAGTCCGCCGGGAATTCGGACGTGATTTTCCCGTTTATTTTATAACCGGTGCAGACTTTCAGGCTTTTTAAGCCGGCGAGAGGGTCGATTTTGTTCAGGATCAGCTCGGTAAGGCCGTTTATGCGCACGGAATACCGAACGACAACCGCGTCGAACCAGCCCGTTCTTCTCGGCCGGCCGGTCGTCGTGCCGTACTCATGGCCGCGTTCCCTGATATAGTCGCCCGTCTCATTAAAAAGCTCGGTTGGAAACGGCCCCTTGCCGACCCGGGTCGTATAAGCCTTTGCGACCCCGCAGCACTCATTGATCAGGGTAGGACCGACGCCGGCGCCGATGCAGGCGCCGCCGGTGACGGGATGCGAGGAGGTGACGTACGGGTAGGTGCCCATGTCGAGATCGAGAAGCGTTCCCTGCGCGCCTTCAAAGAGGACGTTTTTATCCGATTTCAGGGCGTCGTACACCAAGACGGTCGTGTCTTTGACAAACGGGCGGAGCCTGTCTGAAAAAACGCGGTATTTCTGATAGATTTCCGAAAGGTCAAGGGGGCTTTCGTGGTAAATCGAGGCGATGAGCTCGTTTTTCCGCGCGCCCGCCTCAAGGATCGCCTTTTCGAGCCTGGAGGGGTTAATAAAATCGTGCATGCGGATGCCGGAGCGCTCCGCCTTGTCCATATAGCAGGGGCCGATGCCCTTTTTTGTCGTTCCGATATCCGATTCGCCGCGGGACTTCTCCGAAAGGGCGTCAAGCAAGATATGCCAGGGCATGATGCAGTGGCACCGGGGATCGATGGCCAGGCTGTCGGCAGCGACGCCTTGGCGGGAAAGCTCGTCGATCTCCGACAAAATCGCCTCGGGGTCGACGACAACACCGGCGCCGATGACATTGACACAGTCCTTGTAGAGAATGCCGGACGGGATCAGATGGAGCTTGTAGGTCTTATCCCCGACGACCACCGTGTGTCCCGCGTTGTTGCCGCCCTGGGACCGGACGACCATATCCGCGCAGCTCGCAAGAATATCAATGTATTTACCCTTGCCCTCATCGCCCCATTGGGCGCCAGTTACGACCTTGCCAGGCATGTTCATGACTCCTTTCAGCCACAGAAAAGTAAGACAACGGATTTATTATAACATCGGGCACCGGGGGATACAATAAAAATATTGAGATACGGCTCAATGGTATGTATAATAACAATGGACACTGTGAAAAAGCGTTTTTAATTCCGGAGGCGTTTATGGAGCACTATCTCGACAATGCGGCAACGACGCGTGTGATCGGGCCGGCGGCGGAAAAAGCGGTGGACGTGATGACGGCGCTTTATGGCAACCCGTCTTCCGTGCATTCAATGGGAGCCCTGGCCGAAAAGGAGCTTGAAACGGCAAGGGCGCGCGTATTAAAGGCGCTCGGCGCCGGGGAAGGGCAGCTCGTTTTTACCTCCGGCGGCACCGAGGCGATCAACACGGCGCTCATCGGCGCTTGCCGGAAATACGGGAAAAAGAATAAAAGAATCGTCTCAACGATGGTCGAGCACGCGGCGACGCTTGAGACGCTTAAATTTTTATCCGACGAAGGGTTCGACGTCCGGCTGATAAAACCCGGCCGCGACGGAGGCGTAAGCGCGCGCGATATCGTCGCGGAGGCGCAGGATGCGTGCCTTGTCACGCTTATGGCGATAAACAACGAAACGGGCGCGGTTTTGCCCGTTTCCGAGGTAAAGGCGCTTTTGCGGGACGCGGGCAGCGGAGCTTTGCTGCATGTCGACGGGGTGCAGGCGTTTTTGAAGACGGAGGAGCCCTTGGCGTCGTTCGGCGCCGACTTCCTGTCGGTCAGCGGGCACAAGGTCGGCGCGCCGAAGGGCGTCGGGGCGCTCTTTATCAAAAAAGGAGTCAGAATCCCGCCGCTCCTGCACGGCGGGGGCCAGGAAAACGGGATGCGCTCGGGGACCGAGGCGATGAGCGCGATTGCGTCTCTGGGCGAGGTCTGCGCGCTTTATTCTCAAAGTTTGGATGAGAAAATCCGGAAAATACAAAAGCTCAACGCATATGCGAGGCGAAGGCTGAAAGACGAGATTCCCGGCCTTATTTTCAACAGCCCGGAGGACGCGTCCGGATATATCCTGAACATTTCCCTGCCCGGCGCCAAAAGCGAGGTGCTGATGCGCGTCCTGCAGGGGAGAGGCGTCTTCGTTTCAAGCGGGTCGGCGTGCGCAAAGGGGCACAGGAGCCATGTGCTTTCGGCAATGAATCTCGACCACAGGCTGATCGATTCGGCGATCCGCGTGAGCTTTTGCCCGGAAAATACCGGGGATGACATCGACGCCCTCTGCGCGGGGCTTAAGGAAGGCGCAAAATTATTTGACATGTGAGGAAAACCGTTTTGAAGGAAATGCTGCTCTTAAAATGCGGGGAGCTCGTGCTCAAAGGCTTAAACCGGTCGCGTTTTGAGGAAAAGCTGATCGGAAACATAAAAAGGCGTCTTGCGTCGGCGGGACAGTTCAAGGTCTATTCGATCCAGTCGACCGTTTACGTCGAGCCGGCGAACGAGGGCGCCGATATGGACCGGGCGCTCGAGAGCGCGCTCAAGGTGTTCGGCGTCGTCGCGGTCTGCCGCGCCGCCGTCTGCGAAAAAGAATACGGCCGTATTTCGGAGACGGCGAAGGAGTACTTAAAAGGCGTGCTCGCGCACGCGCGCACGTTTAAGGTCGAGGCGAGGCGGTCGGACAAACGCTTTCCGATGACCTCGCCCGAGATCTGCCGGGAAATCGGCGGGGACTTACTCGACGCCTTCCCGCATTTAAGAGTCGACGTCGAAAAGCCCGAGGTCACCGTGATGGTCGAGATCAGGGACAAATACGCCTTTGTCCACGCCGACAAGCTCCCGGGAGCCGGCGGGATGCCGGTCGGGACGGGCGGGCGCGCGGCGCTTCTGCTCTCCGGCGGGATCGACAGCCCCGTCGCGGGCTACATGATGGCAAAGCGCGGTGTCGAGCTTTGCTGCGTCCACTTTGAAAGCTTTCCCTACACCTCGGAGCGCGCGAAGGAAAAGGTGCTCACACTCGCGAATATCATGACGGCATACACCGGGCGCCTTCAGGTGCTGATCGTGCCGTTTACAAGGATACAGGAGGAGATCCGAAGAAGCTGCCCGGAGGATCTTTTTACTCTCGTAATGCGCCGGTTTATGATGCGCATCGCGGAGCGGCTCGCGCAAAGCGAGAACTGCCGCTGCCTTGTCACGGGCGAGAGCCTGGGGCAGGTCGCGAGCCAGACGATCGAGGCGATGGACGTGACGGGCGCGGTCTGCTCGATGCCGGTATTTCGCCCGCTGATCGGGCTCGACAAGGAGGAGATCGTGGTCCTTTCGAGAAAAATCGGGACGTTTGAGACGTCCATCCTTCCCTACGAGGACTGCTGCACCGTCTTCTCACCGAAGCACCCGCTGACGCGGCCGAAGCGGCATCAGGCGGAGGAGGCCGAGCGCGGCCTCGACATTGGGCAGCTCGTGGAGGATGCTTTAAGAAGTACGGAGAAGATCACAATAAACGGGAAAGAGGATACGGTTTTATGAACGCTGAAATTATTTCGGTTGGGACGGAGCTCCTTCTGGGCGAGATCGCGAACACCGACGCGCAGATGATCTCCGAGGGGTTATCCCTGCTCGGCATCAACGTGTACTACCACACCGTGGTCGGGGATAATCCGGAGAGGGTCAAAAAAGCGGTTAAAATCGCGAAGGAGCGAGCCGATATTCTGATTACGACGGGAGGGCTCGGGCCGACCTGCGACGACCTGACAAAGGAGACGCTCGCCGAGGCCTTTTCGAAAAAGCTGGTCCTGCATCAGCCGTCTCTCGACAGGATGACCGAGATGTTTTGCAACATGGGCCGATCGATGACCGAGAACAACAAAAAGCAGGCGATGATCCCGGAGGGCGCCGAAGTGCTCGAAAACGACTGGGGCACCGCGCCCGGCTGCGCGTTTTATGAGGACAAAAAGCATGTCGTCATGCTGCCCGGGCCGCCGAGGGAATGCCGCCCCATGTTTTACGAGAGAGCGTTTCCGTATCTGATGAAGCTTTCCGGCGGGACGATCGTGTCGCAGTCGGTAAGGGTGTTCGGGCTCGGGGAGTCGGCGATGGAGGAGCTCCTTCGGGACATGATGAACTCCATGTCGAATCCGACGGTTGCGCCGTATGCCAAGGAGGGCGAGTGCCTGGCGCGCGTCACGGCAAAGGCGGACACGGAGGAAAACGCCAGAAAAATGATCGGGCCCGTCGTCGGGAAGGTCTGCGAGATTCTGGGCGACGTCGTTTACGGCGTCGACGTCGGTTCCATCGAGGAGGTCGTGGTGCAAAAGCTCACCGAGATGGGAGAGACCCTTGCGGCGGCCGAGTCGTGCACGGGTGGACTTTTGTCGAAGAGGATCACCGATATCCCTGGCGCTTCCGCCTGTTTCGCGGGCGGGGTGTGCGCCTATTCAAACGAGGCCAAAACGGCGTTTTTAAATGTGCCGAAAGCGCTCATCGACGAAAAGGGCGCGGTCTCGCCCGAGGTCGCGGCGAAAATGGCTGAGGGCGTCAGAGACACGCTAAAAAGCTCCATGGGCATCGGAATCACCGGAATCGCGGGACCGGACGGAGGCACTGAGGAAAAACCCGTCGGGCTGATTTACATCGCGCTTTCCGACGGAGAGGGAACCGTCGTCAAAAAGCTTCAAAGCCGCAGGGACAGGCAGAGAAACAGGCTTATGGCGGCGTCGACCGCGCTTGACATGATCAGGCGCCGTCTTTCCGGCAAATAAGACCTGATCGCCCCGTGGAAACGGCGGGGGTTCCATGATAAAATAAAGACTGGTCCAAAGTAAGAAGGGGCACATCATGAATTTAACGGAAGAAAAAATCGACGGCGAGTATAAATACAGGGGGAAGATTGTAAAAATACGGTTTGACCGGGTCAGGCTCCCCGACGGCAAAGAGACGACGAGGGAGGTCTGCGAGCATCCCGGCGGGGTCGCAATTTTGCCCTTAAACGAGAAAAACGAGGTCGTGATGGTCAGGCAGTTCCGATACACGTTCGGAGAGGTGCTTTTGGAAATCCCGGCCGGAAAAATGGATTTTGACGGGGAGGGCCACCTCGAGTGCGGCCTTCGCGAGCTTCGGGAGGAAACCGGGATCACACCGAAGGAGATGATCTATCTCGGGTGCGTCTACCCGTCGCCCGGGATTTTGTCGGAGGTGCTTCACCTCTATCTTGCGAAGGGCTTAAAGGAGGGGGCGCCCTCGCCCGACGACGACGAATACATCGACACGGAGGTCATACCGTTTGAAACACTCAAACGCATGATCGCGGAGAATGTCGTAAAGGACGCCAAGACGATCGCGGCGGTTTTCCGGGCGTCGATGCTTATGTCGGAAAATAGAAGCGGAGGGAGTTAAGATTTGGAAAAACGGATTTTAGTGGTCGAGGATGAAAAAACCATCTGCGATATTCTGGTGTTCAATCTGCAGCGCGAGGGATATAAAACGCTCGAAGCCTCCGACGGGAGGGCCGGTCTGGAGCTCGCTTTGAAGGAGTCGCCCGATCTGATCCTGCTCGACGTCATGCTGCCCGGAATCGACGGTTTTACAATCTGCCGCGAGGTCCGAAAGGTGAGCGAGGTGCCGATCATCATGCTGACGGCCCGCGAGGAGGAGACCGACAAGGTCCTGGGGCTCGATCTCGGCGCGGACGACTATATCACCAAGCCCTTTTCCATGCGCGAGCTGATGGCAAGGGTGAAGGCGAACATGAGGCGGAGCGTATCCGACGCCTCGCCGGACCCGACGGGGCCGGAGGTAAGCTTCGGAAACGTCACGATAAACCCGGAAAGGCGCGAGGTCAGGGTTGGGACAAGGCTTGTCGATCTGACCGTGCGCGAGTATGAGCTTTTAAATTTTCTGGTCTCGTACCCCGAAAAAGTGTTTTCCCGCGAGGAGCTTATGGAAAAGGTCTGGAATTACGGGTATTACGGCGATCTTCGGACAGTCGACGTCGCCGTGCGGCGGCTGCGCGAAAAAATCGAGGAGACGCCGAGCGAGCCCCGCTACATCATGACCAAGCGGGGGATGGGCTATTATTTTACGGAAGGCTTAAGTTAGTTAGTGTCTACACAAGATCAAAACGCCCGTCTTTTGGTAGATTCTTTGCCATGCTTCGTTAAATTTTCTTGCCATAAACCAATTATACCTGCGAAAATTTGCCTTGCCTGGCGAAAAATCCGCTGAAAATCCAGACATTTCATCCCGTGTAGACAACTATCTGAGGAAACGACCGCAGATTCCAGGAAAGGAGCCTTTTTCTTGTTTAGAAGCCTGCATATGAAGCTCGTTTTGATCCTTGTCCTTCTGATCATGTCGGTCATGGTGGTCGTCGGCACTTTTTTGATCAGCAGCGTGACGTCCTATCACATCAACGATTTCAAACAGCAGATGGAAACCGTCTTTAAAACCGACTTTATAAGGTCCTTAAGCGACAAGGCGGCGAGGGAAGACGGCGTCGCGCAGATGAAGGAAGTGCTGACTGCGTACTCGGGGTCCATGGGGATCGACGCGTACCGGAATTTTTATATCCTGGACGGGGACACGGGCGAATATCTGGAGGGCTCGAACGACGTTTTGGGACGGTCCCTTGAGAAAACGCCGAACATCATCGCGGCGGTCGCGGGCGGCGTCGGCGACAAGGTGAGCTTTATCGATTCGTATATGGACGTCGCCGTGCCGGTCGAGGGGAAGTCGCGCTATATCATCTACATCAAGGATTCGAAGCAGGACTTAAAGGACCTTACGTGGATGCTGTTCGCGATCACGGTACAAGCGACGCTCTTTGGCCTGGTCATCGCGATTCTGTTAAGCTTTTTCCTGTCCAAGACGATGACGACCCCGATCGAGGAGCTGACTAAAAGCGCGACGATGATCGCGTCCGGCGAGTTTCACAAGAGGCTCGAGGTCCACTCGACCGACGAGATCGGCATCCTGACAAGCACTTTCAACGACATGGCGCAGGTCTTAAAGGAGACTCTTGAGGAGGTCGAGGGCGAAAAGAACAAGCTAAACACGCTGTTTCTCCACATGGCCGACGGCGTCGCCGCGTTTACGGAGGAGGGGCGGCTTCTGCATATGAACCCCGCGGCGCAGCGGATGCTCGGGATCGACTTCGACCCCGGCCTTACTTACAGACAGGTGTTTGGCGACCTGAAAACCCCGACTGATCTCGATGCCGCGGAAAAAGGGTTTGCCGAGAGCGACTATCAGAAAAACGGCCGGGATTTAAAGATCTTCTTCGCGCCCTTCGGCGTGCCGGACGGAGGCGACGGGCTGATGGCGGTCATCCACGACATCACCGAGCAGAGAAGGCTCGAGGAGGCGCGGCGGGAATTTGTGGCAAACGTGTCCCACGAGCTTCGCACCCCTCTGACGAACATCAAGAGCTACACCGAGACCCTGCTTGAAAATCCGGGCGACATTCCGCCCGACATGGAAACGAAATTCCTAAACGTCATATCGAACGAGGCCGACCGCATGACGAGGGTCGTAAAGGACCTTCTGACCCTCTCGCGGCTGGATTACGGGCGGCTCGACCTCCGTTTTTCCGCGTTTTCGCTTAAGATCCTGGTTCAAACCGTCTACAACGCGATGTACTTGGACGCGTCGAAAAACGGATATGCGTTTACGCTCCGGTTGGAGGACGACCTGCCGGAGATGGTGGGCGACCGCGAGCGGATCGAGCAGGTGCTTATAAACATCATTTCAAACGCCCTGAAATATACGCCGCCCGGCGGCGAGGTGCGGGTTACGGCCGGGAGCAAAGGGGAAAACCAGGTTTACGTCAGCGTCGAGGACAACGGGATCGGGATACCGAAGGAGGATATTCCGAGGCTCTTCGAGCGGTTCTACCGCGTCGACAAGGCACGTTCCCGCGAGCGGGGCGGCACGGGTCTCGGCCTTGCGATTGCAAAGGAAATCGTCGAGTATCACAAGGGGCAAATCATGGTCGAAAGCGAGCTGGACCGGGGCACTACGGTAACGATCACTCTTCCGACAAATCTGCCCCTTCCCGAATGAGCGGGGGAGGCGCGGCGATGAAATGGAAGGAAACCGCAAAGAGCATCGTTTTGTTTTTGCTGATCGTCTCAATGGTGCTGATCTATGGGTTTAACTGGGTATACAGGCTCGACCGCGAGGAGATCATGCGGGGGAAAACCTGGGTGGCCGGCTTTGCCCGCTTTTTCGGGATCATCCAGAACATCGACCAGACGGCGCTCGGTGTCGAGGTTACTCCGGCGGCCTATCCGCTGAAGATGGCCGCGCGCTCGGAGGCCGGGCTTTCCTTTGTCCAGTACGACAGGGAATCGGTCATGGGCCTTTACGACAGGATCGCGCCTCTCCTGTCGGCGGCGCTTGAAGCCCCGCAGGAGGCGGGCCTCGCGGAGGAGGCGGAATACAAGGGCGCGCTTTCGGGACGGATGGTTTATCTCGGCTTTGACGGCGACATCCCTTTTTACGCCTTGTCCGAGTGGCTGAACGTAACCCAGAAAAAGGAATACGATTTTACGGCGAGGCACGTCGTGCTCCTTGACGACGACGGCATGCTGTCCGTTTATGTAAGGGGCGGCGCCTCCTCGCCGATCCACAGGATAAAAACGCTGGTCTCAAGCGCGCCGCTTCTGGAGGCGATCGGCGAATTTGCACCCAGTCCCTGCTCGTTTGCATTTGAAAGCGGCGAAGAGTACTGGTCGATCGAGCCGGAGACCATCCTGCCGAAGAGCCCTCCGCAAATAAACAGGATAGAGGGCTATCCCCCCTCCTTTACAAACGGCGGACAAGCGATCCAGACGCTTCTCGAGGCGTTTTCCTATAACCCGTACACGGTGCAAAGCTACCCGGAGGGGAACGGGACGAAGGTTTACGTGGAAAACCTGAGCACGCTTCGCATCGAGCCCGACGGGACCGTACACTTTCTGGTTTCCGACGCGCAGGGGGGCATCCCGGTCTCCGGTATTTTATCGGGGGAAAACAGCAATCTGGCCGTCGTACGGATGATCGAGGCGGCGAGGTTCCTCGTCGACCGCGCCACTGCCAATTTCCGCGCCGACGCTGTTCCGTATCTGAGAAGCTGCCAGTTTGACGAGGGCACGCAGAGCTATATTGTCTCGTTCGATATGGAGGTCTCCGGCATGCCCGTCCTTTTAAGCGGCGGCCCGGCGGCGGAGGTCGAGATCAAGGACGGAATGATCTGCTCGGCTGTTTTGCGCCTGCACTCCTACAAGACGACCGACTCGGAGAATTATCTTCTGCCGCTTAGGCAGGCGGTTGCCGTCTACTCGCCGAGCGAGGAGTTAAACGGCGCGCTCTGGGCCCGGTACGAGGACCTGGGAGAGCCGGAGATCGCGGCGTCTTATTTTATCAGTTGAGGCGGGAGGCAAGAGCGATTGGAATGGAGCAAGGTAAAAACGATACTGATCTTTGTGCTTCTCGGTGTCAACCTGTTTATGCTTTGCAGCCTTATAAATACGCTGCAGGGTGAGCGGGCCATCCGCAAGGAAGCGCTCGAGACCGCCGTGAGGGTGGTAAACGGCGACGGCCTGGACGTCCGGTATGAGAGCGTCCCCGCGGATGCAAAAGGGATCGCTGCCTATGAAATCCCGAGGGACGAGGCGGCGGAGGCGGAAATCGCATCAAAACTGATCGGCGAGTATACGCTCGCCTCCCCCGGCGCCGACACGACGGTCTATCACGGCCAAAACGGCGAGGCCACCTTCCGCAGCAGCGGAAATTTTGAGATCAAAATAACGGGGGATTTCAGCGTCCCCCAAAGCAAGGACGAGGCGACAGAGGCCGCCCGGAAGCTTATAAATTCAACCGGCATCAAGGCCATGAGAGACTCCTGCACATTTGAGGACGGCGAATACGTGGTTCATTTCAAGCAGGGTCTTCAAAAGAATGAAATCGTCAATTCGGATATCGAAGTTTGTTTTTTTGAAGATTCCGTCACCCTGACCGGGATATGGGCATTCGGCAGTCCTTTGAGCACGGGGGAGATGCCGAGGGATTCCGCGGAACTCCTTTTGGAGTTTAAGAACGTGCTTAAAGAGCAGAATCTGCTCCCGAAAAAGATTTTATCCGTCGAGGCCGGATATGTCGCGGGCGCCGCCACAGGTGGGCGCTTAAAGCTCCAGCCCGTCTGGGCGATCGAGTGCGAGGGAGTCGGGCTGTATTATTTCGACGTTGTGCGCGCGCTGCCCGTCGCCGTCGAATACAGTCAATCAACTTGAAGTTCATTGAGTATAGAAACCGCCCCGGCCACGGCGCCGGGCTTCATAAAACCGGAAAAACGATCACAAGAGAAGAGGTCAAAAATGAGTCAAATTCCGTCGAAAGAAGAAGCCTTTGAGATTTTGAAAAGGTATAACAAGGACGCCTTCCACTTAAAGCACGGCAAAATCGTTTCGGGCGTCATGGGCTATTTCGCAAACGAGTATGATCCCGGAAACGTCGAATTCTGGGAGGTTGTCGGAATGCTGCACGATCTTGATTTCGAGCTTTGGCCGGAGGAGCACTGCATAAAGGGCCAGGAGCTTATGAGGGAGCTCGGGCTTGACGAGCGCATCATCCGCGCGGCGGCGAGCCACGGCTACTCTATTGCCGTCGACATAAAGCCGGAGCACGTCATGGAAAAAATCCTGTTCGCCGTGGACGAGCTTACCGGGCTTATCGGCGCGGTCGCCATCATGCGGCCGTCGAGGAGCGTCTCCGACCTTGAGCTAAAGTCCGTGATAAAAAAATTTAAAAGTCCGAGCTTTGCGGCCGGCTGCTCGAGGGAAGTCATCGCAAAGGGCGCCGAAATGCTCGGCATGGAACTTTCGGAGCTCATTGGGAAAACGATTCTGGCGATGCGCAGCTTAAATCCCGAACTCGAAATTTAATTCATTTCAAAATAAAAAATTGGCGGTTTAAAAATCATTTTGATTTTCAATAATAAGTATGGTAACATAAGTTGATAGACTCAGGAAAATTTTTCTGAAGGTCTTTAGAGGAGAAATGCCTGTGGAAAAGTACTGCATTCGCGGAGGCAATAAGCTCCACGGAGAGGTTTCCGTGAGCGGGGCAAAAAATGCCGCCGTCGCGATTATTCCGGCGGCCGTTTTGGTAAACGGGCCGTGCAGGATCGAAAACGTACCGAAAATCAGCGATGTCACGTCTCTCCTGATGATTATGAGGGAGCTCGGCGCAAACATAAAGCTTATCAACGATTCGACCATTGAAATCGACTGCTCCAAAATCAGAAACACAAAGGCGCCTTATGAAATGATCCGAAAGATCAGGGCGTCTTATTATCTGATCGGCGCTCTTTTGGGCCGCTACCATTTCGCGGAGGTCGGGATGCCCGGCGGCTGCGATTTCGGCGTCCGGCCGATTGACCAGCACGTCAAGGGCTTTGAAAGCCTCGGAGCAAAGGTCGACATCAAAAACGGGTTTATCCACGCCTCGGCGGAAAACGGCTTAAACGCTTCAAACATCTATTTGGACGTCGTTTCCGTCGGCGCGACCATCAACATTATGCTTGCGTCCGTGCTCGCAAAGGGGCAGACGGTGATCGAAAACGCGGCTAAGGAGCCGCACATCGTCGACGTCGCAAACTTCTTGAATTCGATGGGCGCCGACATCAAGGGCGCGGGAACCGACGTCATCAAGGTGCGCGGCGTTTCAGGCCTTAAGGGCGGGACGTACGCGATTATCCCGGACCAGATCGAGGCGGGCACCTTTATGGCGGCCGCTACGGCGGTAGGCGGAGACATCCTGATTAAAAACGTCATACCGAAGCATCTCGAATGCATCACGGCGAAGCTTTCCGAAATGGGTGCCGCCATCGAGGAGCACGACGACGCCGTGCGCGTAAAGCGCTACGGCATATTAAACCGCGTCAATATCAAGACGCTGCCCTATCCCGGCTTTCCGACCGACATGCATCCCCAGCTTGTGGCGGCGCTCTGCCTCGCAAACGGTACAAGCATGATCACCGAAAGCGTCTGGGAAAACCGCTATCATTACGTCGACGAGTTAAAAAGAATGGGCGCCAAAATCCAGGTCGACGGCAAGGTCGCGGTTGTGGAGGGAGTCGGCAGGCTGACCGGAGCCCCGGTCCGCGCCTGCGATCTGCGCGCCGGCGCTGCGATGATGATCGCCGGGCTGATGGCGCACGGGGTCACCGAGGTTGAGGATATTATGCACATTGAGCGCGGGTATGAAGGCATCGTCGAAAAATTCGCGTCTTTAGGCGCCGATATCCGCCGCGTCGAGTATCCCGACAAGGACGAGATGCGCGAGGCCCTTTGACAAAAAACAAGCGGAGAGCACGGAGAAAATACCGTGCCCTTTTGTTTTGCCCGACGCGTTTCATTTTTAATCCACATCTGGAGGATGTATGCAGATTCAAATCTATCAGATCGCATCCGGCTCATCCGGCAACTGCGTGCTTATAAGCTCGGAAAAGACCCGGTTTCTGCTGGATGCGGGCACGAATGCCAAATACATAAAAACAGCGCTTTCAGCAATCGGAGTCTCTGTAAACGAGCTTGACGCCATTATATTGACTCATGAGCATTTCGACCATATCTCTGCGCTGAAGGTGCTTTCAAAACACATATCTGCCCCCGTTTACGCCTCCAAGGGGACGGCGGAGGCCCTGATCCGGGGCGCCGGATGCCGGGTCGAGCAGCTGCGCCCGTTTGACGCCGGAAGCGGCTTTTTTGTCGGCGACTTTTTCATCGAAAGCTTCTGCACGAGCCACGACGCCTGCGACAGCGTCGGATACGTCATAAACTGCGGCAACCGGAAGGTGGGATACGCGACCGATCTCGGGCGGATCACGGGGGAGATTGTCTCTGTTTTGAAGGGCTCGGAAACGGTGCTGCTCGAATCAAACCACGATACCGAGCTTTTGAAAAGCGGCTCGTACCCATACTACCTCAAGCGCCGCATTTTATCGGACACGGGCCACCTTTCAAACGCCGACTGCGCGGACGCCGCGCTCGAAATTGCAAAAAGCGGGACCAGGAAGATTATTTTAAGCCATCTGAGCGCGGAGAACAACACGGTGAAGATCGCCTACGACACAACCCGCTCCCGGCTTGACTGCGCCGGTGCCGGGGAGGAGGTCGAGCTCCTTGTCGCCAAAAGGCGTCTGGGGTGAAGCATGCTTTTGTTATGAGGAGATGAAATGCTGAAAATAAAAATCCTGTGCGTCGGGAAGCTCAAGGAGCGGTATTTCGAAAGCGCGTGCGCCGAATATATAAAGCGCCTGTCCGCGTATGCCGAAGCGGACGTTGAGGAAATTAAGGAAGCGAGGCTTCCCGCGAGCCCCTCGGAGGAGCAGATCAAAAACGCCCTCATAGACGAGGGAAGGCGGATTCTGGAGGCGATGCCGAAGGGCGCTTTTTCGGTCGCGCTGTGCGTAGAGGGGGAGGAGCCGGACAGCGGGGCTTTTGCCGCGAAGCTCGCCCTCTGGCAGGTGAGCGGGGGGAAGCTTTGCTTTGCGATCGGCGGGTCAAACGGGCTTTCGGACGAAGTAAAAAAAAGCGCGGGATACAGGCTCTCGCTTTCGAAAATGACATTCCCGCACCATCTGGCGCGCGTGATACTGCTCGAGCAGCTATATAGGGCGTTCCAGATAAACTTGGGGGGAAAATACCATAAGTAATAGGGAGAATAGAGAGGCCGGAGGCCGCCGTTCGGCTTGGCGGTGCGTTTTGGCGGCCGGCACCGCGCCGGGTTCAAAACGGAGCAGTGGCATGTGAGCGCCTATGTGACGACCCGCAGCATAACCGGAAAACAATAACGGTTTTACAGCTGCGGACTATGGCAAAATAATAAAGCGGCAGAATACTCTGCCGCTTTCAGTTTTTGATAGTTCTTTTGGCCGGATTGATTGGCGCGAAGCCGCAGGCGTATTTTCAGAGCGTGCGCAGCCTGACTTTCTCATAAATGTTCAGGACGTCCCGGCGCGAAACGACCGCGGAGCTTTCGAGAAGGGCGCTTGCCATGGCCGTGGAAAGCACGTACTTGATCGTCGCCTCCCGGGTCATCTTCTGTTCGATCGCATGGGACAGCGCGCCGACCAGTGCGTCGCCCGAGCCGATCGTATTCTGAATCTCGACGGGCGGCGCCTCGGCGTAAAACGCCTCGTCACCCTCAAGATATAATATGCCGCCGGGTAGGAAGGATACCAAAACGCCGCGCGCGCCCCTCTGCATCAGCATGCGCGCTTCCGGAAGGGCCGACTCGGGGGTGGTGACAGGAGTGCCGGTGATCTCGGAGAGCTCCTGGGTATTGAGCTTTACAAAGCTCGGCCTCGCGCCGAGGGAATGGGACAGGCGGTCGCCGTCGGCGTCGATGACGAGCGGGATTTTGGATTCGGTGACGGCGGAGCAGAGCTTTGCATAGTACTCCTGGGGAAAATTCGGCGGAGTGCTCCCGGAAATAACGACGATATTGCCGGGATGGAGGTAACCCTTGAGCCGGCTTAACAGCAGGTTGAAGTTTGCCTCGCTCGTATTGAAGCCGGGCTCATTGATATCGGTATGGCTTCCGTTTCCGCAGTAAATTTTAATATTGACGCGACTCTCGCCGGGCACTTCCACAAAATGATGCTCGATGCCGTAGGAGCTTAAATTATCCTTGATAAAGCGGCCGTTCTTGCCGGCGATAAAGCCAAGCGCAATGGTATCGCCGCCGAGAGATTTCACCGCCTTTGAAACATTGATTCCCTTCCCGCCCGCGTCGACGAATGTTTTCAAGGCACGGTTTATTTCTCCGGTCCTGAAGGACGGAACGTACAGGATTCGGTCAATCGCGGGATTCAGTGTCACTGTAATGATCAAACGCAGCACCTCCAGTTTCCTTTATTTTAACAAATGCAATTTTATTTATCAATACGAAATAACGAAAAAAGGAAGCCTTAACTGCTTTTCAAAAAAGATTCGCGGTGGTATAATGACAGATGGTTCTTTGGACAAGAACGCCTGTAAGGAGAATAGACATGCAGAAAATCACAATACTCGGACTTGGATATATCGGACTGCCGACGGCGATCACGCTTGCCGACGCGGGCTTTACCGTGACCGGCTTTGACACGAATGCGGAAGTTGTCAATATCTTAAACACCGGAAGGATACACATTGTCGAACCGGGCCTCGCCGACGCCTTAAAGCGGTCCATGGACGGCGGGCGGCTTACCTTCACGCATGAGCTTCGCGAGTCGGAGGTTTTTTATATTGCGGTGCCCACCCCGTTTTTTTCCGAAATGGGCAGGATCAGCGCCGATTTAAGCTATGTCAGCTCGGCGGCGGAAATGGTGGGAAAGGTGATCCGGGAAGGAAATCTTGTTATTCTGGAGTCGACCGTGCCGCCCCGCACGACGAAAATGCTCTCCGAGATCATTGAAAAAACAAGCGGACTTCGCGAAGGGCAGTTTTATATGGCTCACTGCCCCGAGCGCGTGATTCCCGGCAATATGCTTTCGGAGCTTAAAAACAACGACCGCATCATCGGCGGACGCACGAAGGAAGCGGGGGAGCGGGCGAAGGCGATTTATGAACGGGTGCTCGTCGGGGGGAAAGTCCGCTTGACCGACGACCTGACCGCCGAAATGTGCAAGCTGACGGAAAACACCTTCCGCGATGTCAATATCGCCTTTGCAAACGAACTGTCCATTATCTGCGACGAGCTCGGGATCGACGTGTTCAACCTGATCTCCCTTGCAAACTGCCATCCGCGCGTCAAGATCTTAAATCCCGGCGTCGGCGTCGGGGGGCACTGCATCGCGGTCGACCCCTGGTTTATCTACGAGCAGTTCCCCGAGGAGGCAAAGCTGATTTATGCCGCGCGGCTTCGAAACGACGCCAAGCCCAGGTATGTTGCCGACCGCGTTTCGAAGGCGGTCGCCGGAAAAAAGAAGCCCGTGGTCGCCGTTTTAGGGCTTTCGTACAAGCCCGATGTGGACGACCTTCGGGAAAGCCCGTCCATCGAGCTTTGCCATGAGCTGATGCAGCGGGGCCTTACGGTCGTCGCCTGCGAGCCATTTGTCCCGGGCGATGTCAGCGGCATTGCGAACCTGCCGCTCGAGGAGGCGATCGACCGCTGCGATTTTGCCGTCGTCACCCTCGCGCATACCGCCTTTCGCGAAAAAAAGGAACTGATCGCGTCAAAGCCGTACTATGACTGCGTCGGCCTGATGAAACACTAAATTTTGCGGATCAGACCGCGCGGGAGGATGTTTTTCTAAAATGGAGATGCGCGACGAGTTTATCGGATATTACAGACAGTATATCAAAAGGGACGGTGCCGACCGCCTTCTTCAGTGGATTTCGGAAACCGATTTTTTCAGCGCTCCGGCGAGCACAAGGTTTCACTCGAGCTACGAGGGCGGGCTTTTGGAGCACAGCCTAAACGTCTTTCGGAATCTGATATCCCGGTACCCGGACGGCCGGGGCTATCCGCCGGAAAGCCTCGCGATATGCGGGCTTTTGCACGACCTTTGCAAGGTGGAGTTTTACAAGGTGTCCTACCGCAATATGAAAAACGACTCGACGGGGAGCTGGGAGCGGGTCGCTTATTATACGATTGACGAGAGATTCCCTTATGGGCACGGCGAAAAGACGGTTTTTCTGATCGAACGGCACATGCGTCTTACCGAGGACGAGGCTCTGGCGATCCGGTGGCACATGGGCGGGTTCGACCAGGACGCGAAGGCGGGCGGATACTCGGTGTCGGCCGCGTTTTCAAGACTGCCGCTTGCCGTCATGCTGCATGTCGCCGATCTGGAGGCTACATATCTTACGGAAACGTCCGGCCGAAAAAATGGGAAATGAGCTACTTTGGGCTTTTCCCGCCGCTTTATCCATATTCGGCTTTTGCCTCGCCGCCTATGACAAGCTCGCCGCGGTCAGAGGGAAAAGCCGCGTGCCGGAGAGGACGCTTTTTCTGGCCGCCTTTCTTTTCGGCGCATTCGGGATGTATTTGTCGATGCTCCTTTTCCGGCATAAAACGAGGAAGAAGCGGTTTATGATCCTGCTGCCGATTCTTATTGCGGCGCAGGCGGTGCTTATCGTGGAGCTTTCCGCAATATGGCAATAGCCGCGAAAGAAAATCTTCCGCGGCTAAGCCATGCGATGCAATTGCGGCTGAGAGCTCAGTTTAACATGTGGCATATGTTTTTTGCTGTTGACTCAAAGAGCATTACAGCCCCATTTGGTATTTCTCGCGGGGCTGCATAAAAGCTATACAGCCCCGGTATATCAAACAGCAGCGGATGAAGTCACCCGCGACGGATTAAAAAGCCGGATAAAACGGGCGGGAGGACGGCACCGCACGCTGGAATTTTCCGCTGCTAATAAACTATATGCAAAGGCACGAAAGCCTGTTACCGCCGCGTTTTTGAGGTATATTCAGCGCGCGCGGAAAAAGTAATAAAAACGGGACATAATGGAGTGAAAAGATCATGAAGCTTGCGCCCTCAATATTATCGGCGGATTTTGCAAATCTTGCAGGAGATTTAAGGCTCATCGGAGAGGCCGGAGCGCGGATGGTACATATTGACGTAATGGATGGGCATTTTGTGCCCAACCTGACCATCGGCGCGCCCGTCGTCAAGGCAATCCGCAAGGTCACGGACCTCATATTCGACGTCCACCTGATGATCTCCGAGCCCGACCGCTACATCGATGACTTTATAAAAGCCGGAGCCGACATCATCACCGTGCATCTGGAGTCCGAGGGCAACACCAAGGATCAAATCCTGAGGATCAAAAAGGGCGGGGTGAAGGCGGCGGTCGCGGTAAAGCCGAATACGCCTGTAGAGGAACTCCTTGACCTCCTGCCGATGCTCGACATGGCGCTTGTCATGACGGTGGAGCCGGGCTTCGGCGGACAGGCGCTGATCCCTTCGGCTCTTGACAAGGTCCGCCGGCTCAGGCGCGAGATCGACGAAAAGCGTTACCCCTGCGAGATTCAGGTAGACGGGGGTGTCACGCTCGAAAACGCCGGCGAGCTTAGAAGGACGGGCGTCGACATTATCGTCGCGGGCTCGGCGGTTTTCGGAGCCGCCGACGTGGAAGCCACGGTGAAAGAGTTTTTGGAAATATAGCAGGTTATATGAAAGCCCCGCGCCTTTTGTTTGGCGCGGGGCATAGACTATAGAAAAAGTATCTTCGGAGATTGTAAAGGGGCCAATGCCCCTTTATTTTTGATATGTCCGAAGGCGGACATGCGCCGCCGTAGGGACACCATGGCCTGCGGCCATCGGGCCGCAGCCGCCTGCGCATTGCGCAGGCGAGGGGGGTATCAAAGCCGGGACAAGGCCCGGCTTTATATCCAGGGGGGACGGCGTCCCCCCCTGGAAAGCTGTTCAGGAGATTAGGCCTTGTTTGTAAAATCCCTGCGCCCGTCTTTCCGCCGAATTTTACGCCTGGCTGCGTTAAATTTTCTTGCTATAAACAAATTATACCTGCAAAAATTTGCCTTGCCCGACGCAAAATTCTTAAGGAATTCCGTACACACTGATTTTACAAACAGGGCTTAGTAGGCTTGCAGCAGGCTCTGTTTGATGTCCCAAAGCTTTTTTGAGAGGTCGACGTAATATCTGTGCGGGTTTTCAAACCGGGTGACCTCGCTCCAGAGGGTGTCCACCTGGCTCAGGCAATAGGCCTGGAGGCTCTCGATGCTCTTCTTCTGATAAACGCACTTCCCTTTTATGAAAAGCGGCTCGAGAAGCGGCCGCGCGTAGAAATTCGACACCAGCTTTTTCTTCCAGTTGTACATCGGGTCAAAGAGCAGATATGGCTTGTCCTCCGGAATGCTTTCGTCGAAAAGTGTCACGACGTCGGCGATCGCCTTGTTGTTTTTTCTGTCGTAAAGCCTGTGGACCTGTTTGAAATGCGGGGTTGTGATCTTCTCGACGTTTTCGCTGATTTTGATTTTGGGGATGATTTCTCCGTTTTCATCTTCGACGGCGGCGAGCTTGTACACGCCTCCGAAGACCGGCTCGCTTCTCGAGGTGATCAGGCGCTCGCCGATCCCGAAGGAATCGATGCAGGCGCCCTGCACGAGTAAGTCGCGGATGATAAATTCGTCGAGGGAGTTTGAGGCCATGATCTTTGCGTCCGGATATCCGGCGTCGTCGAGCATGGCCCGCGCTTTTTTGGAGAGATAGGCGATATCGCCGGAATCGAGGCGGATGCCCTTCATGCGGCGGCCCTTCGGCTCAAGGACATCCCGCGAGGCCTTTATGGCGTTGGGGATGCCCAATTTCAGCGCGTTGTACGTATCGACGAGAAACACACAGTTTTCGGGGTAAATCTCCGCATACGCGCAGAAAGCGTCGTATTCGCAGGAGAACGCCTGCACCCAGGAGTGCGCCATCGTCCCGACGGCCGGCACGCCGAAATCGCGGTCGACCATGACACAGGAGGTGCCCTTGCAGCCGCCGATAAAGGCCGCCCGGGCGCCTAAGATCGAGCCGTCGCCGCCCTGCGCCCTGCGCGACCCGAATTCGAAGACCGGGCGCTCCCCGGCCGCGCGCACCATGCGGTTTGCCTTGGTCGCGATCAGGCTCTGATGGTTGATCGTCAGAAGGACCATCGTCTCGATAAACTGGGCCTGGATAATCGGCCCGCGCACCGTTACGATCGGCTCGCCCGGGAAAATAGGAGTGCCCTCCGGGATCGCCCAGACGTCGCACTCAAACCGGAAATTTTCGAGATACGAGAGAAACCGCTCGTCGAAGATCCCCTTTGAGCGCATATAGCCGATGTCCTCGGGAGTAAATTTCAGGGTTTTTAAGTATTCGACAAGCTGTTCGATGCCGGCGATGATCGCGTATCCGCCGTCGTCCGGAACCTTTCGGAAGAACATATCGAAATACGCGGTTTTGTCCCCGATTCCTTTGACGAAATATCCGTTTACCATGGTGAATTCGTAGAAATCGGTGAGCATCGTCAGATTCGCGCGAAAATTGAAACAGTCGTCCTGCATGGTGGCACCTTCTTTATTGATGTATATTTATGCATTCATTTTCATTTTTCTGTATATTTTCCGGAGACGGGCAGAACCGGTCAAGCCACAGGCACATGTCGCCGATCAGCTTTGCAAAGCCCGGTTCGTTCAGCGCTTCGTGGCGCAGTCCCGGAAGCTCCCGGTAGGTGCAGAGCCCGCCCGCTTTTCTGGCGAAGCGGCGGCTGCCGGCGGGCGAGCAGATGCGGTCGTCCGAGCCGTGCATCAGGTAGACGGGCTTTCGGCGCTCGCCCGCGCGCGAAAGGATCTCGGCGGCGTCGGCGAGCCGTTCGAAGGCGGTCAGAGGGCTTATATAGGGGTGGACCAGCGGGTCGTTTAAGTATTTTTCCCTCACCGAGGGGTCGACCGCGAAATCCTTCGGATCGACGGATTTTAAGTTTTTGTATTTCGGAAAGGTGCGCTTTGCGAGATAGTACGCCGCAAGCCTGGCCGTCGAGGCCGAGTCGCCCAGGACGATCCACGGCGCGTTTACGAGATAGGCCGCGACGCGGGGATGGTCCTTGACCAGGCGGTAATAAAGGGCGAGGTTTCCGCCCATCGAGTGGCCGAATAGGAAAGCGGGCGAGTCGGGGCAGTGGACCGACGCGACGGTGACCAGAGAGTCGATGTCGGACAGGATCTCGTGCCGTTTTCCGATATAGCCGACGGGCCCCGGCGAATGGCCGTGCCCCTGCATGTCGAACGCGAAGACGGAAAAGCCCCGGCGGCCCCATTCCTCGGCGATATGGGAAAAGCGCATGCAGTGGTCGCCGATGCCGTGCAGAAGGCAGATCACGCCGCGCGGGGCGCTCGTTTCCCAGAAATAGCCCGCGAGCTCCCGCTTGCAGCTTCGAAGAGTAAACTGCTGCAAAAAAAATCCCCTCCGCGTTTTTTGATGATTTATTTTACAGTATATCACGTTTTTTGCCGGTTGAAACAGGCAATGGTGCAAAACATACAGGAAAACCCGGAAAGCGGGGGTAAAAAAAGGAAAGATTACTGTTGCATATTCTTGCGCTATCATTTATAATTATAAAAAACAGGACTTAAGGGGGAGATCAGTTTGAAAGGGCAGGTCAAAAAAGCAGTGCTGGCTTATTCCGGGGGGCTCGACACCTCCATTATCATACCGTGGCTCAAGGAGAATTACGGCTGCGAGGTGATCGCGGTCGCGGCCGACGTCGGGCAGGATAAGGAGCTTGACGGACTTACCGAAAAGGCGATCAGGACCGGCGCCTCGAAATGCTATATCGAGGATCTGAAAAAGGAGTTTGTCGAGGAGTATATCTTCCCGACCATGCAGGCGGGGGCCGTCTACGAGGGGACCTATCTTCTGGGTACGTCCTTCGCGCGGCCGGTCATCGCCAAGCGCATCGTCGAAATCGCCCTTAAAGAAGGCGCCGACGCCATCGCGCACGGCTGTACGGGCAAGGGAAACGACCAGGTGCGCTTCGAGCTTGCGATCAAGGCGTTCGCCCCGAAGATGAAGATCATCGCGCCCTGGCGCGAGTGGGAGCTCGAAAGCCGCGAGGATGAGATCGCCTACGCGGAAAAACGGAACATCCCGCTAAAGATCAGCCGCGAGACCAATTATTCAAAGGATATGAACATCTGGCACCTCTCCCACGAGGGGCTGGATCTCGAAGACCCGGCGAACGAGCCGGACTACGATAAAATACTCGAACTCGGCGTCTCGCCCGAAAAGGCGCCCGACAAGCCGACCTACGTCACCATTCATTTCGAAAAGGGCATCCCGACGGCCCTCGACGGCAAAACGGCCGACTCCGTCAGCCTCCTGAAAACCTTAAACCGGCTCGGGGGAGAAAACGGGATCGGGCTTGTCGACCTGGTCGAAAACCGCTTGGTCGGCATGAAGAGCCGCGGCGTCTACGAGACTCCGGGCGGGACCATCCTTTACGCGGCGCACAAGCTCCTCGAGGACCTGACGTTAGACCGCGACACGGGCCATTATAAGCAGCTGGTCGCGTTGAAGTTCGCGGAGCTCGTCTACTTCGGGCAGTGGTTTACCCCGCTTCGGGCGGCGCTGTCCGCGTTTGTCGCCGAGACGCAGAAGACGGTGACCGGCGACGTAAGGCTCAAGCTCTACAAGGGCAATGTGATCCCGGCGGGGACGACCTCGCCCTATTCGCTCTATTCCGAGTCGCTCGCGACCTTCGGCGCCGGAGGCATTTACAACCAGAAGGATTCGGAGGGCTTCATAAACCTCTTCGGGCTGCCGCTGACCGTCAAGGCGCTGATGGACGAGGAGCTTAAAAAGCAGAAGGCGGAAACTAAGGACTTAAAATAATCCGTTGGAAAACGTCCGCGACTGCGGCGGATACTTTGCGCGGGCCTTCGGGAGCATCCCGCCGACCCGTCTGGTTTATCGACTGAAAGGTAAGTGATACCGTGAAGCTTTGGGCAGGCCGGTTCCAAAAGGAAACCGACTATCAGGTAAATGATTTCAACTCGTCGATTCAGTTCGACTTCCGCCTTTACGAGGAGGATATCAAAGGCTCGGTCGCCCATGCGGCGATGCTCGGGGAGACCGGGGTGATCGCGAAGGAGGAAGCCGAAAAGATCGTCGCGGGGCTTAACCAGATCTTAAAGGACATTGAGGATAAAAAGGTGGAATTCTCGGCGGAGAACGAGGATATCCATATGAATGTCGAAAGGCTCCTGACCGAGCGCATCGGCGATACCGGAAAGCGCCTGCACACCGCGCGCAGCCGGAACGACCAGGTGGCGCTCGATTTAAGGCTGTATCTCAAAAAGGAAATCGAAAATCTAAAAGCAATCCTGATCTCGTTTGAGAAAGCGCTTTGCAAGAAGGCAAGGCAGCACCTCGACACCGTCATGCCGGGGTACACCCATCTCCAGAGGGCGCAGCCGTCGACCTACGCGCATTACCTGATGGCTTACGCCGAAATGTTCCGGCGCGACCTCGGGCGGCTTTCCGACTGTTTTGACCGCATGGATGAGCTTCCGCTCGGCTCGGGCGCGCTCTCGGCGACCACCTACCCGATCGACCGCGAGATGGTGCGTGATGCGCTGGGCTTTTCGCGAATCACGTCGAACAGCCTAGACGGCGTTTCCGACCGCGATTTTGTGATCGAGCTTGCGTCGGCGCTTTCCATCGTCATGATGCACCTGTCCCGGTTTTCCGAGGAGATCATCCTCTGGTGCTCCTTCGAATTCCGCTTCCTGGAGCTCGACGACGCCTTCTCGACCGGCTCGTCGATCATGCCGCAGAAGAAGAATCCAGACGTCGCGGAGCTTGCGCGGGGCAAGACCGGAAGGGTCTACGGGGATCTGATCACGCTTCTTACAATGATGAAGTCGCTGCCGCTCGCGTATAATAAGGATATGCAGGAGGACAAGGAAGCGATTTTCGACGCGGTCGACACCGTCAAGGAGTGCCTGAATGTCTTTATCCCGATGTTTGAAACGCTGGCGGTCAGAAAGGACCGGATGCGCGACGCGGCCTCGGAGGGCTTTATCAATGCGACCGATTGCGCCGACTACCTCGTGAAGAAGGGCGTGCCGTTTCGCGACGCGTATATGATCGTCGGGCGGCTCGTCAATATGTGCATCAAAATGGACGAAAACCTGGAGACGCTGACCCTAAAGGATTTCCGCGCGATTTCCAGCGCGTTTGAGGACGACGTGTACGACGCGCTCTCACTGCGCACCTGCGTAAACGAGCGGGACGTTCCGGGGGGACCCGCGGTTTCGGAGGTGACGCGCCAGATCGAGCGGATCGAGCGCTTTGTCGACGGGTTTGGAGACTGATATGCTATGAAAACGAAAGTATTTATCGACGGATCGGAAGGCACGACCGGGCTTCGGATCCATGAGCGTTTAAGCGCCCGGCCGGATATCGAGCTGATTCCGATTCGGGAGGCGCTGCGAAAGGACCCTTACGAGCGCCGCCGCCTGATAAACGGCTCCGACATCGTGTTTTTGTGCCTGCCGGACGCCGCCGCGAGGGAGGCCGTCGCGCTTGTGGAAAACGAAAGGGTGCGCATCGTCGACGCGTCCACCGCCCACAGGGTGGCCCCCGGCTGGGTTTACGGACTGCCCGAACTTTCCGAAGAGCGGCGCGGGGCGGTTAAGGACGCCAAGAGGCTGTCGGTGCCGGGCTGCCACGCGACCGGCTTCAATGTGCTCGTCTATCCTCTGATCAAAATGGAGATCGCGCCGTTTTATTATCCGTTTTGCGCCCACTCCGTCACCGGCTACTCGGGCGGCGGGAAAAAGATGATCGCGGAGTATGAGGAAAAACCGCTGAGGGCGGGCTTTGAGAGCCCGCGGCAGTATGCGATTTCCCAGAATCACAAGCACCTGCCCGAGATGCAGATCACCTGCGATTTGTCGTTTCCTCCGGCGTTTTGTCCGATCGTCTCGAATTTCTATGCGGGAATGGTCGTCACGGTGCCGATCCTGACGAGGCTTCTTGCAAAGAAGATGACGGCGCCTCAAATGCATGCGTTTTTCGAGTCGTATTACAGGGATTCGAAATTGATTAAGGTAATGCCCTTTATGGGCGAGGGGGTGCTCGACCGCGGCTTTGTCGACGCGTCGGCGCTTTCCGGAAAAGATAGTCTGCAGCTCTTTGTCGCCGGGGCCGACGACCGGATCCTTTTGATGGCGCGTTTCGACAACCTCGGCAAGGGGGCGTCGGGCGCTGCCGTACAGTGCATGAACCTGATGCTCGGCATCGACGAATTAACGGGACTGAAACTTTGACTTTGCTTCAACGAAAGGAATGGTCATATTTATGAAACATCTGACCGGAGGGGTATGCGCGCCGGAGGGGTTTACGGCCTCGGGCGTCCATTGCGGCATCCGTAAAAACAAGCTGAAAAAAGATCTCGCCCTGATATACTCCGATGTGGAATGCGCGACGGCGGCCGTTTACACGCTGAACAAGGTCAAAGCGGCCCCGGTTTACGTTACGATGGAAAACCTCGAATTCGGTATTTCCCAGGCAATCATCTGCAACAGCGGCAACGCAAACGCGTGCGCGCCCGATGGGAATGAAAACGCGAGAAGGACCTGCGATGTCCTCGCCGACGCCCTGCACATCCACAAGCGCGACGTCGTGGTCGGGTCGACCGGAGTAATCGGCGAGCGGCTGAACGTCGAAGCGATTGAAAAAGGGATTCCCGCCCTGATAAAGGGCCTGTCGAAAAACGGCTCGGGCGACGCGGCCGAGGCGATCATGACGACCGACACGACGAAAAAGGAAATCGCCGTCGAAATTTTCATCGGCAAAAAGCGCGTCAAAATCGGCGCGATTGCAAAGGGAAGCGGCATGATCCACCCGAACATGGGGACGATGCTCTCGTTTGTCACGACCGACTGCGCGATCACGCAGGAAATGCTGCAAAAAGCGCTGTCCGAATCGGCGAGGAAAAGCTACAACCGCGTCAGCATCGACGGGGACACGTCGACCAACGACATGTGCACCGTGATGGCGAGCGGCCTCGCCGGAAACGACCTGATCGAGTGGCAGGACGAGAACTACGAGGCGTTTTTCGAGGGCCTTCACTATGTAAACACCTATCTCTCCCGCGAGCTCGCTCGCGACGGCGAGGGCGCGACGAAGCTTCTGACCTGCACCGTCAAGCGCGCGCGCGCAGAGGAAAGCGCCGAGCGGATCGCAAAGTCGGTCATCTCGTCGTCGCTTGTCAAGGCCGCGATGTTTGGCTCGGACGCAAACTGGGGCCGCGTCTTGTGCGCGATGGGCTATTCCAAGGCGCCGTTTCGGCCGGAATACGTCGATATCGACTTCTCGTCGGCCGCGGGTACGATTGACGTGTGCAAGGACGGCGCGGGGCTTCTGTTCGACGAGGCCCTCGCAAAAAAGATCCTCTCCGAGCGGGAAGTGACGATCGGGATCGACCTAAAGGAGGGGGACGCGGAGGCCTCGGCCTGGGGCTGCGACCTCACCTACGATTACGTCAAGATAAACGGCGATTACAGGACCTGAAATAAGGAGAGAGGGCGGAAATGGGCGTATCGGGAATCGATCAGGCGGCGGTGCTGGTTGAGGCGCTGCCGTACATCCAGAAATACAACGGGAAAACGGTCGTCATCAAGTACGGCGGCAACGCGATGGTAAGCGAGTCCTTAAAGACCGCCGTAATCACAGACATCGTTTTGCTGGCCCTGGTCGGCGTCCGCGTCGTGATCGTGCACGGCGGGGGCCCGGAAATCAGCGACATGCTGAACAGGATCGGAAAGCAGACGAAATTTATAAACGGGCTGCGCTACACCGATGAGGAGACGATGGACATCGTCCAGATGGTGCTGTGCGGGAAGGTGAACAAGGACTTGGTTTCGCTCATAAACCGCGCCGGCGGGAAGGCGGTCGGGCTTTGCGGGCTCGACGGGGGGCTTTTCAGGGCCCGCAGGCTCCAGGGCGACGGGCTCGACTACGGCCTTGTCGGGGAGATCAGGTCGGTAAACGCGGGTATGGTGTTCGACGTGCTCGAGAAGGGGTATATCCCGGTGATCTCGACGGTCGCCGAAGGCATGGACGAAAACTGCTCGTACAATATAAACGCGGACATCGCCGCGTCGAAGCTCGCGATCGCGCTCTCGGCCGAAAAGCTGATTCTGCTCACCGACGTCAGAGGGCTCCTTAAAGACCCGAAGGACGAGCGGACGCTCATAAAGGAGGTCCAGCTCTCGTCCGTGCCCGGGCTTACGAAGGAAGGCGTCATCAAGGGCGGGATGATCCCGAAGGTCGAATGCTGCGTCGAGGCGATCCGCAACGGGGTCCACCGCGCGAACATCCAGGACGGCCGCGTGCCGCATTCGATCCTGATCGAGCTTCTCTCCGACGAGGGCGTCGGAACGATGTTTGTATAATAATGCCGCGCTTTATATAGGATAGGGGTGTCAATATGAATTCCGAACAGGTTATAGGGCTTGAAAAAAGCCATGTCATGCAGACTTACGGGCGGTATCCGCTGGCGTTTGAGCGCGGCGAGGGGGCCCGGCTTTACGATTTCGAAGGAAAGGAATACATCGATTTCGCAAGCGGCATCGGTGTAAATTCCGTCGGCTACCGCGATCCACGCTGGGTGGAGGCGGTCGCAGGGCAGGCGTCGACCCTCCAGCACGTGTCGAACCTTTATTACACCGGGCCAATGGCGACCTTGGCCGAACGGCTTGCGAGCATATCCGGACTGTCGCGCGTGTTTTTCGCAAATTCCGGCGCGGAGGCCAACGAAGGCGCGATCAAGCTCGTAAGAAAATACAGCTTTGACAAATACGGAAAAAACCGTTCGAAGATCATCACCCTGCAAAACTCGTTTCACGGCCGCACCATCTCAACCCTTGCCGCGACGGGCCAGGAAGTGTTCCATAATTATTTCTTCCCGTTTACCGGGGATTTTGTCCACGTTCCGGCAAACGATATCGGCGCGCTTGAAAAAGAGATGACGGGCGACACCTGCGCTTTGTTTGTCGAGCTGGTACAGGGGGAGGGCGGCGTGCTGCCCCTCGAGGCCGATTACGTCAAAAAGGCGAGGGAGCTCTGCGCTTCGCGAGACGTGCTGTTCGTGGTCGACGAAGTGCAGACCGGGATCGGGCGCACCGGCACGTTTTTCGCCTATATGTCCTACGGTATTGCACCGGACGTCGTGACATCGGCGAAAGGGCTCGGCGGCGGGCTTCCGATCGGCGCCGTGCTCGCGTCGGAGAATGTCGACGCGGTACTCGGTGCGGGAACCCACGCCTCGACCTTCGGCGCGAATCCCGTCTGCTGCGCGGGCGCAAACGCGGTTTTGGACATCGTCTGCGACCAGCAGTTTTTGGAACAGGTTAAGAAGAAGGGCGCCTATATCAAGGAGGCGATCGAGGGACTGAACGCCGAAACGGTGCTCGGAGTGCGCGGGCTCGGGCTGATGCTCGGCATCGTCGTACCCTCCGGCCGGCACAAGGCGTTTGTGTCGGAGATGGCGAAGGCCGGCGTGCTCGCGCTGACCGCCGGGGAAAACGCGGTGAGGCTCCTGCCGCCGCTTACGATCACCTTTGATGAGATCGACCGCGGACTCGAAATCATGGGAAAAATACTGACAGGGGGGAATGGGTAATGGCAAAGCATTTATTAAAGCTTCTGGACCTTTCGAAAGCGGAGATCCTGCAATTTCTCGATCTCGCCGACCAGCTCAAATATGAAAAGAAGCACGGCATTTCCCACCATCTCCTGCAGGGAAAGTCCCTCGGCATGATTTTCCAGAAATCGTCCACCCGCACAAGGGTTTCCTTTGAGGTCGGAATGTATGACCTCGGCGGGCAGGCGCTGTTTTTAAGCCCGCGCGACCTGCAGATCGGCCGGGGCGAGCCTGTCGAGGACACGGCCCGGGTCCTGTCGCGCTATTTGGACGGCATCATGATCCGCACCTTCGCGCAGCAGGAGGTCGAGGATCTCGCAAAGTACGGGACGATCCCCGTAATCAACGGGCTTACCGATTTTGCACACCCCTGCCAGGTGCTGGCCGATTTGATGACGATCCGTGAATATTTAAGCAAGTTCGAGGGGCGGAAGCTCTGCTATATCGGCGACGGCAACAATATGGCAAATTCCCTGATCGTCGGCGGCTTAAAGGTCGGGATGGAGGTTTCGGTCGCGACGCCGGAGGAGTACAGGCCGCACCCGGACGTTCTCGCTTATGCCGGCGAGGAGGTCAAAAAGGGCGCGAGGTTTATCCTCTGCACCGATATCTTCGAAGCGGCGAAGGACGCCGATGTCGTGGTCACCGACGTCTGGGCGAGCATGGGCCAGGAGGACGAGGCTGAAAAGCGCAGAGCGGCGTTTCGCGGCTATCAGGTAAACGAGGAGCTTTTGAGCGTGGCGAAAAAGGACGCGATTTTGCAGCACTGCCTGCCGGCGCACAAGGGCGAGGAGATCACGAGGGACGTTTTCGAAAAGCATGCCGCCGAGATCTTTGAAGAGGCCGAAAACCGGCTCCACGCGCAAAAAGCCGTACTTGTCAAATTAATGCAGGACTGATAAAATAAGGTTGGATTCAAAGGACGGGCGGCCCTTTTGGGTCGCCCGTCTGGCGTGAAGACAAAGTCTTCACGCATCAAAACGAACCTGTTCGTTTTGAAACTAAAGTGCGACAAACAACCTTTAGTTGTTTGTCAAAGTGCCTTTTTCGGCGCGCATGTCACCGAAAAAGGCGGAATTGCAGTGATGCAAAAACACGTTCACACTCGCTGGCGCTCGTGCAAAGCGTTTTTTACATCACGCGCCTGAGGGCGTCTAAGAAATGTTTGTTGAGGCTAAGAAAGGGTGGGCCCTTTTGGGTCGCCCGTCCTTTATAAAAGGATGAAAACGAATTGGCAAAGCAAAAAGCGAATCTGGTTCTTGTTTTATTGGCGCTCATATGGGGCTCCATGTTCATCATAACGAAAAACATTCTTAAGGTTATGTCTCCGTTTACTCTCGCGGCACTGCGGTTTACCATCGCGGCAGTAATTCTGTCGATTATTTTTTACAAAAAGCTTCCGCTTCTGCTCGGAAGGCGCATAGGTGCGCACTGCGCGGTTCTGGGAATTCTGAACGCGGCGGCGGCGCTTTTACAGACAGCCGGTCTTCGTTTTACATCGGCGTCGAATTCCGCCTTTATCACGTCGCTCAGTGTTTTGCTCGTGCCGTTTCTCTCGGCGGTGATCGCAGGGAAACGCCCCCGGAGGAGCAGCGCCGTCGGAGTCGTCATTGCGTTTGCGGGGCTTTGTCTGATTACCGGGGGTCCGGGCACGGAGCTGAACATAGGCGACCTTCTGACATTTTTCTGCGCGGTGTCGGTTGCCTTTTATATCGTGTTTGTCTCGGTTTTTGTCAGGGATGGGGAAGGGCTCCTTCTGAGCGTCGGCCAGCAGATTGTGAGCGCGCTGGTTTGTATTTTTGTCCTGATGTTTTTTGCCGAACCCGTTTTCGGGAATGCCGCGTTCCATCCGGCGCTGATACCGGGCCTGCTCTATATCGGAGGCATTTGCACGGCCTTTAACAATACGGTCCAGGTGTTCGTCCAGAAGCATGTAAGCCCGGTGAGCGTCGCATTGATCCTGCTGCTCGAACCGGTGTTTGCGCTGGCTTTTGCGCTGTTTGTCAGGGGGCCCGACGGGACGGTCGAAGTCCTTACACTGGGAAAGGCGGCGGGCTCGCTTTTGATCGTCCTCGGCGCCGTATTTTCGGAATTGAATCTGCTGGATAAAATATTGGCGGCCGCCGGGCGTTTCCGGGGCGGAAAAAGGAATGACAAGGAGGAGGTCTTCAATGAGAAAATGCTTAAATGAACGGATACTCGAAAGGGTCCTGCTCTACGACGGGTCGAAGGGGGTCATGCTCCAGAAACAGGGGCTGAAAGGCTCGGAGTCGGCGGAGGGCTACAATCTTTCCCATCCCGACCTTGTGAGCGGGATCTATGAAAGCTATATAGAGGCGGGAAGCGACCTGATCCAGACCAACACATTCCAGGCAAACAGGATAAGCCTCGAAAAGCACGGCCTTTCCGACCGGTTCGCCGAGATCAACAAAAGCGGCGTCCAAAGCGCGGTCAAAGCCGCGGGGCGCGACCGCGTCGCCGTCTCCGCGGGACCGACCTCGCTGTTTTTCGAACCTCTCGGGGAAATGAGCTTTGAGGACGCCGCGGCGGTTTTCGCCGAGCAGGCGAGGGTTTCGGAGCAAGCCGGCGCGAAGATCATCAATTTTGAAACCTTTACCGACCTGGCCGAACTCCGGGCGGCCGTGATCGGCGCGAAGGAGAACACCGAGCTCGACATCATCGCCAACGCGACCTTCGACGAGACGGGCAGAACGCTGATGGGTAATCCGGCCGACGTCTGCGCGCTGACGCTTATGGCGCTCGGGGCGTCGATCGTCGGCGCAAACTGCTCGGGCGGGCCGGAGAGCCTTTTAGATCCGATCCGGAAAATGCATGAGCTGATCGGGGGGCCGCTCTGCGTAAAGCCGAACGCCGGCATGCCGGAGATAAGCGGCGGGGAGACGGTATTTTCGGAGACTCCCGAGCATTTTGCCTCTTTTCTCCCCGAGTATATAAAATATGGCGTCAGACTGATCGGGGGCTGCTGCGGGACGACCCCGGAGCACATTGCAAAAATGCGCGAAACGCTTGACGGACTCGGCGCCGCCCCGTGGCATGAGCGGGAGCTTCCGCCCGTGATCGCGTCGCCTTACGGCACGCTGTCCCTTTCGGAAGGGGTAAAGCACGCTGTTCTCAGCTTCGGGGAGCAGGCGTTGAGGGAGGCGCTTCTTGGCGGCGATTTCGACGAGATCAACGACTGCGCCCTCGGCAGGGCTGCCGAGGGCGCGGACTGCATCGTCATTGATTTTTCGGATCTTCCGGACGAGTCGGACCTCTGGGGGCTCGCGTCGAATCTGGTGATGGCCGTAAGGCTTCCCGTGATCGCAAAGGGCGCAGACGCGGCGATCAGGTTTCTCCGGTATTATCCCGGAAGGTGCGGTTATGCGGCTCCGAATGAAGCTCTAGGCAAAAAGGCGGCTTTCTACGGCGCGCTTATTCTGGACGAGCGCCTTCGTCCGGTTTCGCCGCCGTATCCGGAGTGACGCCCGCCTTTTTGAGCGCTTCCTCGAGAAGATGAATCCGGGCCTGCAGCCGGCAAAACTCCTGCGCCACGGGGTCGGGCATATGCACCTGGTCGAGATCGGTCGAGGGAGACACGACCTGGCCCTTGCGCCGGACGACCCTTCCGGGCACGCCGATTACGGTCGAGTCGGGCTCGACCTCCTGCAAGACGACGGCGTTTGCGCCGATTCTGGAATTGTCGCCGACCTTGAAGGGCCCCAGGATTTTGGCGCCGCTTGAAATCAGCACGTTGTTTCCGATCGTCGGGTGGCGTTTTCCGGAATCCTTTCCGGTTCCGCCGAGGGTTGCGTTGTGATAGATCGTGCAATTGTCGCCGACCTCGGCGGTTTCGCCGATGACGATGCCCATACCGTGATCAATGAAAAGGCCGCTTCCGATTTTCGCTGCGGGATGGATCTCGACGCCGGTCATAAAGCGCCCGAACTGGGAGATCAGGCGGGCGATCATTTTCAGATGGCACTTTTGGAAAAAATGAGCGATGCGGTGGTAAACGAGAGCGTGGAAGCCCGAATATAAAAGAATGACCTCTAACGTGTTGCGCGCGGCGGGATCGCGCTCGGCGATGGACCGCGCATCATGGAGAAGGCCCATAGATTTCACCTCAAAATCAGTCAGTTGTTTGATCCCCGGGGATAATAAAACCCCCATACTATCAGTATAGTTCAAATCACCGACATTGCCAACATCGCCCGGTTAACGCCGGCGGGTTTTGTCTTGTTCTCTTCATTACCCTCACTCCGCAAAAATTAATAGATATTATTATATCTGAAAATGGGAAAATAGTAAACAGCGTTTCACAGATGCGGACGATGCCTTGCAAAAAATGCCGGAATCGATTAGAATAAAAGAACGGAAAAATTGGACGCTATTATAAGAACTGGCTTAAAATTCGGCGCGCCGCCCGCCTGAATATGCGGCAGCCGCTCCCACATAACCGGATCATGAACATACGCATGAGGCGTTTGAACGGTATTTTGTGTTCTGCGGCTATGGAGCCTATATGCTTAACAGATATTTTACTTCCGAATCGGTGACGGGAGGACATCCCGACAAGGTGTGCGACCAGATTTCCGACGCGGTGCTCGACGCAATCATCGCACAGGACAAGGAAGCGCGCGTCGCCTGCGAAACGGTCGTGACTACGGGAATGGCGCTTGTGCTCGGGGAAATCTCGACGTCGTGCTATGTCGATATCCCGTCGATTGCGAGGCGGACGATCAGGGACGCGGGGTATGTAAACGCGGATTTCGGTTTTGACTATAAAACCTGCTCGGTGCTGACCGCGATCGACGAGCAGTCGCCGGATATCGCGATGGGGGTCGACCGCTCCTATGAATTCAAGAGCGAGGACCAAAAGCAGGACGACGACTTAATCGGCGCGGGGGACCAGGGCATGATGTTCGGCTTTGCGTGCCTCGACACTGCCGTGCTGATGCCGGCACCGGTCTATTATGCGCACAGGCTTACAAACCGGCTGACCGAGCTCCGCGAAAAGGAGATCCTCCCCTTTATCCGGCCCGACGGAAAATCGCAGGTGACGGTCGAGTACGGCGAGGACGGCTCGGTGAAACGGTTCGAGGCGATCGTCCTTTCGACCCAGCATTCGCCCGAGATCGAGCTTGAGGATTTGCGGCGGGAGGTATATGAAAATGTGATTTTGCCGGCGCTGCCCGAGAAATTCATCGACAGGCACACGAAAATCTATATCAATCCGACCGGCAGGTTCGTAATCGGCGGACCGCACGGGGATTCCGGGCTTACCGGGCGGAAGATTATCGTCGATACCTACGGCGGCTATGCACGGCACGGCGGCGGCTGTTTCTCCGGCAAGGACCCGACGAAGGTCGACCGTTCGGCCGCCTATATGGCCCGCTATGTCGCGAAAAACATCGTGGCGGCCGGCCTTGCCGCAAAATGCGAGATCGAGGTCGCCTATGCGATCGGCATCGCGCACCCCGTCTCCATCCAGATCGACACCTTCGGCACCGGAAAGATCTCCGATCAGAAGATCGCGTCAATTGTCGCGGAGAATTTCGATCTGCGCCCCGCTTCGATCATCCGGCGCCTCGACCTGCGCCGCCCGATCTACAAGCCGCTCGCGGCGGCGGGACATTTCGGCCGCGACGACCTGGAGCTTACGTGGGAGAAGACCGACATGGCCGAACGGCTGCAAAAATATCTGTGATCTGAAAAATACGGAAAAACCGCTTTTCCCCCGAAAATCGGGGAAAAAGCGGTTTTTTTTCTTCGAAAGAACACCCGCGGAGGTTCACCCATGGCCCCTCCCGGCCATATGATGGAAGGATATCGCAAAAGTTTGAAGGAATTCAAACTTCAAGATTATGGAAGGGTGTTCGGAAGTTATTCATGCTGGTACTGATTTTTGCTCTGTCATTAAGCGCCGACGCGCTGGGCGCCGGGATTTCCTTCGGCGCGAGAAACGTAAGGATCCCTATTTCCTCCAAAGCGGTCATCGGCGCGCTGTCGATGTGCTGCGCGTACCTGTCGCTGTTTTCGGGAACCGGGCTTTCATCGCTGATGGAGAGGGATACCGCTACATATCTGGGAAGCGGCATTTTAAGCGCGATGGCGCTGTGGATCATCGTCTTTCGGGTGGCGAAGAAAACGCGAAGTGAAGCAAAAGACATGCCGGAGGAGGCGATGTCGGTATTGCGGGATCCGAAGAGGGGAGATATGGACCACTCGGGCGCGATCAGCTTAAAGGAGGCATTTGTCCTCGGGCTTGCGCTCTCGGTCGACATGCTGAGCGCCGGGACGGGGCTTGTGCTCTCCGGCATAAAAAGCGCGCTGTTCCCGCCGCTCGCGGGATTTGCGCAGATTTTTCTTCTGCTGCTGGGCGAAAGGGCGGGAAAGCGCGCGTGCTCATATCTTAAAGGGCTAGACGACCGCATTGTTTCGTTTGCGTCGGCGCTGATCCTTCTCGCGGTCGCGGCAATCCGGCTGTTGTCGAAATAAAAAAGCGGTTTCCACCGCTTGAGGCTGTCGATAAAGTCGACAGCCTTTCGAGAGGGAATCCATTCCCTCTCGAGGAGCACCCCAAGCGATCATGATCGCTTGGGGACCCCGCCTCCCCCAGGGGCGGACAAAACACCTGTGTTTTGTCCAGAGTGTCCTTCGGCGGCGCATGTCCGCCTCCGGACAAATCAAAATTTAAGGTGCCTCGGCCCCTTAAAAATCCCCGGAACCACTTTTCTGACAAGCTGAAGCGGTTTCCACCGCTTTTTTGTGCTTTTATATAGGCTTACGGCCTGTAAATTGTCTTTCTGGAGGGGAGGAGGGCAAAGCCGAGGGCCTGGAAGTATTCCTCGATTTGCTTTATGCTTTCGCCGCTCCAACCGTAGGAGCCGAAGGCAAGACCTGTGCGCTCCTTGGGCTTTAGTCCCTTCATGTACGTAAGAAAGGCGGCGACGGTCGGCAGCAGGTTATTGTTTAAGGTGGAGGAGCCGACCGCGATGTATTTTGCCTCCAGAAGCCGCGCCATCGCATACGAAATATGCTTCTTGCGCAGGTCGATGAGCTCCGTCTCTTTCCCTTCGGCGGTCCACTCGTCGAAAAGCTGCTTTGCCATGATCTCCGTCGAGCCCCACATGGTGTCGTACACGATGACGGCGCGGTTTTGATCCGTCCGGTTTGTCGACCACCCGCCGTACTTTTCGACCATCTCGGGAACGAAGCTGCGCAGGATCTGGCCGTGGGACGGGCAGATTATTTCGATGTCGAAGCCGGAAACCTGGGAGAGGAGCTTTTGCACCTGCGCCCCGAAGGGAAACACGATGTTTGCGTAGTAATCCCCCGCGCGCTCCAAAAGGCGGTCAAAGCCGAGCTCGTCGTCGAACGCTTCCTTTACCGCGATGTGCTGGCCGAAGGCGTCGTTTGAAAACAGGATTTTTTCCTCGGACAGGTAGGTGCTCATGCTGTCGGGCCAGTGCACCATCGGCATCGGGACAAAGGTAAAATTATATTTGCCCGTGCTCAGGGTTTCAAACGGCTGCACGACATGGCAGCCAAAATCGCGTTTGTAATAGGCCGCAAGGCCTTTTTTCGCGTTTGCGGTGCAGAAAATCTCCGCCTTCGGAACAAGGTCGGCGACGGCCGGGAGCGCGCCCGAATGGTCGGGCTCGATATGATTTACGATAAAATAATCGATTTTCGACACCGGAACGATTTCCTCAATATTCTTAATAAGCTCGTCCGAAAACGGAGCTTTGACAAAATCGATCAGGCTGATTTTGTCGTCGAGCACAAGGTAAGCGTTGTACGTCGTGCCGAAGGGCGTTTCGTATCCGTGAAAGATCCGAACGTCATAGTCGATCGCTCCGACTGCGTAGACGTTGTCCCTGATTTTGATGGCTGCCATGATGAGTCCTCCGAATCTGATGGAATTTAATCCGCATGCTTGTCTTAGGCGGGGATCTGGGGTACAATGGATAAAGAAAGTTGGTGCATAGCAAAAAATGAGTATTTTTGAAGCCGGGATGCTGGTGTGCTTCGGCGCGGCATGGCCGGCAAACATCCTGAAAACGATCCGGTCAAAATCGACGAAAGGAAAAAGCCTTCTGTTTTTGCTGATTATCATCGCAGGCTACATCTTCGGAATTGTAAACAAAATGCTATACGGCAGAGACATCGTGCTTTTTTTATACATCATCAATGTCGCAATGGTACTTATGGATTTGGTAATGACCGTTTATTACCGAAGGCGGGAAGCGAAAAAGAAATAAACGGATAAGGCAAGGGGGAGTTGAGCCGAATCTGCCTCCGTTCCCCTCACCTTAATCGTTCGCTCCGCAGCATTTTTTGTATTTTTTCCCGCTGCCGCAGGGGCACGGGTCGTTTCGCCCCGGTTTTTTCTCTTTGCGGACCGGTTTTTGCGGGCCAAGATTGTTTGACGACGCGCCGGAAACCGATGTTTCCTTCGCCACCTGCTCGCGCTTTGGCTCGTCGCCGTGCCTGATGCGGGCAAGGTAGACCATGCGGACGGTGTCCTCGCGGATCGACTGGATCATCTCGTCGAACATCTCGAAGCCCTCCTGCTTATACGCGACGACCGGGTCGGTCTGCGCATAGGCGCGAAGCCCGATGCCCTGCTTTAGCTCATCCATCGCGTCGATGTGGTCCATCCATTTCTCGTCGACGTTTTTGAGCATCACAACGCGTTCGAGCTCGCGCATCACGGGCTCCGTCAGGGCCGCCTCTTTCTTGTCATACGCCTCTGTCGCCTTGTCCATCAGGATATTCTTAAGGCCGTCCGGCGTCATGTCGTTTAGCTCGTCGCGGGTAAAGGAGAGGCTTTTCGGCTCGATAAAGACCCCTTCGAATTTCGAGATGATTTCCTCGCACTGCCACGTGTCGAGATAATTGTGCTCGCCGGTAACCGAATGGACGGCGTTTTTGATCGATTCCTCGACCATGCTTAAAATGGAATCCTTGAGGCTTTCGCCGTCAAGCACGCGGCGGCGCTGCCCGTATATGATCTCGCGCTGCTTATTCATGACGTCGTCATAGTCGAGGACGTGCTTCCGGATGCGGAAGTTGTTCTCCTCCACCTTCTTCTGCGCACTCTCCACCGAACGGGAGATGAGACTGTGTTCGATGGGCACCGATTCGTCGATGCCGAGGCGGTCCATCAGCCTGTGTACCCGCTCTCCGCCGAAGATCCTCAGCAGATCGTCCTCCAGGCTGATCACGAACTGGCTGACGCCCGGGTCTCCCTGGCGGCCGGAGCGCCCGCGGAGCTGGTTGTCGACCCGGCGGGACTCGTGGCGCTCCGTCCCGATGATGTGGAGCCCTCCCTTCCCGACGACCCCCTCCCCGAGCTTGATGTCGACGC
>DIWE01000036.1 GCA_002423435.1 Clostridiales bacterium UBA6114
CTGGATGATAAAACCGGGGCGCAGCGGGATAATTAATCGGATATCTGCAGGGCTAACGAATCCTGTGTCAAAGGTCCCACTCAAGTATGTCGCACAAAGAAATGACGGCAAACACCCTCATTTGTATTGCTATTTACAAATGGGGGTATTTAAACTTCTCTGGTAGCAAAGAGAACCCTCAGCTTGGCTGAGGGGCCAAGAATAGCCTATAGCGCGTCCGGAAAAACCCCGGCAAATAGCGGCAAGCGTAGTTTAAGACCTTGTGGATGAAAGCGAAAACGCCGAATCCAAAGGAAAAGACGTGGTAGTGGAGATTCGTATAGCGGCCACTGCCTCAACAAAATCAGTGGAACTGACAGTGGGTCAGGCTTAAATATGCTGCGATGATCTGAAAAAGCTGGCAGTATGGAGCTGGAACGGCTCCTTGTCCGCTGGACGATATTTTCAAATCTTTACGTTATTAACCCGGCATTGGCCTAATCCAATACCGGTTCTTTGACAGGCTGAGAAAGGTCGGAAGAACTTTGGTTTTCCGACCTTTCTGCATGGCGGAGACGGATGGGAGAACCGCTGACCTCTTAAATGCCGTCGAAGCGCTCCCCAGCTGGTTATATCTCCATGTATTTGGTTGTGTTTTGGGGGGCCCGTTTTAAGTGCCAAGCGACCGGCGAGGTTTTCTTATCTTAATGACATTGCCTCGGTAGGGGCTCTTTTTTTCATAAATGTTTTATATCTTTAAATTTATCCCATAAATTGAAGACAATTGAGGCGTATCGGTTAAATTGATGAATATAAAGAATCCCCGCCAATCCTAGGGAATGGCGGGAAACATGGCACAGTCATTTTAATAAGTTAAAAGTCATTAACTTAGTTTACTTGAACTATTGATAAAAACTAACCCTAATTTTGACCCTGATTTTTTTGTATCTTATAGTCTTTTTCGGCTCCAGACTGTCCTCTTTGAGCAAAGGAAAAGCCTTGATTTGTAAGGCAAATCAAGGCTTTTCCTTTGGTGGGAGCGGGTGGATTCGAACCACCGTAGTCGGCTGACAACAGATTTACAGTCTGCCNNGATTACAAATCAGCTGCTCTACCTGCTGAGCTACACCAGCGTTTATCCGTCGCAAAGGCGCATGTTGTATGATAACAGACGCCAAGTGATTTGTCAATATGAAATCGCAAACTATTTGAGTCTTTCCAGGATCTTGTCGGAGACCGACTGCAATAGTGTAAACAGCGACTGCGCAAGCTGGGGAAACTCATGGGTCAGATAATCGTAGGACATATTTTGGGGAAGGCTGAGCGGCTCGGAGGCGGTCCCGTCCGGTCTTTTTCCCGCGACGCGGCATTTGATCCGCATCTCGCAGAGCTTCATCTCCGCATCGCACAACGCACAAAAGGCTTCCTCGGAGACGGGAAACTGTTTCGGGTCGGACAGGTAAATCAGGCGGAATATCTTATAGACGGCGAGCGAAAGATAGTTCGACACATCGGATATAAACGCCTTGTCGTCCGTTTTCCCGGCAAGCTCCAAAACAAGCGCCACGGAATTGGCCGCGATCTTTTTCTGCAACACCGCATAAATATTTCCTTTGAGCAGGTTCCCTTTTTCAGTAGAAAAATCGGGAAGTTCGGCCGCCGAAAGGGACGCTCCGTCGCGGGACATGGTCCGGCCCAGAAGATAGTCGCACGATACCTCGTAAAAGGAAGCGGCGTTTATGACGAACCGGAGCCCGGGTTCCCGGACGCCGTTTTCGTAATGGGAGAGGAGCGCCTGCGACACGTGGAGCTCCGCCGCCGCCATCCGCTGGCTTATTTTTTTTTCTTGCCGCAGAAGGGTGAGCGTGCGGGGGAAATCATTGACCATAAGACATTCTCCTAAATAGTGTCTGCGGGGCGACAGCGATGCGCCGCACTGCGCTCGGAGGATCAAAAACTCTTCAAAACGCAGGAATGCTCACATATCCTTCGAATTTCTGCAGTTTTCGATTTGTTCGGCAGATATTAAATAGTACTTTCAGTATAGTCTTAATTATACTCATTGTAAAGATGTGTCGAAAAAAAGTTTCTGCAAGGAACGCCTTTTTTCGTGCTTTATGTCTTGCACCCGAAGACGTGCTGTGTTAAAGTTAAGTCAAGCAATAAATCTGCGAAATTTCAGATAGAGCGCAAGGAGTACTGCAAACATGAACAAAATTATTGTTGAGATTTCCGCAAGACATCTTCATGTCACCCGCGAGCATCTCGATATCCTTTTCGGCAAAGGCTACGAGCTTACGCCCAAGAAGGATCTCTCGCAGCCGGGGCAGTTCGCGTGCGAGGAACGGGTAAGGGTCGAGGGCCTGAAGGGAGTCTTCCCGGCGGTTTCGATTTTAGGCCCCGTCCGTCCCGCAACACAGGTTGAAATCACTTTGACGGACGCCCGCACCCTCGGCGTGACGGCGCCGATCCGTGAGAGCGGAGACATCAAAGGCTCCGCCGGCGTAAAGCTTATAGGCCCGAAGGGCGAAGTCGTGATCGGCGAAGGCGTTATCGTCGCAAAGCGCCACATCCACGTAACCCCGAAGGACGCGCAGGAGATGGGCCTTCACGACAAGCAGATCGTATCGGTAAGCGTCGGCGGGGAGCGCGCGCTGACCTTCTCGGAAGTCGTTGTCCGGGTCAGCAATAAGTTCCAGAAGAGAATGCATGTCGATGTCGACGAGGCCAACGCCGCATGTCTGGCGGGCGAGACCGAGGGCGAGATCATCGTCTGAAAAACAAAAGAAATTCAAAACGCGCGGCCAAATTTGGCCGCGCGTTTATTTAAATACGGTCAGACGATGCTCAGATGAAATTCCCTGATCCAGCAATCGACCTGGATCAGATAAGCGAGGATCTGCGGGGCGCGCATCAGTTGCCCGTACCACGGCTCGGATACAAGGCCGGGATTGTCGATGATCTCCTGCACACTCTGCCAGTTTACAAGCTCGGCGATCGGCGAGTCTTTCGACCGGCGGATCTCCCCGATGCGTTTTACCACCTTCTGAAAGTAGTCGGGGTGATGGGTTTTCGGGTAGGGGCTCTTTTTGCGCCAGAGGATATCCTCGGGCAGAAGGCCGCGCATCGCCTCGCGCACGATCCCCTTTTCCCGGCCTTGGTAGGACTTAAACTCCCAGGGCATGTTGTAGGAGTATTCGACGATCCGATGGTCGCAGAACGGGACGCGCACCTCAAGGCCGTGGTGCATGCTCATGCGGTCCTTGCGGTCTAAAAGCGTCTGCATGAACCAGTTTAGGTTCAGCATGAACATCTGGCGCATCCGCTGATTCAGCCGGCTCTCGCCGGGAAGGGTGCTCGTGCCCGCCACGGTGTCCGAATATTTCTGGGAAACGTATTCCTCGCCCTTTTGGAGCGCGCCCTTTTTCAGGATGCGCCGCCTGAGCGAGAGGGAGCGCGACCAGGGGAAGGTTTCCTCGAACAGGATTTCCTTGTTGTGATACCAGGGGTACCCGCCGAACACCTCGTCGGCGCATTCGCCGGAGAGCGCGACCGTAAAATCCTTCTTGATCTGCTCGCAGAAGAGGAGGAGGGAGGAGTCGACGTCGGCCATGCCGGGCAGGTCGCGCGCGTCCGTCGCGTCGCAAAGCGCGTCCGCGAGGTCACCGTTTGAGACCAGCACCTCTCTGTTTTCCGAGCCGGTAAAGTCGGTCATCATTTTTATGTATTCCCGGTCGGTATTCGGCTGGAAGGCGTTTCTCACGAAATATTTCTGATTGTCCGGGTAGTCGACGGAATAGGTCGTAAGGGGACCTTTGTTCTCGTCCCTGTAGTGGTCTGAGGCGAGCTTTGTGATAATGCTCGAATCGAGCCCGCCGGACAGAAAGCAGCACAGGGGCACATCGGACACAAGCTGCCCTTTGATTGCGTCCGAGATGAGATAGCGAGTTTTTTCGATTGTCCGCTTTAAGTCGTCGGTGTGCTCCCTTGCTTCGAGCGACCAGTATTTTTCGATTTTCAGGCCGTCTTTGTCAAAAAAGGCGCATTCGCCGGGGCAAAGCTCCCGCACACCCCTTATAATCCCGTTTCCGCCTGTCCTGCCGGGGCCGAGCAGAAAGATCTCCTTTAAGGAATCCTCGTCGATTTCGGGCTTTACATGGGGATTTTTGAGAAGGGTCTTGATCACGGAGGCGAAGACGAGTCCGTCCTTGTACGGATAAAAGAAAAGCGGCTTTACGCCCATGCGGTCCCTTGCCAGGAAAAGGGAACGGTTTTTTTCGTCCCAGACGGCGAACGCATAGATGCCGTTTAATTTCTCAAGGCAGTTTTTGCCCCACTGCACATATGCGTAAAGGAGCGCCTCGGTATCGCAATGCCCCTGAAAGGAATATCCGAGGGACATAAGCTCCGACCGGAGGGAATTTGTGTTGTACAGCTCGCCGTTGTACACGATGATATAACGGGACGAGCCGTTTTCATAAATCATCGGCTGTTTGCCGTTTTCCGGGTCGATGACGATCAGGCGCCTGTGTATCAGGCAGACGTTTTGCCCGAAGTAGACGCCGTCTGCGTCCGGGCCCCGCCTTTTCAAAGTATCCGACATATCGGAAACGACATTTTCGCAGCTTCTTAAATCCTGGTTATAGTCGATCCAACCGGCTATTCCACACATGCTCAGGTCTCCTTTTTTATTAGAATGCATCGTTACATTTTACAGTATATGTCGATGTTTCATGCGATTGTCATTGAAGCCCTGTTTTTCTTTGGATTCGGTGCGAAAACCGATCAAAAACGCCAAGCGGCATATCCTGCCGCTCGGCGTTTTTGATCCCATGACATGATGCATTCGAATAATCAGTCTTTTTCGAAACGGATTTTGAATGAATCATGATGAAAAGTGACAATAATAAAACAAAAGATTTGAAACGTTTCAGAAAAGAGGCTGTTATATGAAAGCGGTAATCATGGCGGGCGGAAACGGGGTAAGGCTCCGTCCGCTTACCTGCACATTGCCAAAGCCGATGGTAAAGCTTTGCGGAAGGCCGGTTATGGAGCATATTTTGCTGCTTTTAAAAAAGCATGGCTTCGATTCGGTCATTGCAACGCTTGGATACATGCCGCATGAGATCGAGAATTATTTCGGCGGGGGGGAGGAACTTGGCCTCTCCTTTCAGTGCGTCACCGAGCATGAGCCGAGAGGGACCGCCGGAAGCGTCAGGCTGTGCCGGGAGTTTATAGGAAACGAGGATTTCCTCGTCATCAGCGGGGACGCGGTCTGCGATTTTGACTTAAGCGCCGCCGCGAAGTACCATCTTGAAAACGGCGCAGACGTCACCGTGATCACCTGCCGCCACACGTCGCCGACAAAATACGGGCTTGTACTCTGCGACGAGCGGGGCGATATCGAGGGATTTCTCGAAAAGCCGTCCTGGAACCAGGTGTTCAGCGATCTCGTCAACACGGGCATCTATTTTATCAAGCCGTCGGTGCTCGACGAGATCCCGGAAGACACGGCGTTTGATTTCGCGAAGGACCTGTTCCCGAAGCTGATGAAAAAGGGCAGGAGGCTCGCCGTCTGCCAGTCCGACGGGTACTGGTGCGACATCGGGGATACCGACGCGTATCTGCAGTGCGTTTTCGACGTATTAAACGGCGACGCCTCGCTGAATCTTCCGGCAAAAAAGGTGAAGGAAGGCGTTTATGCAGCCTCTGGCGTTGCGCAGGGCGTGAAAATCCTGCCGCCCTGCTACATCGGAAAAGACGTGACGATCAAAAAAGGCGCGGTGATCGGCCCGTACGCCGTCATTGAAGACGAAAGCCGGATTGAGGGCGGGGCGGTTGTCGAACGCTCGGTTGTCGACAAGGCCCACGTCCTGTCGAACAGCACGCTGTTCGGCTCGATCGTCTCAAGGGCGGCCCTTATCAAGGAGGGGGCCGGGCTTTCGGAAGGCTCGGTCGTCGGAGAGGGGGCCGTCATCGGAGAGGGGGCCGTCGTCTACGAAGGAGTCCGCATCTGGCCGCGCAAAACCATCGCGCCGGGCGCGCACGTTCATTTCAATGTCGTGACCGGGGCCTCCGCCCAGTCCGGGCTTTCTTTTGACGGCTCGGGTACGCTCCAGGGGCTCGTAAACGTCGACCTGACGCCCGAAACCATGATGGCCGTCGGATCGTTCCTCGGCGAGAAAAACGAGTGCGGCGTCGCGTTTTCGGGCGGACGCGCGGCCGAAATGCTCGCAAATGCGTTTGTCGCCGGTGTGCAGGCCTCCGGCGGGACGGCGGTTATGACCGACGCGAAGACGGCGGCCGTCATGTCCTTTGCAGTGGAGCTCTACCGATTTTCCTCATCCGTTTTTATCCGGCAGAAGGATGAGGAGGCGGAGGTTTTCTTTTTCGATGCAAACGGCCTCCCGATCCGCAAAGAGATGAGAAGAAAAATGATGTCCGCCGTGTCGAGAGGGGAGATCCTCCGTGCCCCGGCGTCGCAGAGCGGCCGGAAAAAAGAGGTCTCGGGGCTGATGCGGGCGTACGCCTCGACCGCCGCCGTTAAGGATTTGAGCGGGTTTTCCTGTATCGTGCCCGACACGACCTGGAACGAGCCCTTAAGTGAGGCGCTGAATCTTTGCGGCGCCTCGGTGACGGCGCTTAAGCGAAAGAAACTTCCGATATTTGAGCTTTCCGTCGACGGACTTTCGCTCATCGCGGCCGACGAAGACGGAAAATACGTCGATCCGTGGCACATGTTTGTGCTTTCGGCCGTCTGCGCCGTCAAGAATAAAACCGTCGAGACGATCGCGGCGTATCATGACGCGCCCAACATCCTTGAAGCAGCCGTCCATGCGTGCGGCGGGACGGTGCTCCGTTTGTCGAGGGAAGACGGGAAAAACGATCTTTTAAGGCGGCAGACCTTTATGCGGGACGGGCTTTACGCCGCGCTGAACGTCGCGGAGTATCTGAAAAAAAGCGGGCAGACGCTCCATGAGGCGCTGAACCTTTTGCCGGACTTTTACACGGTGACGCGCGAGGTCAACGTCAGCAGAAACCGCGCGGCGATGATGCAGGCGCTCTTAAACGAGTGCACCGGCATCCGGCACGAGCTCTGCGACGGGATCAAGCTGTGCGTCGACGCGGGGTGGGTGCATGTGTCGCCGGTGGACCGCATGTCCGCGCTCAAGGTGACGAGCGAGGGCATGAATGCGGAGATCGCGGGCGAGCTTTGCGATTTGTTTTCCGACAGGCTGAGAAAGCTTGATTTGCGAGGCGGGAAAATAGGATGAACAAAAAAAGTATACAAATGACTATGAATGTGTTATTATAATAAAATTGGCGGTATATTTACCGTGATGGTCTGTTTACCGCGTTTTATAATGACTTTATTTTGTTCGGATATATAAAATTTACCCGTCGGCGCCGGCTCAGGTGGTTTTGCCTGTGCTTGGATTTTTTGTGGCCTTTTGGATACACCAAAAGGTCTACATAGGTGTATGTTCCTGCAAAAAAAGAAATCTTTTAGGATGTGACAAAATTATATGACGGAAAAACTGAAAATCATCCCGCTCGGGGGGCTCAATGAGATCGGGAAAAATATGACCGTGATCGAATTCGGCGGAGACATCATCGTGATCGACTGCGGGCTTGCGTTCCCCGATGAGGAGATGCTGGGGATCGACCTCGTGATACCGGATATCACCTATTTGAAGAAGCATAAAAGCCGGATCCGCGGAATCATCCTGACCCACGGGCACGAGGACCATATCGGCGCAATTCCCTACGTGCTCAAAGCGATCAATGTCCCGATCTACTGCACGAAGCTGACCGCCGGAGTGATCGAGGCGAGGCTTCTCGAGCACAAAATGGCCGACAAGGTGAAGATAAACCGCCGCAGTCCGGGGGATCACATAAAGCTCGGCTGCTTCGACGTTGAATTCATCAATGTAAACCACTCGATCGCCGATTCGGTCGCGCTCGCAATTACGACGCCGATCGGGAAGGTCGTGCACACGGGCGATTTCAAGATCGACGCAACGCCGGTCGCGGGCGAAATGATCGACCTTGCGCGCTTCGGCGAGCTCGGCAAGGAGGGCGTTTTGCTCCTGATGTCCGATTCGACCAACGCCGAGCGGCGCGGCCACACGATGAGCGAGAAAAGCGTCGGGGAAGCGTTCGACGTCCAGTTTAAAAACTGCGACCAGCGTATCCTGATCGCGACGTTCGCCTCGAATGTGCACCGCCTCCAGCAGATCATCGACGTCGCGGCAAAATACGGCCGAAAGGTCGCGATCTCAGGCAGGTCGATGGAGAATATCCTGAGTGTCGCAATGAACTTAAACTATATCACCGTGCCGAAGGGCGTCCTGATCGAGCTTTCGTCGATCGGCCGCTATCCGAAAAACAAGCTGTGCATCATCACGACCGGGAGCCAGGGCGAGCCGATGTCGGCGCTTCACCGCATGGCGTTTTCCGGGCATAAGCAGGTGGAGGTCGGCCCCGGCGACCGCATTCTGATCGCGGCGTCGCCGATACCGGGGAACGAGAAGTCGGTCTACCGGCTGATAAACGAGCTGATGAAAAAGGGCGCGGACGTGGTTTACGAGCGCCTGGCCGAGATCCACGTTTCCGGCCACGCCTGCCAGGAGGAGCTCCGGACGATCCTCGCGCTTGTAAAGCCGAAGTATTTCATGCCGGTGCACGGGGAATACCGCCACCTGAAAAACCACGCGGAGCTCGGACGTCAGACGTCGGTCGAACCGAAAAACATCTTTATCGGCGATACGGGGCGCGTGCTCGAAATCACGAGGCAGACCGCGAAATTCACCGGCACGGTGCAGACGGGCTACGTCCTGATCGACGGGCTGGGCGTGGGCGACGTCGGAAACGCGGTTTTGCGCGACCGAAAGCACCTGGCCGAGGACGGCCTGATTATTGTCGCCGTCACGCTTGACGGCTCAAACGGGCAGGTGCTCGCGGGGCCGGAAATCGTATCGAAGGGGTTTATCTACGTTCGCGAAGCCGAGCCGATCATGGAGGAAATCAAAAAAATAGCGGGGAAATCGCTTGAAAAGTGCGTAAAGCAAAGGATCAAGGACTGGGCGACGATCAAAACGACGATCAAGGACGACCTGTCCGGCTTTTTGTACAAGAAAACAAAGCGCAGCCCGCTGATCCTTCCGGTAATCATGGAAATATGAAGAAAAAAGAACCGCCCTCAAAACTTTTTTAAGCGGGCAAAAATGAAATAAAACGGCGGGAGACGGATTTCTATCCATCTCCCGTCCTTTTTTATATCGGAGGAACAGCTTTTTTAGCGGCCGCTCAGTATTTCCCGAATTCGCCACCGGCCAAAATCGCTTTTGCGCCGGCCGGTACCAGTTCCATAGACTCGGAATCCTCTTTTTTCTTTTCGATCATGTTTTCGATCATACGGATGAGCTCCGGGCTTAATTTCTCGTCCGCGCCGCCATGCCCCCGGTTTGCACGGCTTGCCTTTCTGATCTTGAACTTTGTAATCTGCCCCTTGAGCATGTCCGCCTGCTCCATAAGCTCTTCGCTTGCGGCGGCGCTTTCCTCGGAAGTTGCCGAGTTTGTCTGCACGACCTGGGACACCTGCATGAAGCCCTGGTTGATCTGTGAAATGCCGCCGGCCTGCTCGTTGGACGCGACCGCGATATCGCTTACCAGGGCTGCGGCCCTTGCGACCGCGTCGACAATCTCGTTGAGCGCCGCCGCGGTTTCCTTTGCAATCTTTGTGCCGCCCTCGGTCTTCTTGATGGAGCCTTCAATCATTGCGGTCGTTTCCTTCGCAGCGTTTGCCGATCTTGCGGCGAGATTCCGGACCTCGTCCGCCACGACGGCAAACCCCTTGCCGTATTGGCCCGCGCGCGCCGCTTCCACCGCCGCGTTTAAGGCGAGGATATTTGTCTGGAATGCGATTTCGTCGATGACCTTGATGATTTTTGAGATGTTGCCGGAGGCCTCGTTGATTTCCTCCATGGCTTTGAGCATCGCCTGCATCTGGCTGTTTCCCTGCACCGCGTTTGATTTGGCGGTTTCCGCCAGTTTGTTCGCCTCATTCGCGTGCTCCGCGTTCTTTGTCGTCTGCGCGGAGATCTCCTCTATGGAAGCGGTCAGCTCTTCAATCGCGCTTGCCTGCTCGGTGGCGCCCTGCGCCAGATCCACGCTGGAGCCGGATACCTGCTTTGCGCCTTCCGCCACCTGCTCGGCGGCGGCGTTTATGTTGCTCATGACGTCGTTTAAGTTATCCGTCATTGCCGCAAATGCCTTGGCGAGCATCCCGATCTCGTCCTTACTGCGGATGTCGATCTCGACATCAAGATCCCCTCCGGCGATCCTGCCCGATACGTCGACCAGTTTCTTTACGGGAGTCGTGATGGAATTGGCCAGGATAAACCCGATGACCAGCGCCAGCGCAATAGCGATTCCGGTCGAAGTGAACAGGATAATAATGATTCTGGTCTGGCTGCCCGCGATCTCTTTTTTGATTCCTTCAATATTATCGGCCCGGTTTTGCGCATGCTCCTTATTGATTTCGACCAGCGCCTGGGTTTCCTCCGCTATTTTGGTGCCGATTGCGACGATTTCCTCTTCATTGCCCCTCGCGACGGCCGGGAACAGCTCCTGCTTTACGCTCGTAAACCATGCGTCGCTGCGCTCCGCCGCATTGCGGTTTTCCTCCGTGTCGTCCATGCGCAGCAGCGTTTCCTGCGCCTGGCTGTATTCCTCGGAAAGCTCTTCAAAGCTCTCGACATAGCTTTCATTTCCATAGAGCATATACGCCCTTGCGAGGCTCGCCCGTTCAGATAGGTTGTAAGAAAGCTCTTCATTTATTTTGAAGATTTCAAACTGAACGTCGGTCATATCGCTGACTTGCTGGTTGATCCTGCGCAGATCCGAATATGTAATTGCAGCGATGACGGCAAAAATGAGAACGATGGCAACATAGCCCGCTAAGATTTTTGTTCGTAATTTCTTTGTAAACATACCCATCAACCCTTTTTATTTATATTTTTAAATGTTTGATAATTCGGACAGTTCATCTTCCCGCAACAGCTTATTGCAGTCGAGGATCAGCTTTACTTCGTTTTCCACCTTCCCGATGCCGTGGATGTATCGGTTGAAGGAAGCGCTTCCGACCTCGGGCGGCGGCACAATATCCTCCTCCGGGATCACCAGCACCTCGGATACCCTGTCGACAATGAGGCCGATGGACAGCTCCTGAATATCGATCACGATCACGCAGGTCCGGTTGTCGTAATCCTTTGCCTGCTTCTTGAACCGGACTCTCGCATCCATGACGGGGATGATCTTTCCCCGCAGATTGATAACGCCCTTGATATATTCCGGCAGCTCCGGAATCTGGGTCACAGGCTGCAAACCTATAATTTCGGTGACGTGGCGAATTTCAATTCCATACCCCTCATTCCCCAATTGAAACGTAAGAAACTTGTTTTTTTGTGTGTCCTCCTCCTGCTCCATCAATTCCTGCTCAAAAGGTTTCTCCATAATTTGACTCCTTTCCACTTTATTTTTGAGCCGCGTTTTACTTAAGCCGCTATCCGAACGCGGCGAAACGGTTTGCTTTCCGGCACGCTGATGATGTTTCTGAAAAAGGTGAGTAAGTTCTTACTCACCTTTCTGTATTTAATAACGCCCAGAACACGAGTGATTTCGTGTTTTGAGCGAGTATTTTCATTTTTATGATGGTAAACCGGTGACAGATTGCAAAATTCTATCAGTTTTCGTCTACGAACTTCTCCCCTATTGCGAAGAAAGTGCGTATCTTGTCCAAATTAAATTTTCCTCACCTCAATAAATTAAGCTTTGAACGCCTCCAGTATGATGTTTAATAGCGACTTAAGCTGTTTCTTTAAAGAAAATCCATATTTACACATTTTCCACTCGAGGGACACCCTTAAAAATGTGCCCAGAATAATATCCGTAAGATCTTTGCTGTCGGCTTTTGAATTGATAAGCCCAAGGCGCTTCGCCTCTTCAATTTCCGCTTTTATAAATGATGAGCGGCAGTCAAAAATCGACCTGATTTTTAATGCGAATTCGGGCATGCACAGAAGGACATCATACGCTCCGGCAATCGCTATAAGCCCTGGAGACTCTTCATAGTATTCGGCAAGTTTTTCTACGGAATAAGTTATCGCTTCAATAGGGGAATTCGAATTTGCCTTTGCAGCGTCCATAATGATGGGATCCAGCCTTGAATATTGGTCAATCACCGCATCGATCAGTTCATTCTTGGTATTAAAATACTTAAAAATTGTAGCTTCCGAAATCTTTTGCCTTTTTGCAATTTCCTTTGTCGACATGGCCTGTATGCCGAATTCATTGATCACCCCAATCGCCTCGATAATGATTGCCTGTTTTCTGGCTTTGCCGGTAATGGTTTTCATGTTTTCCTCCACGGTGAGGAAACACACTTTCTTTCCATACTATATATCGCGCAAAAGCGCCGCTACTTAAGCGTCGAGGGGGTTAAGACATCGGTTTATTTGTTGCCGCTAAATAGTGAAAGGTGTGATTCCCGTTTCTTATAAAAAAACAAGCGGATAATTATCCGCTTGTTTTTGATTTGATTGCGGTATTTTACCGGAGCCTGTTCGAAAGGGGCCTTGCGATCATGGAGAAAAGGACCGTCTGGACAATCACGAAGGCGGATTTTGTCAGGAGGATCGGGAATAGGACGCTCTGCCACATAAGGCGTCTGCCGACGATGAGCCAGACGGAGCTAAGCCCGATGTCGACCAGCGCGGTGACAAGAAGAAAACTCAGAAAAATGCGTTTTGTGGTAATCTCTTTATTGTGGAACATCCACCCGTATATGAGGCCCTTGATGGCGGCCGAAAGCGCGAACAGCGGGTCTGCCGCGAGCCCGGGGGAGTCTATGAACGCGCCCAGTATTTCGCCCGCGACAAGCAAGAGTGCGCCGATGATCGGCCCGAACAGGAAACCGGAAAAGGCGTTCGGGATAAACTGAAGGCTGAAGCGGTCGACATTTCCGGGCGTGTACACGGATAAAAACCTTGAAAACAGGATATCGAGCGCGATCAGGATCACCGCGATGAAGACACTGTTTCTCCTGCGCAAGAGAAGCCCCTCCTTAATATTTGCTCATATCAATAGAATAGAAGCCGCGCCATTTAATGTCAATACAAAGATTCCCAGAAATCAGTGGAAAAACAAAGACGTTTGAGATATAATAAATAATATCTGTACAAACCGACGGGTCGGTTTGTTTGCGCGGCGTAAGCCGCACGAACCGTTTTCGCCGGTTTTGATTCGTTTGGCGGATATAGCATATAAATAAGGCTATCCGGAAATTCAGCTTTATATTCGGAAAGGGGTGGTACCGGTGGATAAAAAGTTTTTAAGGCTGATCGAGCCGGGCTTCCGGTTTTATTTTCTGGTACTGTTTCTTTTTGCCGCGACAAGCGCGGTTTTCTCCTTAAAGGTCGCCGCGGTCCAGGTTTTGGCCGTCGTTTTGATCTATTTTTACTATCGGCGCGAAAATATAAGAAAGCGCCGCAAAATCGTAAAGTATGTTGAAACGCTTACCTACAACGTAAACGACGTCACAAAAACCTCCGTCATGAATATCCCGTTCCCGATGGTGATATTAAACGCGGACAGAGAGGAAATCATATGGTGCAACGACCATTTTTACGAAATGACGGGAAGCCGCGATCAGCTTTTTGAAACAAGGATCGGCGACGTCGTGCCGGGCTTCGACATCCGCTGGGTGATCGAGGGAAAGGCCGTCTGCCCGAAGGGGGTCGCGGTCAGGGACAGGTTTTACGAGGTGTATGGGAATCTTGTGCGGCCCCACTCGCAGACAAACGGGCGGGGCATTCTTATCACTCTGCTCTGGATCGACAAAACCGGCTTTGAAACGCTGAGGAAAAAATACAAGGAAACCAGGCTCGTGATGTCGCTCATCATGATCGATAATTACGAGGAGCTATTAAAAAATGCAACCGAGAATGAAAAATCCCAGATCCTTGCCGAAATAGATAATGTAGTCACCGCGTGGGCCTCTCCCGCAAACGGCGTGCTCCGGAAATTCGACAGGGACAGGTATCTGTTCGTTTTCGAGGAATCGGCGATGGAAGGCTTCTCAAAGGATAAATTCCAGATTCTTGAGAAGGTGCGCGCGATCCAGAGCAGGGAGGGAATTTCGGCGACGCTCAGCATCGGGATCGGGCACGACGGCTCGAATCTGGCTGAAAACTACAGCTACGCAAACCTCGCGATCGACATGGCTCTGTCGCGCGGCGGCGACCAGATCGTGATTAAAAACAAATATAATTTTGAATTTTACGGGGGCCAGGTGCAGACGCCCGAAAAACGCACCAAGGTGCGCTCGAGAGTCATGGCCAATTCGTTTGTCCAGATCATCAAGGACTCGTCCAAGGTCTATATCATGGGACACAAGGTGTCGGACATCGACAGTGTCGGGTCGGCCGCAGGGATTGTCTGCCTCTCGCGCAAGCTGGGCACGCCGGCCTTTATCGTGATCGATCAGGACGACACGGCGGCGGGATCGCTTGTGAGCCGTTTAAGGAGCGTCCCCGAATACAGGGACGTGTTTCTTGCGCCGGAGGACGCGATTCTCTACGCCGATTCGAACACGCTTCTTGTCGTTGTCGACACAAATCGTCCCGATTACGTCGAATCGCCACAGCTTCTCTCGGCCTTAAACCGCGTGGCCGTCATCGACCACCATCGGCGCGCCGCGAGCTATATCGACAATTGCGTGATCAATTTCCACGAGCCGTACTCCTCGTCGACGGCCGAGCTCGTGACCGAGCTTTTGCAGTACACGGTTAAGCCGCAGGAGGTTTTGCGGGTCGAGGCGGAAGCGCTTTTAGGCGGCATCGTGCTCGACTCCAAATGGTTCACCATCCGTACGGGGGTGCGCACATTCGAGGCCTCGGCCTATTTAAAAAGGATCGGTGCGGATACGGTGGAGGTCAAAAAGATGTTCCAGAGCGATTTCGACCTTTACCAGCTGCGGCATAAGCTTGCGTCAAACGTTGAGATCTACAGGGGCGACGCCGCGATCGCGGTGTATAACGGCAACGCCGAACGCGCAATCGCGGCGCAGGCGGCCGACGACCTTTTAAGCATCAGCGGAATCCGCGCTTCTTTTGTGATATTGAACGACGAGAGCACGGTTGTGATTTCGGCGCGGTCGCTCGGGCAGATCAATGTGCAGCTGATCATGGAAAAGCTCGGCGGCGGCGGGAATCTGACGACGGCCGGCGTCCAGCTCGACGGCATCACGATCGCCGACGCGGTGGAAAAGCTAAAAAACGCTTACGACAACTATTTGGAGGAAAGAAAACAGTAAGGGGTCGAAAGTCTGAAAAAATTTAAACTTCAAGATTTGCGTACGTGCTGCTCGCCCCATGGGAAACGGCAACACATGCACAATATGGCCATCCCTTTTTTGTGGTCGTTTTGTGCCTCGCAGCGTAGAGGAAAGGAATGGTCATAATTATGAAAGTCATTTTGCTTCAGGATATTCAGGGGAAGGGGAAGAAGGGGCAGATCCTCGACGTGTCCGACGGATATGCGAGGAATTTTCTGTTTCCGCGCAAGATGGCCACGGAGGCGAGCGCCGACGCGTTAAACGCGATCAAGCTCCAGGACGAGGCGAAGCGGCACAGGGTCGAGCTTGAGCGGAAAGAGGCCGAGGAGCTGTCGAGAAGGCTTAAGGGGATGTCCGTCAAGGTCTATGCCAAGGCGGGATCGGGCGGCCGGCTGTTCGGGGCGATCACGGCCAAAGAGATCTCGGAGGCGCTCAAGGCGCAGCACGGGGTCGAGATCGACAAGCACAAGCTTGTTCTGGACGAGCCGATCAAAAGCTTCGGCACATATGAGGTAAAGGCAAAGCTTTATCCGGAGATTTCGGGCACGGTCTATGTCGTCGTGGCCGAGGTGTAGATGGACTGTTGGATTTTGCGAGCGCGGGGGTGCGGTATAAATGGACGAGCTTTTAAACAAAAGGGTGCCGCATAGCCTGGAAGCCGAGCAGGCGATATTGGGCGCGATGCTGATCGACCCCGCCTGCGTGCCCGAAGTGGTCGAGAAGTTAAACCCGTCCGATTTCTACATCGAGGAAAACCGCGCGATTTTCGAAACGATTTATTCGATGTTCGCGGCCTCGGGGAAAAAGGTCGATCCGGTCACGGTGCTCGAGGAGCTGAAAATTTCCGGGCTTTACGACAAGACGGGCGGCAGCGCGTATCTCATGCAGCTCATGGAAGTGACGCCGACGGCGGCGAACGTGAAGGAATACTGCGAGATCGTGCGCGGCAAGAGCATCCTCCGCGCCGTGCTGCAGGCGGCGAGCGAGACGATCGACCTGATTCTGTCCGAGGAGGGCGAGCCCTATGAGATCGCGGATCTCGCCGAGCAGAAGATGTATGCCGTCCGGCAGGGCAGGGAAGTAAAGGGCCTTACGCATATCAAGTCGGCGATCAACGATGTGTACAATACGCTCGACGAAATGGCGGCAAACACGGAAAAAATCACGGGGATCTCCACGGGTTTTTCCGTAATCGATTCCGTAATCGGCGGGTTGAACCGCTCGGACCTGATTCTGCTCGCGGCGCGTCCCGGCATGGGCAAGACGAGTATGGCGCTGAACATGGCGATGCACGCGGCCGAAAAATCCGGAAAATGCGTCGCTGTTTTTCAGCTTGAAATGTCAAAGGAACAGCTCGCGATGCGGTTTCTGTCATCAAAAGCGCGGGTGGAGCTCAAGAAAATCCGCGTCGGAGACCTTACGCCCAACGAATGGACCGAGGTTGTCCGCGGGGCCAACGAGCTTTCGCGCACAAAGCTTTATATAGACGACAATCCGGCGATCAAGGTCGCCGACATCAAGGCCAAATGCCGCCGCCTGGGAAACGATCTCGGCCTGATCGTGATCGACTACCTGCAGCTCATGCAGGGCTCAAAGAAATATGAAAACCGCGTGCTCGAGGTAAGCGACATCTCCCGGTCCCTTAAAATTATGGCAAAGGAGCTCAGCGTGCCGGTGCTTTGCCTTTCGCAGCTTTCCCGCGCGTCCGAGCAGCGGCCGAACAAGCGGCCGATGCTGTCCGACCTGCGCGAATCGGGCGCGATCGAGCAGGACGCCGATATCGTCATGTTCCTGTATCGCGACGATTATTACTACGACGATTCCGAGGAACGCAACATGGCCGAATGCATCATTGCAAAAAACCGCCACGGTGAGACCGGCAAGATCATGCTCCAGTGGTCGGGGCAGTTTACCTCGTTTTCCAGTCAGGACAGGGTGCATCATGAACCGTAAGGTGCTCGACACAATTAAAAAATACGATATGCTGCGGGAAGGCCAAAGCGTCGTGTGCGGCGTGTCGGGCGGCGCCGACTCGATGGCGCTTCTCGTCTTGCTTTGCGAGCTTTCCGAGTCGCTTTGCATCACCGTTTCGGCCGCCCACTTAAACCATTTGCTGCGCGGGGCGGAAGCGGACAGAGACGAAAGCTTCGTAAGACAGTTCTGCGCGAAAAACAAAATTCCCCTGTGCTGCGAGCGCGCGGATGTCGCCAAAGAGGCTGCCCTTGCGAAAAAAGGGATCGAGGAGGCGGCAAGGGACGCGCGCTACGCTTTTTTCGAGCGCGCGCGGCTTTCCCTCGGCGCGGACCTTACCGCGACGGCGCACACCGCAAACGACAACCTCGAAACCATGCTGATCAATCTTTCGCGGGGAACGGGCTTGCTCGGGCTTTGCGGAATCCCGCCGAAGCGCGGCCGCATCATCCGGCCGCTCATCCGCGCCGAGCGCGTCGAGATCGAGGCGTATCTAAAAAAAAGGGGGATCGCCTATGTGACCGATTCAACCAATCTGGAAAACGGGTATCTCAGAAACAAAATGCGCAATTTTGTCGTGCCGGAGCTTGTAAAGATCTGCCCGGCCGTTTTGCAGTCGGCGGGCGCCGCGGCGGACGCGCTTAGGCTCGACGCCGACTTTATCATGACGGAGGCCCGAAAAATCGTAAAAGGGGCGAGGGAGGAAGGAGACGGCGTATCCGTTTCTACGGACGCGCTCGGGCGCGCACACCCGGCCGTTTCGGGGCGCGCGGTGCGCCTGTTGTATGAAAAAATCCATGGGAAAAGCGGGCAGCTGACTATGGCGCATGTCTCCGATGTGTTCCGGCTCTGTGCCGGGAGCCACCCGTCGAAAAGGCTGTCCCTGCCCGGGAAAATTACCGCTGAGAGGCGGTACGGGGCGCTGGTTTTGTCGAAAAATCCAGGCAGCGCCCAAGAGATCAAGGAAATTCCATTGCTTTTCGAAGGCAAATATGATATATATGGTACTGATTATTCTGCGGAATACAAAAAAGCGGAGAAAGATCAGAAAATTTACAATTTATCTCATTCTTTTCTGATTGATTGTGGTAAAATAAACGGGTGCCTTGTCATCAGAAGCCGCAAAGAGGGAGATACGCTCAAGCTTCCCGGGTATAAGACCAAAACGCTCAAAAAACTGTTTATCGAGGAAAAGATCCCCTTAAGGCAGCGCGCTCTGATCCCCGTTGTCGCGGATAAAACGCATGTGGTCGCCGTGTATGGCTTTGGCGTCGATCACAATTATCAGGCAAAAAGCCCTGAAAACGCAGTGTATCTTAAAATCGGGAGTGTAAATGATCAAAATGAGGGACGACATTAAAGAGATTCTTTTGTCGGAAGAGCAGATTGAGAAAGTCGTAAAAAAAATCGCGGATGAGATAAGCCGTGACTACAAAGACAAAAATCCGTTGATAATAAGTGTGCTGAAAGGCTCGTTTGTTTTCATGGCGGATCTGGTGCGCAGGATTACCGTCCCGTGCGCGGTCGATTTCATGTCGATCTCGAGCTACGGAAAAGGCATGAGAACCAGCGGCGAGGTTAAAATAAACAAAGACCTTGATACGAAAATCGAAAACAGGCATGTCATCGTTGTGGAGGACATTCTGGACAGCGGCCTTACCTTGAGCTACATACTCGATATGTTCAAGGCGAGAGGGCCCGCCTCCATCGCGCTTTGCGCGCTCCTTGATAAGCCCGATCGCCGGAAGATGCCGGTAAGGATCGATTACAGCGGGTTTACGATACCGGATGAGTTTGTTGTCGGTTACGGGCTGGATTACAATGAAAAATACAGAAATTTACCATATATCGGGATATTGAAGCCGGAAATATACTCCGCATAATGACACTCAGAAGGGCGTGAACAGGAATTTGAACGGCAAGATAAGAGGGCTTGGGTTCTATATCATTATTATTGCGATTTTGATGAGCACAGTCGGAATGCTGATGAATCAGAAGCAGGATCAGAAAGTGGTCTATTCCGACATCGTTCGCTATTTTGAAAACGAGCAGGTCAATTCATTCTCAATAAACGGGACGAAGCTTGTGCTGCAGTTGAAGGAAGACAACAAGGTAATAAGCTTTAATCTGCCTTCCGTTGAAATATTTCTCTATGATGTGGGCGATTTGATCAAGGAGCAGCGCGACTCCGGGGTTTTGCAGTCGTACAATTACGAGCCGGAGGTCACGATGCCCTGGTGGGCCTCTCTGATGCCGTATCTGTTATTGATCCTCGTTTTCGGGCTCTTCTGGTATTTCATGCTGGGACGCGGCGGGGAAGGCGGCGCGGGGCCCAGGGGCGCCATGTCCTTCGGGCGCTCCCGCGCGAAGCTTGTCACCGAGGACGCGAAAAAAACGACCTTCAAGGATGTCGCCGGAGCGGATGAGGAAAAGGCGGAGCTTCAGGAGATCGTCGAATTTCTGAAAAGCCCTAGAAAGTTTATCGAGATCGGCGCCCGTATCCCGAAGGGCGTTTTGCTCGTCGGCCCTCCAGGCACCGGCAAAACGCTTATTGCCCGCGCGGTCGCGGGAGAGGCGGGGGTCCCGTTTCTGACCATTTCCGGCTCGGATTTTGTCGAGCTGTACGTCGGCGTGGGCGCTTCCCGCGTTCGCGACCTGTTTGAGCAGGCGAAAAAGAATTCGCCGGCGATTGTGTTTATCGACGAGATCGACGCCGTCGGGCGTCACCGCGGCGCCGGACTCGGCGGCGGGCACGACGAGCGTGAGCAGACGCTGAATCAGCTGCTCGTCGAAATGGACGGTTTCGGAACGAACGAGGGCGTCATCGTCATCGCGGCGACAAACCGCGTCGACATCCTAGACCCGGCGCTTTTGCGCCCGGGACGCTTCGACCGCCAGGTGTTCGTCGGGCTGCCCGACATCAAGGGGCGTGAGGAAATCCTGAAGGTGCACGCGAGGAACAAGCATTTTGAGGACGGCGTGCACTTTACGTCCATTGCGAAGACGACCGCCGGCTTTACCGGAGCCGACCTTGAAAATCTCTTGAACGAGGCGGCGCTTCTCGCCGCCAGACGCTCCAAAAAGAAGATCGGGATGGCGGAGATGGACGACGCGTTCATCAAGGTGATCATGGGCACGGAGAAAAAGAGCCGCGTGATCAGCGAGAAGGAGCGCAGGCTGACCGCCTTCCACGAGGCCGGACACGCGATCATCACCCGGCTTTTGCCGACGCAGGACCCGGTCCACCAGATTTCGATCATTCCCCGCGGCCGCGCCGGGGGCTATACCTTAAGCCTGCCGAAGGAAGACAAATATTACGCCTCGAAAAGCGAAATGCTCGACGAGATCCTTGTGTTCCTCGGCGGTCGCGTCGCGGAAAAGATCACGCTTGACGATATTTCGACCGGCGCTTCAAACGATATCGAACGCGCCTCCGAGCTGGTCCGCCGCATGGTGACAAGATACGGCATGAGCGACGAGATCGGGCCGATCGCGTTCGGTTCGCCGCACGACGAGGTCTTTATGGGACGGGATTTCGGAAATATCAAGAACTTTTCCGAGGAGACCGGCGCGCTGATCGACCGCGAGGTAAAATCGATCATCCAGAAGGCGTACGAGCGTTGCGAGGTCCTCTTGCGCGGGAATATGGATAAACTCACAGCCGTTGCGGAGTACCTGATCCAGAACGAGACGATGGACGGCGAGGTGTTCGAGAAGCTTTTCAAGGGCGAGCCGGTCGAGAGCCCGCGCGCCGCGAAGGCGATCGAACCGCCCAAGGAGGAAGGAAACGATCAGGCGCAGGATGCGAACGCAGAGCCGCCCGTAAACTCCGAGCCGCCGAAGGACGACAAAAGGGACTACCTGAAAAACGAACCGCAGGACGGCGGGGAGAAAACGGAATAACAAATAACGTAAAATCCGCCGGGACATCTCGTCCCGGCGGATTTTTATATGGGGGAATTTAAGCGGAAAAATAACCGAGGATGCATTTGGCGAGGCTTTTTGAAAGCTCGCTCTGTCCCGACGGGTCGCGGATCCACTCAAAGTCCTGAGGGGCCGGCAGATAGCCCACCTCCAGGATTAAAGAGGGCGTCCATGTCGCTTTTGTGACGTAGTGCTCCCGGACATGGGTGCCCGCGTCCTTGCGGGAGATGTCGGCCGACGCGCTTTTCAAGACGCTTTCCGCGAGGCCCTTTACCCATCCCTCGCGGTAGAACACCGACGCGCCGGAATGCTCCGAGATATCGGTGTCGTCGGGCAGGCTGTTCGCGTGCAGGGAAAGGAACAGATCCGGCAGCTTTTCAAAGGACATGCCCAGGCGGTCGTACAAAGAGACCGTCGAGTCGTCGGCGCGGGTCAGCAAAACGGTGGCGCCGTAAAGCTCGAGTTCGGCCTTCAGCTTAAGCGTCAGCGAAAGGTTCACGGTCTTTTCCGGGCAGAGGTCGCCCATCGGCCCGATCGCGCCGGACTCGGTTCCGCCGTGGCCCGCGTCGAGCAGGACGGTGATTCCCTCGAGCGGCCGGGCGCCGCTTTTTGCCGACGGCTTTCTGCGCAGGACGAGGTCAAAGCCCGAATCGGTCGGCCGGATATAGTATCCGCCGAGAAGGCTCTCGCCGGAAAAGCTCAGCGTGTAGGCGCCCTTTGAATCGTAAAGGTCGATCCCGATTTCCGAGCAGAGCGCGCCCTCGGGGAGCGCGGGGCGGATGACCCTTGTCAGGGTGGGAAAGGAGACGGTGAGCTTTTTATCGGCGTAACTTAAAAGCGCCGCGGGGGAAAGGGTCGTCTCGACATGCAGCACGTCTTCTTCCGGTCCGGCCTTGTAGCTTGCCGCCGTGACCTGCGGCTTATATCCGTCGCTAACCTCGAGAAATTTCACATTTGCCCGTTTGATCCATTTTCCCGACGACAGCAGGACATAATCGCCCGAGACGACCTCGACATAGTCGCGCATCGAACAGTACAACGGCCCCTCGGCGCCGAGGGCGGCGTTCGGGTTCGGGTAGGTGTCGGCGCTTTCCGCCGTGACCTCGGCCAAAAGCGGGGCTTTCGAGAAAGCGACCGTGACGGCGGCTGGAGCGGTCACCGTATCCGTTTGCCCGTCCAGGGTCATCGTATAGACGGGAGAGCCGAGGTAAATTAAGCCGCTTTTTTTCTTTGGGACCGAGTAGCTTGCGAGATACTGCGCCTCGTAGAACTTGCCGTCCTTCGGGTAGGTACCCTTAACCTGCTTCATTTTGATCGTCTTGCCGTTTACAGTGACGCTTACCTTTGCTCCCGCGGGCGCTTTGCAGCTTAGGGAGATCGTTTTCGCCTTGTACATAAGCTCCGAGGCCTGGGGATACACGGAGCTTTTGTCGATCGCGGCGGTTTTAAGCTCGGTCGGGATGCTCTCGGACTCGCCTCTGTAAATGATGCGCGTGAGCGTGCGGTCCCCCTGGGCAAGGGTGAGGGTGTTGACTCCCTTCCGGAGCGGGACCAGGAGGCCGAAAAAGCCGGATTTCGAACGGTTCTCCACCGTTTCCCCGTTTAACGTAAGCGGCTTTTCGGGGTCCGATGCGCCCGTGATGTAAAAGTTTTCGAGCGTTGTGCGGATATCGGTGTCGGGCCTGCCGATAAAAAAGTACGAGGAGGAGGCACTTTCGAAAAAGTCTTTGAGCTCCTTTGTGATCGCCCCGTTCGCGCGGACGGTGCCGAGCCGGAAAAAGATGCTGCCCGACACGTTTCCGTAGAAACGGTTCAAGGACAGCTGGCGCGTAAGCTCGCCCGTCCCGTACCAGGGCGACGATTCCTTCGCTTCCATCCAGCGGTATGCCGCGTGGCCGATGTAAAGGCGGACGCCCGTGCCGGAAACGACGTCGTCCCACCATTTTACGAGCGTTTCGTAGTCGGCCTTTTCATATCCGATGTTCCAGTAGATTTCGGGGGCGATATAGTCGACCCAGCGCTCCTTGACCCATCGCCTTGAGTCGGCGTAGGAATCGAAGTAACTCTGGCTTCCGTCGGTGTCGCTGCCCTCCGCCATCTTGCTCTTGTTCGCCCAGATGCCCGCGGGGCTTACGCCGAAGCTTAAGTCCGGTTTTGCCTTGTGGATGGCGGCGCCCAGGTTTTTGATCAGGAGGTTTACGTTGTTGCGGCGGAAATCGTCGAGGGTTTTCGACTGCGTCCCGTATTTCTGATAGGAGGAGGCGTCCTTAAAATCCTTGGACGGATAAAAATAGTCGTCTAAGTGAATTCCGTCGATATCGTAGTTGTTGACGAGCTCGAGGGCGCCGTCGATGATCAGCTGCCGGACCTCCGGCAGCCCCGGATCGAAATAGAGGTAGCCGTCGGAGCCCTTTACGACCCAGGACGGGTTTTTGCGCGCGGGGTTTGACTCGGCGAGAGTGTCGACGCCGCCCGGCGACCTTGTGATGCGGAAGGGATTGATCCACGCGTGAAGCGAAAGCCCGCGCTTATGAGCCTCCGCGACGTAAAACGCGAGGGGGTCGAAGCCTCCGTCCGGCGCTTTGCCCTGCGCCCCGGTCAGATAAACGGACCACGGGAATATTTTGGACGGGTAAAGCGCGTCGCAGGACGGGCGCACCTGGAAAAAGACCGCGTTAAACCCGTTCTCCTTGGCAAAATCAAGGAGCGACAGGGCCTCGGCCTTTAATTTTTCGGCGTCGGTTGTCGCAGACGACGGATAATCGAGGTTCAGCACGGTCGATATCCAGACGCCCCGAAGCTCGTCGGAAGAGGCTGTCTCGTCGTCGGCGCGCGCCGGCAGCATAAACGGGGTTAAAACGAGCGCGGCAAATAATAAAAGTGCAATTGTCTTTTTCATCTTCATCATGATCTCCGTCCCGCAAAGTATGTCCTTGTCTTTAATATATGATGTTTGTCCGCGCGATTATTCTGCGCAAAATGCGGTCTTCATTGACAACCGGAGAAAATAGCCTTAACATTATTTGAAGAAGGCAGCCGTTTAAGATTGGTTCAAAGCTGCCGCAAGCACCGCGAAAGGAATGGTTAAAAAGGCAATGGATTTAAGAAACCGCCGCGTCGCGGCAATTCACGATATTTCGGGGTTCGGCCGCGGGTCGATGACGGCGGCGATTGCGGCGCTTTCCTCGATGGGGCTGCAGACGCTGCCGTTTCCGACCGCCGTTTTGTCCTCGCACACGGGCATCCCCGGCTATACGTTCCGCGATCTGACCTGTGATTTCGACGCGTACATCGCGCACTGGAAGTCGCTTCATTTGAGATTTGACGCGATCTATTCCGGGTTTCTGGGCTCATGCGCGCAGACGTCCATCGTCTCCCGGTTCATCGATGAATTCCGGGACAAAAACACCCTGGTGCTGGTCGACCCTGTGATGGGGGACGGGGGAAGACGGTACGAGACGTGCACGGAAGAGCTCTGCGCCGGGATGAGAGAGCTTGCCCGAAAAGCCGACATGATCACGCCGAACCTCACAGAGGCGGGGATATTGCTCGGCGAGAGCGATCTAAAGCATCTTCCGGAAAGCGAGGAGCAGATCGGAAAATGGCTCGGCGAGCTTTCGTCCATGGGCCCCGGGCGGGTCGTGATCACGGGGATCGAGCGCGGCCGGGGCGAGGTCGGCGTCGCCTGTTTCGACGCAGGGAGCGGGGAAACGGAGTTTTTTTACAACAAAAGCGTCGGCGGCTATTTCCCCGGCACCGGGGATCTTTTCGCGTCGGTGCTTTTAGGCTCTGTGTTAAACGGCGCGGGCATGGCCGAAAGCGCGAAAAAAGCGGCCGGCTTTATCAGAAGGGCGGCGGAAATCACGGTTTTGTCCGGGGAAGACCCGATCGAGGGCGTGCTCTTTGAAAAGCTCCTTTCAGAGCTTCATTGATCGCCCGCACCGGAGGGTAAAAGTAAAAAGAGGAGAGGTCGGATAAAACTGACGACTCCTCTTTTATTTTGTTCCCTTGATTTTGTCCCAGTAGGCCTTCGCCTGCTCCTCCGCCTTGTTTTTGCCGTACTTGTAATAGGTTTTTCCCTTTAAGCTGTCGGGGAGGTACTGCTGGGCGACATAATTGTTTTGAAAATCGTGCGGGTACTGATAGGTAAGCCCCCGGCCCAGCTTTTTCGCGCCTTCGTAGTGGGCGTCCTTCAAGTGGTCGGGCACGTCGCCCGATCTGCCGCTTTTTATATCCGCGATGGCCCCGTCGATCGCCATGACGACGGAGTTTGACTTGGGTGCCGTCGTGACGAGGATCACGGCCTCGGCCAGCGGAAGCCTCGCCTCGGGCAGGCCGAGCTGCAGCGCCGAGTCGACGCAGGCCTTTACGATCGAAACCGCCTGCGGATAGGCGAGCCCGACGTCCTCCGAGGTCGCGGCGAGGAGCCTGCGGCAGGCGGAGGGGAGATCGCCCGCCTCGAGTAGCCGCGCGAGGTAATGGAGCGCCGCGTCGGGGTCGGAGCCCCTGAGCGATTTGTGGTATGCCGAAAGGATGTCGTAGTGGGCGTCTCCGTCGCGGTCGTAGCGGGCGGAGGAGCGCTGCGAGACCATTTTCGCATCCTCCAGGGAGACGTAAAGCCTGCCGCTTTCTCTTTTTGCGCTTGAGAGTAAAAGCTCGACGGCGTTGATCGCCTTTCGGACGTCGCCGCCGCACGCGGATGAGATATATTCCACAACGCCGTCTTCCAGAGTAAGCGCCGTCTCCTGCGCGTCCGGCCGGAGGGAAAAGGCGCGGACAACGGCCTTTTGCACATCCTCCTTTAAGACCGGCTTGAATTCGAAGACCGTCGAGCGGCTTAAAATGGCGTTGTACACGTAAAAATACGGGTTTTCCGTCGTCGACGCGATCAGCGTGATCTTCCCGTTCTCAATAAACTCGAGAAGAGACTGCTGCTGCTTTTTGTTGAAATACTGGATCTCGTCGAGATATAAGAGGACGCCGTCGGGCGCCAGAAAGGTGTCGAGCTCGTCAATGATCGACTTGATGTCGGAGATGGAGGCCGTGGTGGCGTTTAAGCGGTACAGCTTCCGGTTGGTGCGGTCGGCGATCACGCGCGCCACCGTCGTTTTCCCGGTGCCGGACGGGCCGTAAAAGACCATGTTCGGAATGTTTTTGCTTTCGATGATCCGGCGCAACACGCCGTTTTCGCCGAGGATATGCCTCTGGCCGACGATGTCGTCGATCGTTTTGGGCCGGATCCGGTCCGCGAGCGGCTGGTACATGCTTTCTCACCACCTTGACGGGATATCCATTATTATAGGCGAAATACCGGAAAAAATCAAACAAATGTACAAAGGGGGGGTGTCGCAAAATGCATGTTCATGCATTTTGCGACACCCCCCGTTAGCAGCTTGTTTTAATAGATCGGGTGTTTCTCGCAGAGCTCGTTTACGCCGGCGCGGATATAGTCGGCCTTGTTTTCAAAATCGGTGATCGCAAGGCGGATGTACTCGGCGATTTTGAGCATGTCCGCCTCGACAAAGCCCCTCGACGTGACCGCCGGAGTACCGATGCGCACGCCGCTTGTGACAAACGGGCTTTCCGGGTCGTTCGGGATGGCGTTTTTGTTGACGGTGATATACACCTCGTCGAGCCGGTTCTGGAGCTCCTTCCCGGTGATTCCCGTGCCCCTTAAGTCCAAGAGCATCAGGTGATTGTCGGTGCCGCCGGAGACGAGCTTTAAGCCGAGGCGCATAAGCTCGTCCGAGAGCACCTTCGCGTTTTTCACGATCTGCTTCTGGTATTCCTTGAACTCGGGTTTAAGCGCCTCGCCGAGGCAGACGGCCTTTGAGGCGATGACGTGCATCAGCGGCCCGCCCTGCGTTCCGGGGAAGATCGCCTTGTCGATCTGCTTTGCGAGGCTCTCCCGGCAGAGGATCATGCCGCCGCGGGGACCTCTGAGCGTTTTGTGGGTCGTCGTCGTCACGACGTCGGCGTAGGGGATCGGGCTCTGGTGCAGCCCGGCCGCGACGAGGCCCGCAATGTGCGCCATGTCGACCATGAGATAGGCCCCGACCTCCTTCGCGATTTCCGCGAAGATGTCGAACCGGATTTCGCGCGGATAGGCCGACGCGCCCGCGATAATCATTTTTGGCCGGTGCTCCTTTGCAAGGGCGCGGAGGTTATCGTAGTCGATCCTGTGGGACTCGGGGTTTACGTCGTACGGGATGACGTTGTAGTAGCTTCCGGATATATTGACGGGGCTGCCGTGGGTCAGGTGCCCGCCGTTTGCGAGGCTCATACCCAAAACGGTGTCGCCCGGCTTGATGAGTGCGAAATAGACGGCGGCGTTGGCCTGCGCGCCGGAGTGGGGCTGGACGTTTGCGTGCTCCGCGCCGAAGAGGAGCTTTGCGCGCTTTTGCGCGATTTCTTCCGCGATATCGACGCATTCACAGCCGCCGTAATAGCGTTTCCCCGGATAACCCTCGGCGTACTTGTTTGTCAGCACCGTGCCCATCGCGGCGACGACGGCCTCGCTCACAATGTTTTCCGAGGCGATGAGCTCGATATTGCGGCGCTGCCGCTGAAATTCCTTTTCAATTGCCGCGCCGACCTCCGGATCGCTTTTTACGATAAAATCCATGATTTCCTTAACCAATTCGCTATACCCCCTGCAAGTTCATAAGCTCTGATAATGAGAATTATAACTTTTTATATCGAAAAAGGCAACCTGTATGATATAATTTAATCAGATTTATCGGAGGTTTGACAAATGGACAAGAAAAAGCGGGCAAAAGAAGCCGTTTTGACCCTAAAAGAGGTATACCCCGCCGCCTGCTCGCTTGAAGCCGTGCAGGACTTCGAGCTGCTTTTCGCGGCGCGGCTCTCGGCGCAGTGTACCGACGCACGCGTAAACCTTGTGACACCCGTGCTTTTTCAAAAATTCCCCACTCTTTCCGATTTTGCCGGGGCGGATGTCGGGGAAATCGAGGAGATCATCAAGCCCTGCGGGCTTTACCACACGAAGGCGAGGGACTTAAAGCTCTGCGCGGCCGCGCTTTTAGAGCGGTTCGGCGGGCGGGTGCCGGGCACGATGGAGGAGCTTTTGTCCCTGCCGGGAGTCGGGCGCAAGACCGCAAACCTGATTCTGGGCGATATTTTCAAAAAGCCGGCGGTCGTCGCCGACACGCACTGCATCCGAATCACAAACCGCCTCGGCCTGTGCGATTCGAAGGACCCGTACAAGGTCGAGCTTCAGCTCAAGAAGATCGTCGAGCCCGAGGAGCAGAACGATTTTTGCCACCGCCTGGTCTTTTTCGGCCGTGACATCTGCAAGGCCAAGAATCCCGAGTGCTTCCGCTGTCCGTTGTCCGGCGGATGCCCCTCGGCCCGGAAATAATTTGAAATTGGAAATGTTAAGACCGCGCCGGACTTTCGTTCCCGGCGCGGTTACAATTTTGTTCAACAGGTGAAATAATAAAGCTTTCCGGCAAATTACTTGGAATAGAGATCTTCCGCCGTGATCCTGTTTAACAGCGGTTCCTCATTGCGGTAGCGTCTGACGTTTTCCGCAATAATGGAAACCGCGCGGCCGATCCTGTCCGGAAGGTGGGGCGTCATATGCGGCGTGATCCTTACATTCGGGAGGTCCCAGAGCGGGCTTTCGGGGGGGAGGGGCTCCGTTCCAAACGTGTCCAGACCGGCCCCGCCGATCCTGCCCTCTTTTAAGGCGTCGATCAGAGCCTTTTCGTCGACGACCGAGCCTCTTGCGACATTGACGAGATAGGCGGAGGGTTTCATCATATCAAGCTCGCGCTTACCGATCATATGGTATGTTTTGTCCGACAGCGTCATTGCAAGCACGATGAAATCGCTTTCCCGGATCAGCTCGTCGATCGAACCCCCGCTTTCCGCGCAGTACAGGGTATCCACTCCCTCCGGCGGCTCGGTCGACCTGCGCCGGTAGGCGAGTACATTCATTCCGAGCGCCTTCGCCCGGACCGCGAGCTCTTTCCCCGTGTTTCCGAGGCCGATGATCCCGACGGTCTGCCCGCAGAGGCTGAGAAAATCCCGCTGGCCCCTGATGCCGCCCCACTGGTGCAGAGTCTGCGCCGCGTAAAGCTGATCGGAATGATAGACATGGTCGAGCATGAAATACACGGCGTGCTCGGCCAGCGCGGGGCCGGAACGCCCGGCGGACCCGGTCAGGATCAGCCCTTTTGCGAATACCTCCGGCTTTGCGATTTGGTCCATCCCCGCCCGGTCGACATGGACCCATTTTAATTTCCGGCTTTCCAAAAGCAAGCGGGTGTCGATCCCGTCGTTGGCGAGCACGGCGACGTCGGATTCACCGAGAGCTTTTGCGACGGCATCCGCATCTTTGTCGTCGACAAGGATAAATTCGGCGGGCTCAAAGCTTTTTTTTAACTTCTCCAGATGAATTTCATCGTATTTGACGGTGGACATCACTGTGCCGATGGTTCTCATGAGGGTCAGTCCTTTCGTATCGGATTTCTGCCATATGGATGACGGCCGGCATATGCCGTTTTTTTTATTGTAACAAAATCCGGCCGTTTTGTCTTTACTTAATATACAAATATTGGATTTTCCGGCTTGATTTATCTTTGTTTCCATAATTAGATTGCGCAGGCCCGGCATATATTTTTTATAAGAAAATCAGCCCTCGACGATTTCGGGCGTTACATTACCGGCTTCATCGATTGTGATGCGCGCCCAGGAGGGCTTAAGGCCGCGGCGCGGCAGGGAGATGCTGCCCGGGTTTAGGATCAGGAGCGGGCCTCTTCGTTCCAGACAGGGGACATGGGTATGTCCGAACAGCGCGATGTCGGCGGATTGCCCGACGGCGTCCCGATACAGTTCCTTTGCTTCGTAACCGAAGGGATATCGATGCCCGTGGGTCATAAACAGGGTAAGCCCCGAGACGCGCTCGACCCGTTCGCTCGGCGCCGTGCTCAGAAAATCGTTGTTGCCCTTGACTATTAGCACAGGGATTTCGGGGAACGCTCCCTGCAGCCTTAAAGCGTCCCTGACCATGTCGCCGAGGTGCAAAACAAGATCGGCCGGTTCCTTTTTCAAAATTCCGATGATTCTCATCACATCGGAGTGGGAATCGGAAAATACCGCGATTTTCAAAAAAATCCCTTCTTTTCTGGAAACACATAAAAAAAACGTGCCAAAACAAAAAATTGCCGGTTATCATAACACCTTGCAACAGATGGATTCATATACTGTACTGAACCACATAGAATTAAGGAGGTACTTATGCCCAGTCAATATGATACCATCGCAGGTTTTCTGAACAACATGCCCGAGGGCGAAAAAGTGCTGAAAAATCTGGATAAATTGAACATGATTATGAATTCCGAAGAGGGCAAGCAGCTTAAGTCCGTCATCAAAAAGGAGGACGGAGAAGCAATCAAGGGCGCCTTGTCGGCGGCAATGGACGGAGACCGCGACTCGGCGATGGAGATGGTCAAGTCGATCCTTTCGACAAAAGAAGGGATGCAGGTTGCCTCAAAAATAGCAAAGATTCTGGGAGAGTGATACAATGAGCGAAATGGAAGATAAAATCCAGCAGCTGCTTTCCTCGGAGGAAGGGATGAAAAAAGTGATGTCGCTTGCATCCGCCCTCATGTCTGGAACCAAATCTTCCGACACGACAAGTGCAAAAGCGGAAGATTCCGCGGATAAAGCGGGTGCGCAGGAGACGGCGCAGAGCCTTCCCGACATGGCGAAGCTTCAGGAAACAGTCAGCAAGATTATGGGGGAAAGCAAAAAAACCATTACAAGCGACAGCAAGCTGAACCTGCTTGCCGCGCTGAAACCGTTTTTGGCCTCCGGAAGGCAGGGAAGCATCGACCGCGCCGCGCGCATGGTAAAAACGGCGAAAGTTGCAAAGACCGCCCTCGAGGAAATCAAAGGAGGAAACGGACTTGTATAACCGATACATGTCTGCCGGGTTTGACGAGCTTTTCACCTCGGTGGAACCCGCGGAAACAAATATGGAGCCGACACCGGAAATAAAAACCGCCGAGCCGGCAGTTGCAGCCTCAACTGAATCCGCCGCCCCTGCAAAGGGCGGCGGCCTTTCCTCCATACTCGACAAGATCAATCTCCCGAAGCTCGACATGGACACAATTTTAATCTTGCTGATCGTTTTTTTCCTTCTGACGGACGGCAACTCGGATAAGGGGATCACGGATATCCTTGGAGAAAATTCGGATCTTTTGATTATTGTCGGCCTTTTGCTGATTATGGGATTCTAGCGCAAAGAGCCGGATGACGGCCCTTTTACGCCGTCTGTGCATATTTTGGGGACAGCCCGGCGGGGCCGTAAGAGACGGAATTTTATGACTCTTCCGTCACAAGCTTATTGTTCGGCAGCAGGAACACATTGTCGCTCACCGCGTCCGTGCTGATGCCGCCGAGCTCCATTTCATAGATCACTTGCTCTCCCAAGCTTGTGACGGCATGGATCAAAAGCCCGTAATCGAGGGAGATCCAATATTCGTCGACATACTCAAGCTCCGGGTCCCCGGCCTTTACATAAATACAGTTGCCGCCATTGTAGCTTACATACTTTGCGTCGAGAAGCTCGGAAGGGTCCCGGTTTACGATATCTTCGTAAGTCGGGATCCTTTGTTCGGTATCGGAGTTTGCGTCGCCCAGGTGGCCGCTCCAATAGCGGGCGTCTCCCCCCGGCCGCCAGACATAGATCATTCCTTTGCCTGTGATGATATGTTTTATGAGCGTCCCGGACGCGTTATACTGCTCGGTCTTGGTGTAGCCGTTTTTAACGTAATGGTTGTTTTTCCATGAAGTGCTGCCCGTGCTTGAATAAAGCGTCACCCGCGACTGATACGAGCAGGTTTCAGGGCGGCTCATGGAGGCGATTACGCGCTGGACGTTTTCCTTTGTGATCTCTACCTTTTCAACCGGGGTTCCGGTGCCCGGCTCGGGGGCCGTTGTCTCTCCGTCGACGGGCAGCACGATTCCCGGGTCTTCATCGGACACGCCGAACAAAGACCAGTAAAAGCTGAAAAAAATTCCGAGAGACAGCACGGTTGTTATCGCCAAAATGAGCACGGTCAGTTTGTTACGCTTCATAAAAAGGCTACTCTCCAATAGAAAAAGCACTTATTGCGGCATGAATTCCTCCGGCGGACGATCCGTCCTTTTGTAGTAATAAAGGATCGCCTGCGCGATGCGCCTGCAAGCGTTCCCGTCGCCGTACGGGTTTACGGCCCTCGCCATTTTGCCGTACGCCGCGGGGTCGCCTAAAAGCGTCTCGGCGCAGCGCACGATGTGATCCTTCAAAACGCCGGCAAGCATGACCGTTCCGGCCTTCACGGCCTCGGGGCGCTCCGTTTCCCGCCTTAAAACCAAAACCGGCTTGCCGAGCGCGGGAGCCTCCTCCTGGAGCCCCCCGGAGTCGGTCATCACGAGAAAGGCGCGCGCCATGAGATTGTGCATCTCGTCGACCGCGAGCGGCTCGATCAGGTCGACTCGGTCTAAGGAGCCCAGGACGCCGTACGCCGTTTCCCGGACGACGGGGCTTAAGTGCACCGGATAGACGATGCGCACGTCGGGATGGGCCCCGACAATAACCTTAAGCGCCTGCATGATCTCCTTAAGAGGCTCGCCGTAGTTTTCGCGGCGGTGGGCGGTGACGAGAATCACGCGCTCCTTTTCGTAATCGATCCGCCGCAGCGCGTCTTCCCGGAACACGTAATCGCGCCTGACCGTTTCGTGGATGGCGTCGATGACGGTGTTGCCGGTGACATAGACGTTTTTTACGATGTTTTCCCGGGAAAGGTTTTCCCTGTTTAAGGGGGTCGGCGCGAAGTGCAGCTCGGCGATGGCCCCGGTCAGCGTGCGGTTTAGTTCCTCGGGGTAGGGGGAATACCGGTTGTAGGTGCGCAGACCGGCCTCGACGTGCCCGACGGGAATTTTGTGGTAAAAGGCGGAAAGCGCCCCCGCGAACGTCGTCGAGGTGTCCCCGTGCACGAGGACCAGGTCGGGTTTTTCCTTTTCAAAGACCTCGTCGAGGCCTAAGACCGACTTTGTCAGGATTTTGGAAAGCGACTGCTTTTCCTCCATGATGTCGAGGTCATAGTCCGGGTGGATCTTAAAAATGTCGAGGACCTGGTCGAGCATATGCCGGTGCTGCGCCGTGACGCAGACAAGACTTTGGATCTCACCGTGCTTTTGAAGCTCAAGGACCAGGGGACACATTTTGACGGCCTCCGGCCTTGTGCCGAATATCGAAATGATTTTAATTTTTTCCATTGTTTTCTCCGTCCGTTTTTTCCGCGCTGCTTTGAACCTCGCCGTGTTCGGCATGGGACATCGAGCCCATGATCTTCGCGCCGATGATCACGGCGACGATAACCGTTACGATCAGGAGCATCGCCTTTACCTCGCCGCTCGTCGTCAGTATGACCGCCGAGAGGCCCAAAAGCCCGCTTGTGGCGTAAAGGATGGCGACCGACTGTTTCTGGTTGAAGCCCATGTCGATCAGGCGGTGATGCACGTGCCCGCGGTCGGCCTGCATCGGATTTCTGCCCGACGCGATCCTCCGCCCGATGGCAAACACCGTGTCGAAGATCGGGAGGCCCAGAATCAGGAAGGGAACGGCGAACGAGACGATCGCGTAAAATTTAAAAAGCCCCTGTATGGACACGGTCGCGAGGATAAATCCCAAAAACGCCGAGCCGGTGTCGCCCATAAAGATTTTCGCGGGGTTTAGGTTGTAGGGCATAAAGCCGATGCAGGCGCCGGCCAGCGCAGCCATGACGATCGCAATAAAGGGCTCCGCGATCAGCGTCGCCACGACAAACAGGGAGAAGGAGGCGATCGACGAGATGCCGACCGCGAGCCCGTCCAGGCCGTCGATCAGGTTGACGGCGTTTGTGATCCCGACGATCCATAAAATCGTGACGGGCACGGAAAAATAGCCGAGGCTGAAATACATGGCGTCGCTGAAAATATTCGGGTTTGAAAGAAACTCGATGCGCACCCCGGCTAAAACGGGGATAAGCGCCGCGAGAATCTGGACGCCGAATTTCAAAAGAGCGTTTAGCGGCATGATATCGTCTATCACGCCGAGCGCGATAATGATGACCGAGCCGAGCAGAATGCCTCTCGCCTGGACGTCGATCTGCCCGAGCAGGAGCACGCTTACGATAAATCCGAAGAAAATGGCGAGCCCCCCGAGCCTTGGGATCGGCACATTATGCATCCGGCGCCCGTCCTTCGGCACATCGATCGCCCCGACTCTTTTGGCGAAAATTTTTACGACCGGAGTCATGCCGAAGGAGATGGCCGCCGCGACCACAAACGCGAGGAGCGAAATAACGAAAAAATTATTCAATGGCGGCATTAAAAGCACCCTCTTAAAAGTCAATCATCTGCATATGAGCTATCCGCGATGTGATTTCTTGACAAAACCGACTTTTTTGCAGACCCGTTCCACCATACGGTCGGCGCGGGCGGACGCGCGCAGGGCGCCCTCGCGGTAAACGGACTCCAGGAAATCCTTGTTTTTCAGAAGGTCTTCCGTTTTTTCGCGGACCGGACGGAGCATCTCGATGACGGCGTCGGCAACGGCCGGCTTGAAGCCGGCGTAGCCCTGACCCTCAAATTGGCGTTCCACCTCGGGGATTGTCCTGTTTTTGACCGTCGCGTAAATGTTGATCAGATTGTTGACCCCGTCCTTGTTTTCGCCCATAAAAATACGCGTGTCCGAATCGGTGACCGCGCGCTTGAACTTGCGCATGATATCGTCGGGGCTGTCCAGGATCAGGATATAGCCGTTTGCGTTCTCGTCCGATTTCGACATTTTTTTGGTCGGCTCCGTCAGGCTCATCACCTTGGCGCCGACCTTTGGAATATAAGGCTCCGGAATTACAAAAACATCGCCGTAAATGCCGTTGAAGCGGTTTGCGATATCGCGGGCGAGCTCGACATGCTGCTTCTGGTCGATCCCGACGGGCACGAGATCGGTCGAGTACAGAAGGATATCCGACGCCATCAGCGTCGGATAGGTGAAAAGCCCCGCGTTGATATTATCCGCATTTTTGGCAGATTTATCCTTAAACTGCGTCATGCGGGAGAGCTCGCCGAACATCGTATAGCAGTTTAAGACCCATGAAAGCTCCGCATGGGCGGGGACATGGCTCTGGATAAACAAAATATTTTTTTCCGGGTCAAGCCCGCACGCAATGAGCTGCGCGAGCACCTCGAGCGTCTGCTGGCGAAGCTTTGAGGGCTCCTGCCGCACTGTGATCGCGTGCATGTCGACGACACAGTAGATGCAGTCGTATTCGTCCTGCAGCATTACCCAGTTTTTAATGGCGCCCAGGTAGTTGCCAAGGGTAAGCTTCCCGCTGGGCTGGACGCCGCTGAAGATTCTTTTTTTCATTTCCGTTTTCGTATCCATACTTTGCTCCCGCATCCTTTTATTTTAAGTACTCATGGATGGCCTCGCTCATAAGCGCGACGCCTTTTTTGATCTGAGCGGCGGACGGCATGGAGAAATTCAGGCGAAGAGCGGGGCAGGGGGCGTTTTCATCCACCATGAAGGCCGAGCCCGGTACGGCCGCGACCTTTTTTTCCGAGAGCATGCCGCAAAGCTTGAGGCCGTCCGCGCCTTCCGGAAGCTCGCACCACAAAAACAGCCCGCCGTCGGGGCTTGTGCGGCGGACGCGGGGGTCGAAGAGCCGGTCGATCTCCGACAGCATCAGATCGCGTTTTTGCCGGTAAAGGCTTCGGATCTCCTCGATATGGCCGTCTAAGTCGCAGGTCTTTAAATATTCGGCGACCAGCATGCAGAAAAACTGGTTGGTGTGCACGTCGGACACCTGCTTTGCGACGACCATCTTATCGATGACCGGCTTCGGGCCGAGGGCAAACCCCACGCGCATGCCGGGCGAGAGGATTTTGGAATAGGAGCCCGCGTAGAGCACAAGCCCCTCGGTGTCGAGGCTTTTTATCGGAGGGACGTATTCGCCGGAATAGCGCAGCTCAAAATATGGGTTGTCCTCTAAGATCATGACGCCGTATTTTGAGGAAAGCGAAAGAAGCGCCTTCCGGCGGGAGAGGCTTAACGTGCGGCCCGAGGGGTTCTGGAAGGTCGGGATCACGTAAATAAACTTAACATTTTTCGTCGTTTTCAAGGTGTGCTCGAGCGCGTCTAAGTCCATGCCGCCGTCGTCGGAGCGCACGCCGACAAGCCTTGCGTTAAAGGAGCGAAACGCGTTTAAAGCGCCGATAAAGCTCGGATTCTCGCATAAGACCACATCGCCTTCGTTGACCATCACCTTGGTCATGAGGTCGATCGCCTGCTGGCCGCCGCTTGTAATAATCAGCGAGTCGTCCTCGGTCCCGACCGAGTATTTTTCCTTGAGCCTCTCCGCCGTCAGGGTGCGAAGGGGCATATAGCCCTCGGTGATGCCGTATTGCAGGGAGGCGGCCGCGTTCTCATCAAAAAGGCGTTTGGCTATTATAGACATCTCTCTGGACGGAAAAGTTTCCGGATCGGGATTTCCTCCGGCAAAAGAAATGATATCCGGATTTTCTAAAACCTTGAAGATTTCCCTGATCGCCGACGGTTTGAGCGTCGAGATTTTGTCGGAAAAGTCATATCTCATTGTTTTTCTCCTGCACTATCATAAAGTAATTATATCTCAATATCCCCCGGATAAATCAGCGGATATCAAAGAGTCCTAGGCGGCGTGAACAAGCCGGTTTATGTTTTTTTCGTTAAACACTATCTTATCATTTTTTAAACGATCATGCAATGATTGCGTTTCATGTATAGTTTTTTTCCTAATCGGAAAAAATGAACGAAAAAGGAGGGACCGGACACATGGAGCGAAGGAACAAAATCCGGCTTATAAGCTATACCCTTGCGTTTTGCGTCGTGACGCTCGGCGTGGCGATTGCCGGCTGGCGCCAGGCTTTTTTGTATCAGCGCTACATCGAATATGCAAATCAGCGGGCGTTTTCCAATCTGGTTACGAGCGTTTCGAACTTAGACAGCGCGCTGCAGAAAGGGATTTATTCAAATTCTCCCTCGATGCTGAGCTCCCTTTCGGCGCAGATCTGGCGCGAATCGACAAACGCGCGGGCATCGCTTGCGCAGATGCCGCTCACTGAAATCAATCTGGACAAGACCCAGAAGTTTATCGCGCAGACGGGCGAATACGCTTATACGGTCCTGCGAAAAGCCTCATCGGGAGAGCCCTTGTCCGATGAGGACCGGAAGATGCTTGCAACGTTGTCCGGTACGGCCGATAAGCTCGCGGTAAGCCTCGCGGAGCTCAAATCAAAATTTGACGACGGCGCCTTAAAGCTCGGGCAAAAACAATCGGACGGGGCCTTTTCCGCGCAGGCGGCCGAGCAGGAGACTGCGCAGGACGGCACCTTTGACGCTTTGGAGGGGGATTTCCCGGAGTATGCGACCCTGATCTACGACGGCCCGTATTCCGATCATATCGAAAAGCTGGAGCCGTTGTTTATCAAGGGCAAGCCGGAGGTTTCGGCGGAGGACGCCAAGAAGAAAGCCGCCGCGTTCTTAAAGGTCGATCCGGGGAAGCTCAGCTCGTCCGGCGAGTCCGATGGAAAAATCAAAACCTATACCTTCACGCTGCCTTCGGAAAACGGGGAGGTATCCGTTGATGTGACGAAGGCGGGAGGCTATATTTTGCAGGCGATCGATTCAAGGGACGGCGGCGAAAAGATGCTCTCCGCCGAGGAAGCCGTCAAAAAAGCCGTGGCCATACTGGACACCCTCGGCTTTCCGAATATGAAGGAAAGTTATTACACGGAATATGAGAGCATCGTGACCGTCAATTTCGCCGCTGAGGAGGACAACGTCATTTTATACCCCGATCTGATCAAGGTGTCCGTCTCCTTAAACGACGGATCGCTGCGGTCGATCGACGCGTATGGGTATATCATGAATCACAAGGCGCGGGATCTCCCGTCCCCGAAGGTCTCCGCGGAATCGGTGTCGGGGAGCGTAAACAACGGGCTTCGGGTCCTTTCGACAAATCTGGCCGTGATTCCGACGAACGGAAAGAACGAGGTTCTCTGCTATGAGATTAAATGCGAAAATCCCGAAAAAAAGCATTATATCGTGTATATCAACGCCGAAACGGGCGCCGAGGAGGATATTCTGATCCTTCTGGAGGACGAAAACGGGACGCTCGCGATGTAAAAAAGGTGCTGTAGCCCTATAGACAACAAAAGGCGGCTTCCGGCTTGTTTGCCGGTTGCTGCCTTTTGAAATATTGAAAAACCGATTCAATTACGGGAAAATAAATCGTCATATCGCAAAATTATCAAAAAATCTGAGTTTTGTTAATGAAAGGTTCCAATATGTTAAGCCTTTCCTTGGCATTCCCATCCAATCGAACTGCAAGCATCGTACATATAAGCTCCAGAAGAAACATGGGCGCTGCATTGGAGTTAAAAAAGCTCAGGCTCCCCACATCGACGATCAGAAGTTCATCGGCATACTGGCTGAACGGCGCGGTAGCCCTGTCCGTGATCAGGATCAGCTTCGCGGACCGTTCCTTACAGATTTTGATGATCTCAAGAGCATTCATTCTGTATCTGTTAAAGCTGATCATAACCATACAATCGTTTGCCTCGATATCCAGGATCTTCTCTATATTGTTGATGTCTTCGCCGGCTACGATAATAACATTCCCGACAATCAGGCTGAGCAGGAATTCGAATCTGTATGCGAGAGTTGCAGTTCCGCGGTATCCGCCGATATATCTGTGATTGCTTTTTGCCAGAATGTCCACGACGCGATCGAATTTGTCGGTCGTGTTCTTTGACAAAACACTCATAAGATTGTTGGAAACCAGCTCAAAACAGTGTGTTACAAGATTCTCACCGGAATAGTCGTTCGTGTCAATGTTTATCATTCTTTGCTGCGGAGGCAGATGAAATTTGTCGGAGGTGTTTGCCTGATCGGAAACATACTGCTGAATTTCCTTTTGCAGATCATTAAATACATGATACCCCAGGGCTTTGGCCGTCCTGTTTACAGAGGTGTTGCTGGTGCCAAGCTCTTTGGCAAGCTCGCTTGTAGACATGAAACAAACCTTGCTGATATTGTAAAGGATATATTCGGCAATACTGCTTTCCTTTTTTGTGAGCTTCGCTTTAATGATTCGTTCTTTCAGTTCTTCGAAATCAGCCATTATTACCTCCAGGCATATGTTTTTATTACCCAGCTAAGATTACATCAGAAATCTATTTTATTGTCAATATGGACTGGTATAATTGTCATCTTTTTAGATTGTCCCGGGAGGGACGAGAAAAAGGACACAAAATCCCGGTAAAATAGCCGCTTTGCGGTTATTCCACCATGATCTTCAGAATTTCCGTATCGGTCTCTTTCATGCCCTCTCTTCCCAAGCGGCCTATAGATCTGATCGTATCCTCAACAGTATCTTTCACAAGCCCTTCGCCCGACCGAAAGAACTGGCCGTTGACCGCCATATTGTATCCGAGCAGGGCGGCGTCGACGGATGAGGCGATTTTAGCCGCGCATGACGGCTTTGCACCGTCGCATACGATTCCCGAGACATTTGCCAAAGTGTTGACGATCGTTCTCTGGATCACTTCAATACCCGCATCATATAAATAGGCGATTCCTACGCCGCTGCCGCACGCCGCGCTCACAGCGCCGCAATATGCCGACAGGCTGCCTATACCGGTCTTTTGATGAATAGCGGTTAAATTCCCCAGCACCAGCGCGCGGTAGAGCTTTTCACCGGGTGCGTTAAGATGTTGCGCATATTTGATTATCGGCAGCGATACCGCCATTCCCTGGTTCCCGCTGCCGGAATTAATGACCACCGGCAGCACGCATCCGCTCATACGGGCATCCGAGCCCGCGGCCGGATAGGCCTTGGCAATCGTATTGATATCATTCCCATAACAATTTATCAGCGTCGATCCCACGTTTGCTCCGTAATTGTTTTTCAGGCCTTCCTCCGCGATCCTGGTGTTGTAATCGATCTGAGTATCGAGCAGGCCTTTGATATCTTCTATATCGACCGAATTCGCAAAATCATAGATATCCTCTATGTTCATCTTTGCTCTGTTCTCAAGGCTCGACACGGGCGAAGGATCCATGCCGCAGTCTTTTGAGAAAATCACCTCTCCGTTTTTTTCAATCCGGATGATATTGGTATGCTTGTCCCTGATTTCAACAAGCGCGGAATTTGCGCCCTTTTGGACGGTCATTACGATATCGAGGTTTGCGGAGCCGTGAATAATTTCCACCCTGCAAATGCCGGCTTTCAGCAATTCTCTTGTTTTTTCTATATGCTCGGGCCGTATATCCGCAAGAACCTCAAGCTGCTTTCCGGCATCTCCGCCGACTGCGCCCAGTATTGCGCTTGCTTCGATGCCGCGCATATTTCCGGTGGTTGGAACAATAACGCCTTTTACATTCTTGATGATATTCCCACTGCATCCGGCTATTATTTTATCCGGGAGTTCTCCAAGCACTTCCCGCGCTTTGGCGGCCGCGAGTGCGATCGCAATCGGCTCGGTACAGCCCAGCGCCGGAATCAGTTCCTCCTTCAGAATATTCAGATACATGTTGTATTTTTCGCATTCTCTGTCCATGTCTTTCACCTCAATGCCATACATGTAAGCCCACGCTTATTTGTTAATTGTAATGCGTTTGTTATCGAGCTTTGTCAGGCATTCATAGCCGGTTTCGGTAATGAGCACCGTATCGGAATGCCTGACTCCGCCCCATGATTTGTCCATGAGGCCGGGCTCAACCGTTATAACCATGCCGGCCGCCAAAAGGAGCTTATTTCCGCCGGCTAACGACGGGAATTCGTGAGCCGAGCACCCCACTCCATGCCCGACCCTGCCGGGAAGAATTTCGCCGAAGCCATGTTTTATGAAAACAGCTGCTGCCGCCAGATAAAGGGATTCAAAAGAAAAACCGGGCTTCAAGCTGTCAAAGACCGCCTGCCTCGCCTCCAGCATCGCCCCATATGCCCTGTCCCTTATGCCCGCAACTTTATTGACAATAATACTGCGCTCATTTTCGGCATGATATCCGTTGACCTTTGCCCATGCCATCGGCAGGGAAAGGTCGCCGGGAAGGGGTGTGTAATGCTTGGGGCAGTCGCAGCCGTATGCAATATGACTGTTGGACAGGCACCAGACATGCAGGCTGTCGATCATTCCTCCCTCGGAGGTCCCGAACCCACAGACCTCGGTATCGTTATAAAGCTCGCTCCACGCCTTGCGCATCCGATACTGGCCCTCCGTGCTTGCGCATGCCTCGGAATATCCCTTCTCCAGACAGCCAATCGCAGTCTCAACTCCAATATCGACCAGATGAGCCGCTTTTTTAATACAGCTGATTTCATATGCATCCTTTATGATCTTCATCATATTAATAGGGGATGAAATATCCAAAACGGTCGCCGGATTCAGTTTGGCGAGGATTTTCTGATAGAGGCTTATATTGATGCTGTCAAGCTCCAGGCCGAGCCTGACCGGTACGTCTTCAAGGATTTCCCTGATCGCATCGACGGGATCGATGGCCAGAGAGACATTGGAACCCCATTTTCCATACAGCTGGACGTTGCCAATTGCCCCCTCTTCCTTTGCGTGGTCGCATCGAATGCTGTGAACCAGCAGGCAAGTGCCTTTTTTGACGCTGACAATTACAAAGCAAGGGTGGCTGTTGAGCACCGGGTTAAAGTTGCTGAAGTAGAATACATTTTCCGGCTTTACAATAATTGCGGCATCCAGCCCTTCTTCCGTCAGTTTTTCTTTTAAGCTCTCAATCCTTCTGGAAACAAATTTCTTATTCACGGTTAACGTCCTCCTCTTCTGCCGGGGAGGCCTGACTCAGGCTGATGCAAGGATTTCCCGTAAAAGTCGAAGCATCTCCGGCAGAAACTGTAATCAGCTTACCCTTTTTGCGCGATCTCCTGCTTAAGAAGAGCGGCTTCGACTTTGCATTTCGCCTTTTTTATATACTCCAGCATTTCTTCGTCGACCGGATACCGGATCACGCAGCCCGGCGTGAGGATGTGCCCTCTTCCCTTAAGCTGCTTTACACACTCGTAGATCTGGTTTTGCAGCTCGTTCTTGTTGTGGTTTGTGATATCCATCCTCTTGATGCCGCCCATAACGCATTTGCCCGTCATCATATTCGCCTCTTCCAGAGCGGGAAGGCTTTCCCATACATGCCAGTTGAATACCTGAACGGGATACTGCTCGAGCAGATTGAACATGATGTTTTCTCCATGGGCATGGAGCACGTTAAACCAGCCCTTTGAAGCGGCGATGACCCTTTTGTCGTAATATGCGCCGTATTCCTGATACAGTTCTTCACTCATAATATTGTAAGAGCTCATTTGGGAAGCAAAGAATATGCCGTCCGCCCCGAGCTCGACCGCTCTTTCGACCAGCTTGCAGGTGGTTTGGGTGATGGCCTCAAGCGCCTTATGTACCTCCTGGCCGTCCCCGTTTTTGATGTGCTCCAGCAGACATTTGTTTGAAAGCTTGTCCGCCGTCGTTATGGGACTGAAGACGGTAAAAATCACGGGCACCTCGCCCTTTGTCATTTCAAGCAATAGTCTCAGCGAGGTAAGCTCGCGCGCCAGTGCGCCCTCTTCAATACTGGTAGCCTTTACCTTGCTCCAATCCTCAACCGCTTTAACGGGAGTATCTAGGATCTTCGCCACGCCGCCCGAGGATATTTCGGAATAATCAACCGTACAGCCCAGGTCCTCTATAGGGTACATCCCGTTGTTCATCGTCTTTATGAAATCAACATCATATTTTTTGTAAAATTCAAAGGTTGCCTCCGCAAGCCTGACAGGGTCCATATCGATTCCGGGCAGATGAGTCCATATTGCATAAGGAATCGAATCAGGCTTCCTGCCCTCTATCGCCGCCTTGATTCGTTCGATTTTTGTCATAACGTAGCTCCTTTCGGCAGTATTTCCTTCGTACCTTGAACGGAGTAAACAGCCGTTTGCGGTAAAAACCGCAAACGGCTGAGGCTGTCGAAGAACTCGACAGCCTTTCGAGGGGGAATCCAATTCCCCCTCGAGGAGCACCCCAAGCGATCATGATCGCTTGGGGACCACGCCTCCTCCAGGTGCGGACAAAACCAATGGTTTTGTCCAGTGTGTCCTTCGGCGGCGCATGTCCGCCGAAGGACTTATCCCAAGTTAAGGGGCTCCGGCCCCTTAACAATTCCTAAAATATACTTTTTCGACACTCTGAGCCGTTTGCGGTTTTTACCAACTATCCCGCCGTTTCCGTATTGCAGCAAACCGACCCTTTCCTTAATATCGAATTCTGGGATCAACCAGCGCACATGTAATGTCAATCAACAGATTTACCATGACCATCATAAAGGCAATGATGATTAATGCGCCCTGAATCAGGGTATAATCTCTCGCTTGAACAGCCTGTATCACCAAGCGCCCCAATCCGGGCCATGAAAATACCGTTTCGGTCACTACCGCGCCGGCCAATGTCGTTCCGAACTGGAGCCCCACGATGGTGATGGTGGGGATCAGCGAATTGCGCAGGGCATGTCCCGTAAGCACCGCATACTTGGAGAGCCCCTTGGCTTTGGCGGTTCTGATATAATCCTCTCCCAGCACGTCCAGCAGGCTGGAGCGGGACAGTCTGGTTATGGTGGCGACCGAATAGGTGCCCAGGGTAACGGCAGGCATGATCAAATGCCTGAATGTTCCGCTTCCATAGATCGGAAGCAGCTGCAGCTTGACCCCGAATATCAATATCAGCAGCAGTCCCAGCCAAAAAACCGGCATGCATTGACCGACGAACGCCAGGCTGCGCGTAATGCTGTCAATAGGGGAATGGCGCCTGACCGCTGAGATGACTCCCGCCGGAATTCCTATCAGGGCAGCCCACAAAAGGGCCACTATCGTCAGCTGAAAGGTTGCCGGCAAGCGTTCAACCACAAGCTTTATCACCGGCTGCTTATGGCTGATCGACGTGCCGAAATCTCCGTGCAGCGCATTGATGATAAACTGCTTATACTGCAGATAGATGGGAAGATCCAGCCCCATTTCCCGTCTGATACTTGCAATGTTTTCCGGCGATACGCCCTGCGCAAGCATCTGGTCGGTGGGATCTCCGGTCAGACGGATCAGAAAGAACACGGCCACTGAAACTCCCACAATAACGACAAAGGCCTGCGCGATCCGCCGGATGATATAAGCGCCCATACCCATTCCACCTTAAAACAAGTTAAATCCTACTTCTCGACGGAAGCATCACCAAGCCACAGGTATTCTATAATGGCGCGGTAATCCTTTACATCTTTTCTTGCCGCAAAGATGGTATCGACCGAGCCCAGAAACAGCCACGCGGCATCGTCATGAACAAACTTCATTGCATCCTGGAGCTTTTTCTCTCGGCTGTCCAGATCTGTGGTCGCCGCAATGTCCTCGATCATGCCGTCCAGCGTTTTATTGGTGTAGAACGAGAAATTGGCGCCGGTGCGCAGACCGTCGTACAGCACCGAGTAGCCGTCATAGCTGCCGTATCCCAGTGATGTGAGGAACAGCCCGTCAAGCTCGCGGCTGGTGCGCGCCTTGGAGAAGGTCGACCAGTCCATGGTTTTGATCTCGGCATTGACACCGATCTTGCCGAGCTGGGAGGCGATAGCCTCGGCGATTTCCTTGTCCATCGAGAAACGGCCGGGAGAACAGTTGAAGGTGACGGTGAAGCCGTCGGGATAGCCGGCCTCCGCCAGCAAAGCCTTCGCCGCTTCTTCGTCGTAGGCATACGGCTCGACGGAAGGATTGTAGCCTGTCATGGTTTTACCGACGGGTTGTCCGTAGCTGCTGCCGGTCCCGCCGAGAATATACTCGAAGATCGAATCCTTGTCGATCGCCATATTGAGCGCCTGTCTGACCTTTACGTTCTGCAGGGGACCCTCTTTTTCAGTGTTCATGCCCACATATATGACACGGGGGCCTTCGGCGGTGTACACCTCGACGTCAGGGGAGGACTTGAGCTGATCAAGTGCGGATACCGGAACATTCGTGATAATGTCGACGTCGCCGGTGAGCAGCGCGGAAACGCGGACGTCGTCTTCAGTGATCGGGACAAACTTGACCGTGTCAATCTTAGGGGTGCCTTTCCAGAAGTCCGGGAAAGCTTGCAAAGTCAGATGGTCGTCCTTAACCCATTCGACAAATTGGAAGGGGCCCGCACCGACAGGCCGGGTGGCAACCTCTTCCAGAGAACGGTTCATTTCGCTCATGGGAAGCATCGACAGAAGCGGCAGCGAATCGGGCAGTGTCGGCATCGGATTCCCGCTTATGATGCGCACGGTCAGATCGTCTACCACTTCGGCACCCGTAACGCCCGCAATGTAGCCATAGGTGGACAGACCGGCGGGGGGATTTATAATACGCTCGATATTTGCTTTGATTGTTTCGGCATTCAGCGTTTCGCCGTTCTGGAATTTGACGCCCTCACGGAGCTTGAATTCCCAGGTCCTGTCGTCGACCGCGGTCCACTCGGTGGCCAGCGCGCCCGTGAGCTCGCCGTTTGCATCCCTGGTCAGGAGGGGCTGATGGATCGCAAAGTCGATATTGCATTTGGGAACGCCGCCCGGGGAATGCCCGTCCAGCTGCGCGACGTCGACGCCCTGCGCCACTATGATTTCCGCGGGCTCGGCGGGATTATTTTCAACAGAAGAACTCCCGGAGGGTTCACTGGGTGTTCCGGAACAGCCGGTAACGGCCATGATAAGCGCCATAACGGCGCAAGCCATCATAACAAATCTTCTCTTTTTCAAAATAGAATCTCTCCTTCTTATTTACGCTCCCCAGATTTCCTTAAAAACCCTGATAAAGTTTCCGCCCAGAATACTTTTGATTTCCTCGTCGCGATACCCCCTTTCCTTGAGGCGGTCGCCGACTTTCGGCCAACAGGAAAAATCGCTGAAACCTTCGGCATGTTTTCCGCTCAGGCCGGAAAAAGTCAGCAAAGCCGGAGCCGCCTTGGACAGCAAGACCTGCTCGTCAAGGACATCTCCGATGAGGCGATCCGTGCTGATACCAACGTGCTCGACCCCGACTTTTTCGATTACATATTCGATATGGTCAATCAGGTTGTCCACGGTGGGACGCTTTCCGCTGGTATCGCAGCAAAAAATCGCAACGGGCGTTATGGCGATCACGCCGCCTGTCTCCGCAATCGCTTTGATCTCATCATCGGGCAGGTTGCGGAAATGGTTTGTAACCGCCTTTATGTTGGAATGGGTGCAGACCACAGGCTTTTTGCTCACCCTGATCGCATCCATCGCAGTCTTGTAGCCGACGTGGGACAGATCCACCGCGACGCCGATGCGGTTCATCTCCGCAACCACCCTTTTTCCAAGGCTGGTCAGTCCGGAATCGTTCGGCTCCTCGCATCCGCCTCCCAGCGCGTTGCCGCGCATATAAGTCAGGCTCATGGTGCGCAGACCGAGACGGTGGTAAAGCCGCAGCATTGCGAGATCCTCAAAGATCGCGTTTGCTCCCTGGAACATCGCGATATAACCCAGTTTCTTTTCACGCTTCGCGCGTAAGATATCCTCTGTCGTCTCGACCAGCAGCATCTTATCCGGGAAGCGGGAAATCATCCAGTGAAAGTCGTCAAACCAACGCAGCACAGTGCGCCAGTCCCAGATATCGGTGTCGGCCACTATCGTTTCGGACATCACGCTTACGCCGTTTTTAAGCGCCTGATCGATGAACGACTCTCCGTTCTGGCCCGCGGTGGGACGGCGCATCGTCCAGCTTCCCATGGTATCCATTACAATTGCCTCTTCATATGCCTTGTTCATCTTTTTCAATTCCTTTCGCTTATAACTTCTGCGATACAGGACAGAAATCATGCATCCAGTTTCGGATCAAGATAATCCCTGAACCAATCGCCCACAAGGTTGATTCCAAACACCAGAAAGAATATGGCGAGACCCGGAAATACCGAAACCCACCATGCAGAGGTAAAATAGGACCGACCGTCCGAAAGCATGCCTCCCCAAGTCGGTGTCGGCGCCGGAATTCCCAGACCTAAAAAGCCCAGCGTCGCCTCCATGATAATCATGCGGGACATTTCCAGCGTTGCCATGATAATGATGCTCGACGCCACATTCGGAAGCAGGTATCGGATAATGGTCAGCCACGTCGGTACGCCTATGGCCTTTGCGGCCTGTACGAATTCCTTCTCGCGCAGTACCAGCACCTCGCTGCGGACCAGCCGGGTAAAGCGCACCCATCCGCTGAGCGCCAGAATAAATATAATGCTGGACATGCTCGGCTTGAGCAGAGCCGCCGCAACCACCGCCAAAAGTATAAACGGGAAGGACAGCTGGATATCGGCCAGACGCATGATGACCGTATCGACGCCCTTGCCGAACAGGCCGCTGATCAGCCCGAGAAAGGTCCCGATCAGCATCGAAAGCGCCGTGGCGGCAAAGCCGACGCTGATGGAAATCCTGCCCCCGTACAGAATCCTTGTCAGGATATCGCGTCCGAGATAATCGGTGCCCAAAAGATAAGCGTTCCCTTCCTCATCGACATAGCCGGGGGCGCGAAGCCGCAGCGCAAGGCTGTCGCTGTTGGGAGAATAGGGTGAAAGGCAGGGACCGACGATCGAAAGCAGGATAAACAACAGAATAATCGCAAGCCCGATTACGGCCATTTTATTTTTGAAAAGGCTTTTCATCAGTTTTTTCATGTTTTTGCCTCTCCGTTTAGTTGATTCACCATGTGACATGCGGCGCAGTGCCCTTCGGAACATTCCGCGAGCAGCGGTTTTTCCTCACTGCACACCTTTGTCGCAAACCGGCATCTGGTATGGAAACAGCATCCCGACGGCGGGTTTAGGGGACTCGGCACATCTCCCTTTAAGATAATTCGTTCTACTTTCAGCTCGGGGTCCGGGACTGGGATTGCCGACATCAAAGCCTGGGTATAGGGATGCTTGGGGTTTCTGCAGATTTCGTCGCGGTCGGCCACCTCCACCAACCGCCCCAGGTACATCACGCCGATCCGGTTGGAGATATGCTGAACCGTAGCAATGCCGTGCGCAATAAATAAATATGTAAGCTTAAATTCCTTTTGCAGATCGTCCAAAAGGTTCAGGATCTGGGATTGTATCGAGACATCCAGCGCGGAAACGGGCTCGTCGCAAACGATGAATTTGGGATTGAGCGCCAGCGCCCTCGCGATGCCGATTCTCTGCCTTTGCCCGCCGGAAAATTCATGAGGGTAGCGCTCTTTCTGATAGGACGCGAGACCGACAACCTCCATCAGGTAATCAACCCTTTTTTCCCGTTCACGCTTTTCGGCCATATGGTGGACCCACATCGGCTCTTCGATGATCGTCTTCACAGTCATTCTCGGGTTTAAGGAAGAGTAAGGGTCCTGAAAGATGATCTGCATCTTTTCCCGCCGTCGCCGCAGCTGGTAGCTGTTCAGATGAGTGATATTCTCGCCGTCAAGAATAATTTCGCCTGCTGTCGGCTCAATAAGCCGTAAAATCGTCTTGCCCAGAGTGCTTTTCCCGCAGCCCGATTCTCCTACCAATCCGAAGGTTTCCCCCCGATAGATCGAAAGGGAAACATCATCTACGGCTTTGATATAATTGATCTTGCTGGAAAGGAGATTTTTTTTGCTGGGGAAATAAGTCTTCAAATTCCGCACTGTCAACAATGGAGCCTGTTCTTTTCGCAGTATGCTTTCTTCCATCGACATTTACGACATCCCTCCTTGTCAGCCCGATGCCTTTTGGCAAAGCCAGCAGGCTACCTGATGGCCCTGCGCTGTCTGTATAACCGGCGGCTGTTCTTTTGTACAGATGTCCTGCTTACATTCACACCTCGGGTGAAATCTGCATCCTTGAGGCATTTGGTGGGGATTCGGAACCATGCCTTGAATCACATGCAGCTTTTTCTTCTCCTGATTCAGCCTGGGAACCGATGCGAGCAGACCTTTCGTATATGGATGCTGCGGATTTTTAAACAGCGAAACAACATCGCTTTTTTCAACAATTTTCCCCGCATACATGACCGCAACCTTGTCCGCTATGCCCGCTACCACGCCCACGTCATGGGTAATCAGCATTACCGCCATACCCATCTCATCCTTCAGGTCCCTGATGAGCTCGAGAATCTGCGCCTGAATCGTCACATCCAGCGCCGTTGTCGGTTCATCGGCAATCAGCAGCCTGGGCTGGCAGGCCAGCGCCATTGCGATCATGACGCGCTGCCTCATACCGCCCGACATTTGATGGGGATATTCCTTCGAGCGCCGCTGAGGATCCGGGATTCCGACCAGACGCAGCATATCCGCCGCCTTTTCCATCGCCTGCCTGCGCCCCAGCTTCTGATGGAGGCGGATTACCTCGGCAATCTGAAATCCACAGGTGCAGACCGGATTCAAGGACGTCATCGGCTCCTGAAAAATCATGGAGATTTCATTCCCCCGGATCTTTTCCATCTCCGACTCTTTCTTTTTCAGAAGATCTTGTCCTTCAAAAAGGATCTCCCCGTCTAGAATCCTGCCGGGGGGGATTTGCAGCAGCCGCATGATCGAAAGCGACGTAATGCTTTTCCCGCATCCCGATTCGCCGACAATTCCCAGGGTTTCCCCTTCGTTGATCGAGAAATTTACCCCGTCTACGGCAGGAACGACTCCTTCATCAGTGTAAAAATATGTTTTAAGACCTTTAACTTCCAGAAGCGTGTTCGGCACCCTTTAGTCCCACCTTATACTTTGATTTCTTTCTTCTCCGGCATAAGCATCAATCAAATATTATGGAAAAAATTTCAGATTCAATGCTTCTTGAAACGATACCGCTTTCCGTAAGAAGCCGTTTCGGCGCTTTTGCCGACATTCGGATGGTTAACAATTGTTTCTATGTAAAAACGAAAGATCTCAAATCATTTCTTGCAGATCAATCCATGGCATAAAGGTGGCAGCACTCATTATGTTTTAAGTTAAAAGTTTTACTAAATATTGGTTCAAATTTTAACTTTTGTTAATTATAACACGTCTTTTACAAAATCACAATATTTTTTTCATCATTTCTTTACTGTGCTAATACAAAAAAGTATTGGTTAAAAACCCCCATATATAGCAAAAATATTTGAAAACAATAGGCAGGGGGAAGGTGTTCTTCTTGCAGAATAAGGGCAAAATGCTTCCGGATAAAATATGGACGATGGGCTTCTTGAAAACGGGAAGGCCGTGACAGTCATACTTTTTGAATATGACTGTCACGGCCTTATTGATAGGCTGCTTCTAAAGAGCCTTTTTTGATTATATAGAGGCGAAGTGTGACGCTCCACAGACCGCCACGGGCGCTTGCCTATGCGCGGCCGTTATAATAGGCGATAACGCTTGCGCTGCCGGACGACACCGTGACGGAAAGCCGCGCGTACCTCATCGTCGCTGTAACCGACCCGATATAGTTGCCGACCCCCGAAATCGAGCCGGAGCTATCGGTAATCGTTGTGAAATATGCGTTGTCGTTTATGGGCGCGACCTGGACGGCCAGCGTAAGCGAGGCGCCCGTCGTGGTGTTTCGGAGAAAGAAGCTGTTTTCGCTGTACGCGCTGATGTCGGTCGTCAGAAGAGGGGTCGTGCCCGAAACGGTTGTCGAAACGTTGTTTTCAACGAACCCCTTGCCGCTTACCTGCACGGAGTCCTCGCTGCCGTTTAACGCGCGGATATCGAGACCGTTCGCCGTTACAAGGACGCTGTCCGTCGATGAGTTTAAGTCCCTGATATCGAGGTTTGTCGCCGTGACGCCGACGGCGCTTTCCGGGGAAAAGAGGAAACGGCCGTCAGCATCGACCGCGATCGCGCGGAGCATAGCGCCGTCTGAGCCGTAGATCACGGTTTTCAGATTGTCCGGTTCATTGTTGTTGACGAAGTAGTTCATAGGCTTTTCTCCGTGCAAGCTAGGATTGCGCGAAATAGTTTACCGCAGCGTTTCCGACAGCGAGCGCGGCGGTTATCCTGATGCGCGCGAATTTCATGAGCATGCTGGGCACAAAGATGAGGTTGCCGCCGGCGATCAGGGAAAACGAGCTGCCGTCGGTCACGTAATAGGAGTCGATGTCGGCGGGCGCGATCTCAAGGCTTACCGTAACGGCTACGCCGATACCCGTATTCCTGACATGATAGACATTGGTTTTGTAGGAGCTTAAGTTTTTTGTCAGAAAGGTGGAGGAGCTGAGTATTTGAATCGAGCCCGATTCGGAATCCGTGACATAGGTTTTGCCGCGTATTTCCACCGAGTCCTGCGCGCCGCTCAAGCCTCTGACGTCGATGTCGGTACCGGTGATAAATAGGCTGTCGGAGGCGGGGGACAGGGGTCTGATGTCAAAATCCGTCGCGGTAATCGGCACAAAAAGAGACGGGGACAGGACCGGCCGCCCCGCCGTGTCGGTGCGAAGCGGCAGGTTCTCCCCGGATGCGCTTGCATATATTGCGGATTTATATCTTGCTTTTGCATAATTAAATATACTCTCGTTGATACCGGATCTCTCCCCCTGCATATTATCTGCAATATCAACTTATGTAACTGTGCCGATATATGTGAAACGATCGCGGCGCAGGGCATTTCCGTCACGACGGACGGGCGGCCACCTTTGAGGGGCTGATTTATCCTTTATACATAAATAGCCCCCAATAAGGGAAAATATGAAGTAAAAATGTGTTTGAAGGGAATGCGATGTATAGGATTGCCTTGTCGGCACTGTTCGGGGTCATTTGCTATCGATGGGGGAACTTAAGGAACTGGAAGGAATATTATCCTACGATTTTATTTTATATCATCGGGGATCTATCCTATAATCTTTTGTTCCACGAAAAGATGCTCTGGCAATTTCAGAATCTGGTAAGTCATATGTTCAGCGATTATTTTATCGCATTCTTTGTTTCGCCGTTTGCCATTATCTTATTTTTAACCCACTTTCCGGCGGGATTTTGGAAAAGGATCATGTATATGCTCGCCTGGGCGCTTGTCATTACCTTATTGGAGAGCTTTTCCTATGCTCTTGGTTTAATAACATACGATAACGGATGGAGCATTGCCTTATCATTTGTTTTCGACTATTTTATGGGCCTGATGATCTGGATACACTATAAAAAACCGCTTCTCGCATGGCCGTTATCCCTGGGAGTGGCGCTTATTATGCTTTATGTGTTCAAAGTACCGCTGGACGGCATTTAGTAGAGGAATGTTTTTATGTTTTCATATAATTTTATCGATCCCGAGCTGGCAGAGAAGATTGAAAATGCAAATAATAAATTTCATGAGGCAAATGCCGATGTTTTCCGCCTGTGGGTCAGCGACATGGTTTTTTCATGGCAGTGGTGGGTTGTTGTGGCACTGACGGTGCTGCCATGGGTTTTCTGGTTTATCGTCAGGCGGAAGGAATGCTCGGACCGCCTGCTGTATGCCGGATTCATCACCATGATCATGGCTTCCTATCTCGATATGACGGGTATGTCAATAGGTTTATGGAGCTATAATATCCGGATTTTCCCGATGATTTCTTCGTGCATGCCCTGGAATTTCACAATGATGCCCGTGGCGGCCATGCTTTTTTACCAGTACAAGCCAAGGATGAATCCGATCATAAAAGCGGTGGCTTTTTCAACGATCGGCTCATTTATGATTGAGCCCCTTTTCAGATGGATGGGCATATATAATCCGCTGAAATGGAAGTCTTACTATTCCTTCCCGATTTATATCATTATTTATTTAATCGGAAACAGAATGGTCAAAAAAAATCGCTTTGAAAAGCCGTAGCTTAACCGGGTTTTTGCCGGTCATTTTGTTCTGTTGTAGACGACAAAACCGTTTGGAACCTTGCGCCCCTTTGTTTTGTTCGCCGCCGAGGGCCTGCTGATTTCGCGGCCGTTATAATACATCAGACTTGACGAACCCCCGTCTAAGTTGCAGGCCTGGTATGCGCCGTAACGGTCCATAATTTGTGCGAGCTCGCCCACCGTGCAGCCGATGGAGTAGCCGGGCGCACGTCCGTCAACGATCAGGAGCAGAATTTCACCCTTTTTCGTCTGCCCGATCGCGGTTCTCGGCTGAATGCCCCATCCGGCCGATCCGGTGACAAGAACTTCCCCGTCAATGATAAGGGCCGGCTTAAACTCGGCGGCATCGCGCAGCGAGGAATACGATTTGTAATTGCCGATGTTCAGTCTGTTGTTTTTGTCGAGTCCGATCGCCTTAAAGGAGTAACCCAGCGCTTCCTTCAGAAGCTCCCCGTCCGATATCACAAGGCCATAGGCATTGCCGCCGTCTCCTTTTCCGTTCGGATCGTAAAAGCCGCTTGCGTTGATTGCAAGGACGGCATCATTATATTCGGCGATATCCCCGACGGTCGCACCTATCCGGTCAAAGCCCTGGCTTAAGCCCAGGCCGACGCGGGAGGGGTCTTTGATAATCGCAAGGGTGCCCACGTAGCCGTCCCCGGTAACTTTGATAATCGATATCGCATTCTCCGTATCTATTGCCAAAACCTGATCCCCGTGCACCGTTTTGATGGATGTGCCCTGGTCCTTCAGGCCGGCTTTGTCAATAACCAGATATTTGTCCTCGTTAATAAATTCATCGGGGTGTTGATCCATAAAGTCGTTAAAGCTTTGCTGGTCGATTTCGCTGTAAATGTCCGCAAACTTGCGCTTCTCTTTTTCCCAGGGCAGATACAGGTCCTTCGGGTGGAAACCGGCCATATTCCAGTGGCTTGAAAGCCCGGACTGAAGCTCTTCGAGCTCACTGCTGTTTTGTACCACCCGATCGATGACGTTTCCGGGTATAAATAACGTTGCAAGCCATTGGTGATTTTTGGTTGTCATCGCGGTTTCTATGTAAATCGTGCGCCATTTCTCGATAAAAGGGATGTTGGAAAAGACGGCAATGCAGTAGAAAACCGCGAGTGAAAGTAATACGGCGGATATTTTCTTAAACGCCCCGCCATGTGAGCGGGTTTTGCTTTGAGGGCTCCGCTGCTTTAGAATCGCCTGAACATCATTGCGTATGGACTGCGCCGTCAGCTTCTCGTTGTAAGCATCGTTTTCGCCGCTGTGAATCTCCTCCCAGACGCGTTCAAATTCCTCGTCGGTTTCATATTGCCCGAGAGACGTCATATCAGGGGAAAACAGGTCCTCGCCAGGGGTTGTGCCGATATTGTGCGCAGAATGTAATATATCCTTGCCTGCGGCATATTTGTATATTTTTTTGGTTGGCTCCAAGGAAATGCACCTCGTTTTTTATTATAACATATCAGATCACAAAAGGGACACAGCTAATGTTTGACAGGTTTTTTTGCGACTTCTGCTTCCTAAATATATATTCGGCTGTCCGCATCCCCGGTATATCCGCATACGGGCCGGCCGAAGAAGTATGATTGTATTGACTCTGTCGTTTAGGAAAAAGTTTCAGTTCTCTTTCGATCTGCCGCAGGGCCGGGCGCCTGTGTTGTCGGTCTTCATGGGTAAATCATGCGTTCATTTCCACATGATCTTCCTGAAAAGACATAAAAATATCCTGCCGTGAAACAATATGCCTAGACATAAATATGAAGAAGCATATTTTAATCCAAAAATGACGAGTGCGTCATATGACACACTCGTCATTTTGAAAGCGGAACCTATTAAGAAGGGGTATCGGCGTATCGGAATACAATTCTTGGTCGGGGGTCAGAATCCATGAATGTCATTCAACTGAAAAATCTTACGAAAAACTACGGCGGGGCAAGAGGCATCGTCGACATAAACCTTGACGTGGGGGAGGGGGAGATATTCGGTTTTATCGGGCCGAACGGCGCCGGCAAATCGACGACCATCCGGACGCTGCTCGGGCTTTTGCACCCGACAAGCGGCAGCGCCGAGATTTTCGGCAAGGACTGCGGCAGATTCCCGGAAGCGCGTAAAGAAGTGGGGTATCTGCCGAGCGAAGTGTTTTATTATGACAACATGAGGGTGATCGATCTCCTCAAATATTCCGCGAGCTTCTACAAAAAGGATTACACCAAGCGGATAAACGAGCTTGCTGAAGTCATGGATCTCGATCTTAGAAAGAAGATAGACGACCTTTCTTTCGGCAATAAAAAGAAGGTCGGCATTGTCCAGGGGCTTTTGCACGAGCCGAGGCTCATCATACTCGACGAGCCGACGAGCGGCCTTGACCCGCTGATGCAGCAGAAATTCTTCGACCTTATCACACAGGAAAATCAAAAGGGCGCGACTGTGTTCTTTTCCTCGCATATTCTCGGCGAGGTCCAGAGGATGTGCGGCCGGGTGGCGTTTATCAAAGACGGCAAAATCATAAAGCTTGAAAAAATGAGCACCCTTCGTGAGGACAGCTACAAAAGCTTCAAGATTGAAGCGAGAGCCGACATCGCGAAGGATTTTTTCGATATGGGCGGCGTGAGCAAGCTTGTAATCAAAGGGAATACGGCCGATTTTATGTTTAAAGGCAATATCAATACCATTATGAAAAGAATCGCGGAGATTGAACTTTTTAACATATCGATTTACGAGCCCGACCTGGAGGAGATCTTCATGCACTATTACGCGAGGGAGGGTTAAACGATATGAATATGTATTGGCACGAGCTGAAATCCCTCCGAAAATCCACGATTCTCTGGACGTGCGCGATGATTTCACTCGCCGCCCTTTATCTTTCCATCTATCCCTCTATAGCAAGCGACGCCGCCGATTTCAGGAAGCTTCTTTCCGGGTACCCTCCGCAGATCCGGGCAATGCTCGGCATTTCGCTTGACTCGATCACCTCGCTTCTGGGCTTTTACTCGATGACCTTTTCTTTTATCGCGCTTTTGGGCGCCATTCAGGCAATGAATCTCGGCGTCTCTGTCCTTTCAAAGGAAACGCGTGAAAAGACGGCGGACTTTCTTCTCACAAAGCATGTCTCGCGCCGGGCGATTGTCACCTCGAAGCTTCTGGCAGCGCTTACCATGCTTATTATCACCAACATCATTTATGATGCGGTCGCCGCCGCTTTTGCAAACCTTGTCAAAACAGAGGATTACCGCATAAGGCTGTTTTTCATGATAAATTTAACGTTGTTTTTTGTCCAGCTCATTTTTTTCACAATCGGTATTGCGCTTTCGGTGATCATTCCGAAACTCAAATCGGTGCTTCCGGTATCGCTCGGCGTCGTTTTCGGATTTTTCTTTATCGGGGCTCTTCTAGCCTCCGGCGAAAACGATATCGCGCGCTTTTTCTCCCCATTTAAATACTTCAATTCTGCTTATATCATTCAAAATTCCGGCTATGAGACGCCTTATCTGCTGACCGGCGCTATTGTTGTTATACTTGCAATTGCGGCAACTTATATGATTTATGCAAAAAAGGATATCCACGCCGCAAGCTGATTTGCCTGCGGTCTTTTGAAAAGGAGCTCCGATCGTGAATGTTTTTTTTAGGGAATTAAAGGCAAACAGAAGGGCATTGCTCATATGGAGCGCATGCATGTTCCTTTTGGTGGCGAGCGGTATGGGCAAATATACGGCTTATTCGTCGGGCGGGCAGAACGCGGATATTTTTAATACCATGCCCTATTCGCTCAAAGCGCTTTTGGGAATCGGTTCGTTTGATGTCACCACCATGTCCGGTTATTTTGCATTGTTGTTTCTTTACATTGAGCTTGCGGCAGCCATCCACGCCGTACTGCTCGGCGCGGGTATCGTTGCCAAGGAAGAACGCGACAAAACGAGCGAATTCCTGATGACCAAACCCATTTCCAGAACTACCGTCATCACCGGGAAGCTCTTCACGGCGTTTGTAAACGTTGTCGTTTTGAATATTGTATCGCTTGTTTCTTCGATCGCTATGGTTTCCCTTTATAATAAGGGACAAGATATTTCAAGTGAAATCGCACTGTTTCTGCTAAGCATGTTTATTGTCCAGCTCATATTTTTGTCGCTTGGTGCCGCGCTTGCAGCCTCGATGAAAAATCCAAAAGCCTCCGGTTCACTTGCCGCCGGGATACTGTTTGCCGCGTTTGTGATTTCCAAAATAACGGATCTGACGGACAGGGTAAACTTCTTAAACCTGTTTTCACCTTTTAAATATTTTAATTATAAAGATCTTGTGGAGGGCGACGGCCTTAACATAACAATTGTTGTCCTTTCGCTTTTGCTTGTAGCCGTATTTTCTGTTTCAACCTATTACTTTTACCCCAGAAGAGACCTGCATGTATAGCGGGAAAACTCCGGCACGGGCCGGCGCGGGTAAGGGTACTGCGGCGAATAATTATTGAAAATTAAAAATCAGCGGAAAAGCGAACGCCACAACCGCCGTCCAAACAGCGTAGACATAAAGATAGGAGGTCTGCCATCTCTCAAGCAGGCTAAATTCAATCTTTTTCCTGAAGAAACAAGGATATAGAACAGCCAATCCTCCCAGGTTCACCATCAAGACCAGATTCTCGCCAAGCGCGGCAATTTTATTTGGAGATATACCGAATGCCGAAAGCCTGTAAACAATTGCAGAAAGCGCGACGAAATTGATTATCAGCGCCATAATAATAAGGGCAAGGTTCATATAATCAAAAAAGTTCGGCGCGTCGTTTAAGCCCCTTGCCGATATAACGTATAGTACGAGACCGAGGACGAGGACAAGCATGAGGTCAAATCCAATCAAAAAGTTCCTTTCACCATAAGGGCTTTTCGCTGTAATAATCATCGCAATCGAGAAGGCTGCCATGCTTGCCAGAAAAAGTGGGCTGAATATTTTTGCGAGGACCGGTGCGAAGTTTTCGACGATACTTTTTTTGGCTTCAACCAGATAAATCGCGATCATTGCGGCGGCGCACCCGCCGTAAACAAAAAAATATTCTCCGATAAACCGGGAAAGATCTATTTTTATCGTGCTGAATATGATTCCGAGAAACAGTCCCAAAGCGATGATCCCGCATAAAACCAGAACACCGTAAATGATGGTTTCGCCAGTAAAACGCAGAAAATCCATCCTGCCTTTGCTGCCGCTGAAACCCTTGCCGATATATACGATGCCGACGACGAGCCATAATAGAATCGGGAGATGAATCCCCGTTAATAACTCCGTATTGCCGGGAGCATAGGAGGGATATAGATTCAAGATGATTGCCGACAGGCAAAAAAACCCCATTGTTGAAACGGCATATTTCCAGTTTAATTTTCGGGTAAGTAAAAAATATAACGCGATAAACGGAAATAGAAACAGGCTGAGATTTTTAAAATAAAATAAAGTGTAATCCGGGTTTTGAAACTGGTATCCGAACAGTTCGGGGATTTTAGCCAGAGTTCCCGCAAGAAGGGAAAAAACAACGACCATAGAAATGTTCCGGCGGTTTTTTCGCTCCGAATCCCTGTCGACCCGATCGACCAACAGGTTTTTCCAAAAGGATGTCATATTGATCTTCGAGTATTCGCTGGAAATAGCGTTGACATTGCCCAGGCGTTTTATGCTGATGATAAAGGCCTCGTCCTGTGTAAGCCCTGATTCGGTCAAATCATCAATCTCGTCCCTCAGGTGGCTTTCAAGTTCCATTACATCGTTCTCTTTCAGCTTTCCGCTGGAGCGTAAATGATCGCTCCATGAGCGGATATTTGATTCCAAATCAAACATGTTAACCTCCATTCGTTCCGCGCACAAATAAGCTATCAAAACCTCACAAACGAATGGAGGTTAATGGCATGTGCCGCGGTTGCCGCTTTAAGGCGAGCGGCACGCCTTTTAATTGTTAGCGTGATTTTTCACGCTAACCTCCATTCGTTCCGCGCACAAATAAGCTATCAAAAACCTCACAAACGAATGGAGGTTAATGGCATGTGCCGCGGTTGCCGCTTTCGGCGAGCGGCACGCCTTTTAATTGTTAGCGTGATTTTTCACGCTAACCTCCTCATATTGGCCGGTGAGATCTCTGGTTTTTTCGAGAGTAGAACTCACTATTTGCCATTGTTTCATTTGAATTTCCAATTCTTTTAATCCGGCCTGTGTAATCGTATAGTATTTTCGGTTTCGGCCCGTTTCGGAGGCTTTCCAGTAAGATTCTATCAATTGCTGTTCCTCCAGGCGATGTAAAACCGGATAAAGCATGCCCTCTGTCCAGACGATTTCATTTTTTGACAGCTCTTTTACTTTTTTTATAATGGAATAACCATAGCTGTCATTTTCTTTTAAAATAGCAAGAACCAGAGGCGTTGCAGAGGCGGCCGTCAAATCTTTTGAGACATTCATGAATCTCCTCCTTATACCTAGCGGTTCTATGTATAATATACATAGAACCGCTAGGTATGTCAACACAAAAAAGATGAAAGCTCTTATTTATGTTCTTCTGACAATTTTATTTTGAGATAAACAATTCATCTACGGTTACTTGCAGTGCCTTCGCCAGCCTGAAAGCTAAAGAGAGCGTAGGGTCATATTTGTTATTTTCAATAGCATTGATCGTTTGCCTTGATACTTTACATATCTTTGCTAATTCTTCCTGGGACATATTCTTTTCTTTTCTGTATTGCTTGATGTTATTATCCATTTTAATTGCCATACCTTCGTTTATTCACAGAAAGGCTTATGGTGAATAAAATAGCGATTAGGCCTAAAGAAACGATCGGTGTGTTTTCAACGGCGAAGTTACCGTACTTTTCAAAGAATATCGTATAAATGACATCAACAAATAATATCCCGGTGTAAATTAAAAAAGTGTGTGTACAGGTTTTTAATAAAATATGTTTCCGACGCTCATCACCTTGCCTGGCAATCGATATCAGCATAAAGACAGTGCAAACGGCCGATAAAATTAAAATAATATAAGCGGCGTATACAGTAACTATTTGAAAAGTCTGCACGTCGGACAAATTTGTATCCACAAATAATACCTCCTTAAATGTCAAAAGTATTTTACATTCATAGTATAGCATAGAATCTCAGAATGTCAAAAGTTTTTTACATTTTTATATAAAAAAGCAGACTGTATTTCAAGTCTCCCGCAATACTCTTTATATATAGGGCTTAATATTTTTGGATAAGTGCAACATTATCTAAACCCTTTGCTAGCGGGTTTGCCTTTTTATCGCTCAAAATAAAGTCACCTTTCAATTTCTATTCGTTTTGTTCGCCAAATTAAAGGTCAATACTACAAAACGAATTCCTGTTTGTGTCTACTGCGGCGGCTCATATAACGTTTTAAGGGAGCCCAGACCGGAAACGGCGACCTCCCATTGGCCGCTCGTCGTTTGGAGCCAGTCCGCGATTTTCCGGGCCGGATGGTCCGCCGGCAGGTCTTTACGAACGACCGCGTAATAATTGATCGCAAGCGGGTACTCCTTTGACAAAATTGTTTCCGGTGTCGGATTAACCCCGTCAAATGCAAGCGCTTTGATATCCATTGCTTCCCCCATCACACTCTGGGAAATCTGTATGTAGTAGTAAAGCGTATAGCCGAGCGTATATGCGTTTTCCTCGCCTTCGCCCGCGAAATACTTGTAATCCTCCACCATTTGCAGCATTCCGTTCATATCCCGCTCCATGTAGTTCTCCTCGACGGCCGGGTTTATCCTTTTGTCCCCGAGCACCAGATTATTCATCTGCGCTTGAGAACCGGAATCGGCGTTGCGGCAAATTGGCACGATGCGCCCGCTCTTGCCTCCGAGCTCGGACCAGTTGGTTATAGACATGTCGGAATAAATCTGCTGTACCTGGGAGGCATCGATATTGTTTGCGGGATTGTTCTCGTGTGTAATAAACACAAGCGCTTCGGCGCCGATGGGGATATACTCCAGCTCCGTTCCGACGCTTTTTGCCAGCTCTCCGACCTCTTTTGAGGGGTCCGGGACAAGGATTAAATCGACGTCTCCATTGATCAGCAGCTCATAGGACTTCACGGTCTTGGATGCCTTTTCCGGAAGGCCCGGCCACCGGTCTTCCTTGTTGTCCGACTGTAAAAACATCCTTTTATAGATTCCCTGTACGAGCGGCAGGGTGGAGGTCGAGCCGTCGATGCGCGGATAGTTTTCCGCCGTGATGCCGATGGCGGCGGCGTCCTCCGACGGGGTCGGAATAATTGCCTGCACAGCCGTGCTTTGCACTGCCGGTGTCTGAGACTGTGCCGGATCTTCAAAGTTCTCGGTTCCCGAACAGCCCTGCATCAAAAACAGGAGTACCGTGACAAGCATGAAGCGCGCCGTGACTTTCAATATCGCAGAAATTTTTGGTTTGGTTATTATCATCTTCTTTCCTCCTTGAAAGTTGATTTTTTATAATGTACTCAGTTCCCATTCGATGGTATTCGACAATGCATGGTCAATGGAAGTGATTTCTTCGTATCCCAATGACTTTCTGATTTTATCGGTATTCAGAACAAAATGCTGTTTTGTATTCATGCCGGGGATCTCTTTATCTACAGTGATGATTTCCCCCGACCAGTTTAGCTTTCTTGCCAGAAGCTCCAACCATTCACGTTCTGCAAGCACCCATTTGTCAGCCAAGTTATATACTTCACCGGCTTGGCCCTGTGCTACAGCCAAGGCAATACCGTGGGCGACATTTTCCACATAGCATTTGCTTGCGCAGAAATCGGCCATGTCCTTTGCTATCTCTATTGATTTCTTTCCCGACGCCATTTTCTGAATGGGATCTGCAAACCGCCGGTTCGGGTCGTTTGCTCCGTAGACCATTCCAAGCCGGAGGATAACGGGATCGAGCAGGGGGCTTTGCAGAGCCGCGCGTTCCACCGGAATTTTGTCGTAATCATGGGCAATATCGATATCCAGCTTGCCGCGATATGGATACAGCACATCCCGCAGCGGCGATTGCTCCGTGAAAGGCACGGGTACAGGGGGTTCGGCGGAAAGCTCCGTTAATACCGCATAGCCCTTATAAACATCGCCGCTGGATATGATGATGGTTTTCATGACGTGGCCGTCGAGAGCCTTTTCCAATGCGGCGATATGGCTCTGAAAATAGGCGACCATATGAATAATCACATCCGGCCTTGCTTTCCTGAGAGCCCTTTTTAAATCCTCGACATTTCCGCAGTCGCCATGAATATGCGTATACTCGTCAAGGTCAGATCCCGGAGAGCGGTGAAATAATGTAACCGTATGTCCGGCTTCCAGCAATTTTCTGGCTGTAGCAGGCCCGATAAAATTTGTGCCGCCAATGATGAATACATTCATGCCCATAAACTCCTTAAAACAGCCTTCGAACGCTCCTGCGGCCTCGAAAACGCTGCGTTTCAAGTCAAGTACCTGTAATATATACCATAATTTGACGTATGAGCCTGCAAATATGTTTCATATAGGAATTCTTATGGATATAGGGCGTAGGATCCATTGCTCACTTTCCGCCGCATCACCCCCTGGACTTGATGACATTAAACCAAAAAATCAATAGTATTGTGTAAAAATGGCTTTCGAAGCGCCGCCTGCGACCTCGAAAGCTCTTCATTTCAAGTTGAGTTTCATAAAATCGACTGCACATCCTGCCTGTTCCGCACGGTTTGTGGGGCGGCAGCAGTTGAGCAATCTCTCAAAAAGCAAGCCGCTAAAATGTCTGATTCTCCGCTGCGCAATTAAATAACGGGAATAAAATCGGAACAATTACAGCAGAAGATTGGCCGAAAAATAAAAAAATCCCGCCAAATGATAGCATTTGACGGGATTGGTGGAGATGGAGGGATTCGAACCCTTGACCTTACGGATGCGAACCGTACGCTCTCCCAACTGAGCTACACCCCCGGGTGTTGTTGCCGCTTTATTTACGGCAATCATTAGTATGCCTTATCAGAGGCGGATTGTCAAGAGTGAGTTTTTAGGATGCGTGCAAAATATGGGCAGGTTTATTTCGGCTGCACATCCCGGAATCTGCCTTCAATTAAAAAAACGCCTTCTTTTTTTTAGCCTTTTCGGATTTGATATTGACAAAAATGATTTGTCCGGTATAATAAATGTTGCGTCGGTTAAATACCCGCCACATATGGACGCTTAGCTCAGCTGGTAGAGCATCCGCTTGACGTGCGGAGGGTCAGGGGTTCAAGTCCCTTAGCGTCCACCATTTAATATTGAAGTAAAAAGGACTCGGACCCTTGCGGTTTAAGTCCTTTTGCTTTTATTTTCCACGCCCGGCTTTATTGAGCCGGGTTTATTTTTTTGTCGCCCGGTTTCGGTATGCTTGAGATGCGGCTTTTGGAATGAACCATTTTGAAACAACTATTTCTTTAAACTTGTCGGCTTGAAAGGGTTTTATCAAGGGAAAAAATAAAAAGGCTCCATAATGAAACAATTTTGCGTTGGTTTTGTGTTGCATAAGAAAACCGGGCAGGCTATAATACACTCATTAAGCTTGTCCGGTTGTATAAAAACTGTACAATTTGCATAAAGCATACTCATTAGTTTTGTTACCATATACAAACCAATTTGGCATGGATATTATGAAAAAATTTAGGAGGAGATCGGAATGAATCAAGCTTTCAAAAAGTCACTCGCTATTGTTCTAACACTGATGTTGGTGCTGCTGACGGCCTGCGGCGGCACCGCTGCGCCGTCCGGCGGCACTGCGACACCGTCCGGCAGCACGGCTCCGGCGCCCGGGGGGGACAACGCAAGCACGGGCGCGCCCGTAGGGAACGCCGTCGTCATCGCCTGCGGTGGAATCCAGCCTGTGGACGACCCGATCACGCTCGCCATGGAATACTATTCCGACATTGTGGCCGAGCGCAGCGGCGGGACCATCGATATCCAGGTATATCCGGCAAGCCAGCTGGGCAACGCCACCTCTATGCTTGAGGCGGTATCCATGGGCTCACAGGATATGCTGATTGACTCGACATCCTTTATGAGCCAGTACATACCGGACAAGATCATTGAGACCATGTTCTTTATGTTCCGCGACGATGCCCACTACCGCGCGCATCTCGCAAGCGACGTCTCAAACGGCTGGGACCAGCAGTTTTTGGAAATGCAGAACACCCGTTGCCTCGCTAAAAACTGGGTCCGTATCCCACGCTCCATCGTCAGCAAAAAGCCCATTACCACCATCGGCGACATGAAGGGCGTAAAAATGCGCGTACCGGATGTGCTCGGTTACCTTGAGAGCGTATCGGCCATGGGCGCGAACCCCACCCAGGTGGCTTGGGGAGAAACCTATCTGGCCCTGCAGCAAGGCGTTGTGGACGGTGCGGAAGCTCCTCTGGATCAGGTTTGGACCACGAAGTTTTATGAAGCGGCACCCTACGTTACCCTTACCGAGCATCAGCGCGACAACGTGGGCGTGTTCATCAATGAAGACAAGTTCCAGTCGCTCAGCCCGGAACAGCAGACTATTCTGACCGAGTGCGCCAACGAAGCCGGCGACTGGTATGTCGACAAGATCAACGCCGGACTTGAGGAGAGCGTTGATAATCTGACCAAGGCGGGCGTCACCTTTATCGAGCCCGAGATCGACGGTTTCCGCAAAGCGGTGGAGGACCGCATTATGAAGCTGGAAGCCGAAGGCAAATGGTCCAAAGGACTGTACGAAAAAATCCAGGCATTATCGTAATCAACATCGCCGTATGCCAAAGCTCGGGTCGGCGCGATAATAAGCGCCGGCCCGTCCGTTGGAGCCTTTCGGAGTGATCCGCCGAGCCGCCTTTATGCAGGCGCCGGCAGCGTTGCCCCCGCGACCTATGCCGGGGCTTTAAGCGGTATCAATGTAAGTTGGGCCGCAAAAAGAGTATGAAACTTCTTTACAGAAGGGATGCGCAAACACCTATGAAAGTGCTGAAAGCGTTTGTGGATTGGGGAGGCAAAGGCCAGTTGTTTATCGGCGTGATTGCGATGGCCGGAATCGTATGCGTAATGAGCGCCGGCGTTATAGCGCGGTACGTTTTCAACTCTCCCTTTGACTGGACCGAGGAGCTTGCCACGGTACTGTTTATCTGGCTGTCCTTTATGGGCACCAGCGTGGCCACGTGGCAGCGCCGCCATGTAAATGTAGACTTTATTGTCGGCATGTTCAAGCCGTCCGTCGCAAAGATCGCCCGTATAATCTCGATCATTATCGTTTTGATTTTCCTCGTGTTCATGTGTATCGGCTCGTTTGCCCTTTTGCCCAAGGTGCTTATACAGCGCAGCGTGGCATTGGGCATTCCCCGCTATGTGTCCTACCTGCCGATTACCATTTGCTCGTTTTACATGATATTTGCTTTTTTTCTCGACCTTATCAATACCATTAAAGATCCTTCCGAGGCCGTTACCAAAAATCTAAACTCCGCCGCGTAAAAATTCATTTCCGGAAAAAGTGGGTGTGCTATGTATACTACGATTGGTATTATGGCGGCAATATTTCTGTTGCTTCTTTTCGCGGGCCTGCCCGTGGCATTTTGCCTCGGTATCCCCGGCCTTGTCTACTATCTTATGAACCCGCAGCTCAGCCTGGCGTTCATTCCGCAGTCGGTAACCTCGCCCCTGTTTAATTTTGTTATGATCGCGCTGCCGGCATTCCTTTTGTCCGGCCGCATGATGAACGGGGCCGGCATCACAAACCGCCTGTTTGACGCGGCGCTCGCGGTGGTCGGCCGCTTTCGCGGCGGCCTTGCGTACGCCAATATTGTGGCTTCCATGCTCTTCGCCTCCATGAGCGGCACCGCCGTGGGCGACGCCGGCGGCCTTGGGCAGGTCGAAATGGAAATGATGGACAGAGCGGGCTATAGAAAAGACTTTTCCGCGGGCGTCACCGCCGCGTCGAGTATTTTGGGGCCGCTGATCCCTCCGAGCGTTGCGATGGTCATTCTCGGCGCCACCTCGGGCATCTCGATCGGCAAGCTCTTTATGGGCGGCGCGATTCCCGGGCTTATTATGGCCGCCAGTCTGCTCGTTTACATCTTTGTGCGCGCGCATTTTGGCGACGGCAGGACATGGCCGATCAGCAAGGTGCCGTTAAGCAAGGTCCCCGGCGCGCTGGCGCGCGCTATTTTGCCGATGCTCAGCCCGGTGATCATTATCGGCGGCATCTCTTTCGGCGTCGTCACTCCGACCGAGGCCGCCGTGCTCGCCATCGACTATGCCATTGTTCTCGGCATCTTTTATAAAGAGCTTACCTTAAAGGGTCTGATCAAGATCCTCGCGGAGACCGTAGCCACGGTCGGCACTTTCATGTGCATTGTGGCCTTCGCCGGTTTCTTTACCTGGATCGTGACAAAGGAAGGCCTGCCGCAGCTGATTTTCTCCGTGCTCTCGCCCGTTGTCAATTATAGCGCAACCCTTGCCATGCTGATCATCTGTGTCGCGCTTTTTGTCGTCGGCTGCTTTATCGACACTACGGCCGCCATTTTGCTTGTCACGCCTATCCTCATGCCCATCGTCAACCAGATGGGCCTTGATCCCATCCATTTTGGCGTTGTCGTGGTTGTAGCGCTCATGACCGGCATTATCACTCCACCTTTCGGTATCTGCCTCTTTGTAATGGCCGATGTGGCCAAGCTGCCCGTCTCGGCCGTGACAAAGGAAAGCGTGCGCTATTTGCCCGCGATGTTTATCACGACTCTTCTGGTAGTGCTGTTCCCGGCGCTCGCCACCTGGCTGCCCAGACTCCTGTTTGGTTCATAGGACGGCTTCTTGCCCGGCGGAGGGCCGAACTCTTGAAATTGGTGGTGCACTAGTTTTGACATTAACGGGAAATATTTTCAAGATCCAGCGCTTCTCCCTGCACGACGGGCCCGGCATCCGTACAACCGTTTTTTTAAAAGGATGTCCCTTGCGCTGCGGGTGGTGCTGCAACCCGGAAAGCCAACGCTCCGGCGCCGATCTGTTTTTTTACCGGCGCTTATGCATCGGCTGCGGCGCCTGCGTAGCGGCCTGCCCCGAGGGGGCTATAAATGAGACTACCTTTGAGATAGACCGCGGCCGGTGTATCGGCTGCGGTGCCTGTGCCGAAAGCTGCCTGATGGGCGCGAAGGAGCTGGCGGGCCGACATATGACCGTTGACGAGGTGATGGCAGTCGCACGCCGCGACGCCGTGTTCTATAAAAATTCCGGCGGCGGCGTGACCCTCTGCGGAGGGGAGCCCATGGTCCAGAAGGATTTCGCGATCGCGCTGCTTGATGCCCTGAGAGCGGAGGGCATCCGCTCCGCAATGGAGTCGAGCGCTTGTGCCGGCCGCCGGGATCTTCTAGAAATTGCCGGACACTGCGATCTTATTCTGTTTGACTTAAAGACTCTCAGCGAGGCAAAGGGCAAAGAGCTGGGCATCGACGTCGGCGGCGTTTTGGAAACGCTTTCGTCCCTTTTGGACGCCGGCGTACAGGTGGTGCTGCGTTACGCCGTCATCCCCGGCTTCAACGACTCGGCCGAGGACAGGGCTGCCTTTCTAAAAACGGCAAAGCGTTTGAACATCAGGAATGTGAACCTGTTGCCCTTTCATCGTCTGGGCGACGGTAAATACATTGCGCTCGGCCGGAAGTATGCCTATGCGGACGTCGTCACGATGCAAAAAAGCGAGCTTTTCGGCCTGCGCGAGCAGTTTGAGCGCGAGGGCGTCTCCACCGTTATCGAAGCCTAAAAGGGGACGGGCGGCATTGTAATCAAGGGGACCCGGGCCGTTTTCCGGCCGGAATCCCCCCTGGTATTAAACATCTTTTTGGAAAGGACGGCTCGTGTGAAAAATCACGCGAACCATAGATCAAAGGCGTGCCGCTCGCCTTAAAGCGGCAACCGCGGCACATGCCAAAAACCTCCATTCGCTTACGAGGTTTTGGGTGGATTATTTGTGCGCGGGGCGAACGGAGGTTTTTATGGCAGTAGAGCGTACCGCCCGCATTGAGCGCCTGATCGAGGATACGATCAATTACCGGCCCAAGCTGTGCAAGGAGCGGGCCTTGCTGTACGACGAGGCGTGGGACAAATATGAGGACCAGCCGTATATCATCCGGCGCGCCAGAGCCCTCGAGAATATTCTTGATAAAATGTCCCTTTACATCCGTGAAGACGAACTGATCGTGGGAAATCAGGGCAGCGAACCCCGCAGCGCGCCTGTCTACCCGGAGGTGGCCACCAGGTGGCTGTTAAATGACCTCGACACCATTACAGACCGCAAATACAGCCCTTTTTATGTCGACCCCGCCGACCGCGACGACATCTACAGAGTGCTTAAGAAGTGGGAGGGGCGAAGCGTCAACGACCGTATCCTCGCCGTTCTGCCGCAGGACATCAGGGATGCCCAAAAAACCCAGGTCATCCTGCACTCCGCCATGAGCAGCGGCATCGGGCATATGGTGATTAAAAACTGGGACGCCATCGAAAACGGCCTATCGATGCGCATCGGGGAGATCGAGGCGGCGCGCAACGCGCTCACCTTCAACGACCCCGAAGGGCCGGACAGGATCATGTTCTGCGAGGCGGGCCTGATTGTGATGCGCGCGGCGATCCGCTACGCAAACCGCTACGCCGCCCTGGCCGAAAAGCAGGCCGGCTCCGCCGGGGATGAAAAGCGCAAAAAGGAGCTTTTGAACATCGCCGCCGTCTGCCGCCGCGTGCCCGAGCACGGCGCACGCACCTTCCAGGAGGCGCTCCAGTCGATGTTCTTCATCCAGGTGATCCTGAACATTGAAACCAACGGCCACAGCATTTCCCCCGGCCGCCTTGACCAATATATTTACCCCTATTACGAGGCTGATATCCGGCACGGCGTGCCGCAGGAGGATTTGCAGGAGATTCTCGACGCGCTGTGGGTGAAGTTTAACCACCTGAACAAGGTTCGCGATTTGCAGGGCTCGAAAAGCTTCGACGGGTATCCGATGTTCCAGAACGTGCTCATCGGCGGCGTGACGCCGGAGGGCAAGTGTGCCGTAAACGCGCTTTCCTACATGTGCCTGCGCGCCACCGAGCACACCCGCATGCCTCAGCCGTCGCTGTCGGTGCGCCTGTCCAAAACCGAGGACGACGAGTTTCTCCGCGCGCTCTCGGAGGTGGCCCGGCTCGGGCTCGGCATGCCTTCCTTTTTCAACGACGAGGTGCTGATCCCGACGCTGCGCCACATGGGGTACACCGCCGAGGAGGCCGTCAGCTACGCCGAGGTGGGCTGCGTGGAGCCGACGCTGCCCGGCACGACCCAGGGCTTTTACAACGCGGGCTACGTCTGCTTTGCAAAGTGCCTTGAAATCGCGCTGCACAACGGCGTCGACCCGATCACCGGCATGGACATCGGCCCGCACACGGGCGGGCTTGAGGGATTTAAGACCTTTGAAGACCTGATGCAGGCATATTTCGCGCAGTTCGATTATTTCAGCAAAAAGCTTGCCGCGGGAGCGAATATCATCGAAACCGCGCAGCGCGACCTGACTCCGAGCGCTTTTGCCTCCTTTTTCAACGAGGACTGCCTCAAAACCGGAAAAACCTTTGAAGCGGGCGGCTGCCGCTATAATTTCAGCGCCGTAAACGGCGTCGGCATGATCAACGCCGGCGACGCGCTGGCCGCGATCAAAAAGATGGTTTACGACGAAAGGCGCATGAGCCTGCGCGAGATGATCGATATTTTAGACGACCCGGAAAGGGCGGAAAGTCTGATCCCGATCCTGCGCACCTATCCGCCCAAATACGGCAACGACGACGACTATGTCGACGGGATCGTCGTGCGCCTGTCCGAGCGCTATTTCGACTTTTTCGAAAAGCAGCGCAATGTGCGCGGCGGCAGCTTCATTGCGGGCTTCCAAAGCATATCGACGCACATTTCCTTTGCCGAGACTGTGGGCAACATGCCCGACGGTAAGCGCTTCGGCGAGGTGCTGGCCGACGGCGGGGTGTCGGCGGCGCAGGGCCGCGACACAAACGGCGTCACCGCGCTGATGAGGTCCGTGTCCAAGATCGACCAGACGCGCTGCACCAACGGCACGCTCTTCAACATAAAGCTGAACCCGAGCGTCGTGGAGGGCGAACACGGTCTCAACGTGCTGGTTTCGCTTATGAAGTCCATGATGGACATGGGTATCGGCCACATGCAGTTTAATGTCGTCGACAAGGCGACCCTTCTCGACGCCCAGGAGCACCCCGAGCGCTACCGCCATCTGGTGGTGCGCGTAGCCGGCTTCTCGGTTTACTTCACGGCGATCTGCAGGGAATTGCAGGAGGACATCATCTCCCGCACGGAGCACGCGTAGGAACTCTTTTTTTCGACGGTTTTCAAGTAAGCTATACAGACGAAGGGAGCATAGCTATGGCAGAGAAAATCAAAGCGGCGATCCTCGGCTCGGGCAACATCGGCACCGACCTGATGATGAAGATATTAAAGCGCGGCAAAAACCTCAAAATGGGGCTGCTCGCCGGCATCGACCCGAGCTCGGAGGGACTCAGGCGCGCGAGAGAAATGGGCGTTTTGGCCTCGGACAAAAGCATCGAGGCCGTGCTGGCCGACGACGATATCAAAATCGTGTTCGACGCCACCAGCGCCCATATGCACGAAAAGCACGCGCCCATGCTCAAGGCGGCAGGCAAAATCGCAATCGATTTAACCCCCGCGGCCGTCGGCAATTACGTTGTCCCGGTCATCAACTTAAACGACATCCTGAAAGAGGGTATAAGCGGCCTAAACGTCAATATGATCACCTGCGGCGGCCAGGCGACGATCCCGATCGTATATGCGATCAGCCGCGTGGTGCGCACCCCCTATGCCGAAATCGTGGCGACGATCGCAAGCAAGAGCGCCGGTCCCGGCACCCGGTTGAATATCGACGAATTTACCGTGACCACCGCAGACGGCGTTGTGAAGCTGGGCGGCGCCGAAAAGGGAAAGGCGATCATTCTCTTAAACCCCGCCGAGCCGCCGATGCTGATGAACTGCACCATTTATGCCCGCTGCGAAAGCTACCCCGAAAAGGAAATTACCGACAGCGTAAATCAGATAGTGGCCGAAATCCAAAAGTATGTGCCCGGTTACCGCCTCAAGGTTCCGCCGCAGTTCCTGGGCGACCGCGTATGCGTCATCGTGCAGGTGGAGGGCGCGGGCGATTTTCTGCCCGTATATGCCGGCAACCTGGACGTTATGACGAGCGCCGCCTATTCCGTCGGGGAGCTCATCGCCGGGAAGCTTTTATCTTAAGGAGGTACGCAGACCGATGACGACAAAAATAAAGATTCTGGACATGTCTCTTCGCGACGGCTCCCACGCGATGAGCCATCAGTTTACACCGGCGCAGATGGCGGAGATCGCAAAGCGGCTGGACGAAGCCGGCGTCGACGAGATTGAGGTCGGCCACGGCAACGGCCTTTCAGGAAACTCCTTTCAGTACGGCTTTGCCCATTCGGAAGACCGTGAGTACTTCTGCGAGGTCGCGAAGGTACTGAAAAACGCGAAGCTCACCGTACTGCTCATCCCGGGAATCGGCACGCGCGAGGAGCTGCATGTGGCTAAGGAGTGCGGCGTCAAAATCGCGCGCATCTCGGCCGTCATCACTGAGGCCGATATCACTCGGCAGCATATCGAAATGGCCAAGAGCATGGGCTTTGAGACCCACGGCAATCTCGCCCAGGCCCTGCCGCTGCCCGTCGAAGACACCGTGCGCCAGGCGAAGCTGATGGAAAGCTACGGCGCCGACACCGTCACCATCGTCGACGGCTCGGGCTACATGCTGCCGAAGGAGGTAAGCGAACGCTACAAGGCGATGAGAGAGGCGCTGAAGGTGCCCATCGGGTTCCACGGGCACAACAACATGCAGCTCGCCCTGGCCAATTCAATCGCCGCGATCGAGGCGGGCGCCACCCATATCGACACCTGTTTAAAGGGGTTCGGCGCCGGGGCGGGCAACACGCCGACGGAGCTTCTTGTCGCCGCGCTCGACCGCATGGGCATGCCGACGGGCATCGATATTTTTGAGCTCCTGGCCGCGGGCGACGAGGCGCTGCGCCCCATCATGCCGAGCCCGATGGAGCTTACAAGCGACTGCCTGATGCTGGGCTACGCGGGCGTTTACTCCACCTTCCGCCTGTTTGCGCAGCGTGCCGCGAAGCAGTACGGCGTCGACGTATGCCGCGTGATTGCGGAGGTAGGGCGGCGTTTCTGCACGGAAGGGCAGGAGGACTTGTGCATCGATGTCGCCTACGACCTCGCCATGCAGAAGAAAGCCGGACAAGCCGGAAAACTGCAGGAAGCAAATTAATTCTTTGCCCCGCCGCGGCTTTCACGCCTGATACGGCATTGCCCGAGCCGTCGCCCTAGCCGGGGAACGGGATATTTGATATATTCGGCCTGCAGGGCTTTGCGCCGCGGGCCGTTTCTCTCGGCTTATATTGTTAAAGCCAAAACAATGTTGCAAAGTGAGTAACGCAATGATAAAGCTGCTGATTATCGCCGATGATTTTACGGGCGCGCTTGATACAGGCGTGCAGTTTGCCCAAAAGGGAGTGCCGACACTTGTCACCACTGCCGACTGGCTGCGCCTTGACGACGTCAATGAGACGATCGAGGTGCTGGTCGTCGATATCGAGTCGCGCCATATCCCGGCGGAGGATGCGTATAGGCTCGTATACGGCCTTGTAAAAGCGGCTGTCGGGAAGGGCGTAACGCATTTTTACAAAAAAACCGATTCCACCCTGCGTGGAAACATCGGAAGCGAGCTTACGGGGCTGATGAACGCGTGCGGCGCGGATTGGCTCGCATTTATTCCGGCTTTCCCCAAAGGCCTGCGCACCACAAAGGACGGCGTTCAGTATGTAGACGGCGTCGAGCTTGCCGACACCGTGTTCGCTCGCGACCCGTTCGAGCCGGTAAAGCACAGCAGCGTATCCCGGATTATCCGCGAGCAGACGGATGTTGCCACCGAGAGCGTGCACGTCGGCGCTTACGAGCCCGGAGCAAGGGCCAAGGGGCAAAAATGCATCCGCATATTCGACGCCGTAACCGACGGGGACCTGTGGAGCCTGGGTCAAAAGCTGAAAGCGGACGGGCGCCTGCGCGTTTTGGGGGGGTGCGCGGGCTTTGCCGAAATGCTGCCGGAGCTTCTGAAGCTTCGCAGGACGGAGCTTGCCTGGACGGGAAACGACGACAACGCGCTGATTGTGACCGGCAGCGTAAACCAGATCACGATCGATCAAATGAACCGAGCGGGTGGTTTTGGCTATACGTCAGTAACGCTCTCGCCCGAGCAGAAGCTGACCTGCGGCTATGCCGAAACGCCCGAGTGCGGGGCTTTTGTACAAAAGGTGGTCGAGGAGCTTAAGCGAAGCGGGCGCGTGATGCTCCGTTCCGTGTCCTCGCTCGGCCAGGTCGCGGATACCGACCGGTTTGCCGGCGAGCACGGCATACCGCAGGAGAGCATGCGCGACCTGATCGCAGAGAACATCGGCGCGATCACGGCCCGAATCCTCGAAAAAGCCGTGGTTTCCAATCTTGTGGTTTCCGGAGGGGACACCCTCTACAGCATCATGAAGCGCCTGCAGTGCGAGGGTTTGGTTCCCGTGCGGGAGGTCGCCTCCGGCGTGGTTGCGGCCAAGATCATTTCCAAAGCCCACGACTTTTCCATCATCACAAAATCCGGAGGTCTCGGCGAAGGCGCTGTGATCGGGGCGATCACCGAGTTTATCTTCCGGAAAAAGACAGCGGAGGGAGCGAAAAACCGGAATGAGTATGGACAATTTAACGTTTAACTACCACATGCCGACAAAAATTGTGTTTGAGTCCGGAGCGGCTGCCAGACTCGGCACCCTCGATCCCATCGCGGGGAAAAGATGCCTGATGCTGAAATTCAGGTCCTTTCACAGGGATGATATCGTAAGGAACATAAAAGACAGCGCATCCTTGCTCATCGTTTCGGACAAGTACGAGGAAAATCCGACTTGCCGGCTGATCGCCGACATCGCACAAACGCTGGAGAACGAAGGGATCGATACCGTAATCGCAATTGGCGGCGGCAGCGCCATCGACGCGGGCAAGGGCGCGCTCGCCCTCCTTCACCAAAAAACGGGCAGGGCGCTTCGTCTGGTCGCCGTGCCGACTACGTCGGGCTCGGGCAGCGAGGTCACCCCTTACGCGTTGATTGCGGACAATGAGACGGGAGACAAGAAGGACATTTCAAAGTCGGGGCTGGCCGTATTTCCCGATATCGCGCTTTGCGACCCGGAGCTGACGGTTTCCATGCCCGGGCGCGTGACCGCGAACACCGGGATCGACGCGCTTTCCCACGCGCTTGAAGGGTACTTTACGGATGCGTGCACAGGTATGATGGAGGCGCTTGCGGTCGACGGCATCGAAAGAGTCCGCCGATACCTGCCCGATGCGCTTAAAAAACCGGGGGATATCGGGGCGCGTTCCCAGATGATGATGGGGGCGCTTGAGGGCGGCCTTGTTCTGACCTGCTGCGGCACGGTATTGGTGCACGCGATGGGTTACGCAGTGTCCAAAGAGATGAAAATGCCGCACGGTCTGGCAAACGCCGTTTTCCTCGCGGCTTTTGTCGAGCGGTTTGCCGGGCGCGGCAGCGAAAGGGCAAAGCGTGTTCTGGATATTTTTGACGGCGGATTCAGGCGGTTTGTGGACGATTCCCTGAACGGTGCAAATCTGGTCAAAATGCCGGGGAAGCTGAAGGACGAGTGTGTAAAGCTCGGCATGGCAAAGCTTCGGACCCTGGGCGACCCCTCGACCTGCCTCCCGAACAGCATCATCCCGCTTGGGGAAGAGGATGTGCATTTTATTGTCGAGGCCTCCTGTGCCGGCTGAACGGGCGTGCGCGCCGGGAAGCAGCGACAGCGGTGTGCGGCACTTTTTGATTGTTCAATGGATCATAAAATAACTTTACAAATTTGAGGTTTATAGTTAAGCTGAACAAATTTGGTTAAAGATTTTATTTATTATTGACAAGCCGATATGGAATAAATATAATTAACTCATATATTGTTGCTCATTATAGTTGCTGCGTCGTCCGAAAAAAGGAGAATCGGTTATGCCGGTTTCGGCAGGTGATTTCAAGCAGGCGATCACAAAAATCTTTAACAGCGTTACCCGGCAGGTCTTCAGCGTCGGGATAAAGAAGTGCGCGGTTGAGATCGGCGGCAATATGATCACGATTGTTTCGGAAGCCGCCAGGATTCCGATCCTGAAGGTTTTTGACAAGCATTATCCGCTCGAATCCGTCAAAATCAAGGCTTTGATTTTGGAGCACCTCAAGGATGAAATCAAAAAAGCGGTTGAGACGGAATTAAAAGTAAAAGTAAAATCGATATTCAAAGATTACGACCCGTCTGAGGAAACCTCGGTCACGGTTATAATCCTGGATAAAGATGTTGACGAGTATCTGAAAGATATGTCGGAGCCTGCATAGCTTTTGCATGAGCCGTACAATCGTCGGATTAACTTATATGACGGAGAGCTGCCGTCTTATAAATTAGTCCGACTTTTTTTATTTTCGGATTGGATGCGAATCTTTGTATAAGCTGTCGAATATGAATGATTATAATTATGATCCTGCAAAACATATCGGTTTTAACACTCAAGAATCTATAGGAATAAATTTTGCTGTATTTCTGACGATTATTATGATTAAGCGAATAAAACTGGATATCATAGCCGTAATTTAAAGATATTATTATACTAACGATAGAAAGATTGGCAGCGACCCGTTCTTATAAAAATGCAATTTCATTTCATAAATATATCAAATAACACTTGACAAAATAAATCTTGATGCTATAATAGGCACATAAGAAACAAAACGAAGGCGAATAAAAAAAGCAATGGCGCTTTAGGCATTCAGGCTTAAAGCGCTTTTTTTATGGACGCATCGTTTTCATATCGGATTTTGTGAGCAACGGCGCTTTAAGCAGGAATGCTTAAAGCGCCGTTTTCAAAACAAAAGGCTTGGCAATGGCGCTTTAGATAAACCTGTTCTAAGCGCTTTGTTTTTTACGGGACTTTCGAGGGGTGAGCATGATGGGAAATAAGGCCTTCCCGCAAGGGCCGGAGAAGCTGAAACGCCAATATCGGGTCCGTCCGGCAAAACTGCGGACCAGTATCATTGAGAGGGTGATAAAATGACCGGCAATTCGACGATCAGAATCAAAAATGTCAGCAAGACCTTCCGGAAAAACGGAAAAAACTTCTGTGCGATGCGCGAGACCAGCATGACCATCGAGGGGGGCAAATTCGCATGCATCATCGGCCCGAGCGGATGCGGAAAATCAACCCTGTTTAACATTATAGCGGGTTTGCTGCCCCCGTCGTCCGGCGACATCCTTGTCGGCGGCGAAAGCATCATCGGCAAAACGGGGCATGTCGGATATATGCTCCAGAAAGACATGCTGTTGCCGTGGAGGACGATTCTCGACAACATCGTTCTCGGCATGGAGATCAAGGGGGTCCCCAAAAAGGAGGCGGCCGAAAAGGCGCTCCCCCTTATGGAGAAATACGGGCTCAAGGGCTTTGACGGAAACTACCCGCATGAGCTCTCCGGCGGCATGCGGCAGAGGGCCGCGCTTTTGAGAACGCTGCTTTACGACAGGGAAATCATCCTGCTCGACGAACCCTTCGGCGCCCTCGACGCGCAGACGAGGCTCAAAATGCAGAACTGGCTTTTGCAGATCTGGAGCGACTTCCATAAGACCGTGCTTTTCGTTACGCACGATATCGACGAGGCGATCTACCTGTCCGATGAAATCTATGTGTTTTCGACCAGCCCCGGATATGTAAAAGAAATGATTTCCGTCAATATGGAGCGCCCCAGGCAGACATCGGATATGGTGTCGGAGAACTTTCAGGAGTTAAAACAGTATCTTCTTGAGCTTTTGGCCGTTTCATCGCCCAAGCTGAGAGCCGATTAAAAGGAGGAATCAAAATGGCCGCATATCAGAGCATTGTTCTCGAACCGGTTGCAGCGAAAGAACAAAAGATTGCCATTGTCGACGAAGCGGTTATTGAAAAGAAAAAAAGCCGCAGAATCCTCACGGGCAGAATGATTGTCGGGATCCTGATCCTTTTTTGCTGGGAGTTCTTTACGCGGGTCGGGCTGCTGGACTCGTACTTCTGGAGCAGCCCGGCGCTGATCGCGAAAACGGCGTATATCCAGTTTGCTCAGAAGAACATGCTGTATGAGATCGCCTTTACCTCCGGGTCTACCATACTCGGCTTTATAACCGGGACGCTGTTCGGCGCGATTCTGGGCATGTCGTTCTGGTGGTCCAGGGTATACGCGGGGGTGAGCGAACCTTACCTGATCATCTTAAACGCGCTGCCGAAGCTCGCCCTCGCGCCGATTCTGGTGATCATGTTCGGCATCGGCTTTCCCTCGAAAGTGATCCTGTCCTTCCTGATGACGGTGATTACCTGCGCGATCGCCACCTTCGGCGGGGTAAAAAGCGTGGACAGCTCGATGGAAACGCTTCTCTACTCGCTCGGCGCAAACCGTTTTCAGGTGTTTACCAAGGTCGTCATCCCGTCGACCATGCCCTGGATCGTGAGCTGCCTGAGAATCAACATCTCGCTTGCCCTGGCGGGCGCGATCGTCGGCGAGTTTATCTCGTCCCAGCACGGCATCGGCAGAATGATCAGCTACGCGGGGACCATCCTCGACACAAATCTGGTCTGGGTCGGCGTCGTCATCCTGTCCATTCTGTCCATGGTGATGTACGGGAGCGTGCTTTTGCTGGAAAAATGGCTTACGAAGCACTCCGCGGTGCTCGGCAACAAGTAATGCGAATTTATATATTAAGGAGTAATGATTATGAAAAAGAGTCTGTTTAAGAGGGCGGCGGCCGCACTGCTGAGCGTGTCGATGCTTTCGGTTTTCTCGGCGTGCGGCGATAAAGCCGCGCCCGGCCCATCGTCGGCCGGGACCACCGGCGGCACGGCGGGTGCGGGCGCCGGGGAGCTTAAAAAGCTGGTGATCGCCGAGCCCGTGCACATGATCGGATACCTTCCCCTTTATATCGCCCAGTCGGAAGGGTACTTCGCGGAGGAAGGCCTGGACATCGAAGTCGTGCAGGCCTCGGGCGGCGCCCATGTGACGGCCGTCATCAGCGGCGACGCCTGGGGCAACATCGGGGGCCCTGAATCGAACGCCTATGCCGACGCGGGCGGAAACAGCCCCGAGCCGCTCGTCTCCTTCTGCAACTGTGTAAACCGCGCGAATGTATATCTGTCCGCTGTCGCGGGAACCTCACCCTCCGGCACGAGCGACGCTGAGCTTTCAGCGTTCTTAAAGGGCAAAAGAATCATCGCCGGACGCTTCGGCGGCACCCCGAACCTTTTGGTCCGGTATCTGCTCATTAGCCTTGGCCTCGACCCGGACAAGGATGTGACGATGGTGGAGCCGTCGGACACCTCGACGATCCTCGCGCTTGTAAAGCAGGGACAGGCCGACATCGCAAACCCGACCGAGCCGATGATTACCCAGGGAATATCCGACGGCACGTGGGACGAGCCTTTCTATAAATTCCATGACCTCGGCGATTTTGCCTATTCCGTCTTGAGCACCAGAAAATCGACCATTGAAAAAGACCCGGAAACGGTGCAGGCCTTTACAAACGCGATCGTCAAAGCCTTGAAAGCGGTGGCGGAGGACCCCGAATTTGCCTTCCAGTGCGCAAAGAAGGAATTCCCGACAATGTCCGACGAGGACCTGAAGGTATCGCTCGACAGGGCGTATGAGGACAAGTATTGGAGCCCCGACGGCTTTATCACGCCGGAAGCACTCGACAGGGATATGGACGTCATTATCAAGGCGGGCGTGTTCAGCGGCACCTATACTTACGACGATATGATCGACATGACCTTTGTCGAAAAGGCCAACGGCTGATCTGCCTTCATTAAAATCCGTACCGCGGCCGCGTTCACGGCCGCGGTACGGGATGAAATCAAAAGGAGAGAATCAATGATGAACGAAACCGAGAAAGTAAAAAAGCTTCTGGACACGAAATGCGCGGTGATCGTTGTCGACGTGCAGAACGATTTTTGCCATGAGAAGGGGGCGTGCGCGTTAAGGGGCAGCGACGTGTCCGGTGTCAAAAAAATGATTCCAAACCTCCGGCTGCTGCTGGACGCGGCCCATAAAAATGAGATCCCCGTCATTTATATCCAGACCATCCACACGGTTGAGACCGATTCAGACGCGTGGGCGGGCAGGTCCGGGGGCAATTCGGCCAAGGTTTGCAGAGCGGGTTCATGGGGGATCGAGTTCTATGAGGTTTCGCCCGCCGAGGGCGACATCATCGTCAACAAGCATCGGTACAGCGCCTTTATCAACACGAGGCTTGACTCGGTTTTAAGGACGCTAAAGGTTGAGACCCTGCTGATGACGGGCGTCGCGACCAACGTGTGCGTCGAGTCGACCGCCCGCGACGGCTATATGATGGATTACAACATTCTGTTTGTATCCGACTGCTGCGCGTCGTTCTCAAAAGAGGCGCACGCGATGACGCTCCAGAATATCGACAAGCACTTCGGCGTCGTTTCGGACAGCGGGGAAATCACCTCGCTTCTTGGAGGCAAAGACAAAATGCCGATCGCGATCTGAGCTTTCGCCGATGGCGGTTCCGGCGGATATGAGCCGGGGCCCTGTCCCCAAAACCGGCCGGTCCGCCGGAACCGCCGTCGAAGCACTTCGCGTTTAAGCGGGGCTTGAAATGTTTCATGTGCCGCCCCGCGAAAAAGGGTTTTCACTTGACACCGGAAAGCAGTGATGAGGTGGATTATCAGAAATCCGAACATACAATTGAAAATGAAAAGCCGTTAAAAAACAGATGGGTCATTCTATACCTGATGGTGATGTGCCCGTTTGTGTCGACGCTCAACAGCAGTATCACCAATGTGGGGCTGCCGGTTATAAGCGACAGTCTGCAGGTTTCGACCAGCGCGGTCAACTGGATCGTCACCGCCTACCTGATCGTCACGTCGTCGACCATCCTGTTTTTCGGCAGGCTCGGCGACATGATCGGGAACACAAGGGTTCTTCAGGGCGGTATGCTCACCTTTACGATAGGCTCGCTGCTTTGCGGGCTTTCCCCGAACTTCGGGCTCCTGATCGCGGCGAGAATCCTCCAGGCGGTGGGGTCGGGCGCCGTTATGGCGAACAACCACGGAATTATCACGAGAACCTTCCCGAAGAATGAGCGCGGGCGGGCGCTTGGAATAAACGGCGCGTTTGTCGCCCTTGGCACAATGACGGGGCCGTCGATCGGCGGACTGATCCTGACCTTTGCGGACTGGAAATACCTGTTTTTGATAAACGTTCCGGTCGGCGGGCTGATTTTTCTGCTGCAGCAAAGATTTCTCCCCAAAGAAGAGCGCAAAAAGCCGGGGGTCATGGATTATCCGGGGGCGGTTTTGTTCTTTTCTTTTATCGCGGCTCTGTTTGCCGCGCTGCAGCAGGTTCAGGCGCTGGGAATCTCCCATCCGTTTGTCGTGATCTGCCTCGTTGTCTCGGCGATTTCCTTCATTTTCTTCTTAAGGCGGCAGCTCCGGTATCGGTTCCGGCTGCTCGATCTGTCGATTTTCAAAAACAAATGGTTCTCGATAAGCCTGTTCTGCGCGTTTACGTCATATCTCGCGATACAGTCGGCGAATCTGGTTCTCCCGTTTTATCTCCAGGACGTATTGTTCTTTTCGCCCGGGCTTTCGGGACTTTACATGACGATTTACCCGCTGGTGCTTATGATGGTATCCCCTGTAAGCGGATACCTCTCGGACAGGATCGGCGCGGAGTCGATAACGCTGGCCGGGATCATCCTGACAGGAGGCGGCCTGTTTTTGATCTCGACGCTTGACGACAAGTCGCCGAATCTCCTGCTCATCCTGTTCATATCGATTATGGCGGTGGGCAACGGCATGTTCCAGTCGCCCAACAACTCGCTCGTCATGTCGAGCGTCCCCGGAAATATCGTCGGGGTGGGCGGCAGCATCAACGCCCTGGTCCGGAACATCGGGCAGAATTTCGGCGTGGTGCTCGCGACGCTCCTGCTGTATAACGGGATCAGCGCGACGCTCGGATATCATGTGACGGATTATGCGCCGGGAAACCCGGAGGCATTTGCAAACGGGATGCGCATCACCTTCCAGGCGGTCGGCGCCATCTGCCTTGCGGGAGCGGTTTTGACGGCGCTGCGGCTGATCGGATTTAAGCATGAAAAAAAACGGAGCGTGGAATTTGCGGCCGCGCCCGAAAAATCGTAAACGGCGTGCGACGGTCTTCACGCTTTCATCAAGGCGCTTCTTTACCGCGCGGGTTTTTGCGTTCAAACCGGGGGTTTCGACCGAGCGGAAAGCCGTCGGGAATTTACTGAAAAGGAGAGTTCCGCAATGGAAAAGAATTATAGCAGGTCGGGGTTTGTCGCGCTTTTGGAGTATCTGCCCCCGGAGAAATTTCGCCTGATCCCGAAAAGCGTTCTCGATAAGCCCCACGGCAGAACCGAAATACTGGTCCAGATCGACATATACCTGCGCGACGAGGAAATCGACACGGTGCTTGAGGGGAAAAAGATGGCCGAGGTTTACGAGACGCTTTACGGCTATATCAAAGACAACGACAAAATAACGGAGGTTTTTTCCGGAATCCCCACATTAGACGACAAAAACAAAAAGATCCGCCTTCGGGACGCAAAGGACAGATTCCTGCTGATCTTTGAAGACGGCTCGGGGTACAACGAGATCACCTGCTTTGTTATAAAACCGGAAGTGGAAGAGCTCCTGGACAGCTGCTTAAAGCCGAACCCGCTGTAATCGGGGGTTTCGTGGAACAGATAGTGCAATAAAAAAAGGCTTGCCGGATAAGGGCAAGCCTTCAAGTATCAATTACCAAAACCAGCCGCCGCAACAGCTGTTCCAACAGCCGCACCATGGACTGAACCAAAAGCTGCAGCATGTGGGAAAACAGCAGCATCTATTGAAGCGGCGCCGACAGCAACAACCCATATAAATGCTCCTAAAATTTCGTAGGGCGGTAAAATGCTCCCCCAATTCTACAATATGCGGAGAAAATCGATCTGTGACGAATGGGTGCCCCGGATAATTTGGCCACGGCGAAAAAAATCATCGCGCAACAGCCGTAAAAGCCCTTTTGGGGGAGTTGCGGGAAGCCTTTGCGGGTTTTCTGCCGTGCCTTTCAAACGCTTTTATAAAATACGATCGTGTCGATATATTTGCTGTCGTGCCCCAAAAAGCCGTTCGGAATTATGCCGATTTCGCAAAATCCGAGCTTTTTGTAGAGGGCGACGGCCGTTTTGTTGGTCGCGACGACCGCGTTAAACTGCAGCGCGATAAAGCCGTGCTCCTTTGTCTTTTCAAGCGAGTCGAGCACAAGCGCTTTTCCGACGCCGAGTCCTCTTGCGCGTCTGCTCACCCCGTAGGAGGCGTTTGCGATATGGGAACAGCGGCCGACGTTGTTCGGGTGCAGTATGTAAAAACCCAAAATCTCGCCGTCGTCGCCGCAGGCGCAGGTAACCTCGGTCTGCGACGACAGCATCGCTTTTGCCGTGTCCTCCGTAAAGGGGGTGTCCCACGGGAAGCTGTCGTCAAATCCGACGATGTCGTTGATGATCCGGATCAGCGGTTTTAAGTCCTTGTCCTCATACTTTCTGATCGTAAGTTCCATTTTGTTCTCCTTATATATAATAAATAAGAATGATTTTAATCGCCGTCTTTTTTGTCTCTGATCCGTTTGATTACAAAGGCGAGCAAGGCGACAACCAAAAACCCCCAGCTCACCACAAATAAAACGACGGCGCCGCCGTCCGCAGGAGCCTCCGCCGCATTCGGCGCTTTGCGCATCACAAGATTGGCAAGGATCATTGCCGCCGCCATGCTGAACGCAAGGACCAGGGCAGTCTTCGAGGCGCCCGACCTTACGCTTTGGTTCGGCGCGAGAAACGAGCCCGCCAATATGGATCGGACGACAAAAATGCCGCAGCAGCACACGGCGATGAGAAATACATTGGTCGGATAGGCGACCCATCGGACTCCAAGGGTATACAAAACATTATCCGCCATCAGTAAAATTACAAGCAGTAAAAAGGACTGGTTCCCGATCCGGTCCCGCTTTTTTTCCTGCATCTCGTCAAAATTCGGTTTCATTTAAATTTCCTCCCAAAACAGCTCGTCAAGCGTTTTTCCAAGAACTCTGCAAATTGCGGTGCAAAGCCTGATTGTCGGGTTGTAGTCGCCGTTTTCAATCGCATTGATCGTCTGGCGCGTCACGTGCACAGCCTCGGCGAGCTCCTTCTGCGACATGTCAAGCGCGGCTCTGGCCGATTTCAATTTCAGATTTTTTCCCATTCCCTCACTCCTCGCGTCTGCAGGGCACATTTTGATATTACTATATATATTACATTATGTCAAGTATATATTACATATATTAAAAGAAAACAGACATCCTTTTTCCGGGATGTCTGTTTTGGGTTAAATATCATGGGGTACCCTGTACCCCCTTTATAGATATTACACGTTGAAGAGAAGCTCGCTGTAAGTAGGATACGGCCAGTATTTTTCCCCGACCAGCGCTTCGATTTCGTCGGCGACCGCACGCAGCTCCTGCATCGAGAGGAGCACGACGTCCCTGTAGTACTGCGCCTGCGCCAGTATTCCCTCGGGGTCCTTCGCGCCCAGCAGGGCAAGCTCCAGCTTTTCGGTCTTTTTGTAAAGATTGTCTGTAAGCGAGGAGAGCTTTTCGACCAGGCTCCTTTCGACCAGGCAGGGGGCGTCGGAGATAAACTGCTTCTTTGAAAGCGCGGTCTCGCTCAAGTCCTTGATATACGCGCAGGTGGAGGGGAGGATATTCCTTTTGATCATCTCAACCATCGCGAGGGCTTCGATGTTTAAGGTCTTGCAGTATCCGTCGAGGATGATTTCATACCTTGAGTGCATTTCCGCCTCGGTCAGGATTCCATGCTTTGCAAACACTGCGACATTCTTCTCGGCGATGAAATACGGAAGCGCGTCGACGGTCGTCTTCAAGTTTAAGAGGCCTCTTTTTTCCGCTTCCTTGACCCATTCCTCCGCGTAGTTGTTCCCGTTAAATATGATCCTCTTGTGCTCGGAAATGGTGGATTTGATCAGGTCGTTGAGCGCTTTCGTAAAGTCGCCGGCAGACTCAAGAATGTCGGCGAACTTTGAAAGCTCCTCGGCGACGATGGTGTTTAAGACAAAGTTCGGGCCCGCGATCGAAAGGGCGGAGCCGGGCATACGGAATTCAAATTTATTGCCGGTGAAGGCGAACGGAGAGGTGCGGTTTCTATCGGTGGTGTCCTTGAAGAAATGCGGAAGCATGTCGACGCCGACCTTCATGACCACTTTATCCTTCTGGCTGTACGGGGTACCCGTTTCAATGGACTCCAAAACGGCCTCGAGCTCTTCGCCGACGAACACGGAAACGATTGCCGGCGGAGCCTCATTCGCGCCCAGACGGTGGTCGTTTCCGGCGGTTGCAACCGAAACCCTGAGAAGATCCTGGTATTCGTCCACCGCTTTGATGACGGCGGCGAGGAAGGTCAGAAACTGCGCGTTTTCGATCGGCGAGTCGCCGGGCTCAAGAAGGTTTAAGCCGGTGTTTGTCGACATCGACCAGTTGTTGTGTTTTCCGCTGCCGTTGACGCCCGCGAACGGTTTTTCGTGAAGCAGGCAGACGAGGCCGTGGCGGGCCGCAACCTTTTTCATCATATCCATCGTCAGCTGGTTGTGGTCGGTCGCGATGTTGGAGGTAGAAAAGATGGGCGCGAGCTCATGCTGGGCGGGCGCAACCTCGTTGTGCTCGGTTTTGGCGAGAATGCCGAGCTTCCACAATTCCTCGTTTAAGTCCTGCATAAAGGCGGCGATGCGCGGCTTTATGGTTCCGAAGTAATGATCCTCAAGCTCCTGGCCCTTCGGGGGCTTTGAGCCGAACAGCGTTCTGCCGCAGAGGATCAGATCCTTGCGTTTATTGTAAAGATCCTTGTCGATTAAAAAGTATTCCTGCTCGGGGCCGACCGTCGTGGTCACCCTGGTCGTGGTGTCGTTTCCGAAAAGCTTTAAGATGCGGACCGCCTGTTTGCTCAAGGCGTCCATGGAGCGCAGGAGGGGGGTTTTCTTATCGAGCGCTTCTCCGCCGTAAGAGCAGAAAACGGTCGGTATGTAAAGGATATTTCCTTTGATAAACGCGTACGAAGTCGGATCCCACGCGGTATAGCCTCTCGCTTCAAAGGTCGCACGCAGGCCGCCGGACGGGAACGAGGAGGCGTCGGGCTCGCCCTTGATCAATTCTTTTCCCGAAAATTCCATAATAATTTTGCCGTCGNNGGTCATCGGCTGGAACCAATGGGTATAATGCGTCGCTCCTTTTTCCAGAGCCCAATCCTTCATCGCGCTGGCGACAACGTCGGCGACCGTCCGGTCCATCGGGATTCCGTCCTCGATTGTCTTTCTGAGCGCCTTATACGTATCTTTCGGCAGGCGGTTTCTCATCACATCATTATTGAATACCATGCTGCCAAATATGTCCGGCATTCCGTTCATTTTATTTCCTCCCGTATATAAAAATCATCAAAAATAAAAAAGAAGCAAAAAACGCGTAGGCTAAAAAGACCTACAGCGCCTTTGCTGCTTACAATAAATTTTACACTATACGAAATTTCTTGTCAATAGATTTTTGGCGTTCGGCCTTTGAAAACGGACGAAAAAAATGGCATTTTTCAGGCTGTTTTTATTCAAAAGCGATCCTTTCAAAGCGTTTTTGTGATTTTCGAAACCAAAAGCTCAAAAGCGCAAGCGCCGGCCGCGCCGTGTAAAAACTTTATAAAGTTCTTGAGTGCGGCGTTTTTTTCGGTTATAGTATTATAAATTCTTAAGATGCCGCCGGACGGATGCGTTGCGGACCGAAGCCGTAAAAACCGGGGCATGGCGGAGGAAGGTGACGGCTTTGTACAGCGCGTTGGTTGCCGCGGGCACCGAAAAGGGCAGGGTATTTTTCGGGGAGCTTTTAGAGGCGGAGGGCTTTTCCTGCGTGCGCACGACAACAAACGGGAAAGAAACGCGTCAGATGCTTCGCCGCGATAGCTTTGACCTGGTTTTAATCAGCGCCCCTCTGCCGGACGAGTCCGGGCGGAAGCTTGCGTTTGAAATTACCGAGACCACCGCCTCCGGTGTCATCCTGGCCGTAAAAGACGAAACGGAGCAGCCTCTATCGAAAAGATTGGAGGATTTCGGCGTATTTCTTGTTCCGAAGCCGGTAAACCGCCGGTTTTTTACCTGCGCTGTAAAGCTTGTCATCGCATTTCGGAGAAGGGTACTGGGACTTACAAACGAAAATGTCAGGCTTCAGAAAAAAATCGAGGAGATCCGGCTTGTCGACAGGGCAAAATGCACCCTGATGCAGTATCTGAGCATGACCGAGGATCAGGCCCACCATTATATCGAAAAGCAGGCGATGGACTTAAGAACCACCAAAAGGGAAGTGGCCGAGGGGATTTTGAAGACTTACGAAAGCTGATTTTCTAAAAGCTTTACAGCGGATATGGGAAAAGGGCATGTATAAAAGGGTGCTTTCGGGCCCCTTTCATATGCTCTTTTTCTGCGTTTAGTCCGTAAGGACGGCGTATTTATGGATTTTTTGACTATTTAGGCGACTTTTTGTCGGATAACGGCACGTTTTTTAACGTAGGGACTTGTTATTCTTTGACATTTTCGCTATAATTAAACAAACAATTTTGTGATTTATTTCATTTAAGTATTGAAAATAGAAATATCGGAGGTAGGTTATGGCTGGGGAAAGTAATTTCAAGCAGGCGATGAAAGAGCTTGCCGAAAAGGTGAATCTGGGAACGCCGGGGGATTCAAAGCAGACAAAGGTGGATTTCGACAGGGCAAATAACGAAACCACGGCGCAGAGGCAGGTCGACGCCGTGTTCGGAAAAACCGACTACGGGGTAAGCTATGAGGCGGAAATCCCCTCCTTTACCAAGCCGATTGAGACCACCAGAATTTCCAAAGGGACGTCCATTGTCGGCGAGATCCGCTCGGAGGGCGATATCGAGCTCTTCGGAGACGTACAGGGGAATGTCGAAACAAAGGGGAATATGAAGATTTACGGAAAAGTCCTGGGAGACCTGAAAGGAAGCAGCATCGAGCTGGTCGCGTCCAATATGCAGGGGAATATCGTCTCGACCGCAGCCGTTAAAATCGACGATAAATCAAAGGTCATCGGAAATGTCAAAGCGGACAGCCTGATGTTTGACGGAAAGCTCAAGGGCGATATCGACGTTCAAAAAACGGTGAGTTTCTTAAAAAATGCGCTGCTGATCGGAAATATTTCGGCGGAAGTGGTTTCCGTTGAAAGCGGGGCGAAGATTCAGGGCGAGATGAAGATTTCGAAAAGTTTGTCGGAAAATGCCTTCGATATTAAACCGGAATAGGCCGAAAACATACGTTTGCCGGAAAGCTCTGCTTTCCGGCAATTTTTTATATGAAACGATTTGCATATTTTTTGCGCCCGATACAGCGGGCGGACATGAAAACACGGCCTCAAAACCGTGTTTCCACCGTTTTTGAAAGACAGCATTCCGGCGTGTAAACCCATCGGTTGAGGTGCGTTCCGCCGATAAAATATTTAAGCGGCGCGCGCGGCGCGCTGTCGTGAAACGAATCGATGATCAAAAGCTTGATTTTCATGCGTTCCGGCAGGATCGATTTAATGAAAACGGAAACGGGCTGGCCCTCGGACAGAGCCTCCTTTTTTTCCGCAAGCCCGGACAGATTCGGCGTAAGCTCGATAAAGATGCCGTATTCTTCGATTCCGCGCACGATCCCGCGCACCGTCTCGCCGGCTGAAAACGAAGAGGCGTTCTCGCTCCATGTCCCCAGAAGCTCCCGGTGGGTGAGCGAAATCCGCCTGAGAGACGGGTCCTTCGAAAGGACGACGGCATAAATATCCTGTCCGACCTCAAACCGTTCCGACGGATGGGAGATGCGCGAGACCGAGATGTTTTCAATGCCGATCAGCGACGTGTTGCCGCAGCCGATATCGACAAACGCGCCGAACGGTTCAAGGTGAGTGATGCGCGCGCCGATGATGTCGCCCGGGTGAAGGCTGTTCAGGAAATATTCCATTGCCTCCTCCTGCGCCGCCTTGCGCGACAGGACGACCTGCGGACGTCCGCCGGATTCCGATATGCCGGTCACCTTGAAGCAGACCGGCCTGCCCACTCTGGATATGACCGCGATTTCCCGGGTGGTCCCGCTCGAAATACCGACAGCCGCCTCGTTTCTGGGAATGATCCCGAAAATCCCGCCGAGATCCACCATGAGATTATGCGACGAATCGCAGACGACCGCCCTGGCCTCCAGGATGGCTCCTTCCGTCATCGCCCTCTCAAGGCCGTCGATCGATGATATGTAAGCCGTGTTTGCCTCCGTGCCAATCAGGATTCCTTCCGGCAGATACTGTCTTTGCGGCATCTGGCGCCCTCCTTGCATTTTCATTAATCCGGCTTTCCAACTTTTTGATGGGAAACGGTATTACAAATATATGCGCCTTGCGCCATCGACTTGCCGAAAATTGATTCAATGGGAAAAGTATTGCTCTGCCCGTGTTCAAAAACGCCCCGATATGGTAAAATAGGATAAATGATGCGTAACGGGGTGAAAAGGATGGATGTCAGACTCGGCGATGTTCTGGTCATGAAAAAAAAACACCCGTGCGGAAGCGACCGTTTTCGTGTCACAAGGGTCGGCATGGATTTTAAGCTCCTTTGCACCGGCTGCGGACACGAGATTATGATTGCCCGGAAAAAGGCGGAAAAAAGCATCAAGAAAATTGAGCGGGAAATAAAGGAGTGAGGCGAATGGACGGCGAAGAGCGGAAAATGCACCTTAGGCTTAAAAGCGGGGAGGTCGGGGGATACTGTATCCTGCCGGGAGACCCGGGGCGGTGCGAGGAGATTGCGAGGCGCTTTGAAAATCCGGTAAAAATGGCGCAAAACCGCGAATTTGTCACCTATACGGGGACGCTGCTCAGTCGGCCGGTCACAGTCTGCTCGACGGGGATCGGAGGGCCGTCGGCTGCGATCGCGGTTGAGGAGTTGTTTTCTCTCGGAGCGCATACGTTTATCAGAGTCGGCACCTGCGGCGGGATTTCCCCGGACGTATTGAGCGGCGATATTGTCATTGCGACCGCCTCGGTCCGTCAGGACGGGACGAGCCGCGAGTACGCGCCGATCGAGTTTCCGGCCGTTTCGGATTTTTTTGTTGCGCTCACGCTGAAAAACGCCGCGGACAAGCTCAATGCGAAAAGCCATATGGGCATTGTCCAGAGCAAGGATTCCTTTTACGGCCAGCATGACCCGAAAAGGATGCCTACCTCCTCAGAGCTTCTGGCAAAATGGGAGGCCTGGAAGCGCCTCGGGGTGCTCGCGAGCGAGATGGAGTCGTCGACGGTATTTACTGTCGCAAGCGCGCTGCACGCCCGCGCGGGCGCGGTTTTCCTCGCGCTTTGGAACCAGGAAAAGGAAAAGGCCCCGCTTCAAAACGCGGAAACGCCGGATACCGGCCTCGCCATCGACATTGCGGTCGAGGCGATCCGGGAGCTGATTCGCAGCGAGCAGGGGTAAAAAATGATAAAAAACCGTCCGGCCTGCGGCGGCAGCCTTAACAAATCAGAATTCGGAGGAAGGGTAAATGACCCCCGTCTTTTGGAAGTAAAAAGGCCGGTAAAATTTTTGATTCTTTTATCAAATTTTTTATTGTTTTTATTGTCGGCGCATACAAGATTTGGTATAATTACTTATAGCTTCTGATAGGCCCGGAAAACGGGCGCAAGTATGGTCGGGAGAAACGAGAGCCTTTAATATAGGGAGCGGGAAAAATGATCGAGGACAAATATATTCACTTTACCATCGGCAAACAAAAGCACATTGCCCTGATTGCCCACGACAACAAGAAAAGCGAGCTTGTCGAGTGGGTAACAGAGAATCAGGAAATATTAAAGTGCCACTTTCTCTGCGGCACCGGGACCACCGCCCGCCTGCTTGCCGATAAAACGAATCTTCCCGTCACGGCGTACAACAGCGGCCCGCTGGGCGGAGACCAGCAGATCGGAGCCCGCATTGTCGAGGGGAGAGTCGATTTCGTGATCTTTTTCTGGGACCCGCTGGAGGCCCAGCCGCACGATCCCGACGTCAAGGCGCTTTTGCGCATCGCCGCCGTTTACGATGTGCCCATCGCCAACAACCGCGCCACGGCGGATTTCCTGCTCACCTCGAAATACATGGACAGCGAGTATGACCGGCGGGTGTTAAACTACAACACCGTTATCCAAAAGCGCTTAAAACAGTTTGACGAGGAATAAGAAAAAGCGGCCGCGCGTCGGGAAAGAAACCGACGGCGCGGATCGGATATAACGAAAGAAGAGGCATTTTGCGGCTTTTGCGCAAAATGCCTCTTCTTTGTGCAAATAAAATTTTCGCAACGAAGGATATCAGCTTATCGCAGCCGCGCCGCTCAGAACACATACTCTCCGGCAAGACTCATTTCCTTCGCGATACCGATCATTTTTCGGAATTCGTTTATAATGACCTTCGAGATTTCGTCCGCCTCATTTGTGCATTGCAGGGCGCGATCGGAGTCACCTTGACCGATGCTGTCAATGACGGCTTCGCCCTTCTTATGTAAATCGTGATGAAGGCTTTCAACCTCCTCCCAGGGCCCGATGAGCTTTTCGGAGGAAGGTTTGACCGCATAATAAAAATGCCCGAACCCGCATTTATGCTCATCCGTCTGGATGGGAATCAGTTCCATGCGTTCTGCCATGGATTTTAAGTTTTCCATCCAGAGCGTATGCGCTTTGACGGCGCCTTCAACCGTCGTAATAAAGTCGTCGTTTGACATTCCGTAAAGCCTGTTGTTGTTCAGTCTGCCGGCCGCGGAAGCCAAGCTGTCCATACCGTTTTCGAGATCGCCCATGGAAGAAGAAATCTCGCTGATCGAATTGCTGATATTGTCAAGATCCGCCGCCAGGTGGGAAACGTTTTGTATATCCGCGTTCACGGTTTCGAGCGCGGCGGACATTTCCTGAAGGGAAGCGTTTACTTCCTCGCTCGTCGCGGCAACCGTCGAGATGCTGCCCGCGATATTGTTGATGGAAGCGGAGTTTTTTGCCATCATATCGGAAACGGTTTCAATGTCCCGATTGACCCTGCCGATTGATTCCGCGGTCTTATTCACGCTGACCGTGCTTTTTTTTGAAGCTTCCCTGCTTTCGCTGAGCAAACTGTTTATATTGGAAAGCATGGTTTTCGTCGTATCCGACAATGTCCTTATCTCGCCGGCGACGACGGCGAAGCCCTTTCCCGCTTCCCCGACCCTGGCGGCCTCTATGGACGCATTGAGAGCCAGCATCGCGGTCTGCTCGGAAATCGCATGGATGCCGTCCACGGTTTTATTTATTTTCTCAATCACGTCTATGAGGTCATGAACGCTGCCCCTCATTTCTTCAGAGAGATTCGTAACCTCGGCGTTTTCAAGCTTTATGCTTTTCAAAAGGCCGTCGCTCTTCTCCGTGTGTTCGGCCAAAACATTTGATTCTTCGGAAATTCGATTGATCGCATTGTAAAGCTCCATATTGGCGTTGACAATTTGTGTTGTTGAGACCGACATTTCCTCCGACGCGGACGCGATGGCCGAGGTCATGGAACTCAGATCGTTCGTTGCTTCTTTGATTCGCCGGCTGTGGAAGGAGAGCCTCAAATCAAAACTGCTGATCTGGGTTGCCATATGGAATATACCCTTGAATATCGAGGCGATTTTCGCCTTTCCGTCCTTTAGCTTCAGTGCCGCGCGGTAGGCCTTACTGGCGTTTTGCTTTTTTTCGGAAAGCCTGTCGAAATCGCCCGAACTGATTTTGTCTATGATTGCACTTGTCCGAAATAACATCACAACATCCTCTTTCCTTGTGTAATCATCTTTCGAAAGCTTTCCGATATAGCCGCTGATCGGTATATGCGCCATGCTCTCTGCAGAATGGATAAATTATACTATGGGACATATCGCCAAGTAAAGCGTGAAGGCGCAATATTGCAATTATTTAAAAGGCCTTTTGGGAAGGTTCTTCCTTTGATTGCGTTAATACCGACCGGCGAAACTACAAAAAGCTTTGCAGATTTTTGTCTGCAAAGCCCGTATCATATATTTTTATTTTTTCCTTTTCCGGACAAAGAGCAGAATAATACCTGCCGCTATGACAACAGCTGTCCCGATAACAAGCCCCCAGTTAACCGATGAAGAAACAAATATGGCGGTAGGACCGTCGGCTCCGCCGATTACGCCCACGCTCATTCTTCCAACTCCCTATAATAATATTTTTAACCAGTATAGCATAAATAAACGGACAAAGCCATATGCAAATTTGAACCTGCATATGGCTTTGTCCGGCTGAATTCGTGTTACGTTTTCAGTATTGTAAACTGAACTGCGAGCGAGGCCAGGGACAAAGCGACCCAGCATACGGCTCCCAGCAGAATCGGCTTACCGCCGCTCTTTACAAGCTTAACAAGATTTGTATTGAGACCTATTGATGCCATAGCCATAACAATAATAAATTTTCCGGCCTGAGCGAGAAAACTGCCGATGCCTTGCGGCATAGGCGCAAAGGTATTGATAACGGAAGCCGCCACGAATCCAAGCACAAACCAGGGAAATATTTTTGCAATGTTGTAACTATTCCCGGATTTGCCGCCGGATGTTTTTCTTGATGTATATAACGCAAGCAGCAATGTAACCGGGACGATCATCAATGTTCTTGTCAGTTTCACAATAACAGCGAGATTTCCCGACGCGTTGCTGAATGTATATCCCGCCGCGACTACCGAAGACGTATCATTTACGGCGGTTCCGACCCACAAACCAAAGCTGTGGTCGCTCATACCCATCACATGCCCGAGAAAAGGAAACAAAAACGCCGCGATAACGTTGAACAGAAAGATCGTTGAAATGGAATGGGCCACTTCCTCGTCGTCGGCATGAATAACCGGCGCCGTCGCCGCAATGGCCGAACCGCCGCAGATCGAAGTGCCGACCCCGATAAGAGTTGCGGTTTTGCCTTCTACATTAAGAAATTTTCCTGCGATATAGGCAGTTGAAAAGGCCACGGTTAATGTAAAGCACATCAATATAAGAGTCTGGCTGCCAACGCGAAACACATTGAAAAGGTTCATGTCAAAACCGAGAAGTATAATTGAATACTGCAATAATTTTTTTGAGGTATATTTTACCCCATCGTCAAACATGGCGGGGCGTTTCCAGAAAGCCAGGATCATCCCGAACAGTATGCCCAGTATCGGGCTTCCAATGATGGGAAAAGCTTTTCCAAGCAGCCATGCAGGCACTGCGATAATCGCTGCCAGCGATATACCGGGCAGCTTGCCAATGATTTTATTCAATCGAATTCCCCCTTTATGCCATAGGATACTACTTGACGTTAAATAAGTAAAATATTATTATATAATTATGATAATAAGCAAATACTTATCGAAGAGGCTGATATTATGACACTCCGTCATTTCAAGATATTTGTGGCCGTCTGTGATGCCATGAATATGACTGCGGCGGCAGAGTCTCTTTTTATGTCACAGTCTGCCGTCAGCCAGGCAATCGCCGAGCTCGAAAAATATTACGATGTCCGGCTGTTTGAGCGACTCTCCCGCAAGCTTTTTCTGACACAGGCCGGGGGAAAACTGCTTAGTTACTCGCGGCATATGATCCGAATGAACACGGATATTGAAAAAGATATGAAAGCCATGCAGCTCAATAGTCCGATCCGGCTCGGTGCAAGTGTTACGATTGGCGCCAATGTGTTGCCGGCGCTGGTTGCGGCGTTTAAAAGAAAAAATCCGGAAACTGGTGTCGAGGTTTTTGAAGATAATACCGAACAGGTAGAAAAACGGTTACTAAGCGATAAAACCGACATTGGCCTGGTAGAGGGTGAGACCAACTCTCCGGATGTATTGTGTATGCCGTTTATGCACGATGAATTGGTACTGATTTGCGGCAATAAGCATCGCTTCGTAAACTTAACGGTAATTCAGCCGCAAGAGCTTGAAAAGGAAGACTTCATTATTCGCGAAAAAGGCAGCGGCACCAGGAAAATGTTTGAAGAGGTAATGAAAGAGCACCAGCTTTCATGGAAGGCCGCATGGACATGTAATAATGCGGATACCATTAAAGCCGCCGTGATAGAAGGGCTGGGTGTGTCCGTAATATCCAAAATGGCGGTCGCCAAAGAAATAAATTCAGGGGAACTCTATATGAAAAGAATTGAAGGAGTAAGGTTTGACCGAAAGTTTAAGATTATTTATCATAAAAATAAATATCTTACAGTACCAATGAGAAATCTGATTGCTTTATCTAAGATGATTTTCTGAAAATCAGGGTAAGGCGGCAGTGATATTCCTGTTTCCCCGGAGTGATATTATATTCGCCTTCAAAACTGGGCGGAGCCCAATATCACTGTTTTACAATATCGCTGGCGCAGCCAATATATCTCGCCGAAGGCGAATATAGTTGGAAAAATGATGCGAATAAAATTTCTTGCCGCGAGCGTAAGCGAGCCGCGCAAAGTAGCGTGTCAAATTCGTAGTGCAATGAAAAATTTCCGCAAGCGGAATTCACTTCCACAGAAGATGTCAAATCAAAACGGATAGAGCCGCCTTTGGCGGCGGAACTCAAATAAGAGGGGGCAAAAAGCCTTTCGGGGCGGAAGTGCATTTACTCATGATCCGATCGATAAATTGGAATTCGTCGGTCTTGTACTGTTAAATGATTACTTCACCTAAAATTTTATCATGCGGAACAATCAGGCACTTTTCTATCGCTTTCCAATGAGTTTCATACAACTGTTTTTGAGCTTTACCATAATTTTTATCTGTATCGAATTCCCAGTAAAGTGCATAGCGAACACATTTTAAAATACGAGTAAGTTTGTCGGGTTGAAGTCCATCCTTAATAGTTTTCATATCCTTTATATAGTGTGTACGCTGTATAAGCCGAAGAGATTGACAACCGTCTATTGCTTTCATCATTTCACCAGCGTCTTTCATAATAGTTTCAAACTCATTCGTCCTATCTGGCTTTACCTGATAAATACTAATTTCCGAAAATGACATCCTTCTACCTCCTCTAAATTCCTGTTTGTCTGAGCGATGTAATAAACTCTGAATCCATAATACCACGCTTTACTATATAAAAAAAAGACATAGCTTCCCTTGGCGGAAAGCTATGCCTTTTCTGGCGCGCCCGACAGGAGTCGAACCTGCAACCAACGGCGTCGGAGGCCGCTACTCTATCCATTGAGCCACGGGCGCACGAAACAAAGTTATTATAGCAGAGAAAAGGGAATGTGTAAAGCAGGGAAAAAGATAAAATATTTTTTGATTTCCAGCGAAATATGATATAATAACCGCAAAGCGTTATTATATTGATTTTGTGTCCCTTCGGCTCGCCGCCTGCGCGGCAACCGCCGAAGATGGCCGATATACCATAAAACGGTGTTACATAGGATTTATTATATTTTTTTACACATAAAGGGGGATGGCTATGGGCGACGAAACGAAAAAAGTGTTTAAAACACGGGCGTTCGGCGGTTTTGATAAAAATGACGTTTTAAATTACATTGAAGCGGCGGCCCGGAAATCCAAGGAGGACGTCGACGGACTCAAAAAGGAAATCGAGGAAAAGGGAAAAGAAAAGGAGGAGCTTGCCGCTCAAAACGCGCGGCTCCAGGAGCAGGCGGCCTCGTTTGAGCAGGACATTGCTCAAAAGGAGGAGAGCATCGCAAGCCTTAAGGAAGAACTCCAAAAAGCGAACGATACGATTTCTGAGCTTCGCAGGGAAATCGCGCAGTACGATAAAATGAAGGCGGATATCGCCGGGATCGAGCTCGCCGCCCGCAGGCGCGCGAAAGAGATCGAGCGGGAGTCGTTAAAAACGCTCGAAAAGATGAGACTGGAGGCCGACGAGCTCCTGAAGACGGCGAAAGCACGGGTTTCGGGATTCGTCGAGAGCCTCGGGGATCAGGTGAGTCAGGCCGAAACCACCCTTGAGTCCGCCAAAAACGGGTATAAATCGCTTCTCGCCGGACTTGCGGGGCTGAAAGAAAAGCTGTACGGCCTTGAGCCGGAAGAAGAACAGGATTTGAAAACGCAGTCGGATATGGAACCCGAGGCGCCGCTGCCGGAAAGCGCCGACGAAGCCCCCGGAGAGACGCCGGACGAAGAAAAAAATACCGATGAGCTGTTTCGCTCATACATAGAAGAGGTTTCCGGCGGGGCAAAGCATCTGTCGCTCAAAGAGCTGATGGACCGCTTAAGAAGCAAATAATACGCGGGATGAAAACGTTTCGCGTGATTCTGATGGACCTCGACGGCACGCTTTTTGACTTTGAGGCATCCGAGCATGAGAGCTTTTTTAAGGCGTTTTCGGATAACGGCATACCTGTCGGAGAGCACGCCTATCGCCGTTATCATTTGATCAACCAGCAGCTTTGGGGGATGCTCGAACGCGGCGAGATCGGGCTGCCCTCGCTGAAGGTGGAGCGCTTTAGGCGTACGATGGACGAGATGAAGCTAAAAGGCGATCCTGCCGCGATAAATCGCTCGTATGTGAAGCATCTTTCAAACAGCGCGGTTTTATTTGACGGGGCGGCGGAGTTTTGCCAAAGACTTTCGCAGAAGTACCTCATCTGCATGGTGACAAACGGACTTAAGGAAAACCAGTATCGGAGGCTTTCGCTGTCCGGGCTCGAGCGGTACACGCATGCGATGGTCACGTCCGAGGAGGCCGGAGCGCCGAAACCCGAAGCCCGGATTTTTCAAGAGGCACTTTTTAGGTGCCGAAATCCGAAAAAGGAAGAGTGCGTTCTGATCGGCGATTCGCTCGCGGCCGATGTGTGCGGAGCCCTGGCATTTGGCATCGGTGCAATCTGGTATAATCCGAAAGAAATCCCGCCCCCACAGGAAAAACCGCTGCTCACGGCCCGCACCTACGAAGAGATTCTCGAATTCTTAAACGCATAGCCGGAGCATGATAATCCGAACCCGTTTCCGAGGCTGCGGGCCGCCGCCTTGCCCCAAGACGGCCCACAGCCTCGGAAATCTTCGACCTTGCGGGAGCGGATTTTTGTGTCCGGCAAGGCAGCGGACGCAGATGGGCTGTCGCCCATCAAGGACAATAACGAAGCCGGGCGCAAATAAGATGCCCCGCAAGGCGGGTTCCGATTATCATGCTCCGGCTAACAGATTACAACGGGAGGGACTGCAATTGGCAAAGCTTCATGTTGGAGATAAAATGCCGGACTTTACGTTCAACACCGCGTATGAGAGCGGTAAAACGGTTCATGAGGTTATCGGCACAAAAGGCAAAACGATCTTTTGGGTGCTTCGCTATATCGGATGCACAACCTGCCGCTATGACGTGCACATGATGGCTTCGCGCTATCAAGATTTCCTTGACCTTGACGCGCAGATTTATGTCGTGATGCAAAGCGAGCAGGAAACTGCGAGGGAAGACCTGAAGGAAATGCCGCTGCCGTTTGATATCATCTGCGACAGCAAAATGGAGATCTACAGCGCGCTTGAAATTCTGCCCGCCTTAAGCCGTGAGGACAGAATGCCGAAAGATCCGGAAGGCATTCGGAAGCTTGAGGAGAAAAAGCAGAGGATCAAAGAGCTCGGCCTTGTCCACGGGAAATACGAGGGAAACGAGCAGCAGCTTCCGGCTCTGTTTATCGTTGAGCGCGACGGGACGGTAAGCTATGCCCACTATGCTAAAAACAGCATCGACATGCCGTCGGTGGATGAAATGCTTAAGATCCTGAAGGATATGGGAAAATAATATACTGTCCGGCAACAAGAAACGATGCGCCGCGGAATAATAATTCCGCGGCGCATTTTGCTTTTTTATGCATAGGATTTTCCTGATTACAAAAGCTACTAACTGAATTTTCAAAAAGAGGGTTTTCTCATGACGGAACGCATTTATTTTCAGGATAACCGCGACGGAAGCTGCGACATATTAATTGTCGTCGACCGGCTTGACGCGGAGTTCGGAAGAGACCTTTTCAGCGGAGAGCTGTTTAGAAAAATCTTAAAAACAGTCGGCGACGGGAAAAAAGTCGTCGCCGTCCGGACCGTCAAGCTGATCGTTTCGGGCGGGCTCACGCTTGCAATCCCGTTTTCCCAGTTTGCGTCACAGGCCGCGTCGGACAACTCGAAATACGCGATGTCCTACATTTATTTCGGGACGGCGGCCGAGCAGATCCAATACGTGAACCTGTCGGCAAAAACCTTAAACACCGTGTCGCCGGCCTATTTTGAGCTAAACTCGGACGGTTCATTGAAAACCAACAATATAAGCGAGAGCTTTGTAAGCTCCATGAAAAATCAGGGGATCAAGGTCGTTCCGTTTTTGAGCAACGGCTGGAACAGGCAGACCGGCATAAACGCCCTGAACAATATGGACCAGCTGACCGACAGCATTGTACAGGCGGTCACGTCGAACGGGCTTGACGGGGTCAATATCGACATCGAGAACCTGACCGAGGCCCAGCGAGACCAGCATACCCTTTTTGTGAAGATGCTGCGCGAAAAAATGCCGCTCGACAAAGAGGTGTCGATCGCGGTCGCGGCAAACCCGTGGGCGGGGACGACGGGGTGGCAGGGCTCCTATGATTACGCGGCGCTTTCCCAGTACGTCGATTACATGCTTGTCATGGCGTACGACGAGCATTACAGCGGGGGAGACCAGGGCGCCGTGGCGTCCATCGGCTTTGTCGAGAATTCGATCAAGTACGCGTTAAACCATGTTCCGAAGGAACAAATCGTGATCGGTATTCCGTTTTACGGCCGCCTCTGGAGCACGGACGGAACGATCAAGGGGGAAGGAATCTCGTTAAAACGAATCTCGGAGTTAAGTCAGAAATACCGCTCCAAGGTTTTTTACGACGAAGCCTCGGGCACGCCGGTCCTCCATATCACGGTCGACGAGCCGTTTACCTTAAACGGAAAGACGATCAAAAATGGAAACTACGCGATCTGGTACGAAAACGCCGATTCGATCAAGCAGAAGCTGAATCTGGTCGGCAAATACGGCTTAAAGGGCGCCGGAAACTGGAGCGCCGGCCAGGAAACGGCGGATGTCTGGGATTATTATGAGCTGTGGCTGAACGGACACTTTTTTTCCGACATTTCGGCAAGCTTTGCAAAGGACGACATCATCAGGCTGACGTCCGACGGCATCATCAGGGGCGTGTCGAATACGCTTTTCGGGCCGGAGGCGAAGCTTACGAGGGCGCAGGCGGCGGTCATCCTTGCGCGCACGCTGGGGCTCAGTACCGAAACGGGGGGAGCGGGCTTTTCCGATACCGCCGGTTACTGGGCGGAAAAGGAGATCGCCGCCGCAAGGGCGGCCGGCCTGCTGACGGGCTATGCAGACGGCACATTCCGGCCGGAGGCGGCGATCAGCCGCGACGAGATGGCGGCCATTATCGCGCGGATGCTGGGGAGCACCTACAGTCCGGGGGAGGGAACACCCTTCTCGGATGTCGGAGAAGGCTACTGGGCATACGACGAAATCATGTCGCTTGCAAAGCTCGGCATTTTGCGCGGGTACAGCGACAACACCTACCGACCGCAGAACAATCTGACAAGGGAGGAAGCGGCCGCGATCATCGAGCGGGCGAGAGAGGCGTCCGATTCGTAGCCGGACGGGCAAAAAGCGGGCGCTCCGGTTTTCGCAGCGCCCGGAGCCTATTATTCTTTTTACAAATTATTCATTTTTTAATCATATGGAGGACATATTTAAACAGTAAGCTTATGCCATGGAAAAACGGTTGAGACAAAAGCGTATAACAGCCTGACGAGGCTTTATATAGATGATCCCCAAAGCGTCAAACGAACGCTTTGGGGATTTTTTTGCCGACAGCTGTAAACGGGCTATATGATTGACAAGACCTGCCTGAGTTCTTCCTTCTCCTGCGGGCCGAGGGGCTTTAACGGGGGTATGGGATCGCCGACCGCAAAGCCCTGAATTTCCAACGCGGCTTTGATACAGGGCGCCGGGCCGAATTTCTGAAACGATCCGTTGATATCCCACAGCTTTTTCTGATACTCCAGCGCCTCATCCCACTTTTTTTGAACCGCAAGCTCGTAAAGCCTGATGCTCTGCGCCGGAATAATGCAGGCCGGCCCCGCCATCCAGCCGACTCCGCCCAGCATCATTACAAACAGGGGAATATGCGCGGAAGCGCTGAATATTTTGATTTTGCCGCCCAGCCTGTTTGCGATCGAAAGTAGCTTTCCGGTGTTCCCGGAGGCGTCCTTGATATATTCCACATTGGGTATGTCCGCCAATTTTTCGATGACGCCGAGGCTCAGCTCCGTCGCCTGAAAGCTTGGGTTCGTATACAGGACAACGGGGCAGTCGACCGATCGGGCGATTCCGGCGAAATAATCATAGACCTGGCCGTCTTTAAGCGGAAAATAGGTTTCCAAAATTGCCAGAATGCCGCTTGCCCCGATGTGCTGAAATTCTGTCGCCTGCCTTGCGGCCTCGGCGACGGACGCGTGGCCGACCCCGGCGACAACGGGCACCCTGCCCTTTGCGGCGTCAATGACGACCTGAACGATTCTCTTTCGCTGCTCCCATGTCAGATAGGGGAACTCCCCAGTGCTGCCCAGCGGGGTCAGACCGTGCACGCCTTTTTGGATCAAATGCTCCGTCAGGTCTCTCAAAACCGACTCTCTGACCGAACCGTCGGCGTTTACCGGCGAAACAAGGTACGGAAAAACTCCATGGAACTGACTCATCATCAGGCACTTCCTTTTGCCAATTTTTATCCGGCATTTTTAATGGTATCGATCAGCGTGTGGTCGCGGTACAACACGTTTGCAACAACGCGGTCGCCCACGGGCACCGGCTTCGGGACACCCGTGATATCCTCCGCCATCCGTTTAAGCGTATGAATGTCGAGGACGGGCATTTTTGCGCCGATCAGCCGCTCGCGCAAATCGCCTCTCGCGGGGTTAATAGCGATCCCTTTTTGCGTGACCAGCACATCGACCGTGCTGCCGGGGGTCGATGTGCACAGCACCCGATCCACCACGATCGGCAGCCGCGCGCGGCTGAGCGGCGCAACGACGATCGCAAGCTTCGCCCCGGCCGCCGTGTCGCTGTGGCCGCCCGAGCCGCCCATGATGACGCCGTTCGAGTCGGTGTGCACGTTTACATTGAAGTCGGTGTCGATCTGCGTCGCACCCAGAATAACGGCGTCGAGGCTATCGACCAGGCTGCTCCTCGCCGACGGGCTCGCGTAGTGGCTCGCGGTGATTTCGACATGCTTCGGGTTATCGCGCAGCGACTGCACCGCTCTCAAATCAAAGCACTGGACGTCGACCAGCGTTTCAAAGCAGCCCGCCTCCAGCATGTCGACCATGTAGCCCGTGATGCCGCCCATGCCGAAGCTGCCCCTGATCTTTTTTTCCGTCATGATGTCCATCAGATACTTGGCCGCGGCGAGCGATATGCCGCCTGCGCCCGTCTGGAACGAAAACCCGTCTTTCAGCAGCCCGGAGGCGGCGATGACCCTTGCGGTATAATCCGCGATTGCAAGGCCGATGGGGTCCCTTGTAAGACGGGTCGTCCCCGACACAATTCCCGACGCGTTTCCGATGCTCTCCACGTTTACGACATAGTCGATATAGGTTTCCGAAATGGAAAAATCGGGCAGCGGATAGCTTACAAGATTGTCGGTGATCACGATTGTTTTTTTGGCGTGCATCGCGTCGGCGAACGCATACCCCAGAGACCCGCAGGCCGATTTGCCCAGCTTTCCGGTGCAGTTTCCCATGTTGTCGGCGGTCGGGGCGGCGATAAACGCGACGTCGATCGGGGAGGCGCCCGAATCGATATCGCCGGCCCTTGTTCCGTGTGTGCGGAATACGACGGGTTTTTCCATGATCCCCTTTGAAATTTCCCTGCCCACCGCGTCTCCGATATAATTCGTTTCAAGACCCGTTACGACACGGTTTTTGATATGCTCCGCAATGGGTGCATGGGCATTGTGGATTGAGCTCGCATTTACCGTAAGGTCGCGAAAACCCATCCGCGAAAGCTCATCCAGCACCATGTTCAAAACCCGGTCGCCGTTTCGCAGGTGATGGTGAAATGAAATCGTCATCCCGTCTTTTAAGCCGCTGAGCTTGATTGCTTCCCGCAAGGAACCGACCAGCTTGCTCATTGCATGACACCCCCCTCGATGATCCTGGCCGTCTCGAGCACCTGCCGCGCCCGTTCCACGATCGGCGCGTCGATCATTTTGCCGCGAAGCGAAATTGCCCCCTTGCCCTGCTCCTTTGCGAGGCGGATCGCTTCAAAAACCTCCTGCGCATAGAGGATATCGGCCTCCGACGGGCTGAAAACCTCGTTGATGCACGGGATCTGCCGCGGGTTGATGGCCGCTTTCCCTGTAAATCCGAGTCCCTTTGCAAGCTCGGTGTCGGCCCTGAGGCCCGACGGATCGTCGATGTCGGTGAAGGGCGTGTCGTACACGTCAAGCCCCGCCGCTCTCGCCGCCGATACCAGTCTCGACCGGCTGTAGAAGATCTCGTCGCCTTTTTTTGTGCGCCTGCACCGCATGTCCGCGGTGAGGTCTTCCGCGCCCAGATAAAGGGCGGTCATGCGCGGGCTGGATTTCGCGATTTCAAACGCGTTTTCAATGCCGAGGGTGGTCTCGAGAAGCGGCATGATCCTGGTGGAGCCCTCTTTCGCGCCGGAGTCTTTTTCGAGCGTGGACACATAATCGGACAGCTCCCTGATATATGCCGCGCCGCTTACCTTGGTGGGCATTATGACGTCCGGCCGATACGGCAGCACCGCTTCTAAATCGGCCTTCCAGTAGCTTGTGTCCAGGGAATTGATGCGTATGATGATTTCAGGCCCCCGGTAATGAAAATACTTAAGCGTATTGCGCACCAGAATCCGCGCGGCGTCTTTTTCCCCCGGAGACACCGCGTCCTCAAGGTCGAGAATAATGCTGTCCGAACCGAACGAGTCGCCGTTTGCAAGCATCGCCGGGTTGTTTCCCGGCAAAAACAGCATGGATCGTCTCATATCGCGCACTCTCCTTTCGCCCGTAAAAGCGCGGTTTCGACTCTTGCCCGAATCGTGCAGTCAAGTGCGCCGCGGTCGACGACATGAATGCGGACATCTTCAATATCAAGCCCTTTTGTCGTCTCGAGAATTGTTTGCCTGATGCTGTCGCCAAACTGCACGATTACAGCGGACTCAAGCTCGATTTCGACCCCCCGCTCACCGGGGAAAACCTCGACAAGCAGGTCGCTTGATTCGAGTGTGCCGGCTATGGCACTTCGCTTAATTGTCAAATCCGATTCCCACCTTTCATCAGAAAAATATAAATCCGGTCGGAGCGGACGATGGATTATGCCGTCCGCTCCGACCGTCCTGTCCTACTCGATGGTCATAAAGTCCCTGACGCTCTCAATGATGGGAGCCATGCACTCTTCCTTGCGCGAGGCGTAATAGGCTTTATTGTCGGTAAACATGTTGTTTCCTTCGGTGTCGATGGATACGATCAGCGGCCCAAACTCCTTGACCCGTAGTATCCAAAGCGCCTCCGGCATGCCGAGCTCGCGCCACTCGACGCCCTCGATCTCCTCGACGCAGGTCGCGGCGGTAACCGCGCAGCCGCCGGGATAGACGCAGTGGATGACCTTGTTCTTTTTGCAGCCCTCGGCGGTCTTGGGGCCCATTCCGCCCTTGCCCACCATGATTTTAACGCCGGTTTCCTCCATGAACTCCTTTGCGTTGCTCTCCATGCGGATGGAGGAGGTGGGACCGATGGAAATCATCGTGTTTTTTCCGGGCTCCTCAACGATAATGGGTCCGGCGTGCAGAATGCCGATGCCGTGAAAGTCGACGGGACACTTCATTTTTTCCTCGACCACGCGGCGGTGAACGTCGTCGCGGCCGGTGACGATGTGGCCGGTGAGATAAACGATGTCGCCGACCCTGAGATCGGCAATATCCTCGTCGCGAAGCGGTGTCTTCAGTATTCTTTTCATAATGTTGCCCCCTCGTAAGAGATGATATCGTAGCTTAGGTCCTTATTGAAGCGGATTCTGCCGCAGCGGTGCGCGTAACAGGCGGTATTTACGGCGACCGCGATGGTGGCGGTGTGCCGGCCGGAGGACTCGATATGTACCTCCATCACCGCGCTGTTCCCGCGGAGCCCCTGGGCGCCGATCCCGAGCTTGTTGAGCCCTTCCGTAAGCTGCTTTTCGAGGTTTGCGCCCTTCGGGTGCTGGTGATGGGTACCCAACGGGCGGAGATAGGCCTTTTTTGACAGGACCGCCGCGTTTTCGACATTGTGCCCGAGCCCGACGCCGACAATCAGCGGGGGACAGGCGTTGATGCCCAGATCCGACACCGCGTCGAACACATACCTGACAATCGCCGCGTATCCGTCCGACGGTTTAAAGACCTGCGCTTTGCCCGGCAGGCAGCAGCCGCCGCCCGCGAAATAGGTGGTGATCTCCATTTCGTCGTTATCCGGAATGATGTCCCAGTTGATCCAGGGAATCCGTTCCCCGGTGTTGTCGTTGGTATTTCTTTCGACAAAATAGTCGACCACGTTCTGCCTTAAGGGAGCGCTCACTGTCGCGCGCGCGACCGCGTCGTGGAGGCAGTCCTTTATAATGCCGATGTAGGGGAATTCCGCTCCGGCCTTGATGTAAAAATGCAGAAGCCCCGTATCCTGGCAGCAGGGCCTGCTCATTTCGATCGCTTTTTGAAGGTTGTCGAAGTAAGTGTCGTAAATGACCTTTTGCATTGGGCTTTCTTCCTTGTCCCGCAGCTCTTTAAGCTTTTCAAAGACGTCGTCGGGCAGTCTTTTGCTTGAAAGCCCAATAAATTTTTCCATAATTCCGGTAAACTTTTCCGCCGCTTGTTGATTTTTCATATGTGGCCTCCTGTTTCTGTTTTTTGTGCTTAACTGGAATGTGCGCGTTTTCATCCGGTGTGCTTTGGGATGCATCACTCCCGCCGATATAAATGACTTGCGGCTTTTTATACGGTATGCTATACTTTAGTGAAACATTAAGTATTGCGGTGGGGATGGTTATTAAATGCAACAGCTGGATATTCAGTTGACCCGTGATCGTGTGGCGGCCGAGCTGCGCCGATCCATATTGACCGGATCGCTTCCTCCCCGCGGGGTCATTACCCAGGACCATATTGCGGAAATGCTCGGTGTGTCCCGCATGCCTGTCAGGGAGGCTCTGCAGCTTCTTGCGTCGGAAGGCCTCATAACGATGCATCCCAACAAAGCGGCCGTGGTGAATGAAATTTCGGAAAAATACATAAGGGACCATTTTGAGATTCGCAGCATGCTGGAAGAGGAAGCCGTAGCGCGCGCATGCGCAAATTCGGTTCCGGAGGAAATGGTGGAGGTGCAGAAGCTGACCGAAGAGGCGATCAGGGACAACGACTATACGCTTTTTAACACCTGCAACCAGAAAATGCACCGGCTGTTCTGGAAAAGCTCCGGAAACATCAAGCTTGAACTGCTTTTGTCCCAGATGTGGAACGGCATGTTTGTCGACCGCTCCATCATGAAGCATGCCAAGCTCTCCACCCAGGAGCATCAGATGATGATCGACTGCATCGTCCGGCGTGATCCCGAAAAGGCCCGCGCGATCATGCATCAGCATCTTATGCGCAGCATGCAGCGCATTATCGATAAAAACTTCGCATCCCAAAAATAACAACCGATTCCGGGGTCGTTTGGCCTAACATTACTTAAATTTTCGCATAACTCACCCTCCTTCAAATGTCGAATTTGAAGGCTTTTCTATATTTCCGGGCCATCATGAGACCAAAATCCGAGACGCCAGCGGTTGCCGTCCCGGATTTTGGCCGTTTTTACGGGACTTTTCTTAAAGACGCGCTATCCGATCCGGTTTACCAGAAACATGCTGATCGGCTCGATGTAGCTTACCATCAGCAAAGCGACGATAAGCGCGACCAGGTACGGTGTGACCGCCTTGACAAGGGGTTCGAACTTGATGTGGGCGGTATTGCACGCGACATACAGGCAACCGCCCACCGGCGGCGTTACCATGCCGATGCCCATGTTGACGATAAAGATAATGCCGACCATATAGGGGTCTATCCCGACGCTCGTCAGGACCGGCAGCAGGATCGGCGTGAGTAATGCGATCGCCGCGGAAGAGTTCAGGAAGCATCCGGCGATCAGCACAATAACATTGAATACGAGAATCAGCACATATTTGTTTGACGTTAGCGACAGCATCGCCGTTGCGATTGCCTGGGGGATATGCTCTTTTGTGAGAACGAAGCCGAAGGTGGAGACCGTTGCCATGATCAGCATGATGACCGCCGACGCGACGGCGGAATCGCAGATGACCTTGACCAGTTTTTTTAATTTCAGCTCCTTATAAATGAACATGCCGACAATCAGGCCGTAGACCGCGGCCACGGCGCCCGCTTCCGTCGGGGTAAACACGCCGGTGTAGATTCCTCCGAGGATGATGACCGGCATAATAAGCGCCCAGATGCTGTCGAGAAGCGTATGAAAGATCAGACTTATGGTCAGCTTACGCGTTACTCTGGGAATGTTTTTCTTTTTGGCGTATAAATATGCGACCAGCATCATGAAAACACCCATCAGGATTCCGGGCCCCACGCCCGCGAGGAACAGCTTGCTGATCGACGTCCCCGCGAGAACGCAGTAAGTCACCATGGGGATGCTGGGCGGGATCACCTGCCCGACCGTACCCGCGGCGGCGACGGTCGCGCCTGAAAAGTCTTTTTCATACCCGTTTTTTTCCATTTCCGGGACCATGATGCCGCCGATGGCGGCAGTCGTGGCGGGGCAGGAGCCGGATATCGCCGCGAAGAACATGGAGGCGCCGATCGCGACCATCGCAAGGCCGCCGGTAATACTGCTGAAAAACAGATTTACGAAATTGACCAGCTTTTTGGAAATCCCGCCTTCGCCCATCAGGTTTCCCGCCAGGATAAAAAACGGGATCGCCATCAGCGGAAAGGAATTAACCCCGTTGAACATCGACTGCGCGGTAATAATCAGCGGGATATTGATCCCGTACAATATGGTAAATACGGCCGCGACGCCAAGACATACCGCAATCGGAACGCCCAAAAACATGAGAGCAAAGAAGCTGATAAAAAGGATCGCCGTCATTTCCCGATCCCTCCGCTCTGTTTTTTAAAACTGCCGAACGCATCGATCAGATATGAAAGACACATGAAGAAAGAGCCGATCATCATACCGAGATAGACAAAGGCCATCGGTATTTTTGTCGCGGGGGATATCTGCGCCATCAGCTTCGACCACAGCGAAAGACAGTAGTAAAGCACCATTCCGAAAAATGCCGATGAGATCAGATACGAAACAAACTGCATAAACGCCTTTGCCTTTGGAACCAGGTTTTGAATAAGCTCGACTCCGATATGGTTGCCTCTCCTTGCGGCGACATAGCCCGCGACGAAGGTCAACCAGATAAACAAGAATTTTGCAAGCTCCTCCGACCATGCGAGCGGCTGTATAATGACATACCGGAAAATGACCTGCACGAAGATCAGAAGCGTCATCCCGCTCAATATCAGTGCCGAACCCCATTCAAACGCGATATCGATTTTCTTAAGTATTCTCTCTATACATTGAGACATGTAAGGAGCCTCCTCCATTATTTTGCGGCCTCGATCTTCTCCAGCAAGGTTCCGAAGTCACCCTTAAACTGATCGTAGACAGGTCCGACCGCTTCCCGAAACGGCGTCATATCCTCAACGATGTTCACCTCGACGCCCGCGGCGCGGATTGTTTCGAGATCCTTTTGCTCCGCTTCGGCGGATACCTCGCGCTCATATACGCCCGCTTCCTGCGCCGCCTCGAGGATCGCTTTCTGCTGATCCTCAGTAAGGGAATTGAACTTATCGGTGCTCATGATCAGCGGTTCGGCGGTAAAAATATGGTGTGTGACCGAATAATACTTATTGACCTCATTGTATTTGTTGTTTATGTAGACGGCACCCGGATTTTCCTGTCCGTCGACAGTGCCGAGCTGCATGGCGCTGAACACCTCGGATATCGCCATCGGGGTGGGAACCGCGCCCAGCGTTTCGAAGGTTGCGAGAAATACCTTGCTTTCGGGCACCCTGATCTTCAGGCCCTTTAAATCCTCCGGCTTTGTGATCGGCCGCTTGGAATTGCTGATGTTCCTGAAGCCGTTGTCCCACCAGGCAAGAATTTTGAAGCCCTTCTGCTCCGCGATTTCACCCAGGTACTGTCCGAACTCGCCGTCTAAAACCTTAAAGGCCTGTTCCGTATCGTTAAACAGGAAGGGAAGATTCAGCACGTCGGCTTCCGAGACAAAATTGCTCAAAGACATGGTGGATTCCAAAGCGATATCCAGGGTCCCCATCTGGACAAATTCGACCGCCTTCGCGCCGGACGCGATCTGCGAGGCGGGGAAGACGTCGACTTTGATGCCGCCGTTCGTTTTTTCATTGACCAGCTCCGCAAACTTCAGGGAGCCGTACTGATACGGATGCTCCGTGGCGCCGACATGGTTTAGCGACAGCGTAACGGCGTCCGAAGGCGTCTGTGCGGACGCCGTGCCGGAGGAATCCGCCGGTGCGGAGGCGGTATTGTTTGCGGGTGTGGATGAGCAACCGATCAATAATGACAACATCAGGACAAAGAGTAACAAAGTGCCGACGATTTTTCTTGGGCTTTTCATAGCGATCCTCCTAAAATATTCAGAATTTATCATGCTCCGGCTATGCAATAAAAAACCGCAATATAATCTTCGCGCTACCACCGCCCTTCTTTCGATTGATCAGAATGATAAAAGGCCATCATTCTTAATTAGAAGCGAATACCGGCCGGGACCTCTCAAAAGAACGCCTGCCCCTGTCCTTTCATGCCCTCCCTCCGTGATAATCTTGCCTGCGGATCAAAATAGTCCGCGTTATCCCCGCCGGGGCACAAAATACAGCGCAGCCTTCAACATAAATATTGTATCCAATATATTTGTTGCATTTAAATTACCATATTTTAAGGGGAATGTCAATTTTTTTAAAGATGGAAATGGAAGCCGATTTGGGGAAGACAAAGCATAAGGGTGAAATAAATTTCAGATGACCGATTTGAATTGAATACAATTTAAACAAAAATTCGCATATAAAATTATATATTAGGACTATAATCCAATTATTTATTTTATTTTAAGAAATAAATTTCAGAAAATGGTTGACAATGAAATATTGGAATTGTATTATGAAAATGGAAATTGTCAAAAGCATGAATCACTGAAAGGTGGGTGCGGCAAATGGAAAGGGAAGCGAAGATAAGGCTTCTTAAGGATAAGGCGAGGGAGCTTCGAAAAACGGCGCTGACCATGATCCATGAGGCAAAATCGGGACATCCGGGCGGGTCGCTGTCGGCGGCGGATATCATGGCGGCGCTTTATTTTGACGAATTGAAGCTTGACCCCTTAAATCCGCAGTGGGAGGACAGAGACCGGTTCGTGCTGTCCAAGGGGCATGTCTGCCCGATCCTGTATTCGGCGCTTGCACTGCGGGGATTTTTTCCGTATGAGACCATACATACGCTTCGCCAATACGGGTCGATCCTGCAGGGTCACCCCGATATGAAGAGGTGCCCGGGCGTCGATATATCGACGGGGTCGCTGGGGCAGGGCGTGTCGTGCGCCGTCGGCATGGCGCTTTCCTATCGGCGCGACCGGAAGGACGCGCGGGTTTTTGCCCTTCTGGGAGACGGCGAGACCAACGAGGGCCAGGTTTGGGAAGCGGCGGAAGCCGCCGTAAAATACGCCTTGGACAATCTGGTGATCATCGTGGACAACAACGGCCTGCAAAACGACGGCTCCTGCGACGACATCATGCCGACACAGGACCTCGCGGAGAAGTTCGAGGCGTTCGGATGCAGGACCTTTGGCATAGACGGGCACGACATGGAGCAGATCGTCGACGTGCTTTACAAAATCCGCATGGAGCGCGGGTGCGGCAGGCCGTTTGTGATTGTGGCGAAGACGGTAAAGGGGAAAGGGGTGTCGTTTATGGAAAATGCGGTGATGTGGCACGGCATGGCGCCCGACGATAAAGAATACGAGACGGCGATGGCGGAAGTGGAGTGTGGCCTCAGATGAAAGCGCTCAGGGAAGGGTTCGGCGACGAGATTGTAAAACTCGGCAGGGAGAACAAAAACGTATACGTTGTCGACTGCGACATCGGCAAATCCTGCAAGACGCAGCCGTTTGCGAGGGAGTTTCCCGGACAGTATGTAAACGTGGGCATCGCGGAGCAGAACGCGGCCGGGGTCGGAGCCGGACTTGCCACCTGCGGGAAGATCCCCTTTGTCTGTACATATGCCGTGTTCGGCAGCATGAGGATGTGCGAGCAGATCCGGCAGGAGATGTGCTACCCGAAGCTCAACATCAAGATCGCGTGCTCGCACGGCGGACTGACGCCGGCAAACGACGGGGCTTCACACCAGTGCATAGAGGATCTCGGCATCATGCGCACGCTGCCCAATATGACGGTTATCGCGCCGGGAGACTATTACGCGACGCGCAGGCTTGTAAGGGAGGCGGCCGGGATGTACGGCCCCGTGTACATGCGGTTTACGCGCGACGCGATCCCCTTCGTATACGACGAGGACGAGAAATTCGAGATAGGCAAGGCAAAGCTCTTAAAGCAGGGCGGCGACGTGACGATCATCGCGGCGGGCTCGGTGCTGCATCTGGCGGTAAAAGCCGCGAAGCAGCTCGAGGCCGGGGGCGTATCGGTAAGGCTTATCGATATGCACACAATAAAACCGCTCGACAGGGAGGCGGTGCAAAGAGCGCTGGAGGAGACCGGCGCGGTGCTGACCGTTGAGGACCACAATATCATCAACGGTTTGGGAAGCGCGGTATGCGAGGTCGCGGCGGAATACGGAAAGGGAAGGGTCAGGCGCATGGGCGTCCAGGACCAGTTCGGCGAATCCGGTCCGTATTATACGCTGCTCGAAAAAAACGGGGTCAAGGCGGAATCGATCGCCGAGGCTGCAAAAGGAATGATAAAACAATGACCAACGACAATATGCTGTGCCTGTCGCGCATACGGCAGCACTACGATCTTTTAAGCAATACCGAGCGGCGCATGGCCGACTTTATCCTCGCCGACTGGAAACGCGTCATCGATATGCCGGTGGCGCAGATCGCCGAGGAAGCGGGCGTGAGCCAGGCGACGGTGGTGCGGTTTTGCAGGTCCATCGGATTTAACGGCCTGCCGGATTTAAAGCTGTGCCTGCGGCGCGAGCAGTTATCGCCGCTGGGCGAGCTCGACGACGTGGACAACGACGAATCGCCGGCGACTGTGGCCCAGAAGATCATGCGCTACAATAAGGACGCGATAGACGACATGCTGTCGGTGCTAAACGGCGAGCAGCTTAAGGCGGCGGCAGACGCGCTGAACTGCGCCACCCGGGTGGTTATTATTGCGGAGGGAGGCTCGGCAAGCACGGCGAGGTGCGCGTTCGACGTGTTCATGCAGATTGGGCTGCCCTGTGCAATGGTGGAGGACCCGTTCTTCCAGATACAGGCGGCGTCACTCATGAAGCCGGGCGAGGTGGCATTTACGGTATGCCACAGCGGAAGCGCGAAAGATACCGTGGAGAGCATGCAGAAGGCGCACGAGACGGGAGCGGTTACGATTTCCATCATGGGATTCGTCGGGTCGCCGCTTTCTAAGCATACGGATATCCCGCTGTACACAGGGCTGTCCGGACATGCGTTTTTCAGCGAGACGATATCGGCGCGTATCTGCGAGCTCAATCTGGTATCGGTATTGCATGCGCTTTTGGTGCTTCGAAACGAGGATAGGCTGGGGGATTACCGCAGGCGCGTCAGCGAGCTTTTAAGCATCAAGAGGCTGAAATAGAAGCGTGCTTAGGTACGCGCGCCGGTCAAACAAAAACGAAGAGGTGTGTGATTATGCGTTTTACGGATAAGGTTGCGGTTGTAACCGGTTCGGGCTCCGTCCGCGGAATCGGGCGGGAAACTGCGCTGCTGCTCGCCGAGGAAGGGGCGAGGGTGGTGGTGGCCGATATGAACCTCGAAGGCGCGAGGAGCGTTTCAGAGGAGATCGAGGCAAAAGGCCGCGCGGCGATTTTTGTGCAGGTGGACATCACCGATGAAACGTCTGTAAAGGCAATGGTGGATGCGGCGGTCGCGAAATACGGCAGGCTGGATATCCTGGTGAACAATGCGGGCATCACCCAGCCGATAACCACGATGAAGATGACGGCCGAGGACTTTCAGAGGATCGTCAGGGTAAATTTGTTCGGCACCTATTTGTGCTCCAGGGCGGCGATACCCGAAATGGCAAAGAACCGCTACGGGCGAATTGTGAACTTAAGCTCGGTCTCGGGCAAGCGGGGCGGCGGCGTATACGGCGGCTCCCATTATTCGGCGGCCAAGGCGGGCATATTGGGCTTTTCGAAGGCCCTTGCGCGCGAGGTTGTCGACGACGGGATCACGGTCAACTGCGTGTGCCCCGGACTTGTCGCCACGGATATGCGCGCGGGGATTTCCGACGAGAAGGAGCACGCGATGTGGGAAACCATACCGATGCGGCGCCCGGCGAGCGCAAGAGAGATCGCGAATACCATCGCGTTCCTCGCGTCCGACGACGCGTCGTATATCACCGGCGAGGACATCGATGTCAACGGCGGCTCGCATATGGACTGAACCGGCGTTTGATGTACAAACAATTTAAGAGGAGGAACCAGTATGAAGAAAAGGATTCTGGCAATACTTCTGGCAGCGATGATGCTTTCGGTCTGCGCCTGCTCTGCATCTGGACCCGCAGCGACCACCGCCGCCGAAACCGCGCCCGCCGGAGAAAGCACATCCGCGCCCCCCGCAAACCAGGCAGTGGAGTACACCCTCAAAGTCGGCCACAGCGATACCGTCACCAATCTGATCCATATCTCCCTCGAGCACTTTGCCGAATACGTATCAAAGGAGACAAACGGCCGTGTCAAGGTGGATGTCTATGCGGCCGAGTCCATCGGCAGTAACGCGGAGATGGCCGAAATGGTTTCCATGGGAAACCTCGACTGCGTCATGATGCCCTCCGGCCAGGAGGGGGTTTACGCACCGAAGGTTTTAGTTCTGGAATTGCCGTTTTTGTTCTCAAGCTATGAACAGGCATACGCCGTATTGGACAGTGAGCTTGGTCAGTCGCTTGTCTCCGACCTTGCCGACCACAACATGATCCAGCTGGCCTATTGGGAGAACGGCCTGCGTCAGATCACCAACAACGTGCGCCCGATTGAGAAGCCCGCCGACCTGAAGGGGCTCAAGATCAGGGTCCCGGAAGGCAGCATGACTTTTTCCATATTCAAGGCGCTGGGCGCAAGCCCGTCGCCGCTCGCGTTCTCCGAGCTGTACCTCGCCCTGCAGCAGGGCACCTTCGACGGCCAGGAAAACCCGATATCGAACATAAGCGCGAATAACTTCCAGGACGTTCAGAAGTACCTCACCATTTCCAACCATAAATACGAGCCTAAAAACATGATATTCAGCCTGTCCACATGGGAAAAGCTGCCCGAGGACGTTAGGTCGGTGCTGCTCGAGGGCGCCGGGATCTACGGCGCGGAGCACCGCAAGGCGATCGTCGACAGCTCCGACAGCATGCTCGAGAAGCTCGAGGCCGCGGGCATGCAGGTATCCCGTCCAGACACCTCTGTATTCCAGGAAGCGACAAAATCCGTCTATACGGACTTTTATGCGCAGAACGACTGGGCGGAGGACCTGGTAAAACAGATCAAGGACATCATTGCCACCGTAAAATAGCGGACGCACAGCTTTATTACCGATTTGATGGGGGGAAGTCAACACAAATTCCCCCCATTCATTCTCCTGGCCGGAGCAGATTATCATGCTCCGGCTATGAAAGAGGTGAATACCTTGAAGATCATGCTGGGAAAAATGAGCAGCTTTCTCGATCGGATCGCAACGGCGATCACAGTCGCGCTCATGGCGTTTTTATCCGTGCTGTTTTTCATATCCGTTTTCTGGAGGTTCGTTTTGGACAGTCCTTTGGAGTGGCAGTACGAGACCACGCTGCTTTGCCTGTCATGGGTGGTTTTTATCGGCATGTCCATGACGTTTAGGGCCAAGGAGCATATGGCTCTGACCTTCGTCACCAACGCGCTTGCGCCGAAGGTGAGGCTCAAGTGGCTCAACGTGATAGACGCCGTATGTATCGTATTTCTGATTGTTGGGATTTTTTCGGGTACCTCCGTCGTCAAATCGACCTGGAGCAATTACTATCTTACCCTGCCGTTTATTCGCAAGAGCTTTTTCTATCTGGCGTTTCCGATAGGGTGTGCGATATCCGTCATTCATCTGATATACAATATCTGCACAAGGGATCTGGCTTCCGTCGCTGTCCGCGGCTCCGATAACGCCGGGAAGCCGGCAAAGAAATCAAAAGAGGGATAGGCATATGTGGTTGTATGCGCTTTTATTGATCGGGTTGTTCCTGATCCTGATGATTCTGGGAGTCCCCATCGCATTCTCGCTGGCGTTGTCCGCGATCATTACGGTCGTGACCACCGGCAATTTTACCGTAACCGCAATCATCCACAGGATGATAGGCAACTCAAGCTCATATACCCTTCTGGCGATACCGTTCTTCATACTGGCGGCCAAGCTGATGAACACGGGCGGAATTACAAGGCGGATATTCCGGGTGGCGTCGGCGTGGGTCGGCAGCATCCCGGGCGGCCTCGGGCACGCCAATATCGTCGCCTCCGTCATTTTTTCGGGCATGAGCGGCTCGGCGGTCGCCGATGCGGGCGGCCTCGGCCAGGTCGAGGTGGACGCGATGACCAAGGACGGCTTCGACCCGGATTTTTCGGCGGCCGTTACCTGCGCCTCCGCGACGATAGGGCCGATCATCCCGCCCAGCATCCCCGCGGTGGTGTACGGCATGATGACCGAGGTGTCCGTAGGCTCTCTTTTTATCGGCGGGATCATACCGGGCCTGCTGCTCGCCGTATCCTGCTCCGTAGTCGTCTATTACATCAGCTTAAAGCGCAAATATCCCGTGCGCAGGTTCAGTCTTAGGGAGGTCGGCGTATCGACCGCCGATGCGTTTCTTTCGCTTTTGACCCCCGTGATCATTATCGGCGGCATATGGTCGGGCATATTCAGCCCTACCGAGGCCGCCGCAATGGCTGCGTGTTACGCGTTTGTTCTCGCTGTGATTGTCTACCGCGAGATGACTTTCAGGGAGGTCGGCAAGGCGATAGCGGACACCGTGCGCGACAGCGCGGGCATTTTGCTGATTATCTGCGGCGCCGCGGCGTTCTCCTGGCTTGTCACCATGTTCGGACTCACCAAAGTATTCTCCGCCGCCATGACCAACTTTACGGACAACAAGTACATATTATTACTGCTCCTGAATATCGCCTTCCTGCTGATCGGCATGTTTATGGAGGCGCTGGCCGTGATGACGATAACAATACCGTTTCTGATCCCTCTTGTATCTGCGTTTGGTATTGATCCCGTGCATCTCGGGGTCGTGCTGATACTAAACCTCATGATCGGCCTCTCAACGCCTCCCGTGGGGACGTCGCTGTTCGTATGCGCCAAGGTCGCGGACATATCGATCGAACGGATGTATAAGGCTATTTTGCCGTTTTTGATCCCGCTGATCGCGGTGCTGTTCCTGATTACATACGTGCCGGGCCTGGTGACGTGGCTGCCCGGCCTGCTGCAGAACGGGTAACCAAGAGTTTAGAAGTTAAGCCGATATACAGACTCGATGCGCGATCCGAAAGAATTTTGTGCTCTGAGAAGAGGCCGGAATGAGCTTTTGATTCATTCCGGCCTCTTCGGCATTCCCGCCGCTCTTCATATGATTTCTCTCGCGTTCCAAAATCTCGTATTGTTATTCGGGCTCCGGTGAGCTAAAATAGATTTGGAAAAAATTGTAATTCAACGGTTTCCAACCGATGACGGAGGTGCTTTATGGCAAAGGAAAAGCTTGTGATTGTATCGCTTGGACAAAAATTCAATTCGGACGAGGCCCGTTACCGCTATTTTAAGGGGATGTTCGACTATCTGAAGGAGCAGGGTTTGGACGTTTCCATCGAAAACGGAGACGAATATGACGAGGAGCTGACCGTCCGGCTGCTTCGGGATATGGACGGCGTCATTTTTTCGAGCAACGGCCCCATGTCGCGGGGCGTCATGGAAAGGCTGCCGAGGCTTAAATTCGTCATGCGCTTTGGAATCGGGCTCAATTCCATCGATCTCACGGCCGCCACCGAGCTTAAAAAAATCGTCTGCTACACGCCCGGCTACTGCAGCGAGGAGGTCGGAATCCATGCCGTAGCGCTTGCGTTGTCAAGCCTGCGAAACGTGACCTATTACGACCGTCTGGTGCGCGGCGGAGCCTGGCCGCGCGGCAACGGCCCGCTGCCCGAAAGACCCCGCAGCATGACGGTCGGCACCTTCGGCCTCGGCCTGTCCGCCCGGGTGTTCGCAAGGGCCATGGGGCAGGGCCTCGGCGCAAGACTCATCGCCTGCGACCCTTACGCTTTGAGGGAGGACGCCGAAAAGCTGAATGTCGAGCTTGTCTCCTTTGAAGAATTGCTGGAGCGCTCCGATCTCATTTCGATCCATGCGCCGCTGAACCGGGAGACCTATCACGCCTTTAACGCCGAAGCCTTCGGCAAAATGAAAACAAACGCCATTCTGGTAAACGTATCCCGCGGACCCGTGGTGGATACGGACGCTTTGGTCGGCGCGCTTAAAAGCGGCCGGATCGCAAAGGCTGCGCTGGACGTGTTTGAGGTTGAGCCTCTCGCCGACGATTCCCCGCTGCGCGGCTTCGAAAACGTCGTACTGACGCCGCACAGCGCCTATTACGGGCGCGAGTCGGTCGAGGACGCCAATTTCCTGATCGGCCGCATTACCGCAGCCGTTTTCAATAAAAAGCTGCTTTATAAAAAGCATTTGGCAAATCCGGAGGTTTTAGCCCTGCTGCCGGACTATACGCTGACGGACGGACCCGTGGAATAGGAGGCCTGCCCTGAGACCCCCGTCTGCCGTTTTCAATCGGACGAAATAGCGATTCGTACCGTAAAAAAACCGGAAAAGAACTGCTTTATACAGTACTTCCCGGTTTTTTGACTTTCGGATATGCTGCGCCATTGTCAAGAGTATTGCCGTTTGGGTTTTTCATGTTACAATTAGAAAAAGGCCTTTTCGCCCTCCGGTTCGCAGCTTTATTGAAATCCGCCGCGAGGGCAAAAAGGGTAGCTTTATAAAGCGGCCGTGCGGGAAATTTCCTGGCAGATCGCCCCCGCCGTTTTGAGGAGCTCTCCGGCGATGCTCTCGCGCGTCTGCTCGTTCATGCGGATGGACGGGCCGGACACGCTTACCGCCCCGACGGGGGTGCCGCGCTTGTCGAAGATCGGCGCGGCGACGCAGATCAGCCCGTATTCAAGCTCCTCAAAGTCGTAGGCTACGCCCCGTTTGCGCGCGGCCCTTAAATTGGCCATTAACAGCTCCTTCGACGTTATGGTGTTCGAGGTAAGCTGTTCGAGGGTGAGGCCGTCGAAGAGCTTAAGGACCTCGGCCTCGTCTAAAAAGGCGAGGATCGCTTTCCCGATCGCCGTGCAGTAAAGAGGCAGGCGCTTTCCGACGCTTGTACAGATGCGCATGGAGTGCGGGCTTTCCTTTTTCTCCACATAAACGACAGAGTCGCCGTCGCGCAGGGCGAGATTGACGGTTTCCCCCGTCGCTTCCAAAAGCGAGTTTAAGTAGGGCTCGCATACGTCGCAAAGCTCGAGCTTGGCGTTGACGGCGAGGCAAAAAAGGTCGATGCCGAGCCGGAATTTGCCGTTTTCTTCGTTCTGCTCAAGGAATTTTTCCGCCTTGAGTGTATTGATGATCCCGGCGGTCGTGCTTTTATGCAGCCCGATCATCCTGCTGATCTCCGAAAGTCCAAGCTCGCGGGACCCGACAAAGCACCGCAGAATGGAAATTGCCCTCGAAACAGACTGGATCGCCGGTCTTTTTATGGAATCGCTCACTGACATCCCTCCGCGGAAAAACATTATAGCCATTATACACTGACCGTATTTTCGAGTCAAGGAAGGGCGTTTGATATGTTTTGACGATTTTGTCAAAATGTACAGAAGAAATTTTATCACTTTGTGTATGGAATTTCCAAACGCGCTCTGTTATACTAAAGAAAAAGTGTTATAATGCAGTATGGCGTTCGACAATGTAACACATAAAACACCCTGATATCAATTTTAAGGAGGCAAAAAAAATGAAAAAGAGCATTCTCGACTTTAACAGGATGGTGGCAAACAATGAGAAAATCGTCTACCTCACCTGCTATGACTACCTGACCGCCAAATACGAGGAGCGCGCGGGTGTCGACCTGATCCTGGTGGGTGATTCGCTCGGCATGGTGCAGCTTGGCTACGACACCACGTTCCCGGTGACGATGGACGATATGATCCGGATGTGCCAGGCCGTCCGCCGCGGTGCTCCCAACACGTTTATTGTCGGCGACATGCCCTATATGTCCTATCAGGTGTCCGACGAGCAGGCGGTCGCAAACGCGGGCCGTTTTGTCAAGGAAGCCCTCTGCGACTGTATCAAGCTTGAGGGCGCGGGCCCCGCGATCTGCAGCAGGATCAAGGCGATTTCCGACGCGGGAGTCCTCGTGATGGGGCATATCGGCCTTACCCCGCAGTTTGCGGCGCAGCTCGGCGGCTACAAAGCCCAGGGCAAGAGCGCCGAAGCCGCCTTAAAGCTGATCGATCAGGCAAAGCAGATCGAAAAAGCGGGCGCGTGCTCCATCCTTGTCGAAGGCGTCCCCGCGATCGTCGGGCGCGAGATCACGAAGCAGGCGGGCATCCCGATCCTTGGCATCGGCGCGGGCTCCTATACGCACGGCCAGCTTTTGATTTACGCGGACATGGTCGGGCTTTACGACAACTTCACGCCGAAATTCGTCAAGAAGTATGCGAATATCGGCGAGGAGCTCCAGAGGGCCTTTACCGAATACTGCCAGGAGGTCCGCTCCGGACAGTTCCCCGTCGACGAGGTGCACGCCTATAAAATCAGCGACGAAGAGGCGAATAAGCTGATGGAAGCGCTGAAATAAAAAGGAAAGCCGAAGGGCGATGCATAAGGAGTAAAACATGTCTTACAAAACCGATATCGAAATCGCGCAGGAAACAAAAATGCAGAACATCCGCGAGGTGGCCCGGTCCGCCGGCGTGGAGGAGACGTATCTGGAGCTGTACGGCAATTACAAGGCGAAAATCGATTACAACCTGTTAAACGAGACCGACCGGCCCGACGGAAAGCTCGTGCTGGTCACCGCGATCACCCCGACGCCCGCGGGCGAGGGGAAGACGACCACCACCGTCGGCCTGACCGACGGACTTCGCAAAATCGGCAAAAAGGCGGGGCTTGCGCTGCGCGAGCCGTCGCTCGGCCCGGTTTTCGGGGTTAAGGGGGGCGCCGCCGGCGGCGGCTACGCCCAGGTGGTGCCGATGGAGGACATAAACCTCCATTTCACGGGCGACTTCCACGCGATCGGCGCCGCGAACAATCTTCTGGCCGCGATGCTGGATAACCACATCTATCAGGGAAACGAGCTCCAACTCGACTGCCGGCGCATCACCTGGAGGCGCTGCGTCGACATGAACGACCGGCAGCTCAGGTATATCGCCTGCGGCCTCGGCGGAAGGACAAACGGCGTGCCGCGCGAGGACGGCTACGACATCACCGTCGCGTCGGAAATCATGGCGGTTTTATGCCTGTCAAAGGACATCGAGGACTTAAAAGCGCGTCTTTCCCGCATGATCGTCGGCTACACGAGGGATGAAAAGCCGGTGACCGCCGGCGACCTCAAAGCGGCGGGGGCCATGGCCGCCCTGCTCAAGGACGCCTTAAAGCCCAACCTGGTGCAGACTCTGGAGCACACCCCGGCCTTTATCCACGGCGGCCCGTTCGCAAACATCGCCCACGGCTGCAACTCTATCACGGCGACAAAGATGGCGCTGAAGCTTTTCGACTACGCCGTCACCGAGGCCGGCTTCGGTGCGGACCTCGGCGCGGAGAAGTTCCTAGACATCAAGTGCCGCATGGCGGGACTTAAGCCGTCGGCGGTCGTGATCGTCGCCACCGTGCGCGCTTTGAAGCATCACGGCGGCGTGGAAAAGGCGAAGCTCGGCGAAAAGAATCTTGAGGCGCTTACAAGGGGCCTGCCGAATCTCCTGCAGCATGTGGAGAACATCACGACCGTCTTTAAGCTGCCCTGTGTCGTCGCGATCAACCGCTTCCCGACCGATACCGAGGAGGAGCTATCGCTAATCGAGGAGAAATGCCGCGGACTGGGCGTCAACGTGGCCCTTTCCGAGGTCTGGGGCAAAGGCGGCGAGGGCGGCGAGGCGCTTGCAAAAGAGGTGGTTCGCCTTTGCGAAGGGCCGAACGACTTTACTTATTGCTATGACCTCGACCAGCCGATCGGGGAGAAGCTCGACGCGATCGTCAAAAAGATTTACCGCGGCGACGAGGTGGAGCTCACCCAAAATGCCAAAAAGCAGGCCGAACAGCTTGAGAAGCTCGGCTTCGGCAAACTTCCCATCTGCATGGCGAAGACCCAGTACAGCTTTTCCGACAATCCTGCGCTCCTCGGTGCGCCGAAAGGCTTCAAGGTTACCGTGCGCAATCTGAAGGTCTCCGCCGGCGCGGGCTTTATCGTCGCTTTGACCGGCGATATCATGACCATGCCCGGCCTGCCCAAGGTGCCCGCGGCGGAAAAGATCGACGTCGACGCCTCGGGGAAAATTTCCGGCCTGTTTTAAGCGCGCACCTCTTTCATTTTAGTGAGATACAGGGAGAATCCATATGAGCTTTACAAGTAAGAGCCTTGATGAGTTTGTCGCCTTACTCGCGTCCAAAGAGCCCGTCCCCGGCGGCGGCGGGGCCTCCGCGCTGGTGGGCGCCGTCGGAACGGCGCTCGGCAACATGGTGGGCAGCCTGACGCTCGGCAAGAAGAAATATACGGACGTACAGGAGGACATCATCGTTCTGAAGGAAAAGGCCGACGCGCTGCAAAAGGACTTACTCTCGCTCGTCGAGAAGGACGCCGAGGTGTTCGAGCCCCTTGCAAAGGCGTACGGCCTGCCAAAGGACACCGAGGAGCAAAGGGCGGAAAAGGCCCGCGTCATGGAAAGCGCCTTGAAAGCCGCCTGTGAGGTGCCGATGGAAATCATGGGCAAATGCTGCGCCGCGATCGAGCTCCAGCGGGAGTTTTCGAAAAAGGGCGCCGCCATCGCGCTGAGCGACGCGGGCGTCGGCGTGGCCTTCTGCAAAGCCGCCCTCCTCGGCGCGAGCCTCAATGTGTTCATCAACACGAAGGCGATGCAGGACCGCCCTTATGCGCAAAGCATGAACGCCCGCGCTGACGGCATGCTTTGCCGGTACACGGCGCTGGCCGACGAGATCTATAATGACGTCGCCGTCAGGCTCAGGTGAGGAGGAAAAGAATATGGCTGTTGTTTTGGAAGGCAGGCCCGTGGCGGCGGCGATGAACGAGGCGCTTTGCCGGAGGGTGACCGCTCTGAAGGAAAAAGGGGTCTTGCCCCGGCTCGCCATTGTACGCGTGGGCGAGCGAAAGGACGATATCGCCTATGAGCGCGGCGCCATGAAGCGCTGCGAGTCGATCGGCGTTTCGGTTAAAAAATTCGCGCTCCCCGCCCACGCCTCCCAGGAGGAGCTTTTGCGCGTGATCGGCGAGGTGAATTCCGACGGGACGATCCACGGCTGCCTGCTTTTCCGCCCGCTGCCGAAATCGATGGATGACAACGCAGTCCGCAGGGCGCTGTCGCCCGAAAAAGACGTCGACGGCATCACCGACGGATCGCTTTCAGGCGTGTTTACCGGCACCGATACCGGGTTTCCGCCATGCACTCCCCAGGCGTGCATGGAGATCCTCGACCACTACGGGATTGATGTCGCCGGGAAAAAGGCGGTCGTCGTCGGGCGCAGTCTTGTCGTCGGCAAGCCCGCCGCGATGATGCTGATCAAGAAAAACGCCACCGTGACCGTCTGTCATACGAAAACAGCCGATATGCCCGCGGTGTGCCGCGGGGCAGATATCCTGATCGTCGCCGCGGGCAGGGCGAAGATCGTCGATCGCAAGTATCTTTCGCCGGGCCAGATAGTCGTCGACGTCGGCATCAATGTCGACGAGGCGGGAAACCTCTGCGGCGACGTCGATTACGGGGACGCGCAGGACGTCGTGTACGCCGTAACCCCCGTTCCGGGCGGCGTCGGCACCGTCACCACCTCGGTGCTTGTAAAGCATGTGGTGGAAGCGGCCGAGCGGGCGCTTTGAAGGAGGGGAGGAAAACCATGAATTTGTTCGTCCCGGCGGAAATCGTGCTCAACTATTCCGCTACGGGAGCCAAAAAAGCAGCCATGAGCGCGTGGAAACTTTTGCTTCTGGGCGCGTTTGCCGGACTTATGATCGCCTTCGGCGGGGCGGTAACCAACACCGCCGCACATTCGATTGAAAACGTATCCGCGGCGCGCATCATCAGCGGGCTTCTGTTTCCCTTCGGCCTCGTCATGGTGATGCTGACCGGGGCGGAGCTCTTCACCGGAAACTGCCTGATCAGCATATCGGTGCTAAACGGCGAAGCGACTTTGGGCGGCATGCTGCGCAATTGGCTCTTATCGTATTCGGGCAATTTTCTGGGCGCTTTACTGCTCGCCGCCGGATGCGTCTTTTTTGGCCAGCTTCAGTATTCCTCGGGCGGCCTTGCCGTCTATACGATCAAGCTGGCCGCCGCCAAATGCGCCGTGACCTTCCCGAACGCTTTTGTCATGGGGTTTTTCTGCAACGTGCTCGTATGCCTCGGCGTACTTTGCAGCCTGTCGGCCAAGGACACGGCGGGGCGCGTTCTGGGAGCCTACATTCCGGTGGCGTTTTTCGTTATCTGCGGGTTTGAGCACTGTGTCGCCAATATGTACTATATCCCCGCGGGGCTTTTTGCGATGGGCGTTCCGGAGTACGCGGCGAAGGCGCTTGAGGCGGGCGTCGATACGGCGGCTCTCACATGGGGAGGCTTTTTTCTCCATAACCTCATTCCCGTCACCCTTGGCAATATCCTCGGAGGCCTTGCGGTGGGGATTTCCATGTGGGCGGCGCATCTGAAAAAAAAGCCCGCCGCGGCAAAGCAAACGGAAGATGCGCGGCATGAAAAGCCTCTGCGCGATCCCGTGCGCTGACAGACGGCCGCGCTTGCGCCGCACAGATCCAGGTGATTTTGTATGTGTGTTGAGGAGCGATGGAAAAGAATACCCTTTTGTTTTTGCCCTATGGATATGGTATGATAAAACAATAAAATGCAGAGTAGGGATGGCGCGTCAAGTGCCGGCGGATGGGATGTTGCCGCCGGACGAAGAAGCGAAAGCTTCGCGGTTCCACGCCCGCATCCGTTGCCACAAGAAAGAGCTTCTCTCTCTGTGGCAAACACCACAAGATGAGGAGTAAGTGTAATGAAAAAAACAAGTATCCGGAAAATTGCCTATGTTGCGCTTTTGATCGCAATCGAAATCGTTTTGTCCCGCCTTTTATCCGTCTCAACGCCCATTGTAAGGATCGGCTTCGGATTTTTGCCGATATCGATCGTCGCCATGCTGTACGGCCCGCTCTACGCGGGCGTTGCGGCGGCCATCGGCGACTTCCTCGGCGCGACTCTGTTTCCGATCGGCGCTTATTTTCCGGGCTTTACCGTGACCGCCTTTTTGGCCGGCGCGGTCTACGGAATATTCCTGTACAATCAGGAAAAAACGCTGCCGCGCATCTGCCTTGCGGTTTTGATCGTCACGGTTTTTCTGAATCTCGGCCTGGACACCCTGTGGCTGCAAATGATTACCGGAAAGGGTATCCTCGTCCTGCTTCCGACCCGCCTTCTAAAATGCGTCGTCATGGCGCCTGTTCAGATCGCAGTGATACGGCTCGCGGGGGTAAAGCTTTATACTTTGGCGGGGATGAAAGTCAATTCCTGAATTAATATCCACTGAAAAATTAAAAATCGCGCTTTAAGAAAAACGGGCCGTTTTCCGCATAAAATTGCGGGAAGCGGCCCGTTTTTAAGACGGACGTCGCGGGATATATCACGGGATAATATCGACAAAAGTCAGACAAGTATGTCTAAGCCCACTTTCACAAACAGCATGATCAGTACGAAAACCATAAAAGGCCTGATAAATTTGGCACCCTTTTTAATCGCAAGGCCGGAGCCGAGCCAATGTCCCGCTACCGAGCAGAGCGCCGCAGGAGCCGCAACCGCGTACTGAACTTTGCCGGCCGTGATAAAAGCGGCCAGCGCGGCAATGTTTGAGGCAAGGTTTACGACCTTTGTGTTTCCGCATGCGGTTTTCGTATCAAAACCCAGTATTGAGGTAAAAGCAAGGATCAGGAAGGTGCCCGTCCCCGGCCCGAAGAAGCCGTCGTACATGCCCAGCACAAAGCCGATTATTCCGCAAAGGATAATCGCCTTGCGAAAAGGGATTTGACTGAATGTGCTCTTGTCCTGATTTTTCTTTTTCCCCTGGGATAAAATAACGACAGCCGCAATAGGGAGCATGAAAAGCATAGCGATACGGAGAAAATAGTCGTCGAGTAAAAGCGCGGACTTTGCGCCGATATAGGAGCCGAGCAAGGCAAAAACCGCGGCGGTTGAGGCGGGCCATATGTAGATGCTTCCGCTTCTGAAAAATCGCGCCGTGGAAAATACGGTTCCGATGCAGGATGAGAATTTGTTCGAGCCGATTGCAAAATGAGACGTCATGCCCGTGAGATAGTAAGCCGGCAGCGATATAAGCCCGCCTCCGCCCGCGACTGAATCTACAAAGCCCGCCAGGAATATGAGAGGACACGCAATTGATATCTGCTGCAAAACCGTCATTGTTTTATTCTCCTTTTGAAAAGAACCTAAACCAACTATACAGGAAAATGAGAGATAAATATATTAAAATTCAGGAGAATTATAAAATGTACCCGGCCGATCCTATTGACTTTATGCCGTGCAGGCATGATTATAATTTTGTAAACCGGACGAACAAAGGATTTAAACCGGGTATTATAAAAATGACACTGCCGTAAACAACGTGAATTTCAACCTCATTTAAGGGTTCGGGTGTATCATAAAACAGGATATGCCCGTATTTACCGAGTGATATTTGCCGCAAAGGAGGTGTCCCAATGAGAATACTGATTGTGGAGGATGAGCGGAGGCTGGCCGACACCATTGCGGAGTTGCTCCGGGCCAACCGCTACTTTGCCGACGCCGTCTATGACGGGGCAGACGGGTACGACAGCGCTCAAAGCGGGATTTACGATTTGATTATCCTCGATATCATGCTGCCCCACATGGACGGATACGAGATTACGCGGAGGCTTCGGAAGGAACAAAACAGCATTCCCATCCTGATGCTGACGGCAAAATCCGAGGTGTGCGACCGAATCGGCGGCTTAAACGCGGGCGCGGACTACTATCTGACCAAGCCGTTTGATATGGACGAGCTGCTCGCCTGTGTAAACGCCCTTTTGCGCCGGCAGGGCGAGCCGATCAAAGACGAGCTCCGTTTCGGGAACACCTCACTGGATTTATCGTCCTGCGCGCTGTGCCGGGGGGATGCAAAGATTCGCCTAAGCTCCCGCGAGTTTGAAATAATGAGACTCCTGATGGCCAACCGGGGCTGCAATGTGTCAAAGGAAGCCTTGCTTACGAAGGTGTGGGGCTTCGACTCCAACGCCGATGAAAACCACGTGGAGGTATTTGTGTCCTTCCTGCGCAAGAAGCTCGCGTATATTGATTCCAACGTCCGCATCGAGGCGATCCGCAGGCTGGGCTATCATCTGGAGGTAGAGGAGCCGTGATCAGAAGACTTCGGATCAAGTTTGTATGCATCAACATGACGTTTGTCGTTTTGATGCTGGCCGTCATTTTCGCGATTGTTTTTTACACGACGAAATCCGGTCTCGAGCAGGACAGCGTCAGCCTTCTCCAGAGGATTGCCGATCAGCCGCTTTATACAAAGCCCGGTGAAAACGATATCGATGTCCACTTGCCGTTTTTTTCCGTTGAGCTCAATAAGTCGGGAGAAATCGTCTCCTTGAGCGGAGGATATTTTGATCTTAAGGACCAGGTCTACCTGCAGATGCTGGCAAGGTCGTCGTCCCATATGCCGGAGGACATCGGGGTGCTGGAGGAGTATAATCTCCGGTATTATCATGTCTCGGGCACGATGCTCGACCGGTTTGTCTTTGTGGACATGACGAGCGAAAATAGCACCATATCCAATCTGATCCGGAATTTCCTGATCATCGGCGGGTTAAGTCTGGTCGCGTTCTTTTTCATCAGCCTCTGGCTTTCGAACTGGGCGGTGCGCCCGGTGGAATTCGCGTGGCGGCAGCAGAAACAATTTGTCGCCGACGCATCCCACGAGCTCAAAACGCCGCTGACGGTCATCCTGACAAACGCCGGTATGATCGCGGCGGACGAATATCACCCCGATACGCTCCGCCGCCTTATGGACAACATTCTGGAGGAGTCCAAACAGATGCGCCTCCTGATCGAAAACCTGCTTATGCTGGCAAAGGCGGACGACGGCCTTCCGAAGGCGGAAAGAAAACGGACGGATCTGAGCGCGGCCGCAATGCACGAAAGCCTGTTCTTTGAACCGCTGTTTTTTGAAAAGAAGTATGCCTTCAGCTACGATATTGAGAGCGGGATTTCGGTTTGGGGCAACGAGCAGCAACTGAGTCAGCTTGTCGGAATTCTGCTCGACAACGCGGGCAAGTATACGAAAGAGGGCGGAAGCGTTTTGCTCAGGCTTAAAAGCAGCGACGCAAAGCATTGCCTGCTGACGGTGGAAAACGAAGGGGAGGAGATCCCGAAGGACGAGCTTCGGCTGATTTTCGACCGGTTTTACCGCGGGGACAAAGCCCGCAGCGCGGGCGGCGGCTACGGGCTGGGGCTTTCCATCGCGAGCAGTATCGTAAAAAACCACAAGGGCCGGATCTGGGCCGAGAGCGCCGGCGGGGTCAACACCTTCTTCGTAAAATTGCGCAGACTGCGGTAAAATGGGAACAGGGGGGTGCCGCAAAACGCATGTTCATGCGTTTTGCGGCGCCTTTTTTGCTATGCAAAAAACAAATTTAAATACGTGGCGCTCGCCGCCGTCGACGGCAACCTTAGCCGGAGCATGATAATCCGAACCCGCCTTGCGTGGCATCTTATTTGCGTCCGGCTTCGTTATTGTCCTTGATGGGCTTGGTGCCTTTCAAGGGCCGGCAACGCCGCACCGGGGCGGCCCACACCCTCGGAAACGGGTTCGGATTATCATGCTCCGGCTACATTAAAGTTCAAAAAAACTTTACAAATGACAAAAGGTGCTTCAGCGTCATTTAAGCGAAAGGGGGTATTTTTTTATTGAGATCAAGATATTAAAAAAAGGGAGCGAATTTGATATGTCAGTGACCGCATCCTCAAAACCGGGCAAAGGCTTATTCCATATCCTGCTTACCGCGGCGATTTTCACGTTTCTGGTTTGCCTCACTATGCTTCCGGCAAGCGCCGCCGGGGGACTTCAGTTGAGTACGAGCTATCCCGGCCGCACGGTCAAGGCCGGCGACAACCCGAGCTTTGACCTTGATTTTGTAAACGGCAGCGGTAAAAGTCAAAGCGTGGCGCTCAGCGTTGTGTCCATACCCGACGGCTGGAAGGGCTATTTTGAAGGAAACGGCAGCCAGGTAAACCGGGTCTTTCTAAAGAGCGGCGAAAACGCCGCCGCCGTCACCTTTAACCTGACGATTCCCGCGGCTGTCGCGGAGGGTACATACTCGGTTACAATAAAGGCGGACGCAGGAAGCGGTTTTTCGGATACGCTCAAGCTGGATGTCCACATCAATAAGGAGGAGACCGGCAGCAGCAGCTTTTCCACGCAATATCCGGAGCAGGAGGGGGCGTCCGGCGCGAATTTCAGCTTCAGCACGATGATCTTAAACAACACCCCGACAGAGCAGTCTTATAGCCTCGCGGCAAACGCACCCAGCGGATGGCAGGTCAGCTTCAAGCCGGCCGGCGAGAGCACCCAGATCGCAAGCATTTCCGTGGAAGCAAGACAGAGCAAGGGTTTAAACGTAGCGATCACACCGCCTGCCGAAATTGCGGCGGGTAAATACACGATTCCCTGCACCGCGGTTTCGGCGGGCGAGACGCTCGGCGCAGAGCTTACGGTCGTCATCACGGGCTCATACAAAATGGAGCTTTCGACGCCCAGCGGGCGCCTGAGCTTAGACGCCAACGCCAACAGGGAAACCGCCGTTACCTTGAGCATTTCCAACAAAGGCAACGCCGATCTGCAGAATATCAATCTGACCTCCTCCGCGCCGGACGGCTGGACGGTGCGTTTTGAGCAGCCGACCATCGCCGTGCTCAAGGCGGGAAGCACGCAGGAGGCCACCGCCTATCTCACGCCCTCGAAGGACGCCATGTCGGGCGACTATGTCACCACCATTACCGCGACAAGCCCCGAAACCTCGAGCAAGGCCGATTTCCGCGTGACGGTCAAAACCAAAACGGTCTGGGGGTTTGTGGGCATTGTGATCATTCTGGCGATGGCGGGAGGTCTTGCCTGCGTCTTCCGCAAATACGGGAGGAGATAAAAATGGCGGGCAACACGATCATAGAAACCCACGGGCTTACGAAGGAATACGGCCCCTTGACGGCGGTCGACAAGCTGAGCCTTTGCATAGAGCAGGGCGAGGTGTTTGGCCTTTTGGGGCCAAACGGAGCGGGGAAGACCACGACAACCCTGATGCTGCTCGGCCTGACCGAGCCGACCTGCGGCACGGCGTCCATCGCGGGCTTCGACTGCACCAGAAAGCCCATTGAGGTAAAAAAAATCACCGGATACCTCCCCGACAACGTGGGGTTCTATCCGGAAATGACCGGCCGGGAAAACCTGCGTTTCATGGGACGGATCAACGGCCTTAAGGAGGATGTGATCGAGGAACGGATCGGTGTGCTCCTCGACCGGGTGAACATGACCGAAGCCGCGGATTTAAAGGTGGGCACCTACTCCAGGGGCATGAGGCAGCGTCTGGGGATCGCCGACGTCCTCATGAAGGACCCGAAGGTGGTCATCATGGATGAGCCGACGCTCGGCATTGACCCGGAGGGAATGCGGGAGCTGATCGCGCTTATCCGGGAGCTTTCCGTAAAGGACGGGCGGACGATCCTGATCTCGTCCCATCAGCTCTATCAGGTACAGCAGATCTGCGACCGCGTGGGCATCTTCGTCAAGGGCAGGCTGATCGCCTGCGGACGCATTGACGAGCTTGGCCGGCAGCTCGAGAGCGAGGGCAGCTTCCTTCTGGAGCTGGGGGCGGACCCCCTCGACGACAGGCTTACAGGTCTTCTCCGGGAAATCGACGGTGTAAGAGACGTGACAAGGGGCGGGGAGGATCTCCTCATTATCCAGTCCGGCACCGATATCAGAACCGCCGCCGCGCAGGTGCTCCTTAATAACGGATACCGGCTTTTGCACCTGCGGCAGAGGGGCAACGATCTCGACGAGATCTACAGACGTTATTTTGAAAAGGCGGGTGAGAGCAATGACGGCGTCGAAAATAAAAGAAAGGGCGGCAGGCTTCCTTTCGGCAATCGGAAAAAGGTGTGACAGTCCCGCAGGGGGCGAGTTTGCGGCGCTTTTTCGCAAAGAGCTCGCCGACCATTTAAACAGCATACGCTTCCTCATCATCTTTGCCCTGCTTGCCCTGACAAGTATGGCAAGTCTGAGCGGGGCTCTTTCAAACATCCGGGACGCGGTTTCGCAGAGCGGCGGCGGATTTATCTTTCTGAAGCTTTTCACGACAAGCGGGAATTCCATCTATTCCTTTATGACTTTTCTGGCCTTTTTGGGCCCGCTGGCGGGAATCACGATGGGCTTTGACGCGGTTTGCAGCGAGCGGTCCCAGGGCACGCTCAACCGGCTCGCGGCGCAGCCGATATACCGTGATTCCATCATCAACGCCAAATTTCTCGCGGGCTCGGCGGTGATTGCCCTTCTGGTTTTTTCGCTGGGACTTATGATGTGCGGCGTCGGTATTCTTCGCATCGGCATCCCGCCCGGTATCGAGGAGATTTTCAGGATACTGATATTTCTGCTGTTTTCCTGGGTCTATATCTCCTTTTGGCTGGGGCTTTCGATCCTGTTCTCGGTTTTGTGCAGGCACGCGGCCACGTCCGCCCTGGCGGTAATTTCGGTATGGCTGTTCTTTTCCCTTTTTATGAGTCTTGTTGCGGGCGCGGCGGCGGATTTGATCTTTCCCACCAGCGACATTGCCGGGTACGCCAATATGCTTAAAAATTATACCCTTAATCTGGGGTTAAACCGCATCTCCCCCTTTTACCTCTTCAGCGAGGCATCCGCCACGATTCTCGACCCCAACATCCGCACGATCAGCGCAATCACTCAGTCGCAGCTTTCAGGCGCGATCGCGGGCTATCTTCCCTTTGGCCAGAGCATTTTGCTGATCTGGCCGCATCTGGTCGCGATGCTCGCGCTTACCATGGCAAGCTTCGCCGTTTCCTATGTCTGCTTCATGCGGCAGGAAATCAGGGCTTAGAAAATCGCCCGAAACTGTGCGGTTTTGGCGGGCTTCGAATACCATCCTATCTTAAAAACCCGATACGGCGATACCGGAATGGTATCGCCGTATCGGGCTTTTTCAGGGATATTGTCTTTGCAGTCAGGAAGGCCCGTCAGGCGCCTTCCTTTGTTCGTCTCGAAATAATTTCCAGCCAATTCAGCCTGGCGAGATAGTTGATGACCTGCACCGTATCGGCGCTCAGCGGTGAAGTGGAATCCCAGAGAAGCGAGGTTGCAACAGTGGGAGCGTCCGCGAGCGGGATACAGATCAGGCGCTGATTGTCGTATGTCATGCCCTTTCGTTCGATGGCTACGGCAGCCCCGCTGTATACCAGGTTTTCCACCGTTTTTGCCTGCCGCGAATAGACCTCCCGGTCGGAAAGGCCGTATTTGGCGAGAAATCCGGCAATCGCGCGGTATATGACGGAATCGCCGAAATAGATCGTATAGATGTCCTCGTCGCGGAGCATGTCTGCAGTAACGATTTTGCAGGAAGCGAAGGGATGGGTAGGGCCCACATACAGGGACAAGGGGAGGGTAAACAGGGGCTCTTCGTCAAATTGCAGGAAATTGCTCTGATCCTTGTTGGTGATCATCAGGTCCACGATGCCTTGAGAAAGCTTTGCGGCCAGGTCGTCCGCGGAACACTCGATGATCCGCAGCGACATGTTTGAAGCAAAGTTCTTAAGCGGCAGGTTTTTCAGAAACGGATAGAACGTAACGGCAAGGATCGGAGGGATTGCGCACCGGATTTCGTTATTGGCGGGAGAGAGATGGCGCATGGAAATGGACAGCTCGTTTACGTCGTTTAAGAGCTTTTTTGACTTTTCAAACATGATCTGCCCTTCGGCGGTGAGCACCATTTTGTTTTTCATGCGGCGAAACAGCAAAACGCCCAGCTCATCCTCCAATTCTCTGATTGCGGCGGAAATGGAAGGCTGAGAAATATAAAGGATTTCCGCAGCCTTTCTGACGCCGCCGTACTGGCATACGGCGCAAAAAAAGCTCAATTGAGAAAGTTTCATGTGCATCCACCTTCCCGTTTATAAATGATAGTTTTTTGTCAATCAGCTTAATCATACCATATTAACTAAAAAATGCAATAAAAGCGCAATGTTTAAAAGGCGAAGCAAAATCAATTTCATATTCATTTTTTACAACATAACCTTGATCGGTTTGTGCAAAACCCTGAATATCATTATCGAGCAATCAAAAAACTTAGCGTTTTTGCCAGGGTGATAGGATAAATGTATTATGCAAGATGCAACCAAGGTGGTAATTTATATTTAAGGTGAGGCGTTTCGGATACGCCTCATACGCTTAACCTGATGGGTATCGGACAATACATAGAAAGGAATGTAAGCAATGAAAAGAAGGCTCATCTCTGTTGTCTCAATCACACTTTTATTGGTTCTGTCCCTCTCCGCCTGCAGCGGCACCGGCGGTACCGCCGGCTCAACCGGCCCCGCCGACGCTTCAAGCTCCGGCAGCCCCGGCACCGCTCCGGCCAAGACGTATACCCTGCGTCTGGGCCATGAGGGCCAGGGCGAAACCCATCCCTATCAGTACGGCGCCGAACAGTTTGCAAAGCTGGTCTCCGAGAAGACCGACGGCGCCGTAAGCATCGAAATCTACGGCAACGCTTCTCTGGGCAGCCAGAAGGAAATGGTTGAGATGGTCTACACCGGCACCCTGGACATTGTTGAAAACGTGTTTTCCGTATTTGAATCCTATTGCCCCGATATCGGATCTCTGGTCCTCCCGTTTATGTTTGACAATCTGGACCACTACTGGGCGTGCATGGACGGGGAGCTGGGCGAGGAAATTTCAGGCTGGCTCTCCGAGCGCGGTTTTACCATGCTTGCCGTTTTCCAGAACGGTGAGATCGGCCTCGAAAGCAAGTATCCCGTCGAAGTGCCAAAGGATGTAAAGGGGCTTAAGTTCCGCGCCCCCGACGGTCAGGTCGCCGATGCCATCAGCAAAAATCTGGGCCTAAACGGCACGAGTCTTGCCCTGTCCGAGCTTTATTCCGCTTTCCAGCTGGGCACAATCGAATGCGCTTCCTATCAGGTCCCCAATGTTTATTCCTACGGTTTTTATGAAGTGGCTCCCTATTTCTGCGAACTGAACTATCAGATCATGGGGGAGCCCGTCACCATCAATACCAAGGTCTTTGAGAGCCTGCCGGAAGAATATCGGACCGCTTTGGTCGAGGCGGCACGCGAGGCCGCCGTTTTGCAGAGAGACTATGCCCAGCAGAGCGTCAAGACCTGGAGAGACGAAATGGCCGGCAAGGGCGCCACTTTCTATTATCCGAGCGAGTCCGAGCTTTCGCAGTGGAAGGATGTTATGAATATATACGATCAATTCCCCCAGTGGCAAAGCGTGCTTGAGCTTGTGAAGTCCACGAAATATTGATCTTTTCGAAGAAGCAACGGCATTGTAAGTCCGGTTTTCTCTGCGGCGCCGGTGCGCCGCGGAGAAAATAACAAAAGGAGAAGCACGATGAATATTTTGAAGAAATTCAACAACGCCACAAGCTGCATCACGGATAATCTCGCATGGATTGCCCTCGGTGTGCTGGCCTTAATTGTCTTCTTTCAGGTACTCAATCGCGAAATCTTTCAGTTGGCCATCACCTGGACGGAAGAGCTCGCCCGTTTCCTGTTTGTGTGGATTACCTTGATTGGCGCCGCCGTCTGCAGCAGGAGCAAAAGCCACATCCGGGTGGATATGATTTTCCAGCTCTGGCCAAGCAGATTAACAGCTGTCCTCGGGTTGATCGGAGATGTCATAACCCTTTTTTATTTCGGCCTTTTGACTTACTGCAGCTATATCTGGAGCAGCAGCTTCTTCGGCGTTTTAAGCCAGACCATGCGGATCCCCATCGTGGCTGTGTATCTGGTAATCCCTGTCTGCGCGTTTTGCATGTTCTTTCTGGAGCTGGAACGCATGCTTCACAACTGCAATTTATTTCAGAAAACGTATATTACCCATGAAATGGAGCGCGAGCACTCCATCCTTGAGAAAACACAGGAAAAGCCGCCGGCAGAGGACGGGGAGACCGAAAACGACAATCAGGGAGGCGAATAAGGCATGTTCGGATTTGTATTGGTAGTGGGATTCTTTGTTCTGATCTTTATCGGCGTGCCTATCGCATGCGCAATCGGCCTTGTTTCCGTCTCCTATTTTGTGATACAGGGCGACATGAGCTTCGTGACTATTATGGCCTCCAAAATGTTCAGCGGCATCAACTCCTTTGAACTATTGGCGATCCCTCTTTTTATTCTCGCCGGCGACCTTTTGTACGCGGGCAAAATTTCTCAGACCCTTGTGAACCTGGCCGGCGCGTTTGTGGGACAGATCCGCGGCGGAATGGCAATGGTAACCACCGTCGCCTGCGCCCTGTTCGGCGCCGTGTCCGGCTCCGGTCCCGCCACCACAGCGGCAATCGGCGCCGTCGTCGCGGAGCCTTTGGAAAAGCAGGGCTATCCGAGATCCTTCTCTGCCGCGACGATCGCGGCTTCGGGCCCGCTGGGCATTTTAATTCCGCCGAGTGTGCTGATGGTCATCTTCGGCTGCACCACGGGCACTCCCATCGGCAAGCTGCTGATGGCGGGCATCGGTCCGGGCCTTCTTTACGCGCTTTTAATGTGTATTTACCAATATTTTATCTGCAAAAAGAAAAACTGGGGCACCGTATCCCGGTTTTCTGTGAAAAAAATCGCAAAGGCATTCCGGGAGGCAATCCTCGCCCTCCTTGTCCCCGTCATCATCCTCGGCGGTATTTATTCCGGCATTTTCACCCCGACCGAAGCGGCGGCGGTCGCCGTCGCCTACGCGCTGGTCATCGGACTCTTTGTGTATCGCTCCATCAGCGTAAAGACGCTCCCCTCGATCCTCAAGGGAAGCGCCATCACGATGGCCTCGGTCATGTTCATCACGGGCAACATCAGCTTCTTCGGGTATATTCTTACGCGTGAACGCATTCCCGAGACGCTTGCCGCTCTCGCTTTAAGAACTGTCGGCAGCGCAACCGGATTTATGGTGATCACCTGCCTGATCCTGTTTGTTGCCGGTATGATCGAAGCGGGCTCCTCCTGCATTTTGCTCCTTGCGCCGCTGCTCTTTCCAATTTCACAGGCCTTCGGCATCGATCCCGTTTATTACGGGGCAATATTTGTCGCAGACCTTGCGATCGGCATGATCACCCCGCCCGTCGCGGCCACCCTCTACGTTGCCCAGAGAATCTGCAAGATAGACATTTCACGGGTGGTTGGACAGCTGCTTCCATACATGGCGGTGCAAAGCATCGGTCTGGCACTGTGCATCCTATTCCCGCAGATTGTCATGTTCCTGCCGAACCTCTGATTTCGGAGAACACGGTCTTTTTACATAAACAAGAATAAATCATAGGAGGTTTCTTTCATGTCCGTATTTATTCCCGAGGGCGAACTCTGGGAAAGCAAAGTCGTCGGCCAAATCTTTGCCACAAAGAACCAGATCGAATGCCTGCAGAAGGCCGAAGCCGCGCTTGCCCGCGCCGAGGCAAAGCTGGGCATCATTCCCCAGGAGGTCAGCGACGAAATAAACGAAAAGGCTACCATCGAGAACATCGACTTGGACGAATATGCCCGTCAGATGGAAATCACCGGCGGCCATCCGGTGGTTGCGATGCTCCGCGCGTGGAAACCGTTCCTGTCCGCCGAAGCCTCCGAACTGGTTCACTGGGGCGCCACCACGCAGGATATCATGGACACCGGCGACGTAATGAAGCTGTCGGCCGTTTATGACATCATTTACGATGAGCTGCTGCAACTGAAAGCCATACTGAGAAAGCTGGCATCGGAATATATCGACACCCCGCTGGCAGGCCGCACCCATGAACAGCATGCCGTTCCCACCACCTTCGGCGTCAAGGTCGCCGTGTGGCTGATGGAGGTCCAGCGCCACCTCAAAAGAATGGAACAGTGCAGGCCCAGACTCCGCACCGTCTGCTTCTACGGCGCCGCGGGCAACCTGGCCTCCTTCGGCAAGGGGGGCCTCAATGTGACCCGACAGATGGCGAGGGAACTCGATATGAACTTCGCCCCCGTCGCATGGCATACCTCCCGCGACAGTTTCATCGAATTCATGACCATCCTTACGAACATTTCCACCACCTTCGGCAAGGTCGCAAACGAAATCATAGAGCTCTCCCGCACCGAAATCGGCGAGCTGGAAGAGCCCTGGATGCCCGGCAACGTGGGCAGCAGCACCATGCCCCAGAAGCGCAACCCCCCCGGCTGCGAGGCGATGTATTCCCTCGCCGTTCTCACCCAGTTCGAAGTCGGGGCCATGTATCAGGCCTCCATGCACGAAAATGAAAGGGATTCCAGAGCGTGGAACCTGGAAAAATTCGTGTTCCCCTTCACCTGCAGCATGACTGAAAAGAACCTGCACTACGCAATCGTCATCCTCGGCAAGCTGGTCGTAAAGCCCGAGCATATGCGCAGGAATCTGGACCTCACAAACGGCCTCATCATGTGCGAGAATCTGATGATGAAGCTGGGCGCCAGAATCGGCCGCATGACCGCCCACGAAAAAATCTATCAGATGGCGATGGAGGCCTACCAGAAGGACCTCCATCTGAAGGATCTGATCACCGCGGATAAAGATATCATGTCCATGTTCACTACGGAAGAAATCGAAGAGTATTTTAATCCGATAACCTATACCGGCGACGCCCGCGAAATGGTCGAGCTCGCCCTGGAAGCAACCAGGTGATCTGTACCATCGTGAATACAGGTATGCCCGCCGGGCATACCTGTATTCGCAAAAGACGCCCGATCGCCGCCGGCTTTACGCGGCGTTCACTTTACATGAGGAGGAACAGTATGAGCGGGAAGTCCTATACCGAAAAAGTTTCCGCGGCTATTGTGGACTATCAGTTTGAAAATTTCCCTCCGGAGGTTGTTTCCATGGCAAAAAACGGGGTGATCGACCTCCTTGGCGCGGGCATCGGCGGCAGCGCCCTGCCGGAGGCGGGTATCATTCACGGCTTTGCGGAAGACTCGGGCGGCAGGCCGGAAGCGACCGTCTGGGGAAAATGGAACCGATGCGGATACCTTGACGCCGCAATGGCGAACGGCTATCAAAGCCATATCCTGGAGATGGACGACGTGCACGCCACCGCGTGCGAGCATCCCGGAGTCTCCGTGATCCCCGCCGCCGTCGCGACGGCGGAGCGTTACCACCTTTCCGGGAAAAGGCTGATCGAGGCCATTACGGCCGGGTACGAGGCTGAAATCCGGGTGGGCGAGGCGCTCGGCACCTCCCATTATTATTTCTGGCACACGACCTGTACCGGCGGCTCCTTTGGCTCTGCCGCGGCGGCGGGCAAGCTTCTCGATCTGACGTACGACGAGATGGCGGACGCGCTCGGCAGCGCGGGCAGCCAGTCGGGCGGCCTGTGGCAGTTCCTTGAGGAAAACGCCATGACCAAGTATCTGCACTGTGCGAAGGCGAATTACAACGGCATGCTTGCATCAGAGCTTTCAAAGCGCGGCTTGACCGGAGCCAGAAAAATTCTCGAAGGCGAACGCGGCCTCTTAAGGGCGACCAGCACCACCGAAAACCCCGAAAAATATTTCGAGACCTGCGGGAAGGAATACCGGATACTGTCCGCCGGCTATAAGCCCTGGCCTTCCTGCCGCCACACGCACACAACAATTGAAGCCTGCTTGAACCTTAAGGAAAAATACGGTATTATGGTAGAGGATATTTCACACATTCAGGTCGACACCTATCTCACCGCAACGCAGGTCGCCAAAAACAACGCCGATTTCGACAATGTCCGCGCGGCAAAGTTCAGCATTTCCTACTGCGCCGCGATCGCCCTGACCTGCGGCGAGGTTACCGTTTCTGCGGTGAACGATCTGGTTTTCGATCGGCGGATCCGTTCGTTGGTCGCAAGGACCGCCGTATCCGTGGCGGAGGATATGGAGGCGTACCGCCCCGAAAAGATGCCCGCGCGCGTGACCGTGCGGATGAAGGACGGGACCGTCTGTTCCGACCTCGTACTGCTCCCGAAAGGCGAGCCTGCCAATCCCCTCACCGATGAGGAGATCGACAAAAAATACATGTCCCTTGCCGAGCCCGTTGTCGGCGGGGAGAAGGCAAGGCTCCTGCTCGAAAGATGCCGGAGGCTCGAGGAGCTTTGCGACGCAGCCGATCTTTTCAGGGGGTTTTCCTAGATAGTGTCTACACAAGATCAAAACGCCCGTCTTTTGGTGGATTTTTTGCCATGCTTCGTTAAATTTTCTTGCCATAAACCAATTATGCCTGCGAAAATTTGCCTTGCCTGGCGAAAAATCCGCTGAAAATCCAGACATTTCATCCCGTGTAGACACTATCTAAAAGTTTTTAGGGCAGCTCGCTTCGCGGATTAAAAACGCGTGTTTCTCGCCGCCGATGCGGCAGCCGAAACACATGCAAAACAGGCGAACAAGATGACGAACTTTTATTTGCACGCGGCTAGCATCATGTCCGTCTTTAATAACATATTTAAGGAGAAATGGCTGCTATGGATTACGCAAAAGAATCCCTGCGCTTGCACGGAGAATGGAAAGGAAAAATCGAAGTCGTCTCCACCGTACCGGTAAAAAGCCGGGATGATCTGTCCCTCGCCTATACCCCCGGCGTCGCCCAGCCCTGCCTGGAGATCCAGAAGGATGTCCGCAAGAGCTATGAGCTGACCCGGCGGCACAATTTATGCGCGGTCGTTACGGACGGCTCCGCCGTTCTGGGGCTCGGCGACATCGGACCGGAGGCCGGCATGCCCGTTATGGAAGGAAAGTGCGTCCTGTTCAAAGCCTTCGGCGACGTGGACGCATTCCCTCTGTGCATCAAAAGCAAGGACGTCGACGAGATCGTCAACGCCGTCTATCTGGTCTCCGGCAGCTTCGGCGGCATCAATCTGGAGGATATCGCGGCGCCCCGCTGCTTCGAGATTGAACGAAAGCTGAAAGAAAAGTGCGATATCCCCATCTTCCACGACGATCAGCACGGCACCGCGATCATCACGCTGGCCGGCCTGAGTAACGCATTAAAGGTGGTCGGCAAGAAAAAGGAAAACGTGAAAGTCGTCGTCTCCGGCGCGGGCGCCGCCGCCGTCTCCATCACGAAGCTTCTGCTCTCCGACGGTTTTCGGGACGTTACCCTCTGCGACCGCAAGGGCGCGATCTACGAGGGCCGCCGGGAGAGCATGAACTGGATCAAGGAGGAAATGGCGCTCGTCACCAACCGCTCAAAGAAGGCCGGGTCTCTGGCCGACATGATGGTCGGGGCCGACGTGTTCATCGGCGTGTCCGCTCCCGGTATCGTATCTCAGGACATGGTGCGGAGCATGGCGAAGGACCCCATTATTTTTGCCTGCGCCAACCCCACCCCGGAAATCTTTCCCGACGACGCGAAGGCCGCGGGCGCCGCAGTGGTCTCCACCGGCCGCAGCGACTTCCCGAACCAGATCAACAATGTCCNNACGAGGAGATGAAGATCGCCGCCTCGCGCGCCCTCGCCGGGCTGATCGCCGAGGGGGAGCTGAATGCCGATTACATTATCCCCGCCGCGTTCGACCCCAGAGTGGGCCCGGCGGTAGCCAAGGCCGTCGCGGAGGCCGCCCGCAGATCCGGCGTCGCCAGGCTGTAAGCCGGGAGGGAAGAAGATGGAATTTCGTATTGAGAAGGACTCGATGGGCGAGATGCAGGTGCCCGCGGACAAATACTGGGCCGCGCAGACCCAGAGAAGCTTTCAGAATTTTAAGATCGGCGGGGAGCTGATGCCCCGCGAAATCACCTATGCCTTCGCGGTCCTGAAAAAGGCCGCCGCCATGGCGAACAACAGGCTGGGCAGGCTTAACGACGAGAAGCTTAAATATATCTCCGAAGCCTGCGACGAGATCATGGAAGGGAAGCTCTATGAGCATTTTCCGCTGGTCGTCTGGCAGACCGGCTCGGGCACCCAGTCGAACATGAACGCAAACGAGGTCATCGCAAACCGCGGCAACGCCTTGAAGGGCGAAAAGCTTCTACATCCGAACGACGACGTAAACATGTCCCAGAGCAGCAACGACACCTTCCCCACCGCCATGCATATCGCCGCCGTTTTGATGATCGAAGACGGGCTGTTCCCGGCCATGGACCGGATGATCGAGACCTTCAAGCGCCTGGAGCGGGAAAACGAAGGCGTCGTAAAGAGCGGCCGCACCCATCTGCAGGACGCGACGCCCATCAGCTTTTCCCAGGAAATCAGCGGCTGGCGGAGCATGGTGGAAAAAACGAAGGGGATGCTTTCGCTCTCGCTGCCCGGCCTTAAGGAGCTTGCGCTCGGCGGCACCGCCGTCGGAACCGGCTTAAACGCGCCGAAGGGCTTTGACGTAGAGGTGGCGAAGGCGGTGAGCACGCTTACCGGGAAGGAATTCATAACGGCCCGGAACAAGTTCCACGCGCTTACGGCAAAGGATGAGCTGGTGTTTTCGCACGGAGCGCTCAAGGCGCTTGCCGCCGACATGATGAAGATCGCAAACGACATCCGCTGGCTTTCAAGCGGCCCGAGAAACGGTCTCGGGGAAATCCATATTCCCGAAAACGAGCCGGGAAGCTCCATCATGCCCGGCAAGGTAAACCCGACCCAGTGCGAGGCGATGACGATGGTGGCCGTTCAGGTTATGGCGAACGACGTGGCGGTCGGCATGGCCGCTTCCCAGGGAAACTTCCAGCTCAATGTGTTCATGCCGGTGTGCATCTACAATTTCCTGCAGTCTGTAAGGCTGTTATCGGACGGACTGATCTCCTTCCACGAAAACTGCGTTATCGGCATTGCCGCCAACCGGGAAAAGATGCGCCACAACCTGCACAACTCCCTGATGCTGGTGACGGCGCTCAATCCCTACATCGGCTACGACAACGCCGCGAAGACCGCGAAGAAGGCCTTCGCGGAAAACATCTCCCTGAAGGAGGCCTGCGTCCGCCTCGGTTTTCTGACGGAGGAAAAATTCGACGAGGTGTTCCATCCCGAAGAGATGATTTGAACCCCGTTGAGATAAAAAAGGCGGCAACCGGCAATCGCCGGAAGCCGCCTTTTTTTGTTATGGATGAGGCCCCCCCGCTTTGAATGGATCAACCGATCCGGCTTACCTCCGCCCGGAAGGTCCGGCCCTCGAAGCCGACGGAAACCACGCTGCGGAACAGGATATCATCATGGTTCAGATGCTCCTCCAGCCTTCGCAGAATGTTCGCCTGATCGAGATAGGCGGCTTCCGCCTGCTCTATCCCGACCCGTTCAAAACGCAGGATATCCCCGGCTTTTTTCTGGGCGAGGCGGGGCAGGTCGACGGATATCACGCAGCCGATTTTGGCGTATCCGCCGGTCGTCTGCCGGTCGGCCGTCAGGACGAGGAGCTTTTCGGAGACCTGGATTGCGCCCATGGCCACTCCGTCGGAAATGATATTGCTGGTCTTTCCGTCCCTAAACTGGGGCAGCTCGCCGCTTAAGCGATACCCCATCCGGTCGTTTTCGGCGAGTACGGTATATTGACCTGTGAAAAAAGCGCGCAGTCCGCTTTCCGTGAAATAGTCGGCCTGCGGACCGGGCAGCACCCGAAGCGGCGCGCCGCTTTCATAATCCACTCCGAAGCTCCGGGAAACGAAACGGAAGGGAAGGTTCGGGATTTCGTCGTGCTCACCGATCAAAAGGCGGTCGCCGTCTTTGAGGCTCCGCCCGAAATGGCCGCCGAATTTTCCCTTGATGTCGGTCGACCGGCTCCCCATCACAAGGGGCACCTCCACGCCGCCCGAAAAGGAGAGATAGCCGCGGACGCCGCTTCGCGCGCTTTGAAGCTCCAGGATATCGCCGGCCTTTGCGCGCAGCGCGCGGTTTGCCTCGACGGGTACCCCGTTTAATGTCGGTGAAAACTCAGCGCCGGTGACGGCGAAAACATGATCGTCCTCGAAGCGCAGGGACGGGCCGATCAGCGTGCATTCAAGCGACGCCTCGTCCGCCTGATTACCGACTAAAACGTTGCCGAGGCGATAGGCAAACGGGTCCATCGCGCCCGCGGGCGATATGCCGAATTTGCCGAAGTCGTACCTTCCCCGATCCTGGACCGTGGTCAAAAGCCCCTTTTTGAGTACCGTAATCATAAGGCTTCGCCCCTGATCCGATCAAATTCCGGCTTCGTAACGGGGATAAACCGGACAAGGTTGCCGGCGGAAATCAAAAACGGCTGAGCTCTGTCCGGGTCGAACAAGGACAGGGGAGTGGCGCCGATCAGCTGCCATCCGCCCGGGGAGGCGACGGGGTAGACGCCCGTCTGGCCGCCCGCGATGCCGACGGAACCGGCGGGGATCAGCGTTCGGGGCTCCTTAAGCCTCGGCGTCGCGATCCGCTCGTCCATTCCGCCCAAATACGGAAAGCCCGGCGTAAAACCGAGCATGTAAACAAGATAGGCCGGGGCCGAATGGATTTTTACGACCTCCTCCGGCGTAAGGCGATGAAACGAGGCGACGTATTCGAGGTCCGGCCCGTAATCCCCGCCGTACAGGACGGGGATCTCCACGGTTATCCGATCGGGTTTCCTATTATTTTCCCCGCACTCCTTCAAAAGCTCCGCCAGGACCGGCCGAAGCCTTGAAAAGGTCACTGTTTCGGGGCGGTAAAGCAAAAGCACCGAACGATAAGCCGGCACCCATTCCGTCACCCCGGCAGGCCGCCGGCTTTCGAGCAGAGCGCAGAAGGAAAACACCCGCTCATGGATCTCCTCGGAAATTTTATTTTCAAATTCGACGGACAGCGCGCAGTCGGAAACGGGACGGATGACTCCGAACTCAGGCAAACCGATCACCCTTTTTGCTCATTTTACAATCTCGGGAAGCGGCGCGAGCGCGATCCCCGCTTTTTCGATGCAGGCGCGGATCTCCCTGCAAAATTCGACGGCGTGGGGATTGTCCCCGTGCACGCAGACCGAATGGCATAAAATTGGAATCCGCTTGCCGTTTACCGAGGTTACGGTCCCGGTCTGAATAATTTCGATGACGCGGTCGATCGCAAGGCGGCTGTCCCGGATCACGGCGTTTTCCTTTTCGCGGGACATAAGCGAGCCGTCATCCTCGTACATGCGGTCGGCAAACACCTCGCCCGCGTACCGAAGGCCGGCCTCCTCGGCCGCGTCCAGCATGGCCGAGCCGGAAAGCCCCAATAGAATGAGCTCCGGGTCGAAATTTTTGATCGCCCGGCAAAGCGCCTCCGAAAGCCTGCGGTCCTTTGCCGCCATGTTGTAGAACGCGCCGTGCAGCTTTATATGGTTTAGCGGGACCTTGTGCGATCTTGTAAACGCGGAAAGGGCGCCGAGCTGGTACTGCACATAGGACGCGGCGTCCGAAGCCGAGAGGGACATATTCCTCCGCCCGAAGCCCAGCAAATCGGGATAGCCCGGATGGGCGCCGACGGATACGCCGTTTTCCTTCGCCAGTCCGACGGTCGTGTCCATGACGGACGGGTCGCCGGCGTGCCACCCGCACGCGACGTTCGCGGAGGTGATCAGCGGGAGGACGTCTCTGTCCATCCCGAGCGCATAGACGCCGAAGCTCTCACCGAGATCACAGTTTAAATCAACCTTTTTCATAAGCCATTCATCACCCCGGCACGGCACATAATTTCTGATTCATCGGTTTAATGGAAATACAGCGGGCGGGTGTCGCCCTTTAAGGCGTGGACCAGGCGGTCGACGTCCTTTTCCGTGTTGTAGAAATGCAAAGACATCCGGATTCCGCCCCAGCCGGCCTGATAGCGCACGGAGACGCCCACGCCGAGCTGGCTTAATTTGCTCATAAAGCCGGTGTCCTCCGTCACGCTTCCCGTTGTGGCGAGGACGATGCCGGAGCGGCAGGCTTCCTCAAGCGGGGACACGATTTTGAGGAAGGGAATCTTTTTTAGCTCCGAAAGCAGATACCCGACCAAATGCTGGATTCGTTCCTCGATATTGTCGATGCCGTAGCGATTGATGCATTTCAAGGATTCATACAGCCCCCAAAGCCCAGGGATATTGGAACAGGACTGGAATTTTGCGGCGGTGTCGACAAACCGGATCGCGTAATCGGTCATATTGTCAAGATCGAGCTGATGGTGATAAGGCTGCCTTTTCGGATTCTTATACAGATTTCCGGACTCCACAATGGTGGGGTCGTATTTGTCGATCAGGTCCTTCCTGACGTACATGATCCCCGTGCCGAACGGGCCGAACAGCCATTTGTGGGCCTGGGTCACCATAAAGTGGATGCCGGTTTTTTTCACGTCGAGGTTCAGCGCGCCGAGCGACTGGCAGGAATCCACCACCACATACGCGCCATAGGTTTCGGCCAGCTTCACGAGCGGCGCTAAGTCCATGCGAAACCCGCTGCTCCACTGCACGGTGCTGATCGCGACGATTCTGGTCTTCTTGTCGATTAGCTTTTCGAAATCCTCGAGGTAAAGCCGCCCTTCGCGGTGCTTCACGCGCCGGATCTCGACGCCCTTTCGCTGATAGCTTGTAAACGCGAGCACATTGGACGGAAACTCCAGATCGTTGATGACGATGTTGTCGCCGGGATTAAGGCCGAGCGCGTCCGCGATCTTGTTGTTCCCCATGCCGGTGCTCGTGATAAACGCGATTTCATCCTCGTCGGCATTTAATAGCCTTGCCGCCTCTTCCCGCGCGAAAGCGACGGGCTTGAGCCAGGACAGGGTGGTGTCGAAGGAGGTCGCGGTCATCAAAAGCGAGGACTGAAACCAGTCGTTTACCGCCTCGGCCGCTTTCGCATAGCCCGGGGCGTAACAGGCCGTATCGACATAGGTCCTGTGCCGGAACACCGGAAAATCACGGCGCAGGTCTTCGACATCTGTAATTTTCATAATAACCTCCATTCGCTCCGCGCACAAATCAATTATTAAAACCTCACAAGCGAATGGAGGTTATTGGCATGTGCCGCGGTTGCCGCTTTTCGGCGAGCGGCACGCCTTTTAATTTTCAGCGTGATTTTTCACGCTAATCCCTCTGGTCATTATTATATAGGCGATATTGATAAACCGGATAAGTTCCCGGCGCGGCCGCTTGTTATCTTAAATATTCCGTGCCGTCCTTCGTAATGAGCACGATGTCCTCCGTATTGAGGCCCGCAAGCCCCTTTATGTAATACGGCAGCTCGATGGACATGACCATTCCTTCCTCGAGGATATCCTGCCCGCCGGGGCAAAGAAACGGATTTTCCTCCGTCTCGATGCCGACCCCGTGCCCGATCATGGTCCTTGTGTATTGCGGGTAACCGTGCTCGCGCACGTAGTTCTGGCCGAGATGAAAAAGCTCGGAGGTGACGGCACCGGGCTTTAAGTGCGCAAGGACGAGCTCCTGCGCCTCGCAGATCACGCGGTACAGGTCCGTGAATTCTTTTTTCGCCGCCGGATAGAAGAAGGTCTTGGCGATATCGGACCCATAATTCTCGTAGACGGCCCCGATATCGAGCCGGACAGCGTCGCCCGGACGGAGCCTGTAGTGAAGCGGCTGGTGAAAAATATCCGCGCTGTACGGCCCGCAGGCGACCGTAGTAAAGTTCCATTGGCATTTGTGGGAAAGGAGGACCTGGCGCACCAGATAAAAGAGGTCGTCCTCGTAAAGCTCGCCGCCGGCTTCCACCAGCTTTTGCACCCTTTCCACGGCTTCATAAGCAGCCGAGGAGGCGATGCGCATCTTTTCGACCGCGTCCGCGGATTTTACAAAACGAAGCCGCTCAAGCTCCGAGTCGATCAGCGCCGGACGGGTTTGAAGAGTATTGCCCAGGCTGCTGTAAAAGAGCTTGTCGCAGCCGAAACTGCAGTCCCCAAGGGCGTTTTCACCGATAAATTTCCGTATGCAGCTCCCGATGTCCGCGTCGTAGGAAGGGGTTTTCGGGATACCGTTCCAAAAATCGATAAACAGGTTGGTGGGGTAATAGTATACGGTTTTGCCGGGGAGGTTCTCGTCGAGATATTGCGAGAGGGATGCGGAAGAAAAAAGGATGGTTTGCCCGTTTTTGCCGATGTACAAAACGGTGGGATTAAACTGCTGAAGCGTGTCCAAAACAGGGTTTACCGCCGATTTTGTAATCGGCAGGCCGGAGTAAAACAAAATATTGCTGTTTTCCGCCAGGAAGACGCCGTCCAACTCAAGAGATTGCATCAAATCCTGAATTTTTTGCAGCTTTGCCGTCATGAAGCAACTCCTTTCAGTAACGAAGAATTTCGTTTTATATCGCGACGACGCCATTGTCGTCTTGCGCGGTTATTTTCCCGATTCGTTTAGCCGGGCGCAAATAAGATGCCCCGCAAGGCGGGTTCGGATGATCATGCTCCGGCTAAGGAACGCAGGTGCATGTAAACCGTGTTTTTGGAGATATCCATCTGCTTTGCCACCATGTCCACCGAATCCTTCAGCCTGAATATCCCCTGATTGTATAGCTGCATTACGATCTCCTTGTTTTTCATCGACTGGGCGATGGAATCGTCGGAATCGACCTGACTTTTGATTTTTTTCACGGTCGACGAAATAAGCTCATCCAGATTGTCGGCAAAGCTTTCGGCAATGTAGTTTTTGCCGCCTCCGATGGAATAGGTGAAGTTTCGGAGAAAATCCGATATGGACGTATTTAAGTAAAAATTGATGCAGATCAGCCCGATCACGTTGCCGCGCTCGCCGCATATTGTGATCGTTGTCGCCTTTAACGGTTCGCCCTTGTTGTTGTTGGAGTAATAGGAGATATAACCGGCATCCCCGTTTTTCTTTATTTTTGACAGCATGGAAAGGGCGAGGTCGGTAACCGGCGCGCCTTCCTGGCGTCCGGTGTGGTATCCGTTGATGATTTTGATTACCGATTTGTCCAGATTCTCCAGATCGTGCAATACAAATTCATAGCCCTCCCCCAGATAGTCCGCAAGGCCCTCCAAAACCACCTTGTAGGAGTTTAAGATCAGCCTGTCAGTTTCGGTGAGTACAATGTTTTCGTATTCCAAGGCGTGCTCTTCGTTTGACGAATTCATCAGACTCACCTTACCTGCGCGATTACCTCGACTTCAACAAGCACGTTTTTGGGCAGCTCTTTTACGGCTACACACGACCGCGCAGGCTTTGAAATGAAGTAGTCGTTGTATATGCGGTTAAAAGCCTCAAAGTCCTTCATATCCGATAAAAAACAGGTTGTTTTTATCACATCCTCAAACGACGACGATGCCGCCCCCAAAACGGCGTCGATATTTTTCATCACCTGCACGGTCTGCGACTTGATGTCGTCGCCTGAAACGGCTCCGGTAACGGGGTCGAGCGGAATCTGGCCGGAAAGAAAAACGAGATCGCCGGCGACCTTGGCCTGGGAATACGGTCCTATGGCCGAAGGCGCTTTGTCTGTGGTTATGGTTCTGATCATGGAATGTCCTCCTTTGATTTTGGAAAATGCTCTATTTTATTGTTTGAGGCATGCCTCAATAAATGAATGAAACGATAAAAATTATTTCATTTATTTTTCTTAATTATAACAACAAGCATTCGCTTGGTCAAGTCAAAAAATAAAATATATTTTAGTTCGCGTTTTTGCTGTTAATTTGATTTTTTGTATAAAATGCTACAAAACAGGACGATACTGTTGTTTAAGTATCACTAAATATTTTGGATTTAATTTCTATGTTCGCTTTATGAGCTCAAAAAAATAAAAAAAATACTATTGACATTGCAAATCATATAACATATACTTAAACCAAAATTGAAAGAAGAACTGAAAAAAATAGCAAAGACGCTATAAGCAATATGTTTATGGCGTCTTTTTTTTCAGATTTCTCTTTAGCTTAAAAATCTGCTTTGAAATGAAAAGGGGGCTTTCAAAATGTCTGACGCAGTACAGAATGAGAACTTAAGGGTTTTGATTGTCAATGCCATTGCAACCGACAAATACAACGCGCAGCGGGTGAAATTCCTCTCCACCGTAACAAATCCCAACACCGTCATCGGAATGGTAAGCATTGAACACGGCTTTGAATCCCTCGAGTATTTAAACGAGGAGCTCATCAATGTTGTCGATACCGTCAAAAAGGTTGGAGAGGGTGAAAGAAACGGTTTTGACAGCGCCATGATCAACTGCTTTTTCGACCCGGGGCTTTATGAGGCGAGGGAGCTTGTCAAGATGCCGGTAGTCGGCGCCGGCGAAGCGGCAATGTTTTTGGCCTCCCGCATGGGCCACAAATTCGCCGTTATGGCGACCAGCGCAAAATCCATTCCCATCATAGAGCGAAATGTCGAGCGCTATCATCTGGAAAGAAATCTGTCCGGCGTGCTGTCCCTCGGCATCGGCGTCCCCCGTCTGCAGCACGAGGGCTTGAGCGACGAAATCAGGGGGATTCTCGTAAAACAAATCGACAAGGCGGTCGCCGGGGGAGCGGAAAGCATTACGGTCGGCTGCACGGCCGCCCTCGGGATCGGGAAACTGCTCTCACAGATCTCGCCGGTTCCGGTCGTCGACCCGGCCGTCGCCGGTTTAAAGGCCGCGGAAATGATGGGCTCCTTATATAAGCTGACCGGCCTGTCCCACAGCAAGATCTGCTCTTACGCATACACGGAATAAGAGTGCTGTTCCATCGCAATCCGAAAGGCAAAAGGAAACTGCGGCGCATTTGAAGGAGGCATTTTATTTGAACAAATTCTTACCTTTTAAACAAGAGGAGTACGATCTGAGGATCAAAAAGCTCAGAGCCCTGATGAAACAGGAGGGGTTCGACGCCCTGCTCCTGTGCAGGCAGGAAAACGTGCATTACCTGACGGGGTTCAACACGACCGGCTACTGGTCGTTTCAGGCGCTCATCGTCCCGATCGAGGGAGAGCTCCGGTTTGTCGTCCGCCATTTCGAGGCGCTCAACGCGGACGCGTATTCCTGGCTTCCCGGCTATCGGAGCTATAAGGACGACGAGGACGGCTTGGGCGTGCTCTGCGAGGAGCTCTCAAAAATGGGGCTTTCAAAGAGCCGGGTCGCGATGGAGAAGGCAAACGGCTTCTTTTTCGGCATCGGCAATTATGAGCGCCTGCGGTCGATGCTGCCGGACATGAAGGTTTCCGACTGCTCTGCGCTTCTCGAAAGAATCCGGTCAATTAAGACCGATTCCGAGCTCCTTTATATCCGAAAAGCGGCCTCGATTGTAAGCCGGGCGATGAAAGACGGCATCGCGGCCGTCTCCGAGGGAGTGCCGGAGGCGCAGATTGCCGCCGAGGTATACCGCTCCCTCCTCTTAAACGGCAGCGCCTTTTTGGCCAATCCCCCGTTTGTGTCGTCCGGATGGAAAACCGGCCTCGGGCATTCCACATGGGGCGACAAACGGGTCGAAAAGGGCGACAACGTCTATTTTGAGCTGGTTGCCTGCGTAAATCGCTACCATGTGCCGCTGATGCGGACCGTGTCGGTGGGGCAGCCGTCGGCGCTGAGCCGGAAAATCGCGGAAACCTCCCTCGCGGCGGTGGAAGCAGCCATGGGCGTGATCAGGGCGGGGGCTACCGCCGAGGAAGTGGACGCGGCGGCGCGGGGAGAAATCGCCCGGCGCGGTATGAGCGAATGCTTCCGCCACCGCACAGGGTATTCGGTCGGCGTTGCCTATCCTCCGGGCTGGCCCGAGGGCGGGCTTTTATCGCTGAGACCCGGCAACAAAGAGGAGCTCGAAGCGAATATGGTGCTTCATCTGCCCCTGGTTCTTCTTGGAAACGGCGAAACCGGCGCGGGCTTCAGCGAAACGGTTCTGGTCACCAAGACCGGCTGCGAGCCCCTTACATCCTGTGCAAGAGACTACCTGCAAAAATAATCTGCGCCGGACACTTTACATATAAACGGAGGGTGCGTTATCAAATGGAAAATTCCAAAAAATTGGTTGACTTCTGCTGGAACCTGGAATACGGGGAGATTCCGGAGAAGGTCATTGAAAAGACAAAAGCGTGTATTCTGGATTACCTTGGGGTAGCGATCGGAGGAGCGCAGACGGCCACGGGAAAACGGGTGATCGATTCGGACAAATGGCTGGGCGGCGGCGGAAGCTCCGTTATATTCGGCACGGAGCACAAGACATCCGTCCTGTCCGCTGCCTTTATAAACGGCACTTTGTGCGAAGTGCTCGAGCTCCAGGACGGCTGGCGCTTCGGAAACATCCACGCGTGCGTCGTGATCCCCGCGGCGCTCGCCTTGGCGGATACCCGCAAAACCGACGGCAGGGCGTTTCTTAAGTCGGTCCTCTGCGGCTATGAGGTCGCAAACAGGATCTCCCACGCCATGCATCCGAACCATCTCGCAAAGGGGTATCTCCCGACCGGGACGGCCGGTACCTGCGGCTCGGCGATGACCGCTTCGCTGATATTGGGTCTTGATCAGGAAAAAACGCAGCAGTCGGTCGGCATCGCGAGCTTTATTCTCCCGGTCACCACGGCGGAAAACCTATGGGGCGGCTATTCCATCAAGCCTTTCCACTCCGGGCAGGCCGCAAAGGAGGGCATCGCGTCGGCGTTTCTCGCGCAGCAGGGCTTTGACGCCTGCCCGCTCGAGGGTTCCCCGGAGCGCGGGCGGGGCTGGTGCGACATCACCACCGGAGACGTCAAATACGACCGCCTTCTTCTGAACCTGGGCAAAAACTATACCATCAGCGACGTTTATTTCAAGGTTTATCCGCTCTGCCGCCATGCGCACCACGCCTGTGAGGCGGCTTTGAACCTTTCAAAGCGTCTTCCCGAAAACGCCAAAATCGACCGGGTGGTGGTCAGAACCTACGATCTTGCGGCGCATCTCTTAAACCGCTATCCGCACGGCTCGGACAACCAGGTGGCGTATCAGTTCAGCATTCCTTACGTGGTATCCTTTGCGCTTTTGCGCAAACAGCTCAGCTACTTAAATTATGTGGTGGAAAACCTGCAGGACAAGGACATCGTGGAGCTTTCCAAAAAGGTTGAGGTCGTGAGCGATCCGGCCCTGACGGCGTGCTATCCCGACGTAACCCCCAGCATCGTCGAGGTTTACGGCCCGGGACTCGAAGATACGGAGCGTTGCGACATGCCCAAGGGGGACCCGCGCGTCCCGGTCACCTTATCCGAATTCAACGATAAATACTTCGGCCTGTCCGCTCCGGCGCTTTCGGAAGAGGGCGCAAAGGAGCTAAAGGATATTATTGACCACTTGGAGGATGTGAGCGACGTTTCGGTGATCGGGGAAACCATCACAAAATGGCTGAAAAGGTAAGAGGGAAAGGCGGTAAAAAATTGATAAAGACCGATGTAGTCATCATAGGCAGCGAAGGGGCGGGCGCCCGTGCCGCCCTGGAAGTGAAAAAATTGAATCTGGAGCCGCTGATTGTGACCAAGGGTATGATCGGGCGCTGCGGCTCGACCGTGACCGCGGGCGCGGACATTGACGTCGACAGTAAAAGCATCAAGGAATTGCTGGGCCTCGAGGGAGACAGCCGTGACAGCAAGGAGGCCTTCTTCGAGGACATTATTGTCGAAGGCCGTTACATCAACAATCAGAAGCTGGTGGAGGCGCATGTCGACGAGGCGCCGGACAGGATCAAAGAGATGATGGACTGGGGGATGAAGGTCACAAACGTCCTCCACGGCCCGGGCCACCGCTATCCGCGCGGCGTGTATACGACGGGTCAGGAGATCATGCGCGTGCTCGCCTCCGAGGTGCGCAAGGCGGGCATCCGCGTTTACGAGCATTTCATGGTGACCGACCTCGTAAAGAAGGACGGCAGGGTTGCCGGCATCGTCGGCCTCGATCTGTCGACCGGGAAATTTGTCCCCATTTCCGCAAAAGCGGTTATTATTGCGACCGGCGGCGGGATGATGATGTACCCGGTGCAGACGGCTCCCGAGGACATCACCGGCGACGGACACGCGATGGCGTGGAGAGCCGGCGCGGAGCTTGTCGATATGGAAATGGTCCAGTTTTTGGCCTGCACCTTTATAAATCCCCCCGCATGGCGGGGGCTGACCTTCCCGTTTACCATCGGCCCCGGCGTCGGAGGTATGGAAATCTGGCTGATGAACAAATTCGGCGCGCGCTTCATGAAAAAATGGGACCCGGAACGGATGGAGCACTCCACAAGGGACAAGCTTGCCATCGGCATTATGAACGAGGTTGTCGACGGACTCGGCAGCCCGGCGGGCGGCGTATATTACTCCCTAAAGCACCTGCCCGACGAGATCGTCGACCGCTATCCGTTGGAAAGGAAAGATCCTTATTTAAAAGAGGACTGGTCCTTCAAGGGCTTCCAGTTTAAAGAACTGATCGAAAGCATGAAAAAGGGCAAATCCATCGAGGTCGGCCCCGCGTCCCACTTTTTCATGGGCGGCATCCGCATAAACGAGCGGTGCGAGACATCCATTCCCGGCCTGTTCGGCGCGGGCGAGGTCTGCGGCGGAACTCACGGCGGCAACCGTTTAAGCGGCAACGCCTGTACGCAGATTCTGGTGCAGGGCGCGAGAGCCGGTATCTTCGCGTCGGAATACGCAAAAGGAAACGCCAATGGGGAGCTGCCGAAGGAAGAACTGAAACGGCTGGAGGATCGCGTGATGGCTCCCGTTGAACGCGACGGCACAAGCCCCTTTGAGTTAAAAAGAGCACTGCAAAAGATCGCGTGGGAAAAGGTCGGCGTCGTCCGGACGGCGGAAAGTCTGACCAAGGCGCTGGGCGAGATCGAGGCGATCAAAAAAGAGCTTCCGCAGATCGGCTGCTCCGCGAAAAACAGGGTGTATAACCGCGAGTGGCTGGAGGCTCTGCAGGTCGAAAGCCTGATCACCCTGCTCGAAATGACCGCGAAAAGCGCCGCGCTCCGGGAGGAAAGCCGCGGGGCGCATTATCGCAGGGACTTTACTTCCATGGACAACGAAAACTGGCTTCGAAACATTATTACGGAAAACAAGGGCGGGCAAATGACAAATTCGTTTGCACCCGTTGTCATCACCTCGTTGATCCCGCCGAAGGAGGGCAGCATCCATGGCTAATGAGAGTAAAACAGTAAAATTAAAGGTATTTCGTTTTGATCCGGATATTGACAAGGAGCCCCGTTACGACACCTACGAGGTCGAAACCTCAGTCGGCTACAGCGTGTTAAACGCCCTGCAGTATATTGTGGAGAATATTGACCCGACGCTGTCGTTTTATGTGTCCTGCCGCATCGGCGTATGCCTCGGCTGCATGGTTCGCATAAACGGAAAGGTGCTTCGCTCCTGCTCGACCATGCTGACCGAAGACGTTACGCTCGAACCGGCGGACATGAAAAGGGTACTCAAAGACCTGACGATGAAAGCCAAACACACCATAGAAGAATAGCATCCACATGAAACACGGCCGGAAGGGTGGAACCTTCCGACTCATATACAGGCGTTATTTACAAGGAGGCGCGAGCACTTGGAAGAAAAACGGATGAAACATGGGTTTCGCAGCGCAGCGTCCCATATTTGCAGATTATTAGCGATTCTGTTCGCCATATTTCAAATTTATACGGCCGTCAGCGTGCCGTTTACCGCGATTTTGCAGCGCTCCATTCATTTGATGTTTTCTGCATGCCTCGTTTTTCTTTCGTCTCTCCTTGGAGAGGAAAAACGCAGCAGGTGGAAAATCGCAATAGACCTTTTGTTTCTTGCGGCAAGCGTTGTCTCCATGATGTATCTGGTTTTAACCTATAAAACCCTGGCGATGAAAATCGGTTCGGCAACGCCGCCCGATATAGTCATGGGCGTCATAGCGATCATTATTATCCTGGAAGGCACCCGAAGGACCCTGGGGATCGCAATGCCCATGGTTGCCATCTTCGCGCTCCTCTACGCCTATTTTGGGAACTATCTGCCCGGTTCCTTCGGCCACGTCGGATACAGCGCAAAGCGCATCAGCAGCTTTTTATACCTTACGACGGACGGTATTTTCGGCTCGCCTCTGGGCGTATCGGCAACGGTTGTCGCGGTGTTTATCATCTTTGGGGTACTGCTTGAAAAAACCGGCGCGGGCGAGTTTATTATCCAGATATCCACGGCGCTCCTCGGCCGCGTCCGCGGAGGCCCGGCAAAGGTTGCCATCGTGGCGAGCTCCTTTTTCGGGACCATTTCCGGAAGCGTTGTGGCAAACGTGGTCGGCACGGGAAGCTTTACGATCCCCATGATGAAGCGCACGGGCTTTCCGAAGGAATTCGCGGCGGCGGTGGAGGCCGTTGCGTCGACGGGCGGCATGATCACCCCTCCCGTCATGGGAACGGTCGCTTTCCTGATCGCGGACGCACTGGGGATTTCTTTCTGGGAAGTGATCAAGGCGGCGGCCATCCCCGCGCTTTTGTATTACACGGCGCTGTTCATGGCCGTCGATTTCCGGTCGGGCAGCATGGGCATGAAAGGCCTCGACAAAAGCGAGATCCCAAACGCCAGAAAGGTCTTCAAAAGCGGATGGGTGTTTATTATCCCGATTATCGCGCTGATTATCTTTATGGGTTCGATGGGGTATACGGCTACCAAAGCCGGGATCTGGTCATGCGGAATCCTGTTTATCATTGCCCTCCTTCGTAAAAACATCAGCTTAAGACAATTGTTTGATATTCTGGAGGCCGGCGGCAAGGGGATCTATTCGGTTGCAATGGCAATGGCATGTTCCGGCATCATCATCGGCGCTTTCACGCTGACCGGGCTCGGTATGAAGCTCTCGTCGCTCCTGATACAGGCATCCGGCGGCTACCTGATCACTTTGCTGATTCTGACGATGATCGCATGCCTGATCCTGGGCATGGGCATGACCTGCACCGCCGCTTACATCATTCTCTCCGTGCTGGTTGCCCCGGCCCTGGTCGATCTGGGGGTAACGCCCATCGCCGCGCACATGTTTGTATTCCATATAGGCTCCCTTGCCAATGTGACGCCCCCGGTCGCTTTGGGGTCGTATGCGGCCGCGGCCATTGCCGACGCAAACCCGTTCAAGACAGGTATCATCGGCATGAAACTGGCGCTTCCCGCTTTGCTGGTGCCGTTTTTGTTCGTGTACAACCCCGATTTGATTATGCAGGGTACGACGATGGGAATCATTTGGGCAACCTTTACCGGCATTATCGGCGTTGTCATGATCGCGGGCGGGCTGCAGGGCTTTTTCTTCCGGCATATTGCATGGCCGCTGCGGATCGTCGCGTTTTGCGACGGCCTACTGATGATCATACCGGAACGGACGACCGACATCATCGGAATTGCGGTAGGAATCTTATTGCTGGCAATCCTTTGGGTACAAAATAAAAAAACAAAACAAACTGCCGGGATACACAGCTGAATTCAATAGACTGCTGTATTGAGAATGTTTAATTGAAAGAGGGGTGGCATGTCAAAGAAAATTGGTTTTTCAATAAAAGGATCGGAAAAATAATGAAGTCGGTGTTCGGATTCGGTTAAATGATGAGGAGGAAAAGTATGAAAAAACGTTTCATTTCTTTGTGCGCTGTCGGGTTGGTTTTCAGCATGCTCCTGACAGGCTGCAGCAGCGGCACCACAGGCGGCACTTCGTCCGCGGCGACGTCGTCCGGGGAATCCCAGACTTCGGAGCAGACCAGTGCGGAGCCCGTTCGCCTTTCAATCGGCGGCACAAACCAGAGCGGCACGGGTTATATTGTCTCAAGCGGTGCTGCAAAGCTGATCGACCAATATGTGGATAACGTCTATGCGACCGTCGAGGCGACTTCCGGCTCGGTGGAAAACGTAAAGCTGATCAATTCAAACGAGTGCCAGATGGGCGTGACCATGGCGGATACGGCGAACTACGGCTATAACGGGATCGCCCCGCTTGACGCCAAATACGAAAACATCCGCCTGATGCTGCAGGGCAACCCTTCGGTCATGCATTTCGTGGTGGCGGCTGACTCCGACATCAAAACAATCGCGGACTTAAAGGGAAAGCGTGTCGGCGTCGGCGCACCGGGGTCCTCCAGCGCCTCCATTATGACGCCGGCGATTCTCGCCGCATACGGACTGAGCTATGACGATATCGACGAGCAGGAAATCGGTCAGAGCGAATGCTCCACCGCCCTGTCCGACAAGACCATAGACTGCGGCATTTTCTATACGGCGTATCCCGCTTCCGCGATCTCGGAGCTTTCCACGAGCAAGGAAGTCCGGATTCTTCCGATGGAACAGGACGTATTTGATAAGCTGAAGGAAGAGTATCCCTTCTTTGAGGCGGTTACGATTCCGGGAAATACTTACAAGGGCATGGCCGACGACGCACTCGTCGTTGGCGTGGCCACGATCATGATGGTGAACAAGGATGTCCCTGAGGACGTTGTCTATCAGATCGTCAAGGCGCTCGACGAACACAAGGACGAGTGGAAAGCCATACACAGCGCGGCGGCGTATTACACGGTTGAGAGAACCGCCGAAATCGGGGACGGCATTATTCCGCTCCATCCGGGTACACTGAAGTATTTAAAAGAAAAGGGTTTGGCTTAAACCCGGAAAAGGGCGGCAAAGTCGCCGATCCCGAATTCAGAGTGTCAAAAAAGTATGTTTTGGGGATTATTAAGGGGTCGCAACCCCTTAATGTAAGACTTGTCCGTAGGCGGACATGCGCCGCCGGAGGACACACTGGACAAAACCACTGGTTTTGTCCGCACCTGGAGGAGCATCCCAGGGTCCCCAACAAAATTTATTTTGTTGGGGTGGGTCATGGGGGGAATGGGATTCCCCCTCGAAAGGCTGTCGAGCTTTTCGACAGCCTCAATTCGGGTTCTCCTGATTATACCAGGAGAACCCGAATTTAAGCGTTACAGAAAGAAGGTTTTTTTAGTGCGTTTAGATGTGATCGCCCGGATTATGGACGAAAAGGCCCTGGACGCCGTCGTGCTTGCAAACCCGGAAAATATCCGTTATCTGACGGGCTTTTTTAACCCCGTCCAGCGGGTAAGGCCAAACGACTTAAATTCCTATTTTGTCATGGCGAAGGGCGAAAAACCCGCTCTGATTACAAACGGCGCCGGAATCGGGCTGACGGCGGAACTTGGAGACGAGGTCGACATTTGCCTTTTTTCTCCGTTCCCGATTCAGGGCGTAAATCCCGACCTTGGGAAACGGGACGCCGACTTGATGGAGCTGGTTCAAAACCATTGCTTTGAAACCGAGCCGGAGGCCATAGCGGATGTCCTGCGCCGCGGGACGGGAAAGCTCGATTTGATCGGCACGGACTTAAACGGAATCAACTTCTGCGCCTACCGTTCGATTGCGCAGGCGCTTTCGGAAACCGTCCGCCCGGTCAATATTCACAAGGAGCTTGAAAACAGCCGCAAAATCAAATCGCCGGAAGAAGTCGGGCTTTTAAGAAACGCGGCGCGCATTACCGAACAGGCTTTCCTCCACACTTTAAATTTCATGAAAGACGGCAAAACGGAACAAGACTTGTGCGCCGAATATGAATCACAGCTGGTCTTATCGGGCGCCCAGCCTCTTTTTGCAATTATCGGTATCGACAGCAACGGGGCCTACCCGAATTGGCTTCCGGGCGGCAGAGCATTGGAAAACGGTTCGGTCGTCAGATTCGACATCGGCTGCCAGTATCGGGGCTATTGTGCGGATATTGCGCGCACCGTCGTGTTCGGCACCCCAAGGCCCGGATATTCGAAGCGGTATCAGGCCGTCCTCAAAGGCTTTCACGCGGCGCTTTCGGCAATACGGCCCGGCGCTTTGGCAAGCGACATTTTTTCCACCGCGACGGATACCATCCGGGGGGCCGGGCTTTTTGATTTCGACCGCCTGCATTGCGGGCACGGCATCGGTATGAGCCTGTATGAGGGGCTGCGCATTGCCCCGGACGATCATCAGCCGCTGCAGGCCGGCATGGTATTCTGCCTTGAAACGCCTTACTATGTCCATGGGGACGCCGGATTCCAGGTGGAAAATATGATCCATGTCACGGAAGACGGATTCGAATCGCTGACAACAATCGACGACGGACTTTATATCGTTTAGCACAAATTGAATCGATTTTTTTGAAAATCTGGCGGCATCCGGTCGATTATCGGGTGCCGCCTTTTCGTTTATTTACGGTTCATTTGTCCTGCCGGATGGTTATATGCAGGTGTACAATTACCATTATGAATGCTGCAAAATCATTGACATAGATTATATAATGTTATAATATAATTTATACAAAGTAATAATCATATATAAAAGATTAGGAAGATTTAAATATGTTGAATCCCAATGATGTGATTCCTCTGTACAAACAACTCGAAGAGATAATCAGGCAGAAAATAAGCCTGGGAGAGCTTAACCCCTCCGACCGTCTCCCTTCCGTGGGAATACTTGCAAAGGAGCACGGAGTCAGCATTATTACCGTAAGAAAGGCGATTTCCTCGCTTGCGGAAGCGGGCCTGATCGAGACCAGGCAGGGAAAGGGAACATACATAACCGCTCCCAGATTCGGGCGGAACCTGAACAAAATGATGAGCTTTTCCGAGTCCTGCAAAATCAACGGCACCAGGGCGGGGAGCAAATTAATCGAGTGCAGGATTATCGACGCATCGCCGAAAACATTGGAAAAACTGAACCGCCCCAATGATAAGCAGGTTGTATTCCTTTCGCGTTTGCGCTATGTGAACGAAGAGCCGATGATCATTGAGACCAATCAGTTTCCGATTGAGTTTGCTTATTTGATAAACGAAGACGTTGAAAACCGCTCTCTGTATGAATTGTTGCGCGAAAAAGATGGGCTGGAGATGGGGTTTGCCGACAGGGAGCTTGAAATCTGCCGCGCGACGCAACGGGAGGCAAAGATGCTTCAGATCAAAAAGGGCGCCCCGCTGCTGTTGATCCGGGCCGTGATCTATTTACAAAACGGCGATCCGATTTATGTGGGAACACAGGTGATCAACGGGGAACGGTATCGGTTCTCAATGTCGGTTTTAATCTGAAAACCGGTTTTAACGGGGAGATCTTTTAAATGGCTCTTGGCGCAAAACCGCATTATGCACAGCCGTTTTTCTGCATGACTCTTTTTTTTTACGGAGGGTACTGCATCTATTCCTCTTATATGGTGCTTTACTTAAACGAGCGGGGATACAACGCATTTTTTTGCGGCTTTGTCACCAGTCTCACTTTCATCATAAGCGTTATCGTTCAGCCGTTGGCAAGCTATCTGGTCGACACCTTTATTTCTCTCAAAAACTACATGTTGTTGTCCACGGGGATGCTGGTATTTCTTGCGCTTTTGGCCGGGCGGACAGCTGTAAATCCATGGATCTGCATTGCTTTGATTTCGGCGATGGCCATTTTTATCATGCCGTTCGGATACCTGCTCGACGTCTGGATCGACAGCTCGCGGGAATTGGACCGCAGCCTTACATATGGAATCGTCCGGGCCGGCGGGTCCGTCGGATTTGGAATCATATCCGTTGCATTTGGATACTGCTGGGTACATTTCCCTCATAGCATCTATTTCCCCGCACAGGCACTACTCTTTGCCTGCATGTTTCTGTTCTTGTGGCGTTTTCCCGCGATTGAACCCAAAAACAAGTGCGAGCCTTCGGCAAAAAAACGGGAAGACCGGGGACTTACCTTCCTGCAATCCTTCCGGATCCTGCTTGGAAGCCGGGGATACCGGGTTATCGCCGCACTTTTTTTGCTCTACTGGATGTCGAATCGCCCCGTCGGAAGCTATCTTGCGCTCATGATTCAAAGCCGCAACGGCAATGCGGAGCTTTTTGGCTGGGTTGTCGGCGCGGGAGCGGTATCCGAGGCGGCGGTGATGATATTTCTGGCGGCCCGCCGGAATTACTTTTCGGTGAAAAAAATGCTCGGACTGGCGTTTTTAACGGCGTGCTTGAGGCCGGTGATCCTTTTGCTGACAACCGACGTTGTTCTTTTGTTCGCGGCACAGATCATTCAATCGATCAGCTTTACAATGTATTATGTATCCAGCGTTGAAACGCTGCATCGGCTTGCCGACCCGCGCATACGGACGTTTTCCATCAGTATCGGCCTTGCGTTTACCAATGTGCTTGGGACGGCAATTGCCAATCTGGCCGGCGGATGGCTGTTTGACGCTTTTGGGACCTTGCCGGTCTTACTGCTGAGCACAGCCCTTACCGCGGTAAATGTGTTATTGTTTTATATATTGGCAAACGGCCTGGTTTCCGATTTTAACGGCTGTGTATAAAAAGTATATAAAAAATATGCAAATGATTTGTTGTATTTGCAAATACAGAATTTATTGCAATTATTGACATAATGAATTAAAATAATATATAATAATATATAATGTTATATATTTATTAGCTCTTTCGACAGGAAAAACAATTCGATAATAGGGGTATGTTATATGAAAGGAGCTAAACAGAGTATGCCGTGCCGTAAGACGCTAAAGACACAGAAAGAAAGGAGGCCATATGGTGCAAGTTACAAAAAAACTTGAAAAAGTGATTGAAAAGTGCATGGACATGCTCGCCGCTTTGGCAGGTTATATGGTGGGACTGTTTATGCTTCTTTTATTTGTTCAGGTAGGCATGCGATATTTGTTCAACCGCCCGATTTACGGGCTTGACGAGCTTGTCACGGCGCTTATGATATGGTCGATGGCTTTGGGCTGGTGTACGGTTTACTGGTACAACGAGCATGCCGTTATTGAAGCCGTTATGAAAAGGGCTCCGATGTTTTTTAAGCATCTCATGTATCATGTGACCAATCTGATCGTGCTGTCAACCTCGGCGGTTTTTGTCCCGGGCGGGATAAGGCTCTTTAAGATGCAGGTCAACATGCCCGCGGTCGGAGGGCTCCCTTTCAACAAATCGTGGTATTATGCGCTTCCGATTTTGGTTATGGGAATCCTGATGGTGATCCTGAGCTTGTTTAAAACCATTGGTTATATTATCACGGGCGATGATAAAATGGTTGCTCCCGTGAGCGAGGAGGAAGGGGGCATTATCCTTGATTGATTCCATGCTTTTGGTTTATTTTCTTGTTTTTATCGTGCTGATTCTCCTGCAGGTGCCGATTTCCTTCGCTATGCTCGGGTCCAGCCTGCTGTATGCGTTGGTAAACCATGAGAGCTTCGTCATGTTTGCCCAAAAATCCGCGAATTCCCTGGCCGATTTTAATATGCTGGCGATTCCGGCTTTCCTGTTTGTCGGTACGTTTATGAATGAAATCGGTTTGACCGACCGCATCTTCAACGCGGCAAGCAAATGGATCGGACACCTTACGGGCGGCCTCGCGCATGCAAACGTTTTGGCCAGCATGATCTTCGCGGGGATGTCCGGCTCCGCGCTGGCAGATGCCGGCGGACTTGGCGTTATCGAAGTAAAAGCTATGAAGGACGCCGGTTATGATCCGCATTTCTCGGTGGCGGTTACGGCCGCGTCGTCGTCCATCGGCCCGATTATCCCCCCCAGCATCAACTTTGTCATTTGGGCATTTCTGAGCCAGTGCTCCACGCTCGCCATGTTTTTGGGCGGACTGATTCCGGGCATCTTAATGGGCGTGACGATGATGGCCTGGATCGTTGTGGCGGTAAAAAAACAGCACATCAAAGCCCCCACGACGCCGAAGGCGAGCTGGCATGACCGCTTCTACTATACCTGGAAGGCGCTCCCGGCGCTTGGGGGGCCGATGATTCTGATCGGCGGCATCATGACCGGCGCGTTTACCCCGACCGAATGCGGTGTCGTTGCAGCCGGCTATTGCGTCATCGTATCCGTTTGCTACAAAAAGTTTTCGCTTAAAATGTTGACGAGGGCGCTGAAATCCACCCTGTCTTCGGCCGCAATGTGCATGACGCTGTGCGCCACCGGACTGATCTTTAACTGGATGATTGTCACGAGCGGCTTGATGACGGTTGCGACAAACTTCCTGCTTTCGCTTGGAAACGCTTATCTGGTTTTGCTTTTATTAAACCTCCTGATGCTTTTCATGGGCTGTTTTATCGGCTCGATGCAGATCCTGATCATGATTGCGCCGTTATTGATGAGCATTGGAACCGCTTTGGGGCTCAGCTATATTCACATCGGGGTTATGGCGGTGCTCAATGTCACGCTCGGCCTCATTACGCCGCCTATGGCGCCCGCGCTGTTTGTCACCGCAAAGGCAACCGGCGGATCGTTTGATAAAGCGCTTAAGTATACCGTTCAGTTTTTAATCCCGCTGATACTTACTTTGCTGCTTGTAACCTATATACCCGGGATTGTACTGTGGTTACCTCGAGTGATGGGTGCAATATAAAATTAAGGAGGAGACGAGATTATGAAAAAAACATTGTCCATTGTTTTGGCTATGGCATTGTGTCTGACCACCCTTTCCGGATGCCTGGCCAACACACCGACCGCCACGACCTCCGCGCCCGGTACCGGCGAAACCGCGCCCTCTCAAACCGCACAGACCCCCGGCGACGGCGTACGCGTTTTCAAATTCGGCAACGCCGGCGCAATCGCGGAACCCGCGGCAATCATTTGCCAGCAGTTCAGCAACAAGTTGAATGAACGTCTCGGCGGGGAGATCATTTTTCAGTTTTATCCCGCCGAGCAGCTCGGCAACGAAGTAACGATGCTCGAAAATCTTCAGGTCAACCTGCAGCAGTGCGTTATGACCGCGCTCGACACGTTGTCGAACTATGCCCCGGACCTGAGCATTCTGTCGATGGCCTTCGCGTTTAAGTCGCATGACGACGTATATAAGTACCTCCAGTCCGATCTCGCCAAGGGGGGCATCTGGGATAAACTTGAATCCCAGGGAATCCATGTCGTGAGCTTCCATTTCAAAAAGAATCCCCGTATCTTTTTCGGAAAAAAACCGTTTTACACCCCGGCGGACATGAAGGGCGTCAAATACCGCATCCCGAATATCCCGATGTATGAAAAGAACGCCAAGGCCATGGGCGCGATCCCCACCGTCGTGTCATGGAGCGAGTATCCGTTCGCGCTGATGCAGGGCGTCGTCGACGCCGGCGAGTGCAGCAAGGAGGCGTTTCGCTCCGCCGGGCTCTATGAGTCGTGCAAATATGTGTCCGAGGTAAACTATGCCTACCCGATGGAACAGCTGGCGTTTTCCACTGAGGCCTGGAACAGCCTGACCCCCGAGCAGCAGAAAATCATCGAGGACACTGCCGAGGAATGCGCGCAGGAGTTTAACGAGACCATCAACAACAAATGGGAAGAAGATAAAAAGTGGCTGGGCGAAGAAGGCGGAGTGACCTTCGTCGATTTCGACAAACAGGCTTTTCTGGACGCTGCGGCACCGCTGGCGGCAGAGCTCGAAGCCGAGGGTTTCTTTGAGACGCCGGAGCTTTATGAAAAGATTCAGGAGATGCTGAAATAATTTTGATAACCGGGAATGAGGGTGGAAGCCACCCTCATTCCCTACGAAAGATCAGGGGCGATTGCATTATGGTCAAGGTTCTGGGAATCGGGGATAATCTCTGCGATGTCTATCTGCATACGAAGACGATGTACCCCGGCGGTCAGGCGCTGAACGTAGCCGTTTTTTCCGGTATGCTCAGGGCAAAGGCCGATTTTATGGGCGCATTCGGCAGCGACGCCGTTGCGGCTCATGTAAAGAGTACCCTGGACCGGCTTGGGGTGGGCCGGTCTCGCTGCCGGGAGTACGAGGGTGAAAACGGTTTTGCCCGGGTGATACTCGAAAACGGCGACCGCGTCTTTCGAGGGAGCAACCGCGGCGGGGTGCTGCGGGAGCACCCGATCGAGCTTGACGAGGACGATCTTGAATACATGAAAGCCTTCGACGTGGTCCACACCAGCAACAACAGTTATTTTGATCCGCAGCTTTCGCTTCTCGCGAAGCTCGGCACAAGGGTATCCTACGATTTTTCCTATCGGTGGAACGAGCCCGACCGCGTGGAGAGGGTGTGCCCATATATCGATTTCGGCTTTTTATCCTGCGGCGGTGTCACGGCGGGCGAGGCCGAAAAAATCTGCGCGTCGATCTACGGCGCCGGCTGCAAAACGGTTGTCGCGACCATGGGCGGCAGGGGCGCGTTGCTTTTTGACGGCGTAAACATGCTGTACAATCAGCCGGAACTTATTGAAGCGGTCGACACAATGGGCGCCGGCGATTCCTTCGCCGCATGCGTTCTGGTCGGCGCTGCGCAGGCAATCGGGGAAAACCCGGAAAGATGGGGGAATGCGGCGTTTCGGAAAGACTGCTATGGACGGATCATGGCGCGCGCCGCGGCGTTTGCGGCCCGGACGTGCATGACAAACGGTTCTTTCGGATACGGGACACCGCTCCCGGACTCTGTCGCCGGACGGGTATTAAACTGGACGGAAGGTTAAAAGGGGAGAGAGCCAAAAATGATATCTTTGAATTTATCACGGTTTGCTATAGGGAGTTATCACTATATGCGATATCCGTTTCTCTATTTTCTCGACACGGCGGCTCGGCTCGGCTTTGAATACGTTGAGCTGTGGGCGGCGGCGCCGCACCTTGATCTCGATACCATGGTCTTTTCGGCTTTATGTGAGTGTGAACGGGAATTGAGCGCGCGGAAACTGAAACCCGTTTGCATCACGCCGGAACAATGCACGTATCCGATCAATATCGCCGCGGAGGAAGAGCCGCTGCGCCGCAGAAGCATACAGTACTTCAAAAAAGGGATCGACATGGCCGCGGCCCTGCATGCGCCGCATGTGCTGGTAACGGCGGGCTGCGGTTATTTTAACCGGCCGGCGGAGGAGGCGTGGAAGCGTTCCGTGGACTCGGTTTGCCAAATTGCCGACTATGCCGGAAGGAATCATATAAAGCTATTGTATGAAACGCTCACTCCGCTTTCTTCCAATATCGTCAATACGCCGGGGCAATTGGCGCGGATGCTTGGCGAATTACCGGAAAACGTAAGCGGCATATTGGACATCGGCCAGATGTCGTTTATGAAACAGGATCTGGAGGACCATATCGCCCTTTTGGGGAAGCGGCTTGCCCATGTCCACCTGCACGATTCCGGGCCCGCGATCCACATGGCGCTTGGCGACGGCGTTCTTCCGATAAAGGATTATATCGTCAGGCTGGAACAGAGCGGGTATACGGGCTTCTACAGCTTTGAGTGCAATGATCTTCGATATCGCAAGGACCCTCACGCTGCGGATGAGCAAAACTTAAGCTGGCTTCGTACACACCGGATTCTCGCTTAAGGGATATATATCTTGACAAAAATCGATATATGATTATAATAGTGTTTAAATCATTATATAACATTATAGATAATTTATGGCGGTAATCATACGTATACTGCAAAAACATGAGAGGTGAACTGCGGTCATGGGGTACATGATTGGCGTAGACGTGGGCGGGACCTTTACGGATTTTTCCGTCTTTGATCAGGCGAGCGGCGAGCTCTTTCACTTTAAGAACAGCTCCACGCCCTCCGACCCGTCGGAGGCTATTGTCGGCGGGCTTAATGAAGTTCTGGAAATGAAAGACGCAAAGCCGGATGAGGTTACATATCTCGCGCATGGCACTACGGTTTCAACCAATGCGCTCATCGAGAAAAAAGGAGCCAGGCTGGGGCTGATCGCCACAAAGGGCTTTAAGGACCTGATGGAGATCGGCCGTCAGAACCGCCCGTCACTATATGATTTGCTTCGGCAAAAACCGGTGCCGCTGATACCGTCCGGCTTAAACTGTGAGGTCGGCGAACGGATCTGTTATGACGGAAGCATAGAAACTCCCCTTGATGAGGAGGAAACCCGTCGCGTCGTCCGGTTCTTAAAAGTGCGCGGCGCCGATTCCGTCGCCGTGTGCACGCTGTTTTCCTTTATAAACCCGGTGCATGAGAGACGCATCAAAGAAATCGTCAAAGAAGAGTATCCGGAAATCTACGTGACCATTTCGAGCGAGCTTGCGCCCGAGTTCCGCGAATATTCGCGCATGAGCACAACCGTGCTGAATTCTTATCTCGGGCCGGTTATGGAGAAGTATGTGAACAATTTCCAGCGGTCCATCCGGGACATGGGCATCAGGGTCGAGCCGTATGTCACTCAGTCGAACGGAAGTATTATTTCCATCAAGGAGACCATCGACGCCCCGATCAAAACCGCGGTATCGGGTCCGAGCGCGGGCGTGATCGGCGCTGCGTATATCGGAAAACAGTGCCTTATCAACAAAATCATCACGTTTGATATGGGCGGCACCAGCGCCGATATCAGCCTTGTTGAAAACTGCAAGCCGCAGATTTCGAATGAACGCAGTGTCGAAGGCTTCCCCGCGCGCATCCCGATGATCAATATCGTCACCATCGGGGCGGGCGGCGGCAGCATCGCGAAGATCGACGAGGGTGGCGCTCTGAAGGTGGGCCCTGAGAGCGCCGGGGCGGTGCCCGGCCCCGCGTGTTACAACAGAGGCGGAATTTTACCGACGGTAACGGATGCAAATATCATATTGGGAAAGCTGAGTCAAAAGAAGATTTTGGGCGGCCGGATGGATGTCGTCCTTGAGAATGCATATGAATCGATTACCGGGGAAATCTGCCAAAAATCGACGCTTACAGCCGCCCAGGCCGCAAACGGCATTGTTTCGGTGGTAAACTCCAACATGGTCCGGGCCATCCGGTCGGTATCGGTTGAAAAGGGTTACGACGTCCGCGAGTTTACGCTGATGGCTTTCGGAGGCGCGGGGCCGCTGCACGCCTGCGAGGTGGCGGAGCTTTTGGGGATCAAAGACATCCTGATCCCGCCGTCGCCGGGCACGCTTTGCTCGCTGGGACTCCTTATGGCCGACACAAAATTTGATCTGTGCCACACCAAGATTATGGCGGGCAGCGATGAAAACCTTGATCTGATCAACGAGCAGTTTTCGCAGCTTTATGAAAACGGCTGCGAGATGCTTGACCGCGAGAACATCGCAAAGGACCGCAGAAGGTTTGAGTTCTTCATCGATATCCGCTACAGACGGCAAAACTTCGAAATCTGCATTCAGGCTCCCGACGGGAAGCTGACTGTGAAAAGCCTCGAAGCCGTCATTGCCGATTTTCACAGGGAGCATAAGCGCAGCTACGGCTACTGCAATGAAAACGCTCCCGTCGAACTAATAAACTTCCGCGTAAGCGCCATCGGCATTATCGACAAGCCGGAGCTTAAAAAGCTGCCGGTCGACCGGGAAGCGAAAAGGCCGGCCGCATTCGAAATCCGCAACGTGCTTTATCAGGGAAAAACAGAGTACATTCCGACCGGGATTTACCATCGCGACGACTTTTGCCCCGGCTGCGTCATGCAGGGACCGGCCATTATCGAGCAGATGGATACCACTTTGGTGGTTCCGCCCGGCTGGACGGTCGAAGCGGACGGGTTTATGAATCTGAGACTGACTTATAGCGAGGTGAAATAATATGGCTGGCCGGAAGATTGACACGGTGACGGTCGAGGTCGTGCGAAACCTGCTGATGTCGATTGCCGAGGAGGCAAACGCGATCATTATCAAGAGCGCATACTCGACCAATATCAAGGAGCGCCGCGACGTGGCCGCCGCGATACTTGACCCGGACGGGAACATGGTTGCGCAGGTCGAAAGCCTCGCGGGGCTTTTGGGCTCATTGCTGACGGTCGTACGCAATGTTTACGACAAGTTCGGCCGCGAAAACGTCCACCCCGGCGACATGTTCATCGCCAACGACCCGTACCACGGCGGAGGAAACCATCTGCCCGACATTGTGGTCGCCGCTCCGGCGTTCTCCGGCGGGACGCTGATCGGATGGATCGCAAATATCGCCCATCACTCCGATATCGGGGGCAAGGTTCCCGGCAGCACGTCCGGCGACGCCGACAGCGTTTTCCAGGAGGGGATCCGCATTCCGCTGGTGCGGATTTTCAGCGAGGGCAAATTAAACGAGAGCCTGATGGATCTGCTGCTCGACAATACCCGCGTGCCTCAGGAGCGTTACGGGGACCTGACCGCCCAGATGTCGTCGAATCGAATCGGGGTTGAACGTTTAAATGAGGCGTGGAATAAATATCACGGGGTCTTGTTCGACTGCATGGCCGAACTGCAGGATTATTCGGAGCGCAGGGTACGCGCGGCCGTCGGCAGGCTTCCCGACGGCGAGTACAGCTTTACCGATTATGTCGACGGCTGCGGGGAAAAATATCCGGATCCCATCCAGATCGTCGTAAAGATTACGATCAGGGGAGACCAGATTACCTTTGACTTTACCGGAACCCATGAGCAGATTGAAGCGCCGATCAATCTGCCGCTGCCCAGCTTAAAGGCGGACGTATTCTTTTCCATCAAGGCGCTGATGGGCCCGGACATTCCGTCTAACGAGGGGATTAACCGCGCGGTCAGGATTATCGCACCCGAGGGATGCATCTTAAACGCGCAGGAGCCGTCTCCGATCGGTGCGCTCATCGACTGTTCCCAGCGCGTCCCCGACGCGATTTTCGGCGCGCTGGCGCCGATTTTTCCCGAACGCAGCCAGGCGGCGGGCAACGGCGCGTGCACAACGACCATCCTGACAAGCAGGGGCGTTTCCGGCACGGATAAATTCTTTATTTTTCACGAGGTCGTCGCCGGCGGGAGCGGCGCGAGCCGCGGGCTCGACGGGTTGAGCGGGGTACAGGTAAATCTCACCAATACGACGAATATGCCCATTGAAGCCACCGAAATGGAGTTTCCCCATATTCTCGTGCGCAAATACGAGCTGCGGCGGGATTCCGGAGGCGCGGGGGAGACGCGCGGCGGGCTCGGCATCGAAAGGGAGCTTCAGGTGCTCAAGGACAATGTTTTCTATACCGGCCTCGGAGACCGCCACAGATTCCGTCCGTGGGGGCTTTCCGGCGGAGAGCCCGGGGATGCCGGCGCGTTTTTCCGCATAAAAGCGGCGGACAAAAGTGTCGCGAAGCTCTCTCACAAAACGACCAGCCTGCCGCTGAAAAAGGGGGATGTCATTCGTGTCTATACGCCGGGCGCGGGCGGCTGTGGAAACCCGAAAAAACGCCCAGTCGAAAAGGTTCTGAAAGACATCACCGAAAATAAGGTGTCGATTGGAGCGGCGCGCGAAAAATACGGCGTTGCGGCGAAAGTCGATTCGGTGACGGGGCTGCCTGTTCTCGACGAAGAGACGACTGCTTCTCTGCGTTCGTCGGATTAATCATGGGTGCAGAATATACGTTTAAGAGGTAGAACAGTATGAAAACTATCATTGAAACCGTAAAAAAAGTGCAGACCGACCTTGATGCGCAGGGCGGATTAAAACAGGTGTATTTTGTCGCATGCGGCGGCTCGCTCGCCGCGATGTATCCCGCAAAGTATCTGCTTGAAAGAGAATCCGCCTTTATGACGGTGGGGTCATTCAACAGCAACGAATTTGTCCACGCAACGCCGAAGGCATTGGGGAAAAATTCGCTGGTCATCCTGGCTTCCACCAAAGCGACGCCCGAGACGGTCGATGCGGCGCGTATCGCGAACGAGCGCGGCGCGCTGACGATCGGATTGACCGGATACGGCGATTCGCTGACGGCCCAGACGGTTCGGTATGCGCTGGTTTATAACCATGACGACGAATGGAACACGGACCCGGCTTTAGTCTGTACCAACAGCCAGTCCACCGCGCTGAAGCTTGCATTTGAGCTTCTTCATCAGTATGAAAACTACAGATATTATGACAAAGCCATGGAAGCCTTTTCCGCAATGGGGGGCATTTACGAGGAAGCCTGCAAAAAGATCGCCGACCGCAAGATCGTCTTCGCGCTGGACTGTCAGAACGACGAGATCTTCAATGTCATTGCAAGCGGCGTGCTGTTTTCCACCGCGTACGTTGTCGCTTTCTGCTTTTTTCAGGAAATGCAGCAGCGCCATTGCGTCGCGGTACATAGCGGAGAATATTTCCACGGCGCGTTTGAAACCACGCAGCGGTCGCTTCCCATTATCCTTCTGATGGGCGTGGGGCGTTCAAGGCCTTTAGACGAGCGCGTTTTAAGATTTCTCGAGAAGTTTGCCGGCCGCGTCACCGTGCTCGACGCCGCCGAGCTGGGCCTTACAATGCTTGACGAGCATGTTGCGGAGTACTTTAACTCCGTCCTGCTTCATCCGCTCTCCAAACAATATGTCAAAGAAATGGCCGATATCCGAAAGCACCCGATGACCTACCGCCGCTATATGTGGAAAACCCAGTACTGATATCACTCTTCTCTTAGCCGGAGCGGATTATCATGCTCCGGCTAACGGGGCCGCCCTTTGCTTTCGGGGCGGCCCCGTTTATTATTTGATCCGGAAACGTGACGCGACTCTGCGCAATCCACGAGAGTTGGCAGGCAAATGCACAAAGTTTTCATTAGCGGCTTGCGAATTTCATAATAAATGTGTAAAATATGATATCAATGTTTGAAAAACAGTTGTATTTTCGATAGAATGAATTTTAGAGGGAAGTTTGGCCGGGGCGTATACAACGGTCGGAGGCCTCGGGAGGCTTTTTTCGGCGGCGAGGTATACGCGGCCTTTTCAGTGGAAATATATTCCTTGACGGCTTTTGCGCCATGTGCCCGGACATATAAATCAACAGACTTTGCAAGGATATATCAGATACAAACCGAGGGGATTTGAAAGATGCTTGATCACAACAGCATTGTTCCGTTATACGAGCAATTAATTGAAACCATCCGCCAGGATATCCTGCGGGGACATCTGAAACCGAAACAGAAGCTGCCGGCCGAGGGAAAACTGGCGGAGCAGTACGGCGTCAGCATCATTGTCATCCGGCGCGCGATTTCCGAGCTCGTCAAGGAAGGGCTTGTGGAAAAGAAACAGGGGAAAGGGACATTTGTCACGGCGCCGCACTACTTCAAGTCGTTCGGCAACCGGGCGATGAGCTTTACGGAGACCTGTGCCGCCAACGGCCTGGCAGCCGGGGCTAAGGTGCTGAAGCTGGGGTATGAGGTCCCCGACGCCGAAAACCTGAAAATGCTGCAGCTGCCCGACGGCACAAAAGCCGTGCGCATCCTGCGGCTCCGGTTGGCGAGCAGCGTTCCGTGTGTGATTGAAGACAATTTTTTCCCTCCCCAGTTTGATTATTTGCTCTCTGAAAATTGGGAGGACAAATCGATTTACCACTATCTGCGCGCAGAGAAAGGGATTGAGATTGTCCCCGGAAAGCTGACCCTGAAAATTGTGCGCGCCGATGCCAATACCGCAAAATTGCTGCAGATTTCGCGAAACACCCCCCTGCTTAAGATGATCGGCGTGTCCTATCAAAAAACGGGCGAAATTCTGCATACGTGTACGCAAATCGGTTATGGGGAAAATTTCGATTATATTGTGCGATAGCTGTAAAATATTTTTTCGGGAAAAAGGCCAGGTGTACCGGGGCCTTTTTTGATATACAGTATGGACCAAAGAGGAGGTATATGTGTGGGTTCGACAATTTATTATTTTTCCGCTACCGGCAATTCCCTGACAATAGCCCGGCAAATCGCAAAAAGGCTTGGAGACTGCAAAGTGATATCCATGGCTTCGCAGCCGACAGGTGAGCCTGTGGGCGGCCCCGGAGAATCGATTGGATTCGTATTTCCCGTTTTCTATATCGGTTTGCCGAGGCTCGTCAGGTACTTTGCCCAAAAACTGAATATCACTGAGGGTACTTACTGCTTCGCATTTATAAGCTTTGGAGGATACGGAGCCGACACGCTGGGCATGCTGGACGATATTCTGAAAGAAAAGGGCGCCCATCTGTCCTTTGCGGATGGGGTGAAAATGCCGGGAAATTACATCGTAAAATATCAGGCCTTCGCTCCGGACGTCGTACAGAAGCTGATAAAAGCGGCGATGGATAAGGCGGATGAAGCCGCCGAGGCAGTTTCCAATGGCAAGCTGCGGCCGGTTAAAAGAAACGGCCGACTGCTCGGCAAAATAGCCAATCGCCGTTATTTATATAAAGGCATCGCCGAATGGGACGAAAAATTCAAAGTCGGCAGGTGTACCGGCTGCGGCCTGTGCGCCAAAGTATGTCCTGTGAACAATATAAAAATGGAGGACCGGCGCCCGCTCTGGCTGCACCATTGCGAGCGGTGCCTTGCCTGCATTCAGTGGTGTCCGTGTGAGGCAATAGAGTACGGTCAAAAAACAATCGGGCGGCGGAGATATCACAATCCGAATGTTAGCGCCGAAGACATTATAAAGGGGAACGCGCGGGTAATCTAGCTTTCCTGCGTTTTAACCATGGTCAATGGGACCTGTCGAAGGATAATGGGTGTATCCCGCCATACTATCGGTATCCGCAAGGGCATTTGGATAAAAATTGGAAGGAAAAGCGGTATGAACCCTAAAATCTATAAATTTGAAGCAGAAATCAAAAAAGTACCCGGCATTGATGGCGCATATATTGAAATCCCATTTGACGTAAAAGAGGAATTCGGCAAAGGGCGCGTTTTTTGTTCACGCCACATTTGACGGCGAGCCGTATGACGGCAGTGTGGTAAGAATGGGTACGCCCTGCCATATTATCGGCATTCGCAAAGATATTCGGGCGGAAATTGGAAAACGACCCGGCGATACGGTCAAAGTTACCTTGGTTGAAAGGGAAAAATAAATATTTTACAAAAAACCGCGCTATAGGATTTTCTTAATGGACAGATCCGGGCAGCGGGGCGCCGAATCCGGCAGAAATGCTTTGTTGCACTGGCTGTAAGTAAAAAGAGAAGCAATGAATGAGTATCACTTCATTGCTTCCCTTTGTTTTTTAAGAGCCTTCCGATCATTCCACATACTGAACTCCTTCGGCCATTTTCATCAGTTCATCTTTAGGGCAATTGCTCGCCTGCAGGATAAACATCAGATTATCCATATCCCATACAATCGTCACCATGTTATTTTTCATGATCAGCGTGCCGTCGCGGCCGTTGATCTTAATGGTTTCCATCGACGCGTTTTCCGTATCGATCGCCGTTTTTACCGCCGAGGTTGATTCCGTGAAGAGGATTGTGGAATCGGCGTCCTGCTCGTTTACAAATTGAATGATCTTCATTAATTCAAACATTTCCGACTCTTTAATGTCGTAGCCGTCCGGAACATAGGTGGGCACGTACGTGTGCTTCCAGTCGATCTTCGCCCCGTCGCCGCCCGGATCGTTTTCCTCACCCCGCAGCTCAAAGGACGTATATTGCGGCCTGATATCAAGCCAAAGATTGAGCACCCTGACGCGAAATGCCTGTACGCCGATCATGAGTGAAATAAACAGAGCGATCAGAACGGCCACTAAAACGGCTGCTCTTATCATTCGGGTATGCCTTTTCACTTTTTTGAAATACCGGTCCAATCTTCTCTGAAATGCCGCGATCGCTTCCGGCGACGGCGTATACGCGGGGTCCCCTTTGAGCCTTTCGTTTTCCTCAAGGAGAAGCTTCCCTTCTTCCTCCGCGGCGTCATGCAGGAAAAGCCTGAACAGACTGTCCTCGTATTCGTCATACAGCCTCTTGCGGATAAGGTCCGAACTGTTATGCGGCATGGGCATTCATCTCCTTTGCTTCCGGCTTTTTATCCAACTTTGTCTCGGTATATAACGACATCTGAAAGCAAAATTTGCAACAATTTATCAAGAAAAAGCTTAAGCATAAGGGGTGCAAAACAAAATTTACATATCTGCATAATTTTATCAGAGGTGTAAAACCTAAAATAAAAATACGAAAACGGGGGCGGTCGCAACGAGCTATATCCAAAAACTGGTCCGGCTGCTTAAAGAACAGAATAAAAAGACGGATGAAGGAAGCCGGGGCGGGGAGGAAAAGCCGCAGGGCCTTTCCGGGGCTCTCAAGAAAAATCTCGACGCCGTCGAAGCCGAATTCGGGGAAAGCTGCGATCTGATTATCCGTGAATTTTCCTTTGGAAAGGACGGAAAGGTCAGGGCGGCTTTGGTTTTTTTAGACGGGATGGTAAGCCTGCCTCTGATAAACGATAACATCATAAAGCCCCTGATGTACGACAGCCATTTTTTCCGCGCGGGGGAGGCGCCCGACATTTCGAGTATGGGCGGACTTCGGGACAGGCTGCTGTCCGTGGGGGACGTAAAGACCATAAATACTCTTCCTGATGTGACGGAAGCCTGTCTCTCGGGCGACGCCGTTTTGCTGATCGACGGCTTTTGCAATGCCCTTGACATAAGCGCGAAGGGCTGGGATAAAAGGGCGATCACCGAACCGAGCACCGAAACCGTGGTGCGCGGTCCGCGCGAGGGCTTCACCGAGAACCTGCGCACCAACACGGCCATGATCCGCCGCAAGATAAAAGACCCGGCGCTAAAGATCCGCACCGTTAAAATCGGGAGACGGACACGCACCCAGGTGAACATCCTCTATATAGACGGAATCGCAAACCCGGCCCTGATTCAGGAGATCGAGCGCAGGCTGAATAATATCGACACCGACGAGGTCCTCGCCGCGGGCTATATTGAGGAGTATATCGAGGACGCTCCGTATTCGGCTTTTCAAACCATATGGTACAGCGAAAAGCCGGACGCCATCGCCGGAAAGCTGATGGAGGGCCGCGCCGCCATCGTCGTGGACGGAACGCCCTTTGTGCTTTCGGTGCCCATGCTGTTTATGGAGAACTTTCAGACCTCGGAGGATTACGCTTTGCGCAGCTATTATGCGACTACGTTGCGCATTCTGCGCCTTACAGCGTTTATGATCAGCCTGTTTGCCCCCGCTTTATATGTGGCGCTCACTACCTACCACCAGGAGCTGATCCCGACCGACCTGCTTTTTACCATGGTTGCCGCGAGCGAGGGGGTGCCCTTCCCGGCGGCAGTGGAGGCGGGCATTATGATGTTTACCTTTGAGATCCTCAAGGAGGCCGGCGTCCGTATGCCCCGGCCGGTCGGTCAGGCCATCAGCATCGTAGGCGCGCTGGTGATGGGGCAGTCGGCCGTGCAGGCCGGGCTGGTGGGCGCGCCGATCGTAATCGTTACCGCGATCACCGCGGTATCGAGCTTTGTGCTCCCCTTTACTTCCGATGCCATTTCGCTTTTAAGATGGTTCCTGCTGATTCTTGCCGCCGCCATGGGGAGCTTTGGCATCACTCTGGGCGCGTTTGTCATACTCCTGCATCTTTCCTCGCTGAAATCGTTCAGCACCAATTATCTGGCGCCGTTCGCGCCGTTTCAGCCGGCCGACCTGAAGGACACCGCCGTGCGCGCTCCGCTTTGGGCCATGAGGACTCGTCCGCGGGCGCTTAAACCCCAGGATGTAAAACGGCAGGGTTTCAAGATCCCGTTTGATCCGGTCGCCGGGCGCGGGGACAATCAGGGTGAAAAGCCGTGAAAAAACAAACCGTCAAGGCTCGCGGGAGGGCTTTATTATTCCCGTTTACCCCGCGTTCCCATGGATTCGGAAACCGGGCGCGCCACGCCGTCACTTTTTTGCTCTGCTTGATGCTTATTTTGAACCTGTGCGGCTGCTGGAGCCGGCGGGAGCTCAATACGCTGGGAATCGTGCTCGGCACGGGGCTCGACGTGGGCAACCTTCCGGACACGCTGGAGATGACCGCACAGGTGGTGAAGGCCGGAGAGATCAAATCGGGGTCCTCCTCATCCGAGGGCGGCGTGTCCACAGAGAAAGCCTATGTGAATATACAAAATACCGACAAAAGCGTGCTCTCCCTCCTGCGGGGAATCACGCATATATCCAACCGGAGGCTGTATTTCCCGCACAACCAGGTGCTGATTTTCAGCAGCGACCTCGCTAGGCAGGACCTTACCGAAGGACTGGACGCATTTATACGCGATTACGAGGCGCGGATGAACGTTTATATCCTGGTGTCGAGGGGCAGGGCGTCGGAGATCCTCGAGGAGGAGCCCGAGCTCGAAAAAATACCCGCCGTTCATATCGCCGATATGATGGAGAACACCCAGCAAGCCAGCTCGGAAACGGCGATTGTAACCCTGCGCGACTTTGCAATAGCCACGCTGAGCGGCTCCACGGCACCCGTGGCTCCGATGGTCGAGCTGTTTGAAGCCGACGGGAAGAAGAAGGCAAGGCTCGAGGGCACGGCGGTTTTCAAGCGGGGAAAGATGGTCGGAGAGCTTGACAAGACGCAGACGCACGGCCTTATGTTCGTGACGGGCCATGCCAAGAGCGGGGTAATAACCGTGGATACGAAGTGGGGGCAGGTCGTTTTGGAGATCGTACATTCAAAAAGCAGCTTAAAGCCCGTAAAAACGGAGGACGGGACCATCCGGATGGAGCTTAAAATCAATGAGGATGGGTTCATCCAAAGCAATGAGACCACTGAGAATATGTCCCGTCTGGAAAGCGTCGAAATGCTGAAGGAGCTTGAGCGGGAGAAAATCCGCTCCGATATCGAAAGCGTTCTTTATCAGGCAAGGGCGCTCTCCGCCGATGTGTTCGGGTTCGGCGAGGCGATCCGCCGCGAGTACCCGGACGATTGGGAAAAGATGAAAGAGAACTGGGACGAGGCGTTTTGCGGGATCGAGCTGGATATTGAGACGGAGGTCGAGCTGCGCTCCACGAGCGGCATGATCAGACCGGCGGTCCCGGGAGGTGCGGCATGAAGTACGAGAGGGGACGCATATCCGGACAGGAGCTGCTGTTCTCAGTATTTTGCTTTATGCAGGGTACCATGCTGCGCTCCGGTTACATCATCAGCGTGACCCGGAACGATTCCTGGGCCATGGCCTTTACCGGACTCCTCCTCACTCTGCCGATTGTCGCAATCTATGCGGCACTTCTGCGCCGCTTCCCCGGAAAGAGCCTTATAGAGATCGACGATATCATATTTGGCCCGGTTCTGGGGAGGTTCGTATCCGTCCTGTATCTCTTCTTTTTTCTGTCGCTCTGCGCGCTCAATACCCGCGACCTCGGGAATTTCGTTGTGGGCTACATGATGCCGGAAACCCCGGTCGTGGCGGTTATCATTCTTTTCCTGCTCGCGTGCGTTTACGCGATCCACAAGGGAATTGAAAGCCTCATGCGCCTGTCCGCCCTCTTCTGCATCCTCACCGTGGGAGCGGTGGTCGTAAACTCCATAATGATACTCAAGGACGTGCAGCTCGACTTCCTGAAGCCGTTTTTCCGGCTGCCGCTTATGAAATATGTTCAGGGCACGGTCAGCGTGACGGCGGTCCCGATGGGCGAAATTCTGGCCTTCACCATGATCGCCCCCATGCTGGGCAAAAGGCAGAAGGCCGGGAAGCCTCTGGCGCTCGGGCTGACTTTTTCGGCCGTATTCATGGCGGTTGTCATGCTGCGCGATATTATGACCTTGGGCCCCCTCGTTTCAATCGTGTCGCTGCCGTCCTTTGAATCGGTGCGATATGTAAGCTTGGCCGGTATCCTGACCCGGATGGAGAGCATTTATGCGGTGATTCTGACCATCCTGTTTTTATTCAAGGTGTGCATCCTCATGTATGCGTTCATATTGGGGCTTTCTGAGCTTTTGAACTTTGACAGTTATCCGCGGCTGATACTTCTCTCCGCGGCGCTCGTGGCGCTCTACTCGCTTTTTGTATTTGAATCCGTGATGGAAAACATGGATTGGGGTGCGACCGCGGCCCCCTTTTTTTCGCTGACCTTTGAGTTCCTGCTGCCGGCTGTTTCACTTGCGGTGGCCTTACTGAGAAGGCTGAACAGAAATCGCGAGGCAGAGGCATGAATATTTTGCTGGTTCTTTCCTGCTTTGCCGGCGTCGCGGCGCTTGACCTGCCGGCCATGATAAAAGGCAAGCTGTGGCGCGAGCTTTTCATCTATTCGGCCATCTTTTTGCTGGTGCTCGCGCTTGCGGTGCTTGTGGCTCAGGGCGTCAAGGTGCCAAGCCCGATCAAAGCAGCCCAAGCGTTTTACCGCGACGTTTTGCACTTAAGCTTCAAACCGTCCTGATATGACATGGGGGGATGGCCCCTGCGTATTGACGGCGCCCCAAGGGAGAGGCGGAGCATGTTCAGAAACGCTTGCTCGCGGGTGTAGGGAACGGGAGACAGCAGTGTTTGGGGATATTATCCTTTTATTTGACGACGGTTTCATAAAAATAGTTTCATTGCGATTTTAATATATAGAAAAAACGGGCCGTCGTCAGGCTTTTGTACCTTGCTCCGGGAGTGTCACACATTTTTTCAGTTCTTAGGCTAATTTTCCAAAATCAATCATTGCGTACGCAACTAATTTATGTTATGCTTAGTTTCGATTTAGTTGCATATGCAATTATTTTTTTCGTCTCGGTTCTGCTCAAATTGAGGGGGCCGGGGAGGATGAGCTTTTGTGAAAAACATTTCAGAGGGGAAATAGCGAAATGTCGGAAGATACCACGTCAATCGGGCCGAAGGCACCGGAAGAAGGAACAAAGACCGCAAAAAGCCAGAATCCTCTGGGCTATATGCCCGTGGGCAGGCTGCTTCTGAGCTTTTCAATTCCGGCCATTATTCAGATACTGATCAATTCGATCTATAATATTGTGGATCAGATTTTTATCGGGCAGGGAGTGGGCTATCTCGGCAACGCCGCAACCACGGTAACTTTTCCGGTTATGACGCTCATCATAGCTTTTGCCGCTATGATTGGTTCCGGCGGCGCAACCTTCGCGGCCATCAAGCTCGGAGAGAAAAGGGAGGAAGTCGCCGAAAAGACCCTGACAAACCTTTTTGTTTTAGCGGCGATCGTCGGTCTGCTTGTGATGCTTTTGGGGCTTGTTTTTTTGGGGCCGATGCTTTCACTTTTCGGGGCGACTGATACGATCATGCCTTTTGCGCTTGATTATGCCTCCATTATCCTGATGGGCGCGCCGTTCAGTACACTGGGCATTGCCCTGTCCCACATGGCGCGCACAGACGGCTCTCCGCGTTTATCCATGTACAGTGTGTTGATCGGAGCGCTGTTAAATTGCGTTTTAGACCCTGTCTACATTTTTGTATTCCACTGGGGCGTCAAGGGTGCGGCCGTCGCCACTATTACCTCCCAGATGCTCACGGCCGTCATCGTGACGGTCTATTTCTTAAAGTACGGCAAGCATATGAAATTAAAAGCCCGCTATGTAAAACCGGACTTCGGCACCTGGCGGCAGATTGTTGCGCTCGGTTTCTCGGCCGCGATCACACAGGGCGCCGCCTGCCTTATGCAGACCATTATGAATAACTCCCTCGTTCACTATGGGAATCTCGATCCTCAGGTGAACGGCGACGTTGCGCTTTCGGCAATGGGCATTGTCATGAAAATCGTTATGATCCTAGTCGGATTCGGGCTTGGAATCGGCTTGGGCAGCCAGCCGATCTTCGGCTTCAATTATGGGGCAAAAGAACCAAGACGGATAAAGAGGTGCTATTTCCTCGCATTGCGTTCCTCCACCGTCCTGATCCTGATCGGATGGCTTTTTTGCCAGTTCTTCCCGTATCAGATGTTAAGCCTCTTTGGAAGTGAAGACGCCGTCTTTACCGACTTTGCGGTTCAGTGTCTGCGCATTTTTACGCTTGCCGTTGTACTCGCCGGATTTCAGATCATTTCCACTCAGTATTTTCAGGCGACCGGACAACCGATCAAGGCATCGCTTCTTTCTTCGCTGCGCCAGCTTTTGCTGCTGGTGCCGCTGATCCTGATCCTGCCGCTTTTCTTTGGGCTTCGGGGTATTCTTTACGCAGGGCCGATAGCGGATATCGGGTCGGCATGTATCGTATTTTGCTTTATTCGGGGGGAAATGAAAAAAATCAACGGTTGGATCGACGCCGAGAACTCCGATACCGAGTTGGCCGCCGCAAATATTTGAACTTGGTAGACTGCCGCGGTATGCCGGATCCCTTATAGGATTAGCGAATGAAAATATAATGTCACGACGCCTTTGAAAAAATGAATATTTTCAAAATATGTGATAACCAGAAAAAGCAATTAAAATTTGATTTTAATTGCGAGTTATTGCTGGTTTTTCGCGCAAATTTTAATTTTTTGCGGTTTTTGGGATGCAAAAAACAGTGGGATCCGCAAGGAATACGTGCCTGAATGTTGAAAATATTATTGCATTTTTTAGAATGCCGAGATACAATAGGTTCGAAACCATTTCATCTTTCCCGATAGGAATGAATGTTAAGTTGGGCCTGTTATAGAATATCCCAATTTTGATTGCGCAGGTGACTAATATGGACAAAAATAAAAGAATTCAGGAAATTGAGAAATTCATTTTAGCACATAAAATCGCAACCATAGCCGATATAGCCAACTTTCTGGAAGTTTCAGAGTCTACAGCTCGCAGAGATGTCGAGGTTATGGTACAGTGTGGGATGGTAATACAGCGACACGGAAGCATTCTCTCCAACAACTATAAAGGTCAGGGATCCGAGTATTTTTGGCAAAGAAAATCTGAAAATGTGGAAAAGAAAGTGATCATAGGACAGTATGCGGCCAAACTGATCCCGGACAATGCGGCTATTTTTGTGGAAGGCGGGACAACCCTTCAAGAAATGGTAAAACAGATTACCACGCAAAATGTTTCTGTGGTGACGCCGGACCTGACAATTGCAATGGCCCTCGCGGAGAAAGAGAATGTGACTACGATTGTACTTGGGGGCTATATCTGGAGAGGCACCTATATGCTGATTGGCGAACTCGCTGAACAGAACATAAAAAAGATGCACTTTACACACTATTTCACATCTCCGGGGGCCATTACGACGGAAGGCAATTTGGTATATTATAATATCCAAACCTCCAGTATCAGAAAGCAGGCAATGACCATGGCAAAATCATTGATTGTACTGGCCGATAGTTCAAAGTTTGGGAAAACCGGTTTCATTGAAAACGGTACGCTGGCTAATGCTGATGTTTTGGTTACAGACTATTTGCCGGATGAGTATCGCCCTTTGATTTCGGAGAAAGCACAGATCATTATAGCGAAGTAGGGAGCTTTTTTTAGTGAAACAGATGATGATTCTGGCGGATGACCTTACCGGAGCTTTGGACACCGGTGCCTTCCCGGTATCCTGCAATAAAGAGGTACTGGTCTATACCAATGTCGCGGCTTATGGAGAAGACGCCCGGGACAGGGATGTAATTTCCATTAACATGGCATCGCGCATAATGTCTAAAGAGGAGGCCTACCGGGTACATTTCCGGCTGTCGCAGGAAATAGAGGATTACAAAGGGGATATTATCAAAAAGCTTGATATGGGTTTTCGCGGCAATCCGGCCACGGAAATCGAAGCATTGTTAAACGGCTTGGGGCGGGATTGCTGCTTTATATTGCCGGCTTTGCCGGATTTTAATACCTTTACCTTATACGGCTATCAATACGTGAAAGGATGCATCCTGCAGGAATCCGTATACAAAAATGATCCGATTCATAAGCCCTTTTCTTCTTATGTACCGGAGATCTTTTCAAAGACCTGTTCCATGAAAGTTGATGCAGTTAATATTGACGAAGTTAAGGGTGAATCCTTGCCTGAATGTGTTGCAGAAAAGATTGCGTCAGGCGCCAAAATAATTATTTTTGACGCGGTTTCCAACGAGGACTGCTCTAAAATTGTCAACACACTCAGCACTGTCTATCCGAGTGCCATCTGGGCGGGTACCCTTGGACTGCTGCAAGCGGTTACGATGCGCCTTTTTGGCAATCTGCTCCCTTTTGTACATAAAATACGCGATATAAAATCCGCTTGTTTCAGCGGCACGAAATATGATGCGACGGCAGAACAGATCCGGCAGGCGGCACAAGGCGGACTGCAAATTGTCCATTTGGATATTGATGCTGCTGCCGAATCGCCGGCAAAAGCTCTCGAACAGGCCGCGCAGTCTTGCGTGGAGGCAAACAGGAGAGGGGACTTTGTAGTGGTTCCCAAGGTTTCCCAAAATTGCGCCGTACCCGATCTACATAACTTCATCACGCATGCGATGGCAGAATGTGCACAGCTGGTGCTTGGGCAGGTAAACATTCAACGAGTCGCTATTATCGGCGGAGAAACAGCCGCTGCTATTTTCGGGAAGTTCAATGTAACAAAACTTTTGTTAAAGCAGAAGCCCGAATCGGGAATTGCCTCCGGTATTTTTGAAGACGGTGCATTGAAAGGCCTTGAATTTGCCACGAAAGGGGGTTCTGTGGGAACCGTTCATGCATTTGAAAAAATGCTTTGTAAATAGTGTCTGACTGAGATTTCATAAAAAACTGCTCTTGTTCTTTTGCGCCTGTAAACAGGGGGAATATGGGGAGAAGGGGCTGTCGCAAAATGCATGAATATGCATTTTGCGACAGCCCTTTTTTGTTTTAATATCCCGTTTGCTCGGCAGGGCACTGCTTGATATTTCCCGCCGTCATAGTTGCATACTTTTTCTCATTCGTGGTAATTATGCACAAATTCTTTCTTCACCCGTTAATCAGGGGTAAAAAATCAATCCTTTATCATCGAAATGCACATATATTTTCATAATAGGTATTTTACACAAATAAAAAAGAAAATATTTTGTCATAATGACAATTTACTTTCTATATTTGAAGTGATATTATCATCACACGGATGGTAAATAGAGCCTGATGCAAAAGCGCATCGCACTTGCAGGACGGGAAGAACCCGCCGTCGGTTCCAATATGCGCATTTTGAACCGATCGGGCCCTGTTTATCTGTGGCTGGAAACAGCCCGCTTTGCGGGCTGAGGGCAAAAACTTAAGTTTTTGCCCTGCTTGAAAACGCGCTCAAGTTTTGACTTTCTGATTTCCTTGATTTTTGCACGTGCTTTCAAGTTTTTCAGCAAGCTCCAAATAGGTAAATTCAAGAAGGTGTAACAGATGAAAAAACCAATTATTGCGATCACCATGGGTGATGCGGCAGGGATCGGTCCGGAAATTACTTGTAAGACATTGGCAAAAGCAGATTCTTATGAAAACGGTCTTCCCGTTGTTTTGGGCGATGCCAGAATCATCGGGGATATCATCGACCGTTACAGGCTGCCTTTGACGGTAAACTGTATCAGCGATGTCAAAGACGGCAAATACAAGCCTGGCATAGTCGACGTTTTGGATTATCACGATATTGACATGAATGAATGGAGATTCGGGAAACTGAGCGCATCTTGCGGCAGAGCTGCCGTTGGCTATACAATGGAAGCCTGTCGGATGTGTATGGACAAAAGCGTGGGCGCCATGGTATCGGCACCGCTGAACAAAGCGGCCATGCGCATGGCCGGCTACCATTATGAAGGCCAGACACAAATTATAGGGGAAATGACCAAATCCTTGAATTACGGCATGCTCCTCCTGCTCAACGACATGAAAGTGCTGATGTACAGCAACCACTGTTCTCTGTCTGAAGCATGTGAAAAGGTGAAAAGAGAGACTGTTCTTTCCAAAATTCAACTGATACATAAGGGACTCACTGAGATCTTCTCCAATAAAAATCCACGTATCGCGGTTTCCGCATTGAATCCCCATTGCGGCGAAAACGGGATGTTCGGCAGACAGGAGCTGGACGAAATTACGCCGGCTGTTGAGGACGCGAGGAAACTCGGCATCAACGCGGTAGGTCCCATTCCTGCGGATACCGTGTTTGTGGAAGCCAAAAAGGGCATTTATGATGCCGTGATTGCGATGTATCACGACCAGGCAAACATGGCCATGAAGCTGCTCGGCTTCGGCAACGTGGTGACCTTGCTCGCAGGTGTTCCTGTCATTCGCACCTCCACCGGTCATGGCACCGCATTCGATATTGCGGGACGGAATATTGCAAACGAAGAAAATCTGTATAGAGCGCTGCTTGCGGCGGAAAAATTGGCAGCGCACAATCAATAAGGGGAGAGTTTTATGAACACATTGGAACAATGCAGAAAAGAAATCATTCAGTATTCCAGGCTTGCCTATGCCAGGGGCCTTGTAACGGCGGCGGGCGGCAATGTCAGCATGCGCTGTGGCGATCAGGTGGTCATCACGGCCAGCGATGTGTCCCTCAGGGACGTATCGGATGAAACTCTGATCGTTTGTGATCTGGACGGCAAATTAATCTCCTGCCCCGAGGGGCTTAGGCCCTCAAAGGAAACCGTCCTGCATCTGAAGGTCTACCGCGCGCGCGCCGACGTTACCAGTATCATTCATGTGCATCCCCCCTATTCCGTTGGATATTCGATAAACGACCGTAAAATTCCGGTGCTGACTGCATCCTCGAAAATGAAGATCAATGACGTCCCGGTCGCAGGTTATGCGAATCCCGGCAGCGAAGAGTTGTCCGGCTATGTCGAGAAAACGGTAAAGTCCGCTCCCGAATATATTCATGCAATCGTGCTGAAGGCACATGGCATCATTGCTTATGAAAAGAGCATGTCTTCTTGTTTCGATATCGCAGAACTGGTCGAAGATACCGCACATATCGCCTATATTTCCGAAACTTTGGCAAGGAAGTAATACCTGCTTCCTCCAAGTAAATAAAAAAGAGGAAAGGAACAAGATTATAATGAAGAAGATTATTGTACTTACCCTGGCGTTGGCATTAATTATCGGCGCGTTTTCGGGGTGCGGAACAACTGCTTCTGAAAACGCTTCCCAAAACCCCGGCGGTTCCGCCCAGGATTCCAAACCAACCGTTATCAAGATTGCTTGTGGTCTGGCGGAAGGGACTCCGATGGTCGTCGGTTCACAAAAGTTTGAAGAAACTTTGGAAAAATTGACAGACGGTCGTTATGACGTTCAAGTTTATGCCAATGCAGAGCTTGGCGACGACACCCGTGTAACAGAGGCGGTTTCCATGGGAACGCTGGAAATGTGCTGCACTACCCCCAGCGTGTTCTCGGGCATATGCGATCAAATCGGTCTGTTTGATCTGCCCTTCCTGTTTACGAGCACCGAAGGGGCGGACGAAGTATTTGATGGTGAAATCGGCGCATCCATCAGCAAAACCGTTGAAACAAACGGCGGCGTTCATGTTCTGGGATATTTCGAAAACGGGTTCCGCTGTGTTACCAACAGCAAGCATGAAATCGTTACCCCTGATGATTTAAAGGGCCTGAAGATCCGCACTCCCGAAAGCGACGTGTTTTTGGCTACCTTTAACGCCCTGGGAGCAAATCCCACTCCGATGGCATTCTCTGAAGTATTTACCGCATTGCAGCAGGGCACCATCGACGGACAGGAAAACCCTCTAAACACCATCTATCTCAATAAATTTTATGAAGTACAGGGCTATGTAACCCGCACCGGCCATATCTACGGACCGCATATGTTTATCGTCAATTCAAAACTGTATAACAGTCTGTCCGATGAGGACAAGGCTGCCTTTGACGAAGCGGCCGGCGAAGCCGTTAAAGCAAACCGCGAGCTGTCTCGTGAATTGGACGAAGACTATGCCCAGAAGCTGCGTGATGCCGGCATGGCTGTCACTGAACTATCCCCCGAGCAAAAGGCGGTATGGCAGGAGGCTGTGGCTCCCGTTTATGAGCAGTTTTCCGATAAGATCGGCGCGGATCTGATTGCCCGGGTTCAGGAGATCATGGCTAAGCACAATTAGAAGACGGTTCAGCTATTGCTTAAGATTAATCATAGTGCGACTTGAACGTTTGTTCTCCGCTGTCTGATTTTTTAATCCTGCGGCGGAGAACTTATCATACGCATATAGAAAGGAGAATGTTAGTGTCTGTTTTAAACATGCTCTATAAGGTACTAATAAAAATTCTCAAAGTTATTGCGATCACTACAATTGCCGCCATGGTTATTGTTGTGTTTTACAGCGTGATCAGCCGGTTCATTCTGAATACTTCAATTGCATGGGCAGAAGAGATTTCTCGTTTCCTTATGGCCTGGATGACTCTGACCGGCTCTATTGTCGCTTACGAAGAAAATAAGCATATGAGCTTTGACTCGCTTGTAAAGTCGATGCCACCGGTTTTTTATTATGCCATAACACTGTTTGGGTACGCACTGGTTTTTTGCTTACTCATCAACATGACCAAAGGCGGTTATATCTATGCGAGAAACCAGTGGAACTGGACTTCTCCCGCTACTCATGCCCCGTATGGCCTGGTTTACTCAATTGCTCCGATTTCCATGTCCATTATGGCGCTTCAGTCTGCAATTAAATTTATTTCAACTTCAGTTGAGTCTGTTAAGCATTTCAGGAAAGCGAGGTAAGAAGCTTGCTGACTGTTTTTATCGTTTGTCTGTTTGGCCTGATCGCTTTAAATGTTCCGATTTGCTTTGGACTGTTGATAACTGCGGCGGTCATGATGACCTTGAGCGGCGGCTCCAACTACGCGGTAATCGTTCAAAACATGATGCGCGGCGTGGACAGTTTCAGTATTATGGCCGTTCCTTTCTTTATGCTGGCCGGAGAAGTGATGAATGAAGGCGGCATTTCAAAAAGAATTGTGCGCTTTGCAAGCTCCTTGCTGGGGCACCTCAGGGGCAGCCTGGGCTACGTCAGCGTTTTGACCGGTATGTTATTTGCGGGTGTTTCCGGTTCTGCTCTGGCCGATACCGCCGCGGTCGGCTCCGTTTTATATCCCATGATGAAAGAAAATGGCTACAATGAGGAAAAAAGTATTGATCTGATTTGCGCCGCCGGTACGATAGGCCCGATTATCCCCCCGAGCATTCCCTTTATTCTGTACGGTGTTATGGGCAGTGTATCCATTGTTGCCTTGTTCGAAGCCGGATTTGTTCCGGGCGTTTTGATTGGAATTGCTTTGGGCTTGGTTTGGAGGTTTCATGTTAAGAAGAGCAATTACGTAAGCACCCAGAAGTTCTCATGGAAAGAAGTCGCCTCTGCAACGGCAGATGCGATCTGGTCGCTGATGCTTCCCGTTATCATCATGGGCGGCATTCTTACCGGAGTTGCGACTCCCACTGAATCGGCGGTAGTGGCTTGCGTTTATGCTATAATTATTTCGTTCTTTGTTTATAAAGAATTGACGTTAAAGGCTATGCCCCGAATTCTGCTGGCCGCCGCGAAGAGTACTGCGACTGTATTCATGGTAATCGGCTCGGCAACCGCCGTGGCTTATTTTATTTCCACCGCAAAAATCCCGTCCATGATGGCTTCCGCGCTGCTGGGGGTTTCCGACAATAAATATGTCATTATCCTCCTGATTAACGTGATGCTGCTCATTGTCGGCTGCGTTATGGATCTTACCCCCGCACTGCTGATTCTCACTCCGATTCTATTGCCTATTATTGTTGAATTGGGCCTGGATCCTGTTTGGTTTGGCGTCATCATCACCATGAATTTGTGCATCGGTCTTTTAACTCCCCCTGTTGGCACCGTTCTCTATGTCGGCTGCGGTATTTCCAAAAAGTCTATCGGCCAGTTGAGCAAGCCAATGATGCCGTATATTTTGGCTATGATCGCAGTCTTGCTGCTTTGCTCTTATTTTCCCGATATCGTAACCTTTGTTCCCGATCTGTTTTCGTAAGTGTTTTATTTTCTTCCGGCCGTTCGGCGCAGTGGGCGGGCGCAACAAGCAAGGGCGTGTTGCAAAATGCATAAATAAAAAGCATTTGCTGTGGCCGGGGCCCGTAGGGCGCGGGGGATAGTATGAAAGAGGGCCGACGAGGCCCTCTTTTGCGTAGGGACATCCGCCGTAGCGCGTGTGCAGCACGAAGAGGGTGTCGCAATGCATGGATATGCATTTTGCGACACCCTCTTCGCGGTTTGTACTATGCAAATTGTTGCTGCGGCTAGGCTTTTCACAGGGATGCCCTTTTTTCCATTGAAGCACGATTTGCTCCGGTGACCAATATGGCTCAGCTTGGACTTAATAAACTCCTCAAGGTCCGGATCGCTGAAAATACGCAATGTTCGCCGATAGCCTTTTCTGCGATGCAGGTAAGCACAATTCCCGTACCATGCGTTGTATGTTCCTTTTGGGCCGCTGTTTCGTTTGAGTTCCCGGCTTACGGACATATAGAAACATAAAAATCATTTATGGGATTATAATATTTAATAAGTCCGAAAAGCGATGCAGGTTATAGGTTGCCAGGCTGTACTTTGCTCCGTCCCCTATGGCGGCGCAGTCCATGCCGGCCGCAAAAGCCGCTTCGATCCCTGATTTTGCGTCTTCCACCACCAGACAGAGCTTCGGATCAGTCCCCAGATATCCGCTCGCTTTGATATACACCTCGGGGTCCGGCTTTGAACGGGTGATATTCGTGCCGTCCGACACGGCGTCGAAATAGTTTTCAAGCCCGATCTGTTTTAGGATGAGTTTTGTGTTTTTGCTGGACGAGCCGATTGCCACCCTAATGCCCATGGATTTGATCCGGTCCAGGGTGTCTTTGACCTCCCCGCTGAGATCGGCGGGAGACATGTCTTCAAGAAACCGACGGTAGTATGTATTCTTTTTCTCAGCGTAATAATGCTTTTCCTCGTCCGACAGCGTACCCTTAAAAGCTTCCAGAATGATTTCCAGGCTCGCCATGCGGCCGACACCCCTTAAGCGGTTGTTTGCGGTCTCGTCGAACGGTACGCCGATTTCGTCCGCCACTCTTTTCCACGCAAGATAGTGGTATTGATCCGTCCGGCAAAGGACCCCGTCCAGATCGAAAATAACAGCCTTATATTTCATCGCGGGCCTCCTTTTAGCGTTGTATATTGGACGGTCTGTCGATCACAATGGTATCCTCTAGAAAGTACTCCGTCCCGTAAATAAAGAGCTTTTTGGCGCTCCCGGCCTCCAGGTGGAACGCGCATTCATTTTTCCCGATATGTACCGAAAGCCTGCTGTCCTCATAAGAAATCTTAAAACGATAGCCGCTCCAGCCGCCGGGTAAAATCGGCGCGAAATAGATGCCGTTCTCTTTCAGCCGGAAACCGCCGAAGCCGTATACGATGGCCATATAGTTGCCGCCCATGTTGGCCATGTGGATGCCGTCCTTGGTGTTGCGATAGTGGTCCGACAGGTCGATATAAAGGGCGTCCTTGAAATAGCCGAACGCTTTTTCCTCCATCCCCAATTTTGCCGCCATGATGCTGAATATGCTCTTTGACAGGGAAGAATCATGCGTCGTGATCTCTTCATAATACCGATAGGAATTTAATATGGTTTCCTCGGACTGGGCGTCCTCCAGGATAAAATGTGCCAGCACCGTATCCGCCTGCTTGCAGATCTGGTGCCTGTATAAATGCAGCGGATGGTAATGGAGGAGCAGGGGGAACTTGTTTTTCGGGATGCTTTTTAAATCCCACTTTTCCTTTTGCAGGAACGAATCGTCCTGCGGATTGATTTTCAGATTTTCATCATAGGGCAGGTATATGCTTTCCGCCGCCTTATGAAACCCCTCTATTTCCTCTTCCGTCAACCCGATTTTCCGGACGAGCTCATGCAAAGAACCGGCCTTCCTTAACAGTCCGTAAAATTTCACGGCCCATCTCAGATGGTATTGCGCCAAGACGTTTGTGTAATAGTTGTTGTTTACGATGCAGGTGTACTCGTCCGGGCCGGTCACGTCGTTTATATGGAATTTCCCCTGATAGTAATTGCCGACGTCCAGCCATAGCCTGGCTGTTTCAAATATCATCTCCGCGCCCTTTTCCCGGATGAAGGACAGGTCCTTTGTCGCCAGATAATAGGCGATGACGGAATAGGCAATGTCCCCGTTTATGTGGTACTGGGCGGAGCCCGCCGGAAAATAGCCCGAGCATTCCCTGCCCATGATTGTTCTCCAGGGATAAAGCGCGCCCTTCTGATGCCCGAGGATCCTCGCGTTTTCCCGCGCGAAGTCCAGAATGTTGTAGCGATATTCAATCAGCTTTTTGGAGATGCAAGGATTTGTAATGGTAAAAAAGGGCTCGATATACATCTCCGTGTCCCAAAAGAAATGTCCCTCGTATCCTTCGCCGCTGAGACCCTTCGGCGCGATATTGCCGTACCGGTCCTTGCCGACCGATTGGATCAGCTGATATAGGTTAAACTGCAGCGCCGTATTGATCTCATCATTGTCTTCGATTTCAACATAACAATTTTTCCAGTAATCCGAAAGATACTCCTCCTGCTTCTGATAAAGCTCCTCGAGCGGGACCGACAGAGCCTTTTTCATCTCCAGATCGGCTTGTGTTTTGCAATTTTCATACCGGATGGAATCGCAGAAAACGGAATATTTGACCAGTCTGATCGTTTCTCCCTGGTTTGCGGTCGTTGCGATTCTACAGATCGCCGTGTTGTTGTTGAATAAGAATTCCTGCCGGCTTTCCTTGGACATAACGTTTTTAACGCAGCTGCAAAGATCAAGACAGGATTCCGAGGTCCTTGAAACGATATAGGAAGCGCCGTCCTGAATCTGGCAGCTGATCGGGAGCAAATACTGAAAGCCCTCATCGGCCGTGCGGGGGTCGCTCGGGTCGACAAAGTTTGATACGTTCCCGCTGTGCCGCGATTCGATCAGAATATCGCCGGAAAAATTCAGCGGAACCATTTCATGCTCGATTGTAAACAGCGGAAGCTGATAGAAGGAGGTCATTCTCGTGATTGTGATTTTGAGTTCTTTCCCGCCCGGAGAACGCCACAGAACTTCCCGCACGGTGATCCCCTTATCCATATCCACCGACAATCTGCTGTCCAACACGGCGCCGTCGAACAGGCTGAATTCCTCTCCGTCGATAAAGACACGGATCCGCTGCGTATCCGCGATGTTCAGCATGGTCTGCTTTTCTAACGCCAGCCCGTATAACCTTTCCGCCTGATTCATTTTTGAGATGTCGTAAAAACCGTTGATATACTGGCCGGGGATGGACCTGTATCGCTCCGGATAGCCTTCCTCGAACGAATACCGTATCCCGATATACCCGTTCGCGTTATGGAAAAGAGTCTCGTTGAGCAGCAGCCGGTCATTACCCAAACCGAAATTTTCAAGTTCATATACACGTTTTTTCGTCATGATATCCCCACTCTGCGCAATTATGTTTATGAAAGCTCTCTGAATTTCTCGAGGAGCATACGCATGGAGTTCCAGGATTTGATCCGATAGCCTGCATGGGTGTACCCCGGTCCTATTTTGATGGTGACCGCGCTTTTTGGAAGGGATACAAACAGATCCTCGTCGGTATAATCGTCGCCAGCTCCAAGGATGAAATCAAAATTCTGATTCTGAAGCAGCAGCGACGCCCCATACCCCTTGTTCGCACGGTTATCTTTGATTTCCAGGACTTTATTCCCTTCCTGCAGTCCCAGGCTCATAGACTGGGTCATGCTGATGAGCGCTTCACGGACTTCGCTCAATTTTACTTCGATCAAATCGGGGTTGCATTGCCGATAATGGAAGGAAAGCGAGAAATCTTTTTCTTCGACAAACGATCCGGGCATACGGCCGGTATACAGGTCGAGCAGGTGGCGGACGGAATTTTTCCACGCGTTGCCCAGCGATACCGTCATGATCCATTCCTCATGCGGCTTGCGAAACCATAAGCCGTGAGCGGCGATCAGATGGAGATTCAAGTCCCCCAGCCATTCGTCCAATATATTCCTGTCCCGGCCCGAAACGATCACGACCGTATTTTTAGGATCGTTCGCAAGCTCCGACAACAATTTCCTCAGCGCGTCATCCGGCTTTGCCTGTTCGGGTATCGGTGCAAATCCGACCAAAGTGCCGTCGTAATCCAAAAAGAGAGCCCGTTTTTTCGCATTCCTATACGCGTTTTCAATTTCAGCGATGTCTCTGTCGATGCTTTTTTCGGAGACGATCTGCCTTGAATCGTTTACTGCCCGGCTGAGCGCGTTTAGGAATTCGCCGGCCCAGAATTCGACATTGTAGCGTTTTAGACGTTTATGCATCATTTTATTTCTGGCTATTTTCTCGTCGCGGGGCATTTCAAGCGCGGTTTTGATACCGGCTGCGACCTCGAAATAGTTATTGGCGTTGACGATCACAGCCTCCCCGAGTTCGCTTGCGGCGCCGGCCGTCTCGCTGATCACAGCCATCCCTTCGCAGTCGGTTCTGGCCGCAATGTATTCCTTTACAATCAGGTTCATGCCGTCGCGAAGGGGCGTCACCAGCAGTACATCCGCATGTCTGTAAAAAGCGATCAGGCTTTCCTGCGTAAAGGTCTGAAAGAAAAACCAGATGGGCATCCAGCTGATCGTTCCGTACCTGCCGTTGACTTCGCTTACAAGCTCGGTAATTTCCTTTCGCAGCTCATCATAGGAATCGACGCCCACTCTCGACGGCGCCACGATCAGATACAGCCTGACCTTTTCCCGATACTCCGGATATCTTAAGAGGAACCGGCCGAACGCCCGGATCCGCTCCGGAATACCCTTTGTATAATCCAAGCGGTCGATCGACAGGATGATCTTTGTGCCTTTTTTATGCTCAAACAGCTTCTCGGTTTCTTTTTGGAAAATGTGATTGTCGTATTCCTTCGTAAAGCTGTCGTAATCGATGCCCATCGGGAAAACATCCACCTGGACATACCGGTCCTCATAGCTGATTTTATTGAGATTGTGCTCCAGGCCGAGAAGCCTCCGGGTGCTGCTCAAAAAGTGTCGCACATAATCGTAAGTATGAAAGCCGATCAGATCCGCGCCCAGAAGCCCTCGAAGAATTTCCTCGCGCCAGATCAGCAATCGAAAAATTTCAAAGGAAGGAAAGGGGATGTGCAGAAAAAATCCCACCTGCGCATTCGGGTATTTCTCCTTAATCATTTGTGGGAGCAGCATCAGCTGATAATCATGGATCCATATGATGTCCCTGTCGCCGATGATCGGGTCGACAGCCTCGAAAAATTTCCTGTTGACTGTTTTGTACATTTCCCATGTCCCGAAATCGTACTCCGCTTTACTCTGAAAATAATGAAACAGGGGCCAAATGGTTTTATTGCAGAACCTGTGATAATATTGGTCAATTTCAACTTCCGATAAAAAAATGGGGAGACACTGATACCGCTCTTCCAGTTCCTCTCTGATGCATGCTTTTTCCTTTTCGTCGATTTTTTCATCCGATATTCCGGGCCATCCGGCCCATATGCTGTCCGAGCGCTCATGATAGCTTTTCAGGCCCGTGGCAAGTCCGCCGATACTTTTTTCGTAGGAAAGCATCCCCTCATTCTTCCGGACAGTAATGGGTAGACGGTTGGAAATAAATATGGTTCTACTCATTTAAACCTCTCCTTTATTTCTTATTTATATTATATTATCTCATAAATCCTATAAAATGTAAAACCGGCCCGCCTACCCTACGCAAAGAGAGGAAAAGATGATAAAATACACACAGCGGATGACGGTGAAAAAGTGGATTACACGGAGGGCAGACTGTTTGAGGGAGGCTGTTATGTCTAACATCGATATTTTTTTGAAAAAACATGGGATGCATCCCGACGCCATTGATATCGGCGAATGTACAAAAACCTTTGTCGAAGAGATGCGGCGCGGCCTTGACGGACGAAAATCGACCCTCATGATGCTTCCCGCTTATTTAAGCCCGGAGAGGGCGGTGCCGGATAATGAGCCCGTTATTGTAATGGATGCCGGGGGTACGAACTTTCGAACGGCGCTCGTCACGTTTGCAGACGGCCGCCCAAACGTCGAATATTCGAGGGTCCAGCCGATGCCGGGCTCCTACGGGGAAATCTCAAAAGAAGAATTTCTGCAGACGATTGCCGGCTATTTGGAGCCGGTGATCGGCAAAAGCGACAAAATCGGTTTTTGCTTTTCCTATCCCGCCGAAATTCTGCCGAACCGTGACGGCCGGCTGATCGGCCTTTCCAAGGAGGTCCGGGTCAGGGGCTCGGACAATATGCACATATGCGCGGAGATTGCAAAAAAGCTTGCGGAAAACGGTGTTACGGGAACGAAACGGTTTGTTCTTCTGAACGATACCGCGGCCGCCCTTTTGGGCGGCATTTGCGCCATGGCAGAGAGGCCTTTTGAAACCTATGTCGGCTTTGTTTACGGGACGGGCATCAATACCTGTTATATAGAGCAAACCGCCGGCATAGGCAAGCTCGGACAAGGACAGGACATGGGGAAAATGCTTGTCAACACGGAGTCGGGCGGTTACGGGAAAATGCCTTCCGGCGAGTTTGACAGACTGTTTGATCAAAAGACCGTAAACCCCGGTAGCCAGCTTCTTGAAAAGATGGTTTCGGGCAGATATCAGGGCGGCGTTATCCTGCTCACACTTCAGCAGGCGGCGGCGCAGGGGCTTTTCTCCGCTTTCTTTGCAAACGCGACGGCAGATATGGCGGAGCTTTCCATGAAAGAGGTCGACGAATTCTGCTATCATCCGTACGGGAATAACACGCTTGCGGGAATTTGCGCCGACGACGGGGATGTCGAGGCATTATATGCGATTATCGACCGCAGCGTCGACAGGGCTGCGAAAATGATAACGTCGAGTCTAGCTGCCATCCTGCTAAAGACCGATTCCGGCCGAATGCCCCACAAGCCCGTGTGTATCGTCGCCGAGGGCTCGTCGTTTTACAAAGCAAAGCTGTTTCGGGACAGGCTGAATTATTATATGAGAGATCATATCGTAAATAACTTAAGCAGATATTATGAATTTGTAAAGGTTGACGACGCAAACCTTTTGGGCGCCGCCGCTGCCGCACTGTCTAATTGTTGAGACGGAAGCGGAGGGGCGTCTGTCCGGCGGAAACCGCCTTTTCAAGGACAATTAAGGGCGCGCCGCAATCCGTTTTTGAAAACGGTTTGCGGCGCGCCCCTTTGTCCCGGCGATTATGATCTTTCGTTGTTATCAATATAGTTTTGTATGATTGCGGACGGATTTTTTAAATGCTGGATCATAATATCCCTGGCAAGCTCCGAGTCTCTGTCCTTGATTGCACGATAAATGTTGTAATGGGTATTCATTTTATAAACATCCAAAAGCGCTTTTCTGAAATATTCCGACGAATAAATCTCCCAAATGTTTTTTGTAATGACAGGGAAGATTTTTGAAATAATAGGATTCTTACACATCTGGCAAACCAGATTGTGAAAGCTGAAATCCGCCTCGATGATTAAATCGAAGAGCTCCTGTTTGTTTTTATCATCGAGATACTCTTTCAAACATTTCATCAAAAAAGAAGATATTTCACCAAGCTTTTCGATTTCCTGCTCTGTCGCCCTTTTGGCGGCCAGGTATGCGATTTCAGGCTCGATCATCCTCCTGATTTCCGAAAGATGGCTTGGAAGATTGTCCTTATCCATGAAGTCAAGCCCGAACGGATCGTCTATGATTCCCGGCTTAAGGCTTACGAAGGTTCCCTTGCCTCGTTTGATCCTTAATATATTTTTGCTTACCAAAAGCTTTACGGCGTCGCGTATCGTATTTCTGCTTACCCCGAGCTGTTCGGCTAATTCCTGTTCACTGGGTATTTTTTCACCGATCGGAAAGGTTCCGTCTAATATTAAATGTTTGATCTGGTTGGATACGTTTTCTGACAGCAACATTCGGCAAAACTCCCAAAAACGAAAGGTTTGCTTTATTATAGCATAATAAGAGGATATTGCAATTGTGTTGTGCCAAATGAATTGTTTCAATGTCCGCGCACCGGTTTGTCAACCGGGCACTATTGATAAATACCATGAAAAAATCTGTATATTCTGAACAAAAAAGCTCCGCGCCTGTTTATATTCATTGACAGGATTGGCTAAAGGGAGTATAATTCATTACAAGACATGGGACGTCCCATCACATAGAAGCATAACTCTTACAAAGTCTGAGAAGAGAGAGGGATTTTAATGGACTTTTATGGATTCCCAAGACCCGACGGTCAATATGGCGCAAGAAATTATGTCGCCGTCATTCCAAGCACGGGATGCGTCAACGCCGTTGCGCTGCAGATTGAGAGGCTCGTCAGGGGCACAAAAGCGTTTACGCACCATCAGGGCTGCCTGCATCCGGCGAAGGATACCGAGCAGGTAACGAGGACATTGATAAACCTTGGCAAAAACCCGAATGTTGCGGCGGTTTTGTTGATTGGTCTCGGGTGCGAAATGGTAAAGCCGGAGGAGGTTGTTGAAGGGATCAGGGCGAGCGGAAAACCCGTTGCCTATGTCGGGGTGCATGAGGAGGGGGGAATGCTGCCGACCATTGCCAAAGGCGCGCAGATTGCGGCGGATATGGCTCTTGAAGCGAGCAGGATCAGGAGGGAGCGCGCAGGCCTTGACAAGCTGTGCTTTTGCACCAAGTGCGGTTCTTCCGACACGACGTCCGGGCTCTCCTCCAATCTGGTTGTGGGCGAGGTGTGCCGCATGATGACGGAAAACGGCGGAACGTTCATTCAGGGAGAGGTATGCGACATCATGGGCGGCGAGTACCAGCTCAAGGATTTATGCGTGGACCCTGCCGAGGGGGAGAAAATTGTCGATTTTGTCAAGGACCTGTACCAAAGAGGCTGCGCGGTCGGCGCGGACGTCAGGGGGAGCCAGATGACGGAGGGCAATGTCGCCGGGGGACTGACCACGTTGATCGAAAAGGCGTTGGGAGCAAATGCCAAAGGCCAAAAGGTCCCGATCCAAAGCGCAATCGAGTACGGCGGAGTGCCGATGTGCGCGGGCAGGCATATTGTGGCGACGCCGGGACATGGTTTTGAGAACCTCACCGGAGGTGCCGCGGCCGGCGCCCAGCTGATCCTTTTTACAACAGGGAGGGGTGCACCGAACGGGCATCCCTGTATTCCGGCAGTTAAGGTTTGCGGCAACAGCAAGACCAATAAGACGATGGCCTCCCATATTGATATCGACGTCGCCTCGGTCATCGAAGAGACGGAGACTGTCAGGCAGGCCGGGCGGCGGCTTTACGAGTTTGCTGTTGAAGTGGCGTCGGGTACCCTGACCAAAGCGGAGATTCTTAATTTTGACGGCGCGATGGAAATTCTGATAAAAGGCCCGGTAATTTAACTGTAAAAGAGGTGACTCATATGAAAAAATACGCAAAACAGATTGACCCTATGGATAATGTTGCAACCTGTGTGGCGGATATTGCCGCCGGCGAAGAGGTTTTTGTAAAAAGCGATCAGAAGGAAACAGGCTATAAAGCAAATTCCGATATTCAATTCGGGCATAAGATTGCCGTAAAAGCGATTAAAACAGGCGAATTTGTATTGAAATACGGCACGGCAATCGGAAAGGCGACAAAGGATATCAAAGTAGGCGACTGGGTACATACCCATAATGTCAAGGATCATTACGAGGTTTTATAGCACGGTTTGGTTTTCTGTCGCAGAAATCCAAGGAAAGGGGATGTATCGGTGCAATTAACAAAATATGAGCAGGAAATGGCGGAAGGCAAGCATGGCAGGGGGCTTCAGCGGGCAATCAATCTTTTGATTCAATACGGGCAGGCGGTCGGGGCCGACCGTATGGCGGAAATTACAAGCGCGCACGTCATGCCAAAAGAACCGCCGGCGCTTCTTGAGGAATACACGCTGGATATGGAGGAGCTCCCGGTCAAGACGACGCTCCACCCGTATATGTCGGCGTTCAGCCCTGAAAAATGGGGTCAGATGGGGATTGACAGGCCGTATGCAGAATCGGAGCTGCCTGATTGCGAAAAACGCCGGGAAATCCATGAGCGGCTTGGCTTTATAAAGACCTACAGCTGCCTGCCGATGACATTGGGTAATTTGCCGCCGAACGGTTCCTTAAATTCATGGATTGGCTCATGCGCACAGATTTTAAGCAACTCAATGTTGGGCGCGCGCACGAATAAAGACGGCACAATCGTCAATATGTGTTCGGCGCTTACCGGCAGGACCCCTTATTTCGGGCTGCTCCGGGACGAAAACAGATATGCCCAGGTCGTTATACGCACAGAGCCGGATGTTGCGCTTGAAACGGATGACGATTATGGCGCCCTCGGATACTATGTGGGGGAAAACGTCACGAATAAAAGCGTGGTGTTTGCCGATCTTGATCCTAAGATCTCCTTTGATCATCTGAAGTATCTGATTGCCCCGGCCGCCGCGAGCGGGTCCGTACATATCTGCCATGTTGTCGGAGTGACGCCGGAGGCGCCGACGCTGAAAGCGGCGCTGGGCGGCAGGGAGCCCGAAAGGGTGATAACGGTCGCAAAACGAAACATCGAGGACACCAAAGAAAAATTCCGTTTTGAAAAACCGGAAAACGCGGATCTCGTATTGCTCGGATGCCCGCACGTCACGGTTGAAGAGGCGGGACATATCGCTAAGCTCCTTAGGGGCAGGAAGCTTTCGGCGGGCAAACGGCTTTGGCTCGGAATGGGGAATCCCGTCTATACATTGTGCGGGGATATGGGCTACACCGAAGTCATTGAAGCTGCGGGCGGGGTCATCTCCAATGTGTGCATGGCGACAATTCCGGATTCGCCTCTGCCTGCCGGCACAAAAAAAGTGCTCACCAATTCCTTTAAGGCGGCGCATTACGTAAACTCGCTGCAAAAGGGTAAGGTCAAGGTGATGGTCGCAAGTCTTGAAAGCTGCCTTGAGGCGATCACAGGGCTCAAGGAGGGTTAAGATGATAAAAGGCAGAGCGGTTTGCGGGAAAATCGCAGAAGGAGAAGCTGTCGTATTTCAGGCTCCGTTTTCCTTTATCGGAGACATGGACCCTGAAAGCGGGGAAGTCACTATGGCAAATCATCCCCTGTTTGGAACGAACCTTAAGGGAAAGGTTTTGGTTGTCACGACCGGGCATGGCGGAACAATTGCACCGTTTATGGCGTACAAAGCGAAGTTAAACAACTGCAACCCGGCTGCGATTGTCTGCAACTTCGCGGACAACATCACGGTGGAATGCGCAATTGTGATGGGAATTCCCGTCGTGGACGGATTCCGGGAAGATATTACCCAGATCATCAAAAGCGGTCTTCATGTTACGGTCGACGGGACGCATGGAACAATTGATCTCGATGACGTGAATTAAGAGGATGAAAAATCTTCTTAAAATTATTAAGGTGTAAAGGGAGCGAAAGAAAAATGAAAAAGAAATGGGTTTGCCTGATTCTGGCGGCGGCTATGACGGTTACCATGACATCGTGCCTGGGAAGCACTCAGCAAACAACACAGACCCCGTCATCCGCGCAAGCAAACGGTGCAACAGAAAGCCAAACACAGAGCGAAGTCATTGAAATCCCGAAGCCGGATGCAAAAAGCGGCGCTAAAATTATCAGATTCGCAAGCAATTTAACCACGTCGGAATACGGCATATCGCCGACCGGAATCGCACTCAAGTGCATTGTCGATGAAGTAAATGAAAAATCCGGCGGAAAAATGCTGATCGACTTATATCCGGGCTCACAGCTCGCGTCCAAGAACGATCAGATCATCGGCGGCCTGCAGACCGGCGCTTTTGAAATGACGAATCACGCGACCGGAAACTGGGGCGATTATACATCTGCTTTTGCCGCCTTAAACGTTCCTTACCTTTATAAGAGCAATGAGGTCGTGCACGAAATCCTGGACGGGATTGTCGGCGGGCATATGGCCGAAAAATGCCTCGAGGATACGGGCGCGACCATCTTGGGATACATTGAAATCGGCATGAGACATATGACAAACAGCAAAAAGGAAATCAGGTCCCCCAAAGACATAGCCGGACTGAAGATGCGAGTGATGTCCGACCCGATTCAGATCGCGGCGATGGAAGCGCTCGGCGGATCGGTCGTCTCGGTCGCATATTCCGAATTATTTACCGCGCTGCAGCAAAGGTTGGTGGACGGCCAGGAAAACCCGTTAAACAACATCAACTCCCAGAAATTTTATGAAGTCCAAAAGTATCTTACATTGACGGGTCACGGCATTACCGAATCCGTTATTGTAATCAATCATGATTATTTTGAATCCTTGACCGAAGAAGAACAAAAAATTCTGAAGGAAGCCTGCGAAGACGCGACGAAAGCGTCCAGAACGGCCTGCCAGGAGCAGCAGGATTCCCTGCTCGAAAAAATGAAAGAAAAAGGAATGCAGGTCGCCGAGCTTGAAAACGATGAAAAGCAGCAGTTCATCGACGCCGTTAAAGGGAGCTGGACGCTTGTTGAGGAAAACATGGGGAAGGAAGCCTATGACGAACTTTTAAGCGAGGTTGACAGAATAGAAAAACAGCTGAACTTACAGTAAGCAGGGGGTTAAAATGGAAAATAATAAAAAGAAAATGACCCTGAAAGAGTTTTTCAATACGTTTGAAATCTATATTGGGACAGGACTCTTTCTTGCGCTGACGGTTTTGCTGACGATACAGGTTATTTCCCGATACGTCCTTCAGTACTCGTTTGCTTGGACGGAAGAATTGGCGGAGGTCATGTTTGTCTGGATGATTTATTGCGGGATAGCGGCGGCTGTCCGGAAAAGAAAATTTCTGAGGATCGAAGTTTTATTGGATGCTCTTCCGTTTCGGTATAAAAGAATACTTCTCGTTATCGACAATATCATTCAGGCGGCGTTCAGCATTTTTATCATCTTCCCGATTCTGAATATTATTGCGAATTTTCAAAAAAGCAACGCTACCTCGTCCATTCTGCATATCCCCAAGGTTTTTGCCTATATGGTGGTCCCGATTTCCATGGGCCTGTGCCTTGTCAGGATCGCACAGGAGATTTATGTGCTTTTGCATGAGGATGAGAAAAAATTGGGGGTCTCCAAGGCCTCTTTGGATCTGGATGAGATAGAAAGACAGGGGCAGATCGCCAGATCGGAAGAGATAAGAAAGGCGGGGGATCGGTAATGGCCTGGCTGTTTGTGCTATTTTTTGCGCTGCTCATAATAGGAGTGCCGATCGGCGTAAGCATTGCGATTACATTGATCATGCTTGTCACTGCCACTTCGGTTACAACATATGAGTTTGTCGCGCAGTATATGTACTCCGGATTAAGCTCCTTTACGCTTCTTGCGCTCCCGTTTTTTATCCTCGCGGGCAGCATTATGGATACCGGCGGGCTGTCAAAAAGACTGGTGAACGTCGCAAACAGCATGGTTGGAAACGTAACCGGCAGCCTTGGCCTCGTGACGATTCTGGGCTGCATGTTTTTCGGTGCGGTTTCCGGCTCGGCCCCGGCGACCGTCGCGGCGATCGGTACGATCATGATCCCTCAAATGGTATATGCGGGATATGACAAGTATTACGCAACCGGACTCATCGCGGTTGCCGGCGGCCTTGGTGTTATTGTCCCGCCGAGCTATCCGCTGGTTATTTACGGCGTAACCAACAACGTATCGATTGGCGATCTGTTTATCGCAGGCCTTGGCCCGGCCTTGGTGGTCGGCGCCATATTAATGATTGTCAATTATTTGATCTGCAGGAAGAAGGGCTATAAAGGCAATAGTAAAAGAGCAAGCTTTAAAGAATTCTTAGCAGCTTTGTGGGATGCAAAATGGGCTCTATTGATGCCTGTCATTATCCTAGGCGGTATCTACGGCGGAATCTTTACCGCCACGGAGGCGGCAGTCGTTTCGGCGGTTTACGGCATCTTTGTCGGCGTATTTGTCTACAAAGAGCTGACATTCAAGAAAATCATAAAAATGTATAAGGACAATGTCGCATTTTTGGGCGGAATGCTTTTCACTTTTGCGCCTGCCGGCGCAATGGGAGCCATTTTTGCATACCTCGGATACCCTGCGCAGATCAACAAATTCTTCCTGTCTATTTCGACGAATCCCTATGTGATCATTCTTCTGATCTATGCCTTGCTGTTTGTGGTCGGCATGTTTGTACAGACGACGCCGGCGACGGTTATTTTGTCCCCCATTTTATTGGGCGTGGCGCAGTCGGTGGGGATCGACCCCATTCATTTTGGATTGATCATGTGTCTTGCGCTTGCCATTGCATTCGTGACCCCTCCGGTGGCGGTGAATCTGTTTGTTTCATCCACGATGACCGGCATCAGCATAGAAAGAATTGCGAGATCGGCAATTCCGTTCATAGTCGGCCTCTTGATTGCGCAGCTGATTGTGGGATTTATACCCCAGATCAGCTTATTCCTGCTTTAACGCAGAAAATCGTTATGATTTGTGTATGGAGGTAATCGGATTGAAAATTACAAGCCTGGAAATCTTACTGATACATAGCTTTATTGAGGGCAATGACAATAAAAAACGCCCCTGGAGCCCGGTGGTCGCAAAAGTGAATACGGACGAGGGCATCTATGGCCTGGGCGAGGTTGCCCTGGCGTATGGAAAGGCCGCCAACGCCGGTTTCGGCATACTCAAGGATTTTGCGCCTTTGGTTATCGGTATGGACCCGTTTGACACGGAAGCGGTCTGGAACAAGCTGATGAAGAAGACGTTCTGGGGCCAGGGCGGAGGGACGGTCATTTTCGGCGGCATGAGCGCGATCGATATGGCGCTCTGGGATATTAAAGGGAAAGCGCTTAATGTCCCCCTCTATAAGCTTCTCGGAGGGAAATGCAGGGACAGTCTGCGCTGTTACGCATCGCAGATCCAATTCGGATTTGATCCGGTTCGAAATGCGCTGACTGAAAAGGAACAGTACGCGGAGCATGCAAAAAAGGCAGTCGAGCAGGGGTATGACGCGCTCAAGGTTGATCTTTTGGAATTTGACCGTAAGGGCAATATAAAATCAATGGATCTGACCGGCGTCCTGACCAAGGATAAAATTGATCTCGCGGTTGAAAGGGTCGCCGCCATTCGGGACGCAGTCGGGCCAAACATTGATATCATTGTCGAAAACCATGCCGAGACCGATGCGACCTCCTCCATTCAGCTGGCCAGGGCAATTCAGCAGTACAATATCATGTACTATGAAGAAACGAACACCCCGCTGAACACGAAACTGGCCAGACTGATCAAGGAAAAAGTGGATATCCCGATTGCCGGAGGCGAAAGGGTTTATTCAAGATGGGGCTACGTTCCGTTTTTTGAAGACCGAAGCCTCGACGTCATTCAGCCTGATTTGGGCACATGCGGCGGAGTCAGCGAAGCAAAAAAGATCTGCGAAATGGCGCATGCTTACGATATTACGGTCCAGACGCATATCTGCGGCAGTCCGATTGTAAAAGCAGCAAGCCTGCACCTTGAAATTGCGATTCCGAATTTCCTGATCCATGAACATCACCGCCACTCTATCATGAAAACCAATATCGACCTGTGCGTAAATGATTATCAGCCGATAAAAGGCAGGTATTTTGTCCCGGAGCTTCCGGGTATCGGGCAGGATCTGACGGAATACGCCTATTCGATCGCGGACAAGGTTACTATTAAATAAAATACTGAGGGATTTATAAGATGAAGATTACGAGTGCGGAAATATTAATCGTTAAAACAGGCATACCGTTCACTTCCGTGAAGGGGACGCATGTGCTGCCATGGGAGCCGGTTCTGGTAAAGCTTTATACCGACGAGGGGATTTACGGGGTCGGCGAGGTCGCCCTGGCTTACGGTTCCGCTTCCAATGCGGCCTTTGGGATGCTCAGGGATTTTGTCCCCCATATCATTGGCATGGACCCGTTTGACACTGAAGCGGTCTGGAACAAGCTGATGAAGAAGACGTTCTGGGGCCAGGGGGGCGGCACGGTCATCTTTGGCGGCATGAGCGGCGTCGACATTGCCCTTTGGGATATCAAGGGTAAGGCCTTGGGCGTCCCCGTCTACAAACTTTTGGGAGGCAGATGCCGGAAGGATTTGAGGTGCTACGCCTCCCAGATCCAGTCCGACTGGGGAAAGGACAGAAAAGCGCTGAGCAGCCCCGAGCAGTATTCGAATGCGGCCAAGAAAGCGATCGCCGAAGGCTATGATGCCGTAAAGGTGGATCTGTTCCAGTATGACAGAAACGGCGTTATGTGGAATTATAATTTATGCGGCTCGCTATCGAGGGATTTCATCGATATGTGCAAAGAAAGGCTGACGGCGGTCAGGGAAGCCGTGGGACCGTCGGTCGACATCATTATTGAAAATCACGCGGCAACGGACGCCTCCACCGCCATTCAGCTGGCCAAAGAAATAGAAGGCTTCGACATCATGTATTACGAGGAGCCCAACACGCCCTTAAATGCCAAACTGGCAAAAAAAATTAAAGACAAGGTTCATTTTCCGATTGCAGGCGGGGAAAGAGTGTATTCCAGATGGGGGTATACCCCGCTTTTCGAAGACAGGAGCGTGGATATTATTCAGCCGGATCTGGGCACCTGCGGAGGGATCAGCGAGGCGAAAAAGATCTGCGATGCGGCTCATGCCTACGATATTACCGTTCAGGCGCACGTATGCGGCAGCCCGATCGTAATGGCTGCAAGCCTGCATCTGGAAATTGCCATACCCAATTTTTTGATTCATGAGCACCACAGGAATTCTCTGACGGATCGCAATATTGAGCTTGGCGTTTATGATTATCAGCCCATAAACGGACGCTATGCGGTTCCCGAGCTTCCGGGCATCGGGCAGGATATTTCCGACATGGCCTATGCGCTGGCCGAGAAATATGTGATTAAATAATATTAAACGGAGCTGCTTATAAAAAAGTTGGATCGAGCAGGCCGAAAAGAGGGCATGGGTTTTTGTGCGGTACAGAACCCATGCCCTCGGCTTTGCCGATAATGGCTGTCAGTCTTCAAAGTACGTGATTGTCGGCGGAAAGCTTTTTACCGCCGGCGTTTGACAGGTTTTTACCTCGAAGGATGGATGTGTATATTCAATAAATTACTTGCAGCATATTTGTGAAGAATAATAATTGTAAAACTGAGAATATGTGTTATAATACTACCCGTAATAGATGCACACGTGAACATAGCGTGTATTTTTTTATTATCGTTATTGCACACGTTTGCAATGGAGGAAAGAATTTGGAGAATGTAACGATTAAGGATATTGCTCAAAAAGCGGGAGTTTCTCATACTACCGTTTCCAGAGCGCTCAACGACAGTTCATTGATCAGCGAGAAAACAAAGAAAGCAATCCGGGACATCGCCGATAAGATGAATTATGTTCCGAATTTATCGGCCAAAAGTTTGGTGCGCGTTCGTTCCTATAACATTGGAGTTTTCTTTTCCAGCTTGGTGGAAGCGACTTCTTCTGATTTTGTTTATACCATTATTAAAAGTGTCAGCGGCAATGTTCCGACTCAGTACAGCGTTTTGTTTAATGGGATTGACAAATTGAGTACAAGTTATGATGTCACCTCCGCCAATTATGACGGGGTTCTTGTAATAAGCCAGCGTAAGGACGATGATGTTTTAATCGAACGAATCCGTATGGCGGGTGTTCCCGTGGTCGTTATCAACCGGAAACTGGAGGATGCCGCAATCGATAATGTTTATTGCGACGAGGCTTCTGGAATCAGTGAAGCGGTTGCCTATCTAATTGCAAATGGGCATCGTGATATTGCCTATGTAAAAGGCAGTGAGAGCTCCATGTCCACAGTACGCAGATATGAAGGCTTTATTAAAGAAATGGAAAAACAAGGGGTTTTGATCCACGAAGAGTGGGTTCTTGCCGGAGATTACAGCGCCGAGAGCGGCTATCAGGGAATGAAAAAGCTGCTTCAAAATGAACCAAGACCCACAGCCGTCATGTTAGCGTCCGACGCGGTGGCCTTTGGTGCGATGAGGGCCGTACGCGAGTTGGGATATCATATCCCGAGGGATATTTCCCTGGTTGGCTTTGACGATGGCTTTTTGGCGGCATATTCTTATCCGCCGCTTACCAGCATCAGCCGTCCCATTGAAAAAATGGCTTCGGAAGGATCAAAGCAATTGCTGGATCTGATTGAGAACAAGGAACATATCCCAAAGCAGATTTGCTACCCCGTAACGTTGTCCGTTAAAGCGTCCATTCAAAGGCGCGACGATTCAAAAACTTAACATTAAAAAGTACACCCTTTGATAAATCAAAAAGTGTACTGAAAAAGGGGAGAATTAGAGGACTTCTCCACCCTCTTTTATACTACTTTTTGAAGCTGTTGACAAGTTGTCAAGTGGAACTGTTTTAATGTTTTGTTACAAAAAATATTATGGAGGGAAACAAATGAAAAGAGTAATCGCGTTTATTCTCATTGCCGCTACAAGCTTGTTTCTGGTCGCCTGTAGCTCTTCCCCGACCCCTGCGTCGACCGGTGCGACTTCGGCTACGGCCCCGACTGAATCGGGAAGCACTGGGGACAATACGGTATACAAGCTGAAGCTGGCGCACATTTACGCCGCTGACCATCCCTTTAATACTGGACTGCAGCAGATTGCCAATGAAATTTCCCAAAAAACCGACGGCCATGTGGAAATTATGCTTTACCCTGCCGCTCAGTTGGGAGCTGAAACGGACGAAATCAACAATATTCTTTCCGGTTCCATTGACATGGCGGTCCTGGGTATCGGAGAAGTTGGAAAATATGTTGGAGCTTTTAATGTATATGAAGCCCCGTATGTGTTCAGCAGCTGTAATCAGGCAATGCGTGCGATCAAAAGCGATGCAATGGCTCCGTATTATGAAGAGATTTCAAAAAACGGCTTCAGCATCCTAACCTCTTTGTATTATGGCGTTCGCAACCTCACCTGCAACATTGCCGTTGATTCCCCCAGCGATACCGCCGGTTTGAAAATTCGCGTTCCCGACCATACCATTCCTACGTATATTGCGAAGAACGTATTCAAAGCCAACCCCACTCCGATGAGCTTGAGCGAAGTCTACCTGGCATTGCAGCAGGGGGTTGTGGACGGGCAGGAGAACCCCATACCCACGATCTATGCTCAGAAATTTTACGAAGTGTGCGACTATATTAACTTAACTCAGCATCAGATCACCATATGTCCCGTCATTATCGGCAACAATGTCCTGAGCAAGCTGCCCAAAGAATATGCGGACATCGTTACCGAGTGCTTTACCGAAGGCACCAACACTGTAAACCAATTGGTGCTGGATGCGGAAGAAGAGCAGTTAAAGCTGATGACCGATGAGGGTGTCACAGTCCATGAACCCGCCGACAAACAGGCCTTTATCGACAACGCCGCCGAAGCGGTCGCTGCCTGCGAATCCGAAGGCTTGTGGCCAGAGGGGTTGTATGCCTCCCTGCAGGCGACCAAGTAATTATATACTACCCGACAGGGGTTATGTTGGAAAAGCCACCGTTTCCACTATTTTAAGTCTGGCTACTATGTTGAAATAGTGGAGCGGTGGCGTTATTGTTTGCCCCAAAACCCGGCAATCAGTATTTTAATATCCACTGACAAATCAAAAACCGGCGAAATTCGGGGAAAGGAAAATTATGAGAACCGTTTTGGATAAAATTGATAAAGGAATGGCCTGCGTAGAAAATGCGCTGATTATCTGCGGTTTGGCTTCCATGTTTTTCATATTACTGGCTCAGGTGTTTATGCGGTATGTTTTTAACAGCCCCATTACCTGGAGCGAGGAAGCCGCGCGTTTTATTTTTGTTTATGTGAGCTTTATCGGTATCAGCTTTGCCTATCGCATGAAAACGCAAATCCGTATGGAGGCCGTGACCAATTTGTTTTCCAAGAAGATCCAGAAGGCATTAAGGATCTTTGTCAATATTGCCACGATCGCGCTTTTTTATTATATGATTCCATTCTCGTTTGAATTTATTAAGATACAGGCAAATGTAAAGTCAACCGCTACCCACATCCCCATGAGTATTGTTTACATAGCGCTTCCTCTGGGGCTCGCGCTGGCCGGAATCCGTTTGCTGATTGAAAACATTCGTATTCTTCGGGGTTATGAGGAGGATCATACGGCATGATTGTATTAATTAGTATTTTCGTCATACTGATGATCATCGGCGCCCCCATCGCGGTGTGCCTTATGGGGAGTTCGATGGCCTATCTGTGGTTAAACGGATATTCCATGCAGCAGGTATTTCAGTCCTGCACAAGCGCGATCAGCAATTCTTTCACGTTGATTGCCGTACCTTTTTTTATACTGGCCGCCGCCATTATGAATTCGGGCGGCATTACAAGAAAGATTTTTAATTTCTGTAATGTCGTCGTCGGCTGGATTCCCGGAGGGCTGGGACATGCCAACATTCTGGCATCCGTGGTTTTTGCGGGGATGTCCGGAGCCGCGATTGCCGACGCGGGCGGTCTGGGCGCCATTGAACTGAAGGCTATGAAGGAACAAGGCTTTGATGACGATTTCAGTCTGGCAATCACCGGGGCTTCCAGCATCCTGGGACCCATTATTCCTCCCAGCGTACCGGCGATCCTGTTTGGCGTAGCGGGCAGCGTTTCTATTGGGAAATTATTTATTGGAGGCATCCTTCCCGGAATTTTGATGGCGCTGGCTTTGGGCGTCATGGTGTTTATACAAAGCATAAGACGGAATTATCCGCGGGCATCGTTTCCAACAATGAAATCCCTTTGGTATTACTTTAAAGAGGCATTCTTCTCCCTGTTATGCCCGGTTATTATCATCGGCTGTATTCTGACCGGAGTTTGCACCCCTACCGAAGCGGCGATCATCGCCGTTTTCTATGCCCTGATCCTGACACTTGTCACGCGCAGCATTGCGATCAAGGAAATCCCGGGCTTTCTGATCGAAACCGCTTCCAATACCGTAAACGTTATGTTTATCATTGGCTCCGCCAATGTGTTTGCATGGATTCTTACCGTGGAGCAGGTACCTCAAAATATGAGCAGCTGGATGGCCGGACACATCGATAATAAGATTGCCGCATTACTGTTTATCAACTTGCTTTTGATCATTGTAGGAACGTTTATGGAAACCGCAGCTGCCATCTCCATTTTGGTTCCCATCCTGATGCCCATTGCCATGGGTTACGGTATTGATCCGATCCATTTTGGGATTATGTGTATCCTGAACCTGATGCTTGGCCTGTTGACCCCGCCCATTGGGATGGTTCTTTATGTGCTTTCCTCGGTATCCAAGGTACCGTTTGAAAGAATAGTAAAGGCAGTATTACCCTATTTGGGTGTTTTAGGGATTATACTGTTGCTGGTGACCTTCTGTCCGGGCATTGTTACGTTACTGCCCAATCTTCTCTTGAGCTAAGAAAGGATAATATTTGTTATGAACGATAGATTGTACAATAGTTCGCCACGCCCCAAAATAGGCATCCGCGTGGTAGTGGACGGCCGGTGCAACGGCGTGCGGGAAAAAATCGAAAAGCCCACTTTTTTACTGGCGCAAAAAGCAAAGGAACTGATAGAAGCAAATGTGTTTCACGCGGACGGACATCCGGTAGAGTGCGTCGTCGGCTCCGTTGGCGTCGGGGGAGTAAGGGAAGCGGAGCAGATTTCTCAAGAATTTGTACGCGAAAATGTGGGCGCCGTTATCAGCATCTCACGTGCTTTTGCTTATGCGGCGGAGATAATGGAATACAATGCACAGCTGCCTCAGGCCATTTGGGGATTTAGCGGGAGCGAGCGCCCCGGCTCTGTGTATCTGGCTGCGGCGGTGGCTGTGGCCGAACAGAAGGGCTATCCCATGTTTAAGATTTATGGAAGAAATGTGCAGGATGCGGACGACTTGTCGGTACCCTCCGATGTGGCGGAAAAGCTTCTTCGTTTTTCCCAATGCGCACTGGCAGTCGCGGACATAAAAGGGAAGTCATACCTTTCTATAGGAAATGTCTGTATGGGTATCGGGTCTTCTATTGTCGATCAGGAATTTTTCCGTTGCTACCTGGGCATGCGCACTGAAACGGTGGATATGAGCGAGATCCGCCGAAGGCTGGAGTTTGAAATCTATGATCACGATGAGTATGACCGCGCCAGAAATTGGGCAAAAGTAAATTGCCGTGAAATGCAGGACCCAAATCCGGAGGAAATCCGGCAAAGCAGGGAGAAGAAGGATGGGGTTTGGGATACGATCGTCAAAATGACGCTGATCATGCGGGACTTAATGGTCGGAAACCAAGCTTTGGAACGTATGGGGTACAGTGAAGAGGCACAGGGCCACTATGCGCTGGCCGCCGGATTCCAAGGCCAGCGTCAATGGTCCGATTATATGCCGAACGGAGATTTTTCCGAAGCGGTCCTGAACAGCTCTTTTGACTGGGATGGAGTCCGCCGCCCGTATGTCTTGGCTACCGAAAACGACAGCTTAAATGCCGTCACTATGATGTGGGGGACATTGCTTACAGGCACCGCGCAGATGTTTTGCGACGTGCGTGCCTTTTGGAGCGCCGAAACTGTAAAGAATACGACCGGCATGGAGCTTGGCAAGGACGAAAAAGACGGATTTATATATCTGACCAACTCCGGCGCATCGGCTTTGGATGGGACTATGGGCGCAGATTTGGACGGTAAGCCCGGAATCAAGCCGTTTTGGAAGCTTACGGAACAGGATGTACAAAATTGTTTGGGAAAGACGCAATGGGGGGCCGGCAAGCTGGCAACCTTCCGCGGGGGCGGTTTTTCATCCAGTTTTCTTTCCGAAGGCGGAGTCCCGTTGACTATGATTCGTTTGAATCTGGTAAAAGGACTGGGACCTGTTTTACAGATTGCGGAAGGCAAGAGCGTTCGTCTGCCTGAGAATATTGAATCTGCCGTTATCGGGCGTACGGATCCGACATGGCCCAAGACTTTTTTTGTGCCGCGCCTTACAGAATCAATATCTTTCGAGTCTGTTTACAGCGTGATGGAAACGTGGGGGAGCAATCATTGCAGCCTGTGTTATGGACATGTGGGCGCGCTATTGGTTACGCTGGCCTCTATGCTGAGAATCCCCGTGGGAATGCACAATATATCAAATGATCAATTATTCCGGCCGGCCGCATGGCGGATGTATGGCGGAGATGACCCCATTGGCGCAGATTTCCGCTCATGCAAAACTTATGGGCCGCTATATGGTCGTTACTAAAGGTGTTCAAGCAATGAAAAAAATAATTAATGCTCCTTCCCTTGCCAACTGCAATGGCCTGCAAATGGGTGAAGACATTGCGCAATTGGTGGAAGGAGGTGTGAATTTCCTTCATTTTGACATTATGGATGGGCATTATGTGCCGAATATATGCCTGCCGTTGAATTATATCAGGGACATAAAAAACAAATATCCCGACATCACGATGGAAGTGCATATGATGGTTGACAACCCCGCGGCATATATTTCTCGTCTGGCGGAGACCGGGGCTGATTATGTAAGTTTTCATGCCGATGCCACCAGGTTCTGTCGTCGAACAATTACTGAAATCCGTGCGGCTGGAATGAAGGCGGGCGTTGTTGTCAACCCATCTCAGAGAATAGATATTCTTGAGCCGTACGCCGGACTTATAGATTATGTAATTTTAATGACCGTAGAGCCGGGATTTGCTGGACAACTGTTCTTGCCGAATTCGGTTGAACGCATCCGTGAATTAAATAAACTGCGCCAAAGCTCAAAAGCAAACTTTCTGATTGAGATCGACGGAGGCGTCGATTATCAGAACACTGAGGATTGTATTCTGGCTGGCGCGGACATTCTTGTAACGGGGGTTTATATTACTTTCAGGCAAAAAGAGGGGATCGTCTCCGCGTGCAAACGGTTTGACGAATATATGAGCCGGGTTGTTTCAAAAATGTCATCAGTGTGAAAAAGCGAACAGAAAACTGATTTTGCGGGACTGAGATATCAGATAGAAGTTCGTTTTGACGGTATAAGGAAATAACAACAGTGATGAAACGGGTATTGAATATGGCAAAACTTCACTTCCGTCCCGAAGAAGCGCAAAACCGCTTGGAACCTTATGAAATAGGGCTTAAATATACAAGCGTGCAGCGGCTTAAATGCGATGGGAAAACAATTTTGGTTCAAAGTGCTGATGAAGAGACTTGTCTAGTTGTAGCTGAAGGGGAAATTAGATATAAAGCTACGGATCATAGCGGTACTGCGGGTATCTGTGATATGGTTTATCTGCCGGTAAACGGGGGTGCAGAGCTGAGCGGGTCCGGAATTGTAATGAGGTATGGGGCTCCGTGCAGCCGAAAAACCCAGTTTGCATTTATTCCTTTCAGGGAAGTGGACGCGGACCCCGAGAGGCACAAGGTATACGGAAGTTCTGAACAAGGGACCCGCAGGGATGTTTGGAATTTTATTGATGAAAAATTTGACTCCAGCCGTTTTTTGGTAGGAATTTGCTATGGCGCGTCCGGCGGCTGGACTGCTTGGCCCCCTCATGAGCACGGCGAAAAACGTGAAGAAGTGTACACATATTTTGGGATGCAGGATGGATTCGGCCTGCAATGTGTCTATACGGAGATGGGCAGACCGGATCAGGTTTCTTTAGTTCAGAATGGGGATGTCATTTCTATTGCGGGTGGGTATCATCCGAATGTAGGGTGCCCCAAAACGGGGATCCGATACATCTTCTGCATGGTCAGCATCGTGCCGGAAGACAGGCGCTTCATGGATCTGAGCACCCAGCTTATTTATGGGGACAGGTTAGAATAAAAATGAGCAGGCGAGAGGTGATGTAAATTGGCATCGCCTCATCGCGTTTTTAGCATATATACAAAACCGGGTACCCGACTCGTTTCCTCTATTCGTCAAACGTGCGTTGCAGCTTTGTCAGCATTCAATTTCTTCTCCGCCCGCCCCGAAAAGTAAATATGAACATTTTCGCCGTTTCACGATTTTTTCAATAAGCTCCCGCAGGGCGGTCCTTTTTTGCTCGACGCTCATCAAAAAGAAAAACGTCTATGCTGTCCTCTTGACAGTTATAAGAAAATCATGTAAAATAACACCGTTATATAACGGCGTTATGCAATTTTCGGAAAGGGGTATCACGGGTGGCCGGCGAGATGAGCACGCAGGAGAAAGTCCTGCATTTTGGAAGGCGGGAATTTTTGCAAAAGGGCTTTCAGAATGCGTCCCTTCGGAATATCGCCGCCGCCGCCGGCATGACGACAGGCGCGATCTATACCTATTTTAAGGATAAGAACGCATTGTTTGAGGCGATTGTCACCCCTGTCTGTGAGCAGGTGGAAAAGCTGTTCATCGAGCTGGGCGCCTCATATTATAACGCAGACGGTATCGTGGGAGAAATCGCGACGCAAAATACCATCGCCGAGCTCCATCGGGTTTACCGGCTTATCTACGACAATTTCGATGTTTTCAGACTGCTGATTACCGGGGCGGAGGGCTCCTCAAAGGCTGACTTTGTGCATACAATCGTCGACCACGAGGTGACGCATACGCTCGCCTATCTGGAGAGGCTGAAAAAAGATAAAGGTATCGATGCCCAAATAAACCGCACAATTCTTCACATCGTATCGGAAAGCTATATCAATACACTGCTTGAGCCTGTCCGCCACAATATGAGCTATGAAGAGGCTATTGAGAATCTTGATTTTTTAGCCGTTTTCTATACCGGCGGCTGGAAAAGTGTTTTTCAAGAATTATTCAGCAGTTGATTACAGTGTATTAATTTTTTTGACGTTCGGTTAGTTTTGACTAACCACGTGGCAAACAGATAGGCAATATAGACGCAATTATTCTGACATTTAGTTAGAATGATCTAACTATTGCAAAGGAGAGAGCAGACCTGTTTTTGGAGGATTTTTGACCAAAGCTTTTGAAAGGAGTGAAGGATGCTGGGAAAGCTGATGCAAAACTGCCGCAAGCCTGAGGGCTTTGCCGGAAGGCTGATTTTGGCCGGTATGAACTATGGGCATTCCAACATAAGCCGATGGGGGCTTTCGCATCTTCATGCGAAAAAAGACGCGCACATTCTTGACATCGGATGCGGCGGCGGCGCGAATATCAAACGGTTGCTTGCAATGTGCCCGCAGGGCTATGTAGAGGGCATCGATTATTCGGAGCAGAGCGTCGCGGTCAGCCGGAAAAAGAATCGCGACGATTTGGGGAAGCGGTGCAATATACGGCAGGGGTCGGTAAGCTGTCTGCCTTATAAGGACGGCGCATTTAATGTCGTCACCGCTTTTGAAACCGTATATTTTTGGCCCGATATCGCAAACGATTTCAGGGAGGTGCGCCGCGTGCTGAAGCCGGACGGCCGCTTTCTGATTTGCAACGAGGCGAGCGACCCTAAAGATGGAACATGGACGGAAAAAATTGACGGAATGCGGATTTACAGTGGCGACGAGCTTATCCGACTGCTCTTAAGCAGCGGTTTTGCCGTCACGGGCAATGACACGCAGGGGAAAGGCCGGCTCTGCCTCATAGCCGGGAAGGAGAAGGAACATGAATGATGCAATCAGTGCAAAGGAAAAACAAAAGCAGTTTATACTTGCCGGAAACCTGTGGCGGGTGATGGCCGGTCTGTCGTGGCCCGCGGTGGTCGCCATGGTACTCTACGGAATGAATTCCGTGCTGGATGCCCTTTTTGTGGGGAGGTTCGTGGGAGAGACTGCCCTGGCAGGGGTATCGGTTGCCTATCCGCTGTCCCAGATCAGCGTGGGCTTCGGGTCCCTGATCGGCACAGGCGCCGGGGCCGTCTTAAGCATTGCGCTGGGGGCCAAAGATAAAAATACCCAGGATAAGCTCCTGGGCAACGTTAATCTGATCTCCCTCGCGGTAACGGTGCTTTACATAGTAGTGGGGATGTTGTTCTCGACTCAAATGATGCGCATCATGGGCGCGGACGGCGAAGCCCTTATACTGGGCGACCGGTATTTCCGGATTACGATTTTGGGCTCCTTCTTCTGGATCTACGGACTTGCGGGGAATATGATCGTCCGCGCCGAAGGCCGGATGAAGATGGCTGCGGTGATGATGGGGACAGGGCTTCTTGTAAACGTCGTCTCAAACTATATGCTGATGGTTGTGGTTCCGCTGGGCGTGGCCGGGGCGGCTTGGGGAACAAACATCGGCATGCTGGCCTATACGCTCGTTGGCTGGTTCTATTTCGGGAGAGGCCACGCATCCTTTCGCTCCAAATTGGCTTGCGTCCGCTGGGATAAAAAGATCGGGACCTCTATCCTGCGGCTTGGGATGTCGGCGTTCATCATGAGCGTTATGAGCCTGGTCCAGTCCGTCTTCGTATTCAACGCCTTGGCTAGGTACGGCACAACGGCAGACATTGCGTTTTACGGCGTGGTGTATCGCGTCTTTACCTTCCTGCTGACGCCGATTTTCGGGCTGATGCGCGCACTCCAGCCGGCCATCGGCATCAACTATGGCGCGAAGCAGTACGACCGGGTCATCCGGTCCTATAAGATATTCGCGGTTGCCGCGCTTTTGCTCACTCTTCCGTTTTGGCTTTTGTCCATGGCGGTTCCCGGTTCGGTTCTGGGCCTGATGCTGAAGGATCAGGTTTTTACCGGAGAGCAGTTTGTAAACTTCCGTGTTTACATGGCGATTCTGCCCCTTTTGTCCTTTATCTTCATGGCGATGACGCTGTTCCCTTCGGTCGATAAAGGCAAGCCCGCGGCACTGATCGGCATCGCACGGCAGCTTGTCTTTTATATTCCCGTCATGCTGCTGGCGCCCAGATGGATGGGAGTGGCGGGTATCTATTACGGTTCTCTTGGTATCGACACGGTGATCGTGCTGTGGACGATGCTCATGGTCAAAAAGGAATTTAACCTGCTCCGACAAAGAAGCTGCTGATATCCAAAGGATGACGAAACGGAAGGGATGAAAAACGCACATAGAAATCCCTTCCGTACTCAGCGGTCAATCGTTTTTTGAACGCAGCATCCCGGCACGGCAGATAAGCCTGCAGCGGTTCAATCCGTATAGCCTCGCTTGATAATCTGCTCGATCCAGCTCATCATGGTATCAAAACAAAGCCTGGGATTCCCCGCGTTGCAATGCGCTTCGCCATATTCCCTGGAAGTGAACAGGCGGTAAGTCAGCGACCGCACATTTGTCAGGGCGTCGAGTTCATCTTTATACAGCTCCTTGGGGATAAAATGATCCTTTTCCGCGCCGATCACAAGCACGTCCTGCGTTATTTTATCCCCGATATTGACCATCTGGAATTCGTCGAGTTTTTTCAGATAATCAAAGGGTGTACTTGCCTCGTATGCATACATCCCGTGACGGATGGCCCAATGCGCCGTCTGGTCCTGGTCCATCATTTTTTCCATTCTCCTGTTGATGATTCCCTTGCAATGGTGGCGGAGCATCCAGCTTATCAGGCCGCGGACACGCTTCGGCACGGCATACAGCGCGGCGCTCAAGAAGCTTGGGAATATCGACCAGCAGATCACGCGCCGTATTCTGTGATCAAAAGCCGCGGCGCGAAGGGCAAGCATGCTCCCCAAAGAAGCGCCGATGATGGTGATATCGCTCAGACTCAATGTGTTGAGAACGGCCTTTACGGGTTTTTCCCACCGGCTTGTGAAATGTATGCCCTGCTCACGTATTACGCCGCCCTGGCCGGGGCCTTCAAACAGATATACCTCAAAGCCGTTTTGGGCAAAATACAGCATCGGGAAAAAGAATTCCTCAAAATAGCTGTCGTTGCCCCCGTGCAGCAGGATCGTGTCTTTTCTGGGCCCGACCGCTTTGACATGCAGCACGGGCAGCGGCGCGCCCTCATAAGGAACCGAGAGCCTTTCCACTTTTCCGGCTTCAAAGTATTCTGCGTAATGCTGATAGAAGAGCTTTGTGGCAAGCCGATAATATTTCAGTTTGTCCGCGTCGTCGTCATACATGAAAAACTCGCTCATGCGATAGTAGGCAATGGCGTTTTGCAGGCGGTTTTCGCTTATGGCTTTGTCTCCAAGCGCGATGAGCTCACGCTTCCAGCTTGCACTATCGTTTATCCTGTCGGATACCGGCTGAATGTCGGAGAGCTCCCCGCCGTTCCACATGATGACGCGATTAAGCTGAAAATTATAATTCTCCTGACGGTTTAACCTGTATGATCCTTTCTTGAATTCAATCTTTTCCTGCACTATGGTTTCGCCTCCCCTTTGTCCACAGTCCATATTATATTGCAGGAAACAAAGAGCGGCTTCCAAATAGATGCTGTTTATTGCCGGAGGAAATCGGAAAAAGAAATTCCAAACAGCTTTTTACAGGTTACAGAAAAATGTGAGGAACTGTTGAAACCGGCGTGAATTGCTGCGGTCGTCAGGTTCTCACCCTGTATCACATAGCGATATGTCTTTTCCATCTTTGCTATGACAAGATAGCTTTTTAGAGGTGTTTTGACCTGTTGCCTGAAAAGATGGGAAAGCCGGCTTTTTGAAAGGCAGGCGATATCGCACAGACCTGAAAGCGTGCCTTTGTCGATGCTTTCGGATTCTTTGATCGCCTGCAAAACGTCAAGGATTCTCTCGTCCGATACGGCCGGCCCTACTGTCTGCGGGGAGCAAATAGAAAGCACCCCGGTATCCAATCGCTCCATATCCGTTTGTTTGCGGCACAAGTCCGAAACTTGTGCCGCAATTATTTCGTCCAGAATACAATAGCCCCGGCCACGAAGATAGGTTTTCTCCAAATAACAGGAGAGCTCGCTCGTTTCATCAATCAGCATGATCAATATATTAGTTCCCTGCGCGGCAACTGTGTGAAGGACATCAGAGCCGATGCAAATTCCGCCGCAGGTGAACCTGCTTCCTTTAACGGAGCATTCGATTTGATCGCCGACGCCAAAGATCAGATGCTTCGCAAAATGACGGTGCTCTTCCGGCGTTTTGTAGTGGGCAAAAAAGGTAAGATGATCTTTGGAATATACCATTTTCCGCATTGCAAGCCCCTCCTTTGCGCCCGTATTAAACATTTTGCCTGAGCCGATCAATATCGGGCGTGCTTACCCCGCTTTTTCCTCGAGTCGCGTCCCGGCGCAACGCATACCTTCGGCATTTAAATTGTCTCGACATGATATCCCTCCTCCACAGCCATGTGAGGCATATACACAAAAGGTGCCCGCGGAGCCCCGCGGGCGCCTCCTTCCCCTTATTCGTTTCTTGATGTTCGCTATACCATGCGCCAGCTGCCGGCCTTTTGCTGCTCCTGCCAAAGCTTTTGGTAGATACCGCCCTGTTTCAGCAATTCTTCGTGCTTTCCCGACTGGGCGATGCGTCCGTCATCCAGAACCAGGATCCGGTCCGCGCCTACGACAGACCGGAGGCGGTGGGCAATGACGATCACGGTCTTATCCTTTGTCAGCGCGCTGATCGCCCCTTGGATCTGCACCTCGTTTTCGGGATCGAGAGCCGCGGTGGCCTCGTCTAAAAGTACAATTGGCGCGTCCTTTAGGAGCGCCCGGGCGATAGAGATGCGCTGGCGTTCCCCGCCCGAAAGGGTGGAGCCGCCTTCTCCAATCACCGTATCGTAGCCGTTTGGCATGGCCGTGATGAAATCGTGGCATGCGGCTGATTTGGCCGCTGTTATGATTTCGTCCATCGTCGCGTCCTGCCTTCCCATGCGGATGTTATTTGCGACGGTGTCGTGGAACAAATACACGTCCTGAAAGACCATCGCGATCTGCGACAAAAGCGTGTCGCTCTTCATATGGATGACGGGGACGCCGCCCACGCGGATCTCGCCCTTGTCCGCGTCCCAAAAGCGCGCGATGAGACGCGTGATGGTGGATTTGCCGGAGCCGGACGCGCCGACGAGCGCCGTCAGGCTGCGCGCCGGGGCCGTGAAGGAAATGTCGTGCAGGACCTCCCGCTCATTATAGCCGAAGGACACATGGGAGAATTCGACGGAAGAATCCCCTGGCGCTTTGTCCTCCTCCTGCTCGGGAAGCGGCTTTTCATGGAGTATGTCCTCGATGCGCCGCGCCGAGCGGTTCAGGCGGGTGAAATCCGCGATAAAATAGAACAGGGTCATCACCGGCTGATAGATGTTGACGGCGATGAGCAGAAACGCGATATAGTACACGGGCGAAAGGCGGCCCTCTGTCAAAAGGCTCGTACCGAAGAGCATCACCACGGCGATCCCGCAGTTTAAGATGAAACGGGAAACCATTGCCGTGGGCGCGGCCGCCGCCTCGATACCGATGCTCTGGCGGCGCAGGTCGCCCAGGGAATCCCGGAGCGCCTGAAACTGGGTCCCGGCCCGGTTGAACGCCTTGAGCGTCCGGATGCCGCCGAGGTACTCGAGCGTGCGGGAGGCGGTTTCCTGCTGGGCTTTCATGAGCCGGACGCTTCGCCTGCCCATCAGGCGCTGCCCGAGCAGCGCGAACGGGATGGAGAGGGGCACGACGGCGACAAGGGCCAGCATCATGCGAAAGTCCAGGATCGCGAATATGACGACCGCAAGGGACAGCCGGGCCGCCATTACCGTGATCATGGGCAGCATATGGGCAAAAAGCTCCTCAACGGTTGCGTAATCCTGCAGCATGACCGTGCTTAAGTCCCCCGCGTCCCGCTGGGCGTAAAAGCCCATGGAAAGGCGGCGCAGGTGTTCGCCCATGCCGATGCGGGCGTTTTTGATCGTGTCGGCGGTGGTGATCAGGCTGTATTGATAGTTATGTCTTTTGATAAAGAAATAAAGCGCCGTCTGGGAAAGCAGCACCGCGCAGAAAACAAGCAGCATATTTACAGGGATCGGCGCGCCGGGCGAAAGGACCGGCTGCAGAAACCCTAAAACGGCAAACAGCATGACGGCGAAGGGGATGGACGCCGCGTAATCGTCCAGAAACAGCCACAGCGAAAGTCTCAAGTATGTTTTCTGCTGCCCGAAGGTAACCCGGGCAAGCCATCCTTTAAGCCCCGGCATGTTTTGCACCTCCCCGTATTTCCCACTTGCCGCGCCGCTCGCTCAAGTCTACAAGGCGGCGGTAGAGCCCGCAGCGCTCCATAAGCTCCCGATGCCGCCCTGCGCCGCGCAGGCACCCGTTTTCGAGCACCAGGATCTGGTCGGCGTTTTCGACGGATTTGAGCCTGTGTGCGATGACGATGACCGTTTTCCCTTGGGCCAGACGCGCGAACGCCGCCTGTATTTTCGTTTCGTTTTCCGCGTCGGCATAGGCGGTCGCCTCGTCTAAAAGCACGATGGGCGCATTTTTGAGGATGACCCGCGCGATGGCGACGCGCTGGCGTTCGCCGCCGGAGAGATAGGCGTTGTCCTCCCCGATCACCGTGTCGTACCCCTTTGGAAGCGCCATGATCACGTCGTGGATCTGTGCCGCCTTTGCCGCCTCGACCACCTGCTCATGGGCGGCGGCTTCATTTCCCATGCGGATGTTGTTCTCGACGGTGTCGCAAAACAGGAAGTTGTCCTGAAAGACAAACGAGACTAGGTCCATCAGCGCCTCCGGCGCGATGTCCCGCACGTCCACGCCGCCGATTTTGATCGCGCCCTCCCGCACGTCGTAAAACCGGAGGATGAGCTGCGCGACGGTGGATTTTCCGCCGCCGGAGGGGCCGACAAGCCCCGTCACCGTGCCCTCCGGCCCTGTGAAGCTCACGCCGCGCAGCACGTCCGCGCCGTTTTCCCCTTCGTCGTAAGCGAAGGAAACGTTCTCAAAGGAAATGTCGTGACGCGTAGGGACCTTGGGCTTTTCCGGCGCGGCGATTTCCGGCAGGGCCAGGATGCGGTCGATGCGCCGCACGCCCTCCTTGATGGCGTTTAAGTACATCATGAGGTAGATCATGTTTTCCATAGGCTCCCGGATTCCCGTACCCACCAGGAAAAACAGTAGGAGCACCGGCAGAAAATCCGCATAGGATGAGGCGATTACCGCGAGGAAAAGCCCGACGGGCAGGATGAGAAGAAGCTGCGCGCCGAAGGCCGTGTAATAACCGCCCATGCGGGAGGCGAAAAAGCGTGTGATCTTCTCGATGATATCCGTATACTCCGTCACGCCGGCTTCAAAGCGCCGGAATGCGCCCAGCGTGCGGTTGAAGACCTTCACGACCGGCATGCCGTGGATGTATTCGACAATGATGCCCTCCATTTTCTCCTTTTTGTCGTGCATGGCGATCTGATCGGCCTTGCCCGTCTCGGTGGCAAGCCCGCCGTACAGAAAAAACATGCCGAAAATCAGCGGGAGCAGGGTGGAAAGCGCCAGCCGCCAATCCATCGCGAACAGGTAAATGAATGTGGCGAGCGGCAGCGATACGGCCGCCGCGATGTCCGAAATGTGATGGGCAAGAAATTGTTCGATCTGCTCGACGTCGTCGGACATGGTCTTCTTGACGGCCCCCTGGGTCGTATGGGAGTAAAAGCCCAGGCTTATGTGCGAGAGCTTTTCCATAAGCTGTATGCGGATGCCGTAAAGAATGTTGAACGCCGCCGTATGGGACAGCACGGCGGAAAAATACGCGCACACGCCGTAGACGAGCGCCGCGGCCAGCGTGATCAAAGACAGCGTCCAGATCCGTTTTTCATCCATGGCGCCGTAGTCGGGCAGGCTTGCGACCAGCTCGCGCAGCACGCCGTAAATCGTAAAAAACGGCACAAGCCGTGCGCAGGATGAAAGCACGGAAAGAACGCACGCGGCCGTAAGCTGGCCCTTTTTGCCCCCGGCGAGCTCCAGCAGGCGGCCTAGCCCTTCTTTTGGCGCGCCTTTTTTGCGTTTTGGCATCATAAATCCCTCCTCTGGATATGCCTGTTTATCGGGTTCAGTGTAACATGCCCTGCGTGTCCGGCATATGTCCGGCAGGGATGAAGATTTGTCCCGGGCGGATTATTTTATCTTGCATTGGCCCGGGTTGTAGCCGTAGGTCTTTTTGAACCGCCGGGCAAAGCTCGAAAGGCTTTCATACCCCACGATACAAGCGGCCTCCGAAACATCGCACTGCCCGCGTTCCAGGAGGTTTCGGGCGATGCGCATGCGCTCCTGCCGGACATAGCCGAACACGGTCGTCCCGTATACCTGCTTAAAGCCCAGCTTCAGCTTGAAGTCGTTGATGCCCGCGAGCCGCGCGAGGCGGGAGAGCGAAGGCGGGTTTTGCAAAGAACGGTCGATCAGCCGCTTCGCCTCCTGTATCGCCCGGACGTCCCACCGGGAAAGAGCGGCGCGCTTTTCAGCGTCCGCGGCCGGCATGAGCACATGCAGGCGCAGGGCGAGCAGCTCAAAGGTCTTGCCCTCGAGATACAGCCGGCGCGCATAAGCCTGATAGGGGCAGCCCAAAATCTCATCGACGATCCGGGCGCTTTTTATGCCCGTGTCGTCGTCCAGCATGAAAAGCCCACGGCCGAAACGACTGTCGGGATCGATCTCCATGCGCTGCCAGAACAGGGGCGAAAGCTCCATGCTTAATTGCAGGATACGTTTGTTTGCGGGAATCTGCAAAACGCCGGCCGCGTGGCTGCCGCAGAGAAACTGCACGTGACCGGAGGTGATGGGTCCGTCGAAAAGTATCCCGTTTACTTCGATAACCCCGGCTCCCTCGATGCAGTAATTGAACTCGCTGTGGAAAAACCGCGCCTCGGACCGTATGTCCTGGGTTTCCCGAAACGTCATATCCATCCAGTTGAGCTTGACGCCGCCCGCCACGGGCATCGAGCGGTAATACCCCTTGCCCGTCTCCTCGGGAAGCGCATATGTGCGCTCGGGGCCCGGAGTCTGTTTCAGGGGATTTAAGTTTCGCAGAAACTGCGCTTCAAATTCAGATTCTGTATTGCTGCATAACAGCATCTCCATCAAATCATCTCCTCTGTGGAACGTGGTTAGAAGGATCTAACTTTATAATATCAGAATATATCGCGTGAGTAAACGGAAAACGCGAGGAAAAGTATATGAGCGGCGCATACTTAAAAAAGCCAATAAACTTAAAAGCCTGAACAAGTACTGCCTGTACAGAAAAAATCGCTTTTATAAAAGAGCTGTTGCACTCCGCATGGATCAATCCTTAGTGCAACAGCTCTTTTAGCCTTAATGTTCTATCTTGAATTTTCCTCGAGAAGGCTTGAAAACCTGCCTGATTGCGTCAATCCTCAAATGCGCGCTGCAGCTTTGTCAGCGCGCGCTTTTCTATGCGCGATACATAAGAACGCGAAATGCCGCACTGCTCGGCGATCTCGCGCTGGGTCTTCGGTGCCACATTGTTTAAGCCGTAGCGCATGATGATGATTTCGCGTTCGCGGGGCTCCAGAAGCTCATAGACGTATTTTATAAGCTTTTTGCGCTGGTCGGAGGCGTAGATGGTGTCGAGCATCGTGTCCTCGCAGCTGATCATATCCATGAGCGCAAGCTCGTTGCCCTCGCTGTCGTTGTCGACCGGCTCGGACAGGGATACTTCGCAGGACTGGCGCCGCAGGGTCCTGAAATACATGAGAATTTCATTTTCGATACATCTGGCGGCATACGTTGAAAGACGTGCGCCCTTTTTCACATTAAAGGTGGAGATCGCTTTGATAAGTCCGATTGTGCCGATGGAGATGAGGTCATCCTGATCGTTTGTTGCCGAATAGTACTTCTTAATGACGTGCGCCACCAGCCTTAAATTGTGCTCAATCAGTTTGTTCCGGGCTTCCATGTCGCCTGTGGCGGCTTTTTGAAGCGCATCATATTCTTCCTTTGCCGAAAGGGGTCTGGGAAACGAACCCGTATTACCGGAAATCCTGAGGGTAAAGTAAAGGGCGTTCATTAGGAGCATTACGGCAACAGAAAACATATGGACTTTACCTCCTGCGTATTAAGGGTCATACACCATAGTATTCGAGAAGGGCCGGTCCGTTTCCATTTATTTGGGCAAAACGCAGGAAAAATAAAAAAGCAAGCCGCTTTTTCACAGCTTGCATATGGCATTGTTTTTGCTTTGCAAAAGGGGAACACTCATCAGATTTATTAAGGCAAGATCCTGCTTTTGTTGCGGGATAAAAAAACAGGATGAGGCTATACGCAGGTCAGTCGCGTTTCTTTTTCTTTCCGCAGTTTTCGTGATAAGGACAGCCCGAGCATTCGCCGCAGCCCTTGTGCTTTCTTAAGCTTCTAAGCGCGAGGACGGCAAGGACAATAACAGCCGCGATGACTCCGTAATCCAGAGCGCTCATTTTGCATGCTCCTCCTTTTCGGGTATGTACCGTTAATAGCCCATCATCGTTCCGACCTGAAAGATCAAAAATGCGACAAGCCACGCAATCCCGGTCTGCATAACCATATTGGAAATTGCCTCAACATACGAGCCAAGCTCCCGCCTGATTGCGGCAAACGCCGCGACGCAGGGCATGTAAAGGAGGGTAAAGCACAAAAAGGCAAACGCGGAGAGCGGGGAGAAGATCTGCGAAAGAAGGGGCGGCAGGGACGCGGGATCGTTTACGTTCATCAAAACGGCAAGGGTGCTGACAACCGCTTCCTTTGCCGTAAGCCCGGTGATGAGCGCCGTGGATGCGCGCCAGTCGGAAAACCCAAGGGGCGCGAAAACGGGGGACAGGAACGAGCCGACGACGGCGAGCATGCTGTTTTCGCTGTTTGCAACCGGGTTTAAACGAAAGTCAAAACTCTGCAAAAACCAGATCAGGATGGTCGCGATGAAAATGACGGTGAACGCCTTGCGGAGAAAATCCTTCGCTTTTTCCCACATATGAAGCGTGATGCTTTTCCCCGAGGGGAAACGGTATGCCGGAAGCTCCATTACAAACGGGACCGGATTGCCACGAAATATGGTGCTCTTGAGCACGAAGCCGTAAAGGATGGCGACAACCATTCCGAGGATGTAAAGCGAGATCATGACCAGAGCCGCGTTTTCCTTGAAAAACGCCGCCGTAAACATCGCGTAGATCGGGAGCTTCGCGCTGCACGACATGAACGGAGTCAGCATAATCGTCATTTTGCGGTCGCGCTCGCTTGCAAGTGTGCGCGTCGCCATAACGGCGGGGACCGAGCAGCCGAAACCGATCAGCATCGGCACAAAGGACCGCCCCGAAAGCCCGATTTTCCGCAAAAGCTTATCCATTACGAAGGCGACCCTCGCCATATAGCCGCTGTCCTCCAAAAGGGAGAGGAAGAAAAAGAGGGTCAGAATGATCGGCAAAAATGAAAGGACGCTGCCGACGCCGGCGTACACGCCGTCGATGATCAGCGAGTGGACGATAGGGGACAGGCCGATCTGCGTAAGCGTGAGATCGGTGGCCTCGGTAAGCCGGGCGATGCCGAGCGACAGAAGGTCGCCCAGAAACGGGCCTATCACGCCGAAGGTAAGCCAGAAGACAATACTCATGATCAGGAGAAAAATGGGGATTGCCAGATACTTATGCGTCAGGACGCCGTCGATCACCAGAGAGCGCCGCTGCTCGATCGTCTCGCCGACCTTGTGAACCGCTGCTGCGCTTAAATTCTCAATATAGACGTAACGCATATCTGCGAGGGCGGCCTCGCGGTCCATCCCGAGGGAGGCTTCCATTTCGTCGGTGATATGCTTTAAGGTGTCGAGTTCGTTTTGATTTAAGCGCAGCGCTTTGATCGTGGGTTCGTCGCCCTCGACGAGCTTGGTCGCCGCAAAGCGCAGGGGAATACCGGCCGCCGAGGCGTGGTCCTCGATCAGATGCGCGACGCCATGAATGGCGCGGTGCACCTCGCCCGAGCAGAAGTCGAGCCGCTTCGGCAGGATTTTTTGCTCCGCGACCTTGGCCGCGCGCGAGACAAGCTCGCTTATTCCCTGGTTCTTGCTCGCGGAAATCGGGACGACTGCGACGCCGAGCCTTTCCTCGAGCGCCGGGATATCGATGGAACCGCCGGAAGAGGTCACCTCGTCCATCATGTTAAGTGCGAGCACCATCGGGAAATTGAGCTCGATCAGTTGCAGCGTCAGGTAAAGATTCCGCTCGATGTTGGTCGCGTCGAGGATATTGATGATTCCATCGGGGCGCTCGTTTAAGAGGAAATCCCTTGTGACGACCTCCTCCGATGTGTACGGAGACAGGGAGTAAATTCCGGGAAGGTCGACGACGGTCATGTTTTTCGTGTTCCGGATACGGCCCTCTTTTTTCTCGACGGTTACGCCGGGGAAGTTTCCGACATGCTGGTTGCTGCCCGTGAGCTGGTTAAAAAGGGTGGTCTTTCCGCTGTTCTGGTTTCCGATCAGTGCCAGTACCATGCTTTTATAACCTTCTCCCGTTTATTCGATCGGCGTGATTTCGATTTTGGCTGCGTCCTCGTTCCTGATTGTAAGCTCATAGCCTCGTATGGAAAGCTCGATCGGGTCTCCCATCGGGGCGACCTTCCGGACAAGCACCTTTGTTTTCGGCGTAAGCCCCATATCGAGAAGACGGCGCCGGAGCACGCTTTCCCCGCCGACCGCCGTAATTACTGCCCTATGTCCCACTTTGAGCTCATTCAACGTCATGAAAGCATCTCCCGTTATCAGTCCGCGCTGAAATCGAAATAAGCCGCGGCTAATTTCCATATCCATGCTATACCAGAGCGGCAGCTTTGTCAACCAAAAATTAGCATAAGCTAATTTTTATTTCGCCCCGAAATTTGTAAGTTTTGCCGAAAGGCGAAAAAAACATGGCGGACAGCTTCCTGTCCGCCGAGGCTTTGCCGAATAGCCGTCAAAAATGGGAATAAAACTCGAAAAACGCCCGGTAAGTCATGTAGAGATCGAGTTTTGAAATCACCTCGAAGGGCGCGTGCATCGAAAGGACCGCAACTCCCATGTCGATCGTATCGATATTGCGGTTTGCCATAAATTTTGCAATGGTGCCGCCCCCGCCGATATCGACCTTCCCGAGCTGCCCCGTCTGCCAGACGATGTGATACTGGTCGAACAGGCGCCTGAGCCTTGAGACAAAGTCCGCGCCCGCCTCCGACGTGCCGCTTTTGCCTCTGGAGCCGGTGTACTTTGTGAGCACGGCGCCGAGATTGATCCGGGCGTCGTTTCGCTTCTCCGATACCTCGGGGTAGTTCGGGTCAAACGCGTTTGCAACGTCCGCCGAAAGACAGGCCGACCGCTCGTAGCACTGGCGGAGCAGTACGTTCTGGGACATGCACAGGTCCTCCATAAACGTATCTAAAAACTGCGACTGAATCCCCGTCGTGCCGTCGGACCCGATTTCCTCCTTGTCGGCGAGCAGGCATACAGACGTCCTTTCCGGGACCTTCATGCTCAGAATCGCCTGAAGCGCGGCATAGGCGCACACGCGGTCGTCGTGGCCGTACGCGCCGATCAGGCTCCGGTCGAAGCCGACGTCTTTTGCGTAAAGCGCCGGGACAAAGGACAGATCCGCCGAGATAAAGTCATGCTCGGTGATACCGTAAGTCTCGAACAGATATTCCATGACCGCGAGCTTTATGCGGTCGGAGCCGTCCTTGTCGGCATTGGAAGGGATCGTGCCCGCGATCACGTTTAAGCCTTCGCCTGTAAACGCCTCGGAAAGCGACTTTTTCATCTGTTCACCCGCAAGATGCGGCAAAAGGTCGGTTATCACGAAAACGGGGTCGGACGGCTTTGAGCCGACCGAGACCGGAATCCGCGTCCCGTCCCGCTTGACGACGACGCCCCGGAGCTCCAGCGGGAGGGATGTCCACTGATATTTTTTGATCCCGCCGTAGTAGTGCGTCTTGAAAAGGCAGATCCCGGTGTCCTCGTAGAGCGGGATGGTGCGCACGTCGATACGCGGCGAGTCGATATGCGCGCCGACGAGATTTGCGCCGAAGGAGAGGTTCTGCCTGCCGATCACGGCCAGAATCACGGATTTGGTGCGGTTTACAATGTAAACCTTGTCGCCGGGTGCAAGCCGCATTCCCCTTATAAAAGGCCGGTAGCCGAGATCCTCCGCCAGCTTCTTCGAGAAGTCCACGCATTCGGTCTCGGTTTTGCAAAGATCCAGGAAGGAAGCATAATCGCGGCTGAATGCAAACGCCGCGTCGCGATCCTCCTTTGAAATGCGGTCGTATCCGTTTTCGGGATTATAAAACAACTTTTTTTTAAGCTCTTTCGCCTTGTCCTTATTATTTTCCGCCATTATTTAGAAACCTCCATGCTCATGATTTTCTGATATAAACCGGAAGAAAGGGTCGACAAATCGCGGAGACTTCCGTTGTTTTCCAATATCATATCGCAGCTTTTTATATAGAACAGGTCTTCCGGCTGGGCGTTTAAACGCATGCGCGCCTCGTCATAGGTGATCCCGTCGCGCAGTACCACACGGTTTACCATGTCCGGTTTTGCGGCAATTATTCCGACCGTCACGTCACAAAGTTTGTCCGCCGCCGATTCAAAAAGAAGCGGCGCGTCCAAAACCGCGCATTTTATGCCGGAGGCCTCCATCCGGATCATCCGGTCATTGACCTCGCGCAGCACATACCGGTGCGTGATCCGGTTCAGGTCCGACAGGGCGTCCTTGGAGGAGAAGACGATGGAGGCGAGTTTTTTCCGGTCAACCTCCGCATCCGCGTTCAATACGTCGCCGAAACGGCGGCAAAGCTCTTTTTTCATATCGGTCGAAGTTTTGCACAGGCCGCGGTAAACGAGGTCCGCGTCGATGACGGCTGCGCCGTTTTTCTCGAAGACGGCCGCGACGGTGCTCTTGCCGCTGCCGCTCCTGCCGGTAAGCCCGACGACCATAAGATTCGAAGAGGGGCAAATCAGATCAAACCCCGACGCCCGTTTGAGCCTGTTTGAAACGGCGAATGCGATGCCCTCGTCCGGCGGGCACTGCGCGTAAATCCGCAAAACGCCCTGCTCGTCGAAGCGCCGGAGCGCGTCGAAAAGCGAGGCGGCCTGTTTTTTATAGTCCTTTGCGCCGCCGTAAGTAATCACGAAGCAGTCGGGGAAGAGGGGGGCGCATCCGTCAAAACAAAGCACTCCGTCCCTTTCGCCCGGGTTCATCGACAAGATCTGGCGCAGGGAGGCGGCGGACGGACCGCAGAAGGCTTTTACATGGGCTTTGGGCGCGTAGTGCTTGTATTTCATCCCCGGCGAGGAAACCTTTGCACCGGGCGTAATTTCACCCGAAATCGCCGGATCGATCTCGATCTTGCCGACGACCGAGGAGAGGTCCTTCAGCGGGATTCCGCCCGGCCTTAAAAGCCGCGGAGGATAGCAGGTCAGGTCCAGAACGGTCGATTCGACGCCGACGCTGCACGGCCCCCCGTCGATAATCAGAGGAATTTTCCCGTTTAAATCGGTGAGCACATGCTCCGCCGACGTCGGGCTCGGTTTTCCCGAAAGATTCGCCGACGGCGCCGCAAGCGGGACCCCGGAAGCCTTGATGATCGCGCGGGCGACGGGATGGGACGGGCACCGCACGGCGACGGTCGAAAGTCCCGCCGACACCGCGGGCGGGATCTTCGGCTGTCGCTTGAAGATCATCGTCAGCGGTCCCGGCCAGAATTTAAGCGCGAGCCTCAGCGCGTATTCCGGGATCTCGGGAGTGACGGACGAAAGCTCGGAAAGCTCCGAGATATGCAGGATCAAAGGGTTGTCCTGCGGCCTTCCCTTGACCGTGAAGATTTTTGCGATCGCGTCCGGGTCCAGGGCGTTTGCGGCGAGCCCGTAGACCGTTTCGGTCGGGATCGCCACGGCCTCGCCTTCCTTTAAAAGCCGTGCCGCTTTTTCGACCTCGCTTTTCTGCTGTGCGACATCCGTGATTTTAATGACTTCCGTATTCATGAACCTCATCCCAAACTTGAAGAAATAATGACGCCTGTCAAAACGCCCAGAATACTGAAAAAAGCGGCGAAACGGTCTTCGCTCAGCTTCTGCGACTGAGGGAGAAGATCGACCAGCACGACATACAGCATTGCCCCGGCGGCAAAAGACAGGCAAAGAGAGACAAATAGAATGGACATTTCCCCCGCAACGGCGCCGAAATAAGCGCCGATCCCCATCGGCAGGCCCGCGAGTGCGGCGGCGAACACGGCTTTGAGTCGAGAAGCGCCACCGTATTTAAGCGGCACCGCGAGCGCGACCCCCTCCGGGACGTTGTGAATCATAATCGCGAGAAAAAGCGCGACCCCGAGCCGCGTGCTGCTTTCAAAGGCCGAACCGATGGCAAGGCCCTCGGGAAAATTGTGAAGGGCGACCGATACCGCCATCGAAAGCCCGGCCGCCGTCATTTTGTTTGACCTGCGGCCGGAAGAACTCTCCGAAATGCCGTCGACCAGAGCAATAAGCGCTATTCCGGATGAAACCCCGCAAAGGACCGCCGGCAGGGAAGCGCCGCCAAAGGCCGCGGGAAGAAGATCGAGAAGGGAGATCGAAAGCATCAGTCCCGCCGTATACTCCAAAACGGCAGATAAAAAACGGCTGCCGCGGCGGTCGAAAAACAGAGCGAGAACGCCGCCGAGCCCCGTGCCGATCACGCCGGCGAAAAATCCCGCGCCGGTGCACAAAAGTTCATTCATCCCCATCCGAGACACCTCAAAATAACAGATGTCTCATTTATATGCGGCGCTTTATGCCGAAATGCTCCAGATAGTGTCTACACGAGCACGCAACACCCGTCTTGCGGTCGATTTTCCGCCATGCTGCATTGCTTTCCCTTGAAATGAATCCATCATTCCTGCGGTCAAGCGCCTTGCCTGACAAAAAATCGCCTCGTAATCCATCTATTTCGACTCGTGTAGACACTATCTAGGACTAGGAGTCCCGCGCTGCCCGGAGCCGCTCCGCCTGCTCCGCGTTTATCAGCGCGTTGATCATTTCGTCGAGGTCGCCATTCAGAAATGCATCCAGACGGTAAAGGGTAAGGCCGATGCGGTGATCGGTCACGCGGCCCTGGGGGTAATTGTAGGTGCGTATCCGTTCGGAGCGGTCGCCCGAACCGATCTGGCTTTTTCGGTCGGCGGCACGCTCGGAATCGAGCTCGAGCCGCTTTATATCGTAGAGCTTTGACCGCAGGATCTTCATCGCCCGATCCCGGTTTTTATACTGGCTGCGCTCATCCTGGCATTCGACGACAACGCCGGTCGGCACGTGCGTGATCCTGATCGCCGATTCCGTTTTATTGACGTGCTGGCCTCCGGCGCCGCTGGAGCGGAACGTGTCGATCAGGAGGTCGGACGGATTTATTTCGATTTCGACCTCCTCGGCCTCGGGGAGCACCGCGACCGTGACGGCGGACGTGTGGATGCGGCCCTGCGACTCGGTTTCGGGCACGCGTTGGACCCTGTGGGTGCCGCTTTCGAATTTTAAGCGCGAATAAGCGCCCGCACCCTCGACCATAAAGCTCAGCTCCTTGACCCCGCCGAGCTCGGTCTCGTTGCGGTTTAAGATTTCGGTCTTAAAGCCGTGGGTTTCGGCGTACATCGAATACATCCTGAAAAGCACGGACGCGAAAAGCGCCGCCTCCTCGCCGCCCACACCGGAACGGATCTCAATGATGACGTTTTTGTCGTCGTTTAAGTCCTTCGGCAGGAGCAAGACGCGCAGCTTCTGCAAAAGCTCTTCTTTTTTGGCCTTGGCGGAATAAAGCTCCTCGCGCGCAAGCTCCCGAAGCTCAGGATCCGGATCGCTTGCGAGCATTTCGCCAGCCTCTTTTTCCGCCACGTCCGCTTTTTTATATTCGCGGTAAGCCTCCACGACCGAGAAAAGCTCCTTTTGCTCCTTCAGGAGCTTTGCGGCGGTGGCGGGATCGGAAAAGACTTCGCCGATTGAGAGGATATGTTCGATTTCCGCATAGCGCGCTTCGATCTGTTCCAATTTCTCGAGCATTGTAAACAGCCTTTCGGATTAGTATTTGTCGGCAAGCTTTTTGATGAATCGATAGGAGAGAAGATAAATCACAACGGCGCTTAACGACTGGAGTATGGTAAACGGGATCGCAAAAAGTCCCGTATAGACGCTCTGATAAATGACAATCCCGGCCAGATAATAGCCGAGCGTATTGATCAGCGTGGCGATCGTCATTGCGTAGACGGTATGAAACCGCAGGGTTCTTTTACGGCGGCAGAGGAGGGATATCGTAAGCGCCATCAGGGCTTTAATAGCGATTGTCCACGGGGCCCAGAACGCATAGCCGCCCAGGATGTCCGCGAGAGCCGCGCCAACGGCGGCGGCCGCCATCGCGTACGGCAGGGGAACGATCATAGCGGCAATGAAAATAAAACCGTCGCCGAGGTGGATGTATTCCTGACCGCCCGGCAGGGGAATCTTCAAAAAGTTCGTTCCGATAAAAATCAGGGCCGCAAACAGGGCGGATACCGTTAAATCTTTGAGTCCGGATTTATTTTGGTCCATCGTGTTTTCCTCCACTATCTAAAGCTTCTCGGAAAGCCTCTGCCATTCGTCCATAAATAAGCAGAGCTCGGACTGCAGCCTGTTTTTTTCATCAAAAAGTTCGCCGAGCGCGACATGGTCCAATGCGTTTTTCTCCATCTCCGAGTCGATTTCCGAAAGGCGCGTCTCCATTTTATCGATTTCGCTTTCGAGTTTTTTAACCTGCAGCCTGATCGACCTTTTCTCCCGCTCCGCCGTATGCGCCTTCGTCGCCGTGTCTTGTTTGGGCAAAGCCTTTGGCTCTTTGAAAATGCACTCGGACAAGGCCGCATTTTTCTCATAATCCTCGTAGCCGCCCGAAAAATCGGTAAAGAGGCCGTTTTCGAGCGCGAAGATGCGCTTTGCGAAGCGGCTTAGGAAATATCGGTCGTGCGACACAAAGAGGATCGTTCCGGAAAACGCGGAAACCGCGTCCTCGATCCATTCGCGCGACGGGATGTCTAAGTGGTTTGTCGGCTCGTCGAGAAACAGCATATTGATTTTGTCGCACATCAGCATTAAAAGCTTGAGCCGGCTTTTTTCGCCGCCCGAGAGAGAGGAAACCGGCTTTAGCTGTTCTTCTCCCGAAAACCCGAAGGCGCCCAAACGGTTCCGGGCCGTCTGCACGGCCATGTTTTTTTCATAGATCAGCGTGTCGATCAGATTCCGCGACGGATTTGTAAAAGTGACGTTCTGGGGAAGGTAGCCGGGCTTTAAGCCGGCGTCGAGGCGCACAATGCCGGAGTCGGGCCGCTCCTGCGACAGCAGAAGGCGCAAAAGCGTCGTCTTTCCCGCGCCGTTTTCGCCGATCAATGCGATGCGGTCCCCGTTTTTGACCGTAAAGCTCAGGTTGCTCAAAATCACCCGGCTGTTATATTGTTTCGTGAGCCCCTTTACTTTCAGGACGTCTTCGGTAAAATATTCCGACTCTCCGAATTTCAGATTGAGCGAGCGGTTTGTAGGAGGGCGCTCATAAGCCTTCATCCGCTCGATACGCTTTTCAATTGAGAAGGCATGCTTATGCATCTTGACAGACTGCGTCCCCCAGGAGTGGAGCTTTGCCGCCGCGTCTTCGAGCCGCTTTTTCTCCTGCTCGTGGGCTTCAAAAAGCTTCATGGCCTCTTCGCGGGCGCGCTCCTTTTCCACGGCGTAAACGGAATAATTGCCGCCGAAGGAGAGGATTTGCCCTCCTTCAAGCTCCAGGATCCGGCTTGCGACCTGATCCAGGAAATACCGGTCGTGGGATATGGCGACAATCGTTTTTTTGTAGGAGCCCAGATATTCGCCCAGAAACTCGCAGGAGTGCAGATCCAAGTGGTTTGTCGGCTCGTCGAGGAGCAGAATGTCCGCGCGCATAAGCATTACACGCGCGAGGTTTACGCGCGTTTTTTCGCCGCCGGACAGAAGGGAGAACGGACGGCGCCTGAGCTCATTCGATACGGAAAGACCGTTTGCCACCCGATCCAGTTCAAAATCGGTGTCGTATCCGCCGAGCCCTTCAAAACGCGACAGCAGCTCTCCGTAACGCTTTACGTCGCTTTTCGAGGCGTTTTGCGCCATCGATTTCTCGAGTGCGCGCAGCTCATCCTTCATCCGGTCGAACGCGGAAAAAGCGCTGCGCATCACGTCTTCGGCCGTGTAATCCGCCGGATAATCGGGGATCTGGTCGAGCGCCGCGACCGTTTTATCCTTCGCGAGAAAAACCTCTCCCGTGTCATAGTCGCACCGGGAGGTCAGAATCTTGAAAAGCGTCGTTTTTCCGGCGCCGTTTGCGCCGATCAGTCCGACCTTTTCCCCTTCCTGTATTTCAAAGGAGAGATCCTTTAATACCTGTTTTTCACCGAAATATTTGCAAAGCCGGGTCACTTGAATGTCGGGCATATCTTCCTCCGGGATAAGTTTGCTATACTTTTTCAGGCTCCGGGAAATCGACTGAGAAGGTCTCGGCGGTGATTTTTTTAATCCGCTGGTCTTCAAAAGGACGGTCCCTTCGGTCACGCTTTGCATGAACGATCGAGTCGACGGTCTCCATGCCGGAGGTGACTTTGCCGAACGAGGCGTATTGGTCGTCCAAATGTGGAGCGTCGTCCGTCATGATAAAAAACTGGCTGCCAGCCGAGTTCGGATTGCCCGCGCGGGCCATCGACAAAACGCCTCGCGTATGCTTTAAGTCATTCTTAAAACCGTTCTGGGAAAACTCGCCGTGTATAGAATACCCCGGCCCGCCCATGCCGGTGCCCTCCGGGTCGCCGCCCTGGATCATAAAGCCGGGGATCACCCGATGGAAGACGGTTCCGTCGTAGAAACCGCGGTTTGCGAGAGATATAAAATTATTAACCGTGTTCGGCGCTTTATCGGGGTAAAGTTCTGCCTTGATGACGCCGCCGTTTTCCATTTCGATTGTGACAATCGGATTTGCCATAGTCTTCAGCCTTTCAAATAAATTTCGCCGCTATAAAATTTTAGCAGATTGCATCCGAACTAACAATGCCTATGCCGTAATATTTTTGACGTTTTCAGAAAAAAATAAAGAACGAGGTGAAAAAATATGTCCCGACCGAAGGAAAAAGGAAAAAGCATGAAAAAAACATTGAGCGCGTTTCAGACCGCATCGTTCATCCAGCGCGACCGCACGGATGAGGAGACGAACATAGCTCTGCCGAATGCGGAAAACGTCACGGAGGCAAAAATTGAAACGGATGCAAACCATAAATAAAATGGGGGCTTCGGCCCCCATTACAGAGTGTGGATAAAGTATCTATGGGGATTATGAAGGGGTCGAAACCCCTTCATTTTTGATTTGTCCGGAACCGGACATGCGCCGGTGAAGGACACACTGGACAAAACACATGTGTTTTGTCCGCACCTGGAGGAGCATCGAGGGGGAATTGGATTCCCCCTCGAAAGGCTGTCGACTTTGTCGACAGCCTAAAATGGGGGCTTCGGCCCCCATTGATTATGTCACCGCTATTCGTTTACGGTAAGGTCGCCCGATTTTAATTGCTTCAAAAGCAGGTTTACCGTTTTTATAACATCCTCGCGCAGGTTGGGATTTGATTCGGGAAGCCCCACGCCTCCGTTTCCGGTGTTCAGCACGACGGTCTGCCCGCCGGGGAACTGATTGTCGAAAATTTTTTCAATGATATAATACGCGGCGGCATCCGCTTTCTTGACCGCCGAGGTCAGCAAAACGGATTTTTTGCCGTCGTAAATCCCGTCGTCGTACAGGTCGGAATCCGTTCCGACGACAAATGCGGGGGTGCCGTTTTGGCTTCTTTCCACGGCTTCGGAGATGACGGCCCCGGCGGCGGCCCCGCAGGGCGTGAAGATCGCGTCGACGCCCCGGTCGTAGAACGCACCGGCGGCTTTTTTAGCACCGTCGAGGTCGTCCGGGCCATTGATAAACACAAAATCCGAGCGCTCCAAAGCGATGCCGGTGCCGAAATTTTTGTTTGCGTAGTTAACGCCCTGCACAAAACCGTTTTTATAGCGGCTTAAGGACGGGTCTTTCGACGAGAGGATCACGGCGAAATGCCCGGTTTTCAGCTGGAGGGCCGAGGCGACCGCAGCCAAAAACCCCGATTCCTGCTCGGCGAACAGAAGGGCGACGGTATTTTGCGATATGGAGACGTTCCCGCCCGCGTCCGAGGGTTCGCCGTCGATCAGGATAAAACGGGCGTCGGAATATTTTGACTGGGCATCAAAGACCGTTTTCGAAAATTCGGCGCCGGGTGCGACAATCATGCGATAGCCGGCCGTGTACAGCGTATCCGCCTCCTTCAGGTAGCCGTCGGGGGTTTCCGCCTCCGGTTTTGCATGGACCGTCTCAAAGGAAAAGTCTTTTTTGGCCTGCTGGATGCCGCTCCAGACCCCGGAACTAAAGCTCTGTCCCTCAATTATGCCTGTACTTGTCAGCATCCCGACCTTTGAGCCGGAGGCCGGAGAAGAACAGCCGGATATCGGAAAGCAGAGCGATAAAAGAATCAAAATAAATGCGTTTGTTTTTTTCCTCATAGACACCTCGATTCATTTTCTTCGCGCGTTTTCTGCAAAAAGCCGCAGGCGTTGTTGGCGCCAAACGGAGCGGATTATTAAAAATTTTAGATTCGGAAAACGGCTTTTTGCGATATTATCGATTGTTTGATACGGGAATCTGCTCGCTCGGCAGCTGATTCTCATTGTTTTCATTTCCGGGCTGGCCTTGCCCGCCGGTTTGGTCGCCGCCGGTCTGCTCACCGCCCTGCCCTTCGCCGGGTTGCTCTCCGCCGGGCTGCTCGCCGCCCGGTTGTTCACCCCCGGGCTCCTCCCCACCCGGTATTTCCGGATAGGTGGGGAAAAAATTATGCACGTTGCAGATCTGGTCATAGCCCTTTGTTCCGGACGGCGGGACCGCGGAATAACCCGAGGCGCCCTGTTCCGATTCGTTTAAGAAAGACGGCAGGACGTACTGCTGATCTCTGACGACGATACCCGATCGTGGGAACATGCGGTTGATATTCAAAAGGGAAATGGTCTGGAGATTTTCCGGAGGACAGAACTCGCTTGCGATCATATGGGTGACCTTGTCGATCTGGACGGGGAAATGAACATTGCACTCGGCTGCGGGGATGTCCTCCTTCGCGAGCCTGATGGTCGTCACCCTGCTTCCTCTCGGGTCCTTACTGCAGGCTTCCGACGGGCGCAGGCCGCTGTCAAGGCAGATCTGGGTGTTTACAAAGCCGGAATGATCCTCGAATTTTTTCGCGGGATATCCGTCGAGGACTTTTTCCATTACCGCTTTCCAGATCAAAAGCGCCGGGTTAGACGACACCCCCTTCACTTCCTGCGGCGTGTCGTAGCCGAACCATACCCCGCCGATGTAGTACGGCGTAAGCCCCATAAACCAGCGGTCGTAGCTTCCGGTTGTCGTTCCCGTCTTGGCGGCCACGGCAATGTTGCCGAGAGCCGCGCGCCTGCCGGTGCCGTTTGCCCCGGTCACCACGTTTTGCAAAAGGTCGAGCATATAATAGGCGGTTTTTTCCTTCATTGCAATCGTGGTCTTCGGTTTCTTTTCAAGCAGTACGACGCCGTTTGCGTCGACCACCTTTGTGTAAGTGCGGGTTTCATTGTAGATCCCGTTGTTTACGAAGGTGGCGTAGCCCGCGGTGAGGTCCAGCACGGATACGCCCTCGGTCAGCCCGCCGAGCGCAAGAGGTGCGAGCGCGATGTCCGTCTGCGTTTTTCCGGTAGAGGTTTTTTTCGACTCGACCAATTGGATGCCGAGCTTGTCTCTCATGAATTCGAACGATTTTTGCGGGGTAAGCATTTTCATGATGTCGACGGGGATCGTGTTGTTCGACACCTCGACCGCTTTTTTAACGGTCATGCGCCCGGTATATACGTTGTCGTCGTTTTTCGGCCACCCCTTTTCGCTGACCGTAAAATCCTTCGGCACATCGTCAAACACCGTCGCCGGCGTGATAAGACCATATTCGATCGCCGGAGCATAGACTGTGAGGGGCTTAATCGATGATCCGGGGGAGCGTTTTGTCTGCGTCGCGCGGTTTAACCCGCGGTTTACCGTCTTTTCGCCCCGTCCGCCGTACATCGCGAGTATGTCGCCGGTATAGGGGTCCAGAATGACCATGGCGGCCTGCGGCATCGAGCCGTCCTTCCCCTTGACTCCGGGGAAATCCTTTTCATTTAAGAATACCTCGTCCATTTTCGACTGGATATCGACGTCGATCGTCGCGTAGATCTGGAGCCCGCCGGAATAAAGAAGCCTGGTTGCGAGCTCCTTTGAGTAGCCTTTCTCATTCTGGAGGTCGTCCAGAACGTCCTCGATGACCTGATCGACGTAATAGGACTGTTTGGAGGCCTGGGCCTCCTCGTTTTCCTGCTTTTTGAAATTCAGCTTTTCCGCAACCGCCGCGTCGTGCTCCTCCTTTGAAATCATGCCCTTGTCGAGCATTTCCCTTAGGATCAGCTCCTGGCGCTCCTTGTTGTGCTCCGGGAAGCGGAATGGATCGTAGTAGGAGGGGTTTTTTGTGATCCCCGCGATGGAGGCGCATTCGGCGAGCGTCAGATCGGACAGCTCTTTCCCGAAGTATACCTTTGCCGCCGTTTTGACGCCGTTGCAGTTGCGGCTTAAAAAGATCGTGTTTAAGTAGAGCTCGAGAATTTCCTCTTTCGAATAGTTCTTTTCAAGATTCAACGCGCGGAGGATTTCCTGGATTTTTCTTTGCACCGTGATGTCGTCTTCATCCGTGACGTTTTTGATAAGCTGCTGGGTAATGGTCGAGCCGCCGCCGACAAAGTTCTTTATGAGGCCGGACCAGCCGAGCGTGGCCCCGATGGTGCGCTTCCAGTCGACGCCGTGGTGCTTGAAAAATCGCGCGTCTTCGATCGCGACAAAAGCATTTTTCAGGTTTTCCGGTATCTCGCCGTAATTCGCCCATACGCGGTTTTCCGTGCCGTACAACTGTTCAAGCTCGACCGGCTGCCCCGTTTGCTTGTCCGTATAGTAGACAAAGCTTGTAAAGTTTAAACGGAAGCTGTCGAGGTCGATGTCGATGGTTGGCTTGATATATTTGTTGATGTAGATGGCAAAGGCAACACCGCAGATGGCCGCTGATATGATGCAGATCAATAAAACCGTCACGAGCAGAAAGGAAACTACCCGCAACGTAGGCCGCATCCTGCGTTTCGTTGTGTTTTTCAAATGGATTTCTCCTTTCACAGGAAAGAGGAAGTTTGTACTTACGATATTATAGCATAAATATTAGGATTTCTGCAAAAAATTAGCGAACCGGGGATCTCAACGATTTTTATACGGAATATCGAGGCGTTTTGTTCCCCTATGCAAAATTTTATCCCTCAACGGGCCACTTATCGAGTATTTTTTTGACAATTTTTACGCAATTTGGAATAAGAAGGATAAAGTTGGGTAAAAATAGGAGACAAAAGGCGGTGAAACGGTGAAATACAAAGAAAAATATGGATATTTGCTGGCGGCGACGCTTTCCGTCGCGGCACTTCTTTGCACAGCCGCCATACTGATGATGCTGCCGAAGGAAGAAAACAGCCCGCAAAACGAGCCTCTGATGACCGCCCGGACGGAAGAAGCGGACGAAATGACCGGAGGACCGGAAGCGGAGCCGAAGGAAAAATATATCATGAAGCTTTATAACGGCAACCTCGCGGTTTTTGACGCAAAGGACCCCGAGACACCGCAGTTTGTTACGGGCATTGACGAAAGAACACTGAGAGACACCGACCGCGACGCCTTTGAAAAAGGGGTCCCGGTTTATTCGGACGAGGAGCTTGCGTCCTTACTCGAGGATTACGGCAGTTAAATAACAAATATCCATGAATACCATGAAAAGATGATGGGGCCTGCGTCATGCAGGCCCCCGTCTTTTTTTTACGTGTTTTTGCTGTAACTCCATTTGACGCCCTGCGGGGTATCCTCCAGAAGGATCCCGCGCGCCTTCAGTTCATCGCGGATGCGGTCGGCCTCCTTGAAATTTTTGGCCTTCCTCGCGGCGCTTCGCGCCTCGATCAGCGCCTCGATTTCCGAGTCGATCGAGTCCGCACTTTTTTCGGGCAAAAGCCCCAGGACGTCGCACAGCTCGGACAGAAACCGGAGCGACGCGTCCGCCGCCGCTTTTGAGGCCGCCTTGCCGATAAATTCGGTGTTGAGACCGCGCACAAGCTCAAAGATGACCGAGACGGCGTCGGCGGTGTTCAGATCGTCGTCCATCGCCTCGCAAAAACGGTCGCGATAAGCCGCGAAGCCGTCGAGAAAAGCGCGTTCTTCCGCGTTTGATTCGCGGCTTTCGGCACTCTTTTGCAGAAACTCGAGGTTCTGGAACGCCGTGTGGAGCCGTAAAAGCGCCGCTTTTGCCTGCTCCAAGGATTCCGATGAAAAATTCAAGGGGCTTCTGTAATGCGCCGACAGCATGAAAAAGCGGATCGGCTGATAGCCGTAAACCTTTGCCGCGTCGCGAACCATAAAGAAGTTGCCTGTGGACTTCGACATTTTTTGGTTGTCGATCGTCAGAAACGCGTTGTGCATCCAGTAACGTGCGAACGGCTTGCCTGATGAAGCCTCGCTCTGCGCAATTTCGTTTTCATGATGCGGGAAACAAAGGTCGACGCCGCCGGAGTGGATGTCAATGGTTTCGCCGAGGTAACGGTTCGCCATCGCCGAGCATTCGATGTGCCAGCCGGGGCGGCCGTGTCCCCATGGTGACTCCCAGGACGGCTCTCCGGGCTTTGCCGATTTCCAGAGGGCGAAATCCAGCGGGTCCTCCTTCTTTTCGTTCACGTCGATGCGCACGCCGGCCTCGAGCTCCTCGAGCGGCTGATGGGACAGCTTGCCGTAGCCCTCGAATTTCCGCGTGCGGAAATAGACGTCGCCGTCGACCGCGTAGGCAAAGCCCTTTTTCTCCAGCGTCTCGACGGTCGTAAGAATGGCGTCGATATTGTCCGTAGCCTTTGGGTGAACACTCGCCGGCCGGATGCCGAGGCCCTTTGCGTCAACAAAATATTCCTCGATGTAGCGCGCGGCGATTTTGTCGTAGGTCGTCCCTTCCTCGTTTGCGCGCTTTATCACCTTGTCGTCGATATCGGTAAAGTTCTGGACAAAGGTTACCCGATAGCCCCGGTATTCGAGGTAGCGCCGAAGGGTGTCGAAAATGATAAAGGGCCTTGCGTTGCCCATATGAAAAAAATTGTAGACCGTGGGGCCGCAGGAATACATCCGGATTTCCCCGGGCCTTACCGGAACCAGTTCTTCCTTTTTTCTCGTAAGCGTGTTGAAAACCTTCATATTGTAAAACCGCCGTTTCCCGCAAAGAAGCGTTTTTTTATTATGATTGGTTTCCGGCGATCTCGCCGGAAATAAAGTGCGCGCCGTTTTTCAAATAATCATATCCCGAATAAAGCGTGACGATCGTCATCACCCAAGCCGCGATGTCGTTCAGGGAAACCCCGAGAAACACAATGGAGGCAAAGGGGGTCAGCATGATGATGATGCATATGATCTGCGTCACCGTTTTGATTTTTCCCGATAACGCGGCCGCGATGACCTTCCCCTGGGAAATCGCGACGACGCGCAGGGACGTCACGATAAATTCGCGCGACAGAATTAAAATGGCCATGACCGCCGGCATGCGGCCCTGCTCGACAAAGATCAGGATCGCGGCCGTGACGAGCAATTTGTCGGCCAGCGGGTCAATAAATTTCCCGAAGTTTGTCACCTGATTATATTTTCGCGCGATATAGCCGTCGATTCCGTCGGTCAGGCTCGCTATGCTGAAAAAGAAGAGGGCGATCCAGTTTGAAGAGGGGAAGTCCAGATACACAAAAATCATAAAGGCCGGAATCAAAGCGATACGCGCGAGCGTGATCGTGTTGGCAGTAGTCATGAGATGTGCTCACCATCCTGTGCTTTCGTTTCTCCGGTTAAATCGGAATCGACGGCTCCCGTGATATGAACCTTTGCAAAGGCGCCGGTCGGAACGGCCCATTCAGAGGAAAAGTAAACTTTCGCGTCGATATCGGGGGAATCGGCGAAGGTGCGGCCGAAGTATCGTTTCGAGCCGCCGTCGTAGCCCTCGCATAAAACCTTGAGGATGCGGCCCTTCTGCCGCTCGTTATATTCTTCCATCACCGCGTACTGGATATTCTGTAAAAGCTCTAAGCGCCGCGCTTTCGTTTCGTCGTCCACCTGAGAATCCATCGCGGCGGCGGCACTTCCTTCCTCCGCCGAGTAGGCGAACACGCCGGCGCGGGGAAGCCTGGCCGCTTTTAAGAATTCGCAAAGCTCGGTAAATTCCAGGTCGGTTTCGCCCGGAAGCCCGACAATGACGCTCGTCCGGATGACCGAATCGGGGACCTGCTGCCGGATTTTTGCAAACAGCGCCTCGATCAGGGCGCGGCCGCCGCGCCTGTTCATCGACTTTAAGATTTTATCATTGATATGCTGGATCGGAATGTCAAAATAATTGACGATCTTATCATTTTTTACGACGGTTTCAATCAGCCGGTCGTCGATTTCGTCCGGATAGAGGTAATGCAGCCTCAGCCATTCGACGCCGGAAATTGCGCAGAGCCTTTCAAGAAGCGCGGAGAGCCGCCGCTTGCCGTAAAGGTCGAGCCCGTAGCGCGTCAGGTCCTGAGCGACCAGGATGAGCTCCCGGGTACCGTTTTGGACGAGCGCTTCGGCCTCGCGGAAAACGTCTTCCTCCGGCCGGCTCCGGTACCTCCCGCGTAGCTTCGGGATGACGCAGTACGCGCAGCGGTTGTCGCACCCCTCGGCGATCTTCAGGTATGCCGTGTGCGGGGAGGAGAGCAAGGTCCGCCGGCCCTCAAGGGGGGAGAGGTTGACGTCGTCGAAGCAGGCTTGCCGCCGTCCCTTGAGCGCGTCTGCGACGGCTTCCACAATTTTGTGATAGCTCCCGGTGCCGAGGACAAAATCGACCTCGGGAAGCTCCGAGAGAAAGTCGTCTTTATACCGCTCGGGCAGACAGCCCGTCACAATGATCTTTTTGAGAAGGCCCTGCTTTTTCAGGGAGGAAAGGGCGAAAATTTCCGAAAGAGCCTCCTGTGCGGCGCTTTCAATAAATCCGCAGGTGTTTAATATCGCCGCGTCCGCGCCGGCCGGCTCCTGCACGAGCTCCATGCCGGCGTTTTCGAGAAGGGCGAGCATCCTCTCCGAGTCAACCTGGTTTTTCGGGCAGCCGAGAGAGATAAGGGCAATCTTTACAGACATAAAAATTTATTTCATTCCATTCGGTTCATCGTAAAAATCATCTTCCGGGAAAAGCCTGCGCATCGCGGGCGCGATCTCGTCGTAGGAATACCCGCGCCGGATCAAGAAATCCGAAATGCGCTTTCTGGTCCTTAAATCAGGAGGATAGCCGCGCAGCTTTTGCAAAATGAGGTCGCGGATTTTTTCGTCAGGGTCGGGCGTTTCGCTTAAGAGCTCGTCGATCGTCTCGCGCGCTATTTTCCGCTTTTTAAGCTCCTGCCGCACGCGGTATAGGCCGTAGCCGCGCGCAAAATAGTCTTCCCGTATCCGCAGGGCATAGGACACGTCGTCGAGGACATTGAGCTCGCAAAGCCTTAAGACGGCATTTTCGGCGTCGGACACGGAGCAGCCTTTTTGAAGGAGCTTGTCAAAAAGCTCCTGTTTCGAATAGGTCCTGCGGGAGAGCATGAGCGCCGCGCGCCGCAGCGCTTTTTCCGCGGAATCGACCGGCTCCATCAGCCTTCGAAGTCGTCGGCGTCGATCGGGATGCCGGACTTTGCCGCGCCGGCGCGGGCAACGGGCTCTCTTAAAGAGGCGTCCTTTACCCTTGCGGCGGGATTGTCCTTTTGATCCGCCTTTGAGGCCGCGGGTTCCTTCATCTTCTCGCGGATCTGTTTTTCAAGCTCGTCCGCAAGCTCGGGGTTATCTCTGAAAAAGAGCTTCGCGTTGTCGCGCCCCTGCCCGAGGCGGGTTTCGCCCATCGAAAACCACGAACCGCTCTTCTGGACAAGATTGTATTTGAGCCCCAGATCGACAAGCTCGCCGTATCTGGAAATCCCTTCACCGTACATGATGTCGAACTCCGCTTCTTTAAAGGGCGGAGCGATCTTGTTTTTCACGACCTTGGCTCTCGTCCGGCTGCCCAAGAGCTCCGTACCGTTTTTGATATGCTCGATGCGGCGGATCTCGACGCGGACGCTCGAGTAAAACTTCAAAGCGCGCCCGCCGGTCGTCACCTCGGGATTTCCGTAAGTAACCCCGATTTTTTCGCGCAGCTGGTTTATGAAAACGGCGATGCAGTTGGACTTTGAAACAACGCCGGCAAGCTTCCGAAGCGCCTGCGACATGAGCCGCGCCTGGAGCCCGACGAAGGGGTCGCCCATTTCGCCCTCGATCTCGAGGCGGGGAACCAGCGCCGCGACCGAGTCGATCACCAGTACGTCGATCGCCCCGCTTCTCGCAAGCTCCTCGGCGATTTCAAGCGCCTGCTCGCCGTTGTCGGGCTGCGAGACGAGGAGGCTGTCGATATCGACCCCGAGCGCTTTCGCGTAAGTGGGGTCGAGCGCGTGCTCCGCGTCGATGAACGCAGCCTCGCCGCCGTTTTTCTGCGCGGAGGCGATGATATGCAGCGCGACGGTCGTTTTTCCGGAGGATTCCGGGCCGTAAATCTCAATAATCCGGCCGCGGGGAACGCCGCCGATGCCGAGCGCCGTGTCGAGCGACATCGAGCCGGTCGAAATCGCCTCGACGTTTAACGAGCTGTGTTCGCCGAGCCGCATGACGGCACCTTTTCCGTATTGTTTTTCGAGCTGTAAGAGTGCTGTTTCAAGTGCCTTTTTCTTATCCATTGTGGGTACCCCCTCTTCCTTTCAAAGGGTATTTTATCGCAGCTTATTAAAAAAAGCAACATTTGTTCGCATATTCTCAGGCGCGGGCGGAAACGACGCGTTCGATGCCGCTTAAATCCTTATGGACGCGAAGCATCTTGAAACCGGCCCGTTTCAGGATCGCCTTTACGTCCGCCGACTGGGTATGGCCGCATTCGACGAAAAGAAGGCCGCCGGGATTTAAGGCTTCCCGCCATTTTTCGCCGAGAACGCGGTAAAAGGAAAGCCCGTCCGGCCCGCCGTCAAGCGCCTCCGGCGGCTCAAAGCCGCGCACGGAACGATCGAGCGTCCCGATTTGGTCCGATGGGATGTAGGGCGGATTCGAAAGGATCATGTCGAATTTGCCGAGCGCTTTTCTGTAGCCCTCCGTTATGTCGAGAAGAAGGGTGTAGACCGAGCCGGAAAGCGCGTGAAGCGCGATATTTTCCTTCGCGGCCTCCCTCGCGGCAGGCGAGATATCGGCTAAAATCACCCGCGCGCCGGGCGCGTTTTTCGCAAACGCGATGCCGATGCAGCCTGTGCCGCAGCAAAGGTCGAGCACGCGCGAGGGAGTTTTTTTCCTCGACGCCTTCAGCGCGGCCCCGACCAGGGTTTCGGTGTCGGGGCGCGGGATCAAGACGCCGGGGGGCGTTTTGAAGGTCAGCGAATAAAAATCCCATTCGCCGAGTATGTACGGAAGCGGCTCGTCGTTTTGGAAACGGCCGAAGAGGGCGTAGATCCTGTCGGCGCTCTCCGCAGACAGAAAAAGCCCTTTTGCCTTTTCAAAACCGGCGCGGTCGACGCCTGCGCCGCAAGCGCATATCTCCCGCGCGATCATGTCGGCCTGGCCCCGGTTTTCCCGGATCAGCCTGGCCCGTATATCAAGGTAGATGTCGTTTAAGGTTTTTATTACCATTCATCGGCACCCTCGCGTTCCGGGATGACGCGCGAAAGAGCCTCGATCGCGACCTCGACCATCGGGTCTTCCGGCTCGTAGGTCGTCAGCGACTGGAACCACAGCCCCGGCGCGCGCAGGATTTTTGTGAAGAGGTTGTCATGGCGGCCGGCGAACCGGTTGATTTCATAGCTGATCCCGACGACGACGGGGAGGAGCAGAAGGCGAAACAGCATGCGCAAAAAAGGGTTCATCCAAGGGACGAAGGAAAAGAGAAGGATGCTGATGACCATGACGACGAACAGGAAGCTGGTCCCGCACCTCGGGTGGCGCCTCGAAAATCTCTGCGCGTTTTCGACGGTGAGCTCCTGGCCCGATTCGTAGCAGTGGATCGATTTGTGCTCCGCCCCGTGATACATAAAGGTGCGCTTGATATCCTTTGTTTTGGACACAAAATATAAAAAGGCGACAAAGATCGCGATTCGGAGCGCGCCCTCTAATAGGTTTTTGAGAAGTGAGCTCTGGGCCTCAAAGGCGGGCCACGCGCCGGCTAAAATGGTCGGAAGCAGGATAAAGAGCAATATGGGGATGATGATGCCGAAACAGAGAGCAAGACCCATCGCGAAGCGCTCGACTTTTTCGGAGCCGAACCGCTTTTCGAGCCATTTCTCAAATCTGCCGGGCTCCTGCGCCGGGCTTTCGTCCTCAAAAAACTGGGCGGAAAAGGTAAGCGCCGCAATCCCGCGCTTTAAGGAGGTATACAGATTTGCGACGCCTCTGACAAACGGCAGACGCAGGAAGGCGTTTTTCTGCATGGTGCCGACTTTTTCCTCTTTTATTTCAAGCTCGCCGTCGCTGCGGCGCACAACGGTCGCAGATTTATAAGGCCCGAGCATGATAATCCCTTCGATGAGGGCCTGCCCGCCGATGGTGGTGCGCATGGCGCGTTTTTCAGACAATAGGATCAACTCCGAAATTAAAATTCATGGATGTATTTAAGTTTATCAGCTTTTGTCCGCGCTTTCAAGAGAGGGGGGCGCGGGCGGCACATAGAGGGGAAGGGTGATCACGGCGGTCGTCCCCTCGCCGAGACGGCTTAAGATTTCAAGGTTCCCGCCGTGCATTTTGACGATTTCGTCGCAGACGGCGAGCCCGATCCCGGTGCCCTTGCGCTTTGAACTGCCCTTGTAGAATTTATCCTTGACGAACGGGAGCTCCTCCGCGGGGATGCCGACGCCGTAATCGCGCACGCTGACGACCGCGCCCGCGCCCTCAACCCTGGCGCGGATCTCGATCCTTCCGCCCTCGCGGCCGTATTTCGCCGCGTTGTCGATGATGTTGATGAAGACCTGCTTTAGCCGGTCCTTATCGCCGTTTATGATGATCGGCTCGTCGGGCTCCTCGTAAGTCATTTCGATGGATTCGCGCCGCAGGATGTCGGAATAGATGTAGATTGCGTCGGAAAGCTCGCCGCACAGGTCGAAGGGCTCGACACGAAGTTTCAAGCCGCCGTTTTCAATGCGCGAAAAGCTTAAGAGCTCCTCGACCATCTGGGAAAGGCGGCCCGCTTCCTTGTTGATGATTTCAAGGCCGTGCATGGCCTCGCTCATGTTCAGTAGGCCGCCGGCCATCAGCGTCTCGCTCCAGCCGCCGATCGCGGTCAAGGGGGTGCGCAGCTCGTGGGATACCGACGAGATAAAGTCATTTTTGATCTTTTCCGCCTGGTTTATTTCGCCGGCCATGTAGTTGATCGTGTCGCAAAGCTCGCCGATCTCGTCATCGAACTCCTTTTCGATACGGATGCTGTAGTGGCCCTTGGCGATTTCGCGCGCCGCTTCGTTTAAGCGCAGGATCGGGTGCAGAATCGACCGGATGAAATAGCGGTTTGAAATAATAACGAGCGACAGAACCAGAGACGCCGCCGCAAGCACGAGAAGGATGGTGACCACAATCTGCCGTTCGACGATTTTCAGCGAGGTTACGCACCGGACGGCGCCGATGATCCGGCCGTCGGTGAAATAGAGAGGGCTCGAAACCGACATGACGCGTTCGTCGGACAGACTGTTGCGGCCGGAGAACACCGCGATGCTTTGCCCCGAAAGGCTGTCCTCGACGTCGCTTGTCGCCGGGATCAGACCCGAGGTCAGGTCCGACGAGGAAAACATGATTCTTCCGTAGGCGTCGATAATCTGCAGATCGAGCCTGTCCTTATCGGCAGAATCCCTTGTGATGCGCTCGGCGTTCAAATAAAAATCCTCGTAGCTCCTGTTTAAGAAGCGGTTCATGAATTTTGCCGTCGTCTGGACCCGCTTTGTCAGGTTGGTCGTGACCGAGGAGTAGTAGTACGCAATCGACCAGAGCGACAGAGCGACAACCGTGATTGCGAGAATCCCGGCAACAAGGCTCAGGCTGTTTAAGAACCAACGGCGCCTGATGCCGCTGGGCTGACGGTTCGATTTTGCATGTGCGATTCCCATAAATCAGCCTTCCCATTTGTAGCCGAAGCCCCAGAGCGTGGTGATGTATTTCGGGGCGGCGGCGTCTTCCTCTATTTTGAGGCGGAGCCTTCGGATGTTGACGTCGACAATTTTCAGATCGCACAGATAGTCGCGCCCCCAGACGGCGGAAAGGAGGTCTTCGCGCGAAAGAGCGCTTCCCGGATTTTCGAGAAAGGTCTTCATGATCATGAATTCAACCTGCGTAAGCTCGATCTTCACGCCGTTTTTGCGAAGCTCGCGGCTTCGGAGGTTTAATTCGAACGGACCGGAGGAGAGCATTTCGTTTGCGGCCATGCCGCCGGACAGCCGCCTGTAAAGCGCGTCGACGCGCGCGACGAGCTCGACGACCGAGAAGGGCTTTGTCACATAGTCGTCAGCCCCGATCATAAGGCCCGTGACCTTGTCGGTTTCCTGACCCTTGGCCGTCAGCATGATGATACCCATCGCAAGGCCCTGCGCGCGGATTCTCCGGCAGACCTCGTATCCGTCGATGTCGGGCAGCATCAGATCCAGCACCGCGATGGAAATATCGCGGTTTTTTTTGATGGATTGGAGCGCTTCCTCTCCGGTCGCGGCTTCCAAAACCTCGTAGCCGGCCCGCTCCAGATTCAATACGATAAAGCTCCTGATTGAGTCCTCGTCCTCCAGGACAATCAGTTTTCTGATCATATTAACCTCCGTTCGCTCCGCGCACAAATAAAACCTTAGAAACCTCACAGGCGAATGGAGGTTAATGGCATGTGCCGCGGTTGCCGCTTTAAGGCGAGCGGCACGCCTTTGATCTATGGTTCGTGTGATTTTTCACACGAACCTCCTATGCGCCGGAGCGCACAAATAAACATTCAAAACCGCACAGGCGCGCAGCGCGCCGGAATATTCCATCGCAGGTCAGTAGGTTTCCGAATCCCATTCCTCCGGGATGATATGGAAAAGCTCCGCAAGCTCGCTCGTGGTCGGCGCAAGCTTCTGGCCCGCGGCTTCCTCGGGGATTATTGCCGAATAAGCCGTCGAGGAGCTTGACCCGAGATAGATAAAGCCGTACGATTTTGCCAGGGATTCGCGGTCGTCACCCGTAAACGCGTAGATCCTGAGAAGCGGGATCGGGTCCTTATGCTTTTGATAAAGCTCGAACGCCGTGTAACGCATGAGCCCGTTGGTGCTCCGGGTAACCGTGATATTTCCGGTCCAGCCGTCCTTGAAAACGAGATACCATTCCTCCGAGAAGTTGTGGTAGGTCCGAAAGAGACTCTGAAATACGCCGTCGGAGGAAAAGCGGCTCCAGAGCAGGCTCCACTGCGCGTCCGGCGACTCCCGATAGCCCGGCAACAGCTCGGAGGCGGGAACTTCGATAACGCCGTCGCTGTCGACGTCGGCGCAGTGCACCGAGAGCTTTCGGGTGGTCTTTTCACCCGAGCCGGTCGCGTCGTTCAACGCGAGATTTACAAGGTCCTCTCCCTTTTGCATGAGAACGTCCGTGACGAGGCCATTGTCCTCCGTTATACTGTCGACAAAAACAGCGCGCGCGCCGTCGGAGAGATTTCCCGTTATGATCCGGTCGACCTCCTCCGCCTTCTTTGAAAGCGGCGTTTCCGAGATCATTTTGATCGAATCGTTCCGAAACTCATGCAGCTTCGTCGAAAAGCGTCCGGTTTTCGCTTCGTTTATAATGGTGATAATTTCGTCGGAGCCGTTCTGGTCGAGGTCGTCGATCACAAGATTCGAATATTCCGTGTCGAGCACGGTCTTTAACTGGTCGTCCTTATAAAGGCAGACGGTCATACCGAGCTCGGGCGAGGAACCGAGCTGCCATGAGACGAGGATGCTCCGCTCGCCGCTTGAATTGAAACGCGGGTAATTTATGGATTCGATGGCGTCGCAGTGGCCTTCGATATAACCGAGCTCGCGGTAGCTGTCCCCGTCTTTTTTGTGGACATAAATCCGGAATTGGCCGGATTCGTCCGAAAGCTTAAAAAGGGAAATCGCTTCCGGCTCGCCGTCGGCGTCTATATCGATAAGCTGGATGGGCGCCTGGTTCTTTCCGGTATTCGGCGATGTAAGCGAGGCGCCCGTCGCCGTGATCACATCCAGATTCTTCTGAAGCATCAGGTAATCGCTCGGGGGCTTCGGCAGGCTCAGAAGATCATCGCCGCTTTTGAGCATGCAGCCCGAAAGTGTGGCCGAAAGGACGACTGCCATGATTAAAACGGCTAAATTTTTCATAAAACCTCCCTTCGCTCCGCGCACAAATAGATCATCAAAAATCCCACAAGCGAATGAAGTCTTTTGGCATGTGCCGCGGTTGCCGCTTTCCGGCGAGCGGCACGCCCTTATTAAATTGTCAGTGTGATTTTTCACACGAATCACCTTTCTATCATACTACCACAAAAACCGGCGGTTGAATAGAAAAAAATAGACGGATAGAAGGCCGGTCGGGCGCATTTCGGCCGCTTGGTTGCATTTGCCGGGGCAAAACGATATAATTACCATAGTTTAACAATCAAGGAGTTTTTGGAAAAGAGGCAATGTGCTTTGGATAACGTTTTTGAACTGAAAAAGATATACGAGGCTGGAGCGGGCCAGACCGATCTCTTCGGCCTTTTGCGCCCGTCCGCGCTGGTCGGGTTCATGCAGGACGTGGCGACCCTCCACGCCGAGAGCTTCGGCGTTTCACGCGAGGATCTGATCGACAGGAGCGGGGTGGTCTGGCTTCTGGCGCGCCAGCGGTATTTTCTTTTGCGCCCGATCAGATCGAAGGAAACGGTGACTGTGACGACGTGGCACCGCAAAACCGCCGGATTTCTCTGGTACCGCGACTTTGAGTTTGAGGTATCGGGAGAAGTCGTCGGGGGTGCGGGCAGCGTATGGATTACGGCCGATCTTAAGACGAAAAAGATGGTCGATTTGTCCGCGGTCGCAAAGGAGATTGGTTCGGCGAACCCTTTCAGGAGCGACGGCCCGGAAGTTAAGAAAATAAGGCTGCCCGCCCGGTTAAAATACGCAGGGGCGCATACGGTGCAGTATTCCGACCTGGACGTAAACGCCCATCTGAACAACGTAAAGGTGTGCGACGTCATCTTAAACGCGCTTCATCTCGAGGACCGGATGAGAGGACGGTATATCCGGGAGCTTCAGATCGGCTATCTGAAGGAGAGCAAGTCGGGGGATGAAATAACGGTTTTGGCGTCGGAGGAGGCGGAAGGACAGGTTTTTGTCTCCGGGGAATGCCGGGGCGAGCGGCGCTTCGAGTCTTTTTTGTGTTTTGGTGCCGATCCGGCGGATGAAACGGTTGACAAGAAGGAATAGCGGGTATATCCTAGTTAAAATATATTATTGCAGAAGGCAATGTGCAGATCAAAAAAGGAGGGGTTGCCTTGACGAACATAAGCTTTGACGAGAAGTTTCAGAAGGAGGGGCTTACGTTTGACGACGTGCTTCTGATTCCATCCAAGAGCGAGGTGCTGCCGCGCGAAGTGGATGTCACGACCAGAATCACGAAAACGGTTTTCCTTAAAATACCGCTGGTCAGCGCCGCGATGGATACCGTGACGGAGTCGAAAATGGCGATTGCGATCGCGCGGGAAGGCGGTATGGGGGTTATCCATAAAAATATGTCGATTTCGGAGCAGGTCGATCAGATCGACCGCGTAAAGCGCTCGGAAAACGGTGTGATCAAAGACCCGTTCTTTCTATCGCCGGACCACACGCTCAAAAATGCCGACGACCTGATGGCGAAATACCGGATCTCGGGCGTGCCGATCTGCGAAAACGGAAAGCTCGTCGGCATTATCACAAACCGCGATTTAAAATTCGAGGACAATCTTTCAAAGCGCATCCGCGAGGTGATGACGACAAATCTGATTACGGCCCCTGTCGGCACGACGCTTTCCGAGGCGAGAAGCATTCTGCACCGTCACAAGATCGAGAAGCTGCCGCTTGTCGGAGAAAACGGGGAATTAAAGGGACTCATCACAATCAAGGACATCGAAAAGGCGATCCAGTATCCGAATACCGCCCGCGACGTGCAGGGGAGGCTCCTTGTCGGCGCCGCCATCGGCGTGACGGGGGACGTGCTCGAACGCGCGTCGGAGCTTTATAAGGTCGGCGCGGACGTGCTTGTGCTCGACTCGGCGCACGGGCATTCCAAAGGCATTATAGACTGCGTTGAAAAGATCAAGGCATCCATCCCGGACGCCCAGCTTGTCGTCGGGAACATCGCGACGTCGGAAGCGGCCGAGGAGCTGATTGCCGCCGGCGCCGACTGCTTAAAGGTCGGCATCGGGCCGGGCTCCATCTGCACGACCCGTGTCGTCGCCGGAATCGGGGTGCCGCAGATCACGGCTATTTACGACGTCGCCTGTGTCGCGCGCAAATACGACATTCCGGTTATTGCCGACGGCGGAATAAAATATTCAGGGGACATCCCAAAAGCGATCGCCGTCGGCGCGGATGTCGTCATGATCGGCTCGCTTTTCGCCGGGTGTGAGGAAAGCCCGGGCGAAAACGAAATTTTCCAGGGCAGGCGGTTTAAGGTCTACCGCGGAATGGGGTCGCTAGCCGCGATGTCGAAGGGAAGCCGCGACCGGTACTTCCAGGAGGACGCGAAGAAGCTTGTCCCGGAGGGCGTCGAAGGGCGTGTGCCCTATAAGGGGACGGTTTCGGACACGGTATACCAGCTCGTCGGGGGCCTCAAGTCGGGAATGGGCTACTGCGGGACGGCGACGATCGCCGAGCTTCAGCAAAACGGCCGCTTTATCCGAATCACGGGCGCAGGGCTTAAGGAAAGCCATCCGCATGATATCTACGTGACGAAGGAAGCGCCCAACTATTCGGTCGGCGGCCAGTGACCGAATAGGCCCGGAGCGATTGCGGTTCACGACCGAAATAATACCGGAGAGGAATGCATAAAAAGTGAGCGAAAACTGTACCCACGACTGCAGCACCTGCGGGGAAAACTGCAGCGAGCGGAAGATGAAAAGGGAAGACTTTCTGGAAAAACCGCATGAGATGAGCAATATCGGAAAGGTCTTCGGCGTTGTGAGCGGAAAGGGCGGCGTGGGGAAATCGCTCGTCACCTCCATGCTCGCCGTTTTACTGAACCGGAAGGGCTATCGGACGGCGGTGCTCGACGCCGATATCACAGGTCCCTCCATCCCGAAGATCTTCGGGCTTCGGGAAAAAGCGGACGGAAACGCGCTCGGCATTTACCCCGTTTCGACCAAGACGGGCATCCGCGTAATGTCCGTTAATCTCCTTCTCCAGGACGAAACGGCCCCGGTCGTCTGGCGCGGCCCCGTGATTTCGGGTACGGTAAAACAGTTCTGGACCGACGTCGTCTGGGGGGACGTCGACTTTATGTTCGTCGACATGCCTCCGGGGACGGGCGACGTGCCGCTTACGGTGTTCCAGTCCATCCCGCTCGACGGGATCGTCGTTGTCACCTCCCCCCAGGAGCTTGTGTCGATGATCGTCGAAAAGGCGGTCAAAATGGCGGGGATGATGGAAATACCGGTGCTCGGCGTCGTTGAAAATTTCAGCTTTGTCCAATGTCCCGACTGCGGGAAGAAAATAAAGGTGTTCGGCGAAAGTCATATCGACAAAGCCGCGGAAAGGTTCGGAGTACCCGTGCTCGGCGCTCTCCCGGTCGATCCGAAAATCGCCGCCGCGTGTGACGCGGGCTTGATCGAGCTTTTTGAAGGCGACTGGCTCGACCGGGCCGCCGACAAAATAGAAGCGCTCAAATGAGTGAATGAGTTGAGGTGATACCCGTGGGTAAAAAGGCCGATCTTGCGGAACAATATTTCAGGGAAGGTTACAATTGCGCCCAGTCGCTGATTCTTGCATTCTCCGACGAAATTCCGATTTCGTCCGGGGAGGCGGCTAAGGCTGCATCCTCCTTCGGCGGGGGCATTGCCCGGATGAAGGAGGTCTGCGGCGCGCTCAGCGGCATGTTTATGGTCGCCGGCCTTTTGTACGGGCCGGAAAAGCCCGGCGCCGAGGAAAAACGGCGGCATTACGAGCGCATCCGGAGGATGTCCGACGAGTTTAAGTCCGAATACGGCTCGATCGTGTGCCGCGATCTTCTTAAGACGCGCGCGGAGCAAAACGGGGCGGACCATGTGCTCACCTGCACGGTCTTTGTCAGGAGAGCCGCCGACATTATGCAACGGGAGATCGAAGCGGCTCAATCGGAAAAGGCAGAATAATCAAGGTTTTATATCGGCAAAACCGGCCGCTTTCTGGCGGCCGGTTTTTTAATTCTTCGGCATCATAATATCGCGCAGCCGAGGGAGAATAACGGGAAGGGTCGGAGCGGGTTCGGATATGCCTTCTAGCCTTATGTCTGGAAGTCCTCAATAAAATGTGCCGTATAAAAAAATTGATTTTTTATCGGATCAAAATTGCAAAATCGGAGTATGCTGAGAATAACGAAAAATATAAATGCGAAGTGTGGAAAAAACAAAAAAATGCTATTGCAATCTACTCGCGGGCGGTGTATAATTTCTCGCAATCGTATTTTGCGCACACTTTCCGAATGCAGTCGTGAACAGCGGCGGCGTCATCGGTGTGAATTTGTCCTGCGTCCGGCGCATTGCCCCGTCATCCAGCGCCCGGCGGCGCATTCCTGCTTTTCTTAAAACGGTGTACATATAAGGAAGGAAAGGCAGGATTTAACCGATATGGAAAAAATTACGATTGGCGTTGTCGGCGCGCTGGGCGCCGTCGGAACATGTATGATCCGGTGCATCGAGGAGTCGGGGCTGCCGGTCTCAAAGCTGATCCCCCTCGATGTCCATGAAAACGAAGGCAAGACATTGCGCTACCGCGGATCGGACGTTTCCGTGCGCGAAGCGGGCAAGGGCAGCTTTCAGGGCATTGACATCGCGCTGTTTTCCGCGGGGGCGCAGGCGAGCCGGACCTTGGCCCCGGTCGCCGTCGAAGAGGGCTGCACCGTGATCGACAACTCGAGCGAGTGGAGGATGAAGGGGGGCGTCCCTCTGGTCGTCCCCGAGGTAAACCCGGAGGCCTTGCGGCGGCACAGGGGCATCATTGCAAACCCGAACTGCTCGACCATACAGATGCTGGTCGCCTTGAAGCCACTCCACGACGCGTTCCGGATCAAAAGGATTGTGGTCTCCACCTATCAGGCGGTCTCGGGTACAGGACAGAAAGCCGTGAAAGAGCTTGAGGATCAGGCGAGGCAGTTTGTCGCGGACAGGGAGATTACAAAAAGCGTGTACCCGCATCGGATCCTCTTCAACTGCCTGCCGCAGATCGACGACTTCCTTGATTCGGGCTATACAAAGGAAGAAATGAAAATGGTCAACGAAACCAGAAAGATCCTCGGCGACAGGGACATCCGGGTCTGCCCGACCGCCGTCCGGGTGCCGGTTTTCCGCGGGCACAGCGAATCGATCAATATTGAAACCGAAAAACCGCTGCCGCCGCCCTCTGAAATCAGACAAATACTAAGAAAGGCGCCCGGCGTTTCAGTGATCGACGACATTGAGAACAAGAAATATCCCATGCCGGTCGACTGCGTGGGGAAGGGAGATACCTTCGTCGGACGCATCCGCAGTGATCCGACCGTTGAAAACGGTCTGAGCCTGTGGGTCGTCGCGGATAACCTCATGAAGGGCGCGGCCTTAAACGCCGTCCAGATCGCGGAGCTTCTCTGCGAGAAGGGCTTAATAAAAGGAGAGACATAAGAGTGCCGACAGTAGTGTTCAAGTTTGGAGGAACCTCCGTAAACAGCGCCGAAAAGCGCGAAAGGATCGTCGAGCTCACAAGGCGCGAAATCGAAAGGGGTGCGGGCGTCGTTATCGTCGTGTCCGCGATGGGCAGGCGCGGCGAACCCTACGCAACCGATACCCTCCTGTCCCTTTTGGACAGAAACGCCGACAAAAATGTCTCCGACCTCCTGATCGGCTGCGGTGAAATCATTTCGGCCTGCGTGGTTGCAGACTGCTTTAAGGCGCGGGGGATCAAAGCGTTTCCGATGACCGCCCTTCAGGCGGGTATTTCTACCGACGGCCGGTTTGCCGACGCGCGGATTACCTCCATCGACACCTCGATGATGAGGGCGAAGCTTGACGAGGGCTTTGTCGTGGTCTTAACCGGCTTTCAGGGATACTCGAAGACAAACGAGCTGACAACCCTCGGCCGGGGCGGAAGCGACACCACGGCGGTCGCCGTGGGCGGCGCGCTGAAGGCGTCAAGGGTTGTAATCTATTCGGACGTTCCGGGCGTCGCGCAGGCGGACCCGCGCATCGTCCCGCAGGCGAGGTTCTTAAAAACGATAGACTTCCCGTCGATGCTCTTCCTGTCCGCCATGGGCGCGAAGGTGCTCCACCCCAACGCGATCCGAACTGCGGTTCAGTTTCAAATGCCTTTTGAGGCCAAGGATATCGGCTCCGACGAGGGAGGGACGAGGATCGGGTTTGACGGGGAGGCCGTCGGCGGTCTTTACGGCATGTCCATACTGAAGGGCGCGAAGGTCTACGAGACGGCGGGAGACGGCCCGGACCCGGCCGAGCTTTTCGACGAAGGCGGAAACGCCGTCCTTTTAACCGACTTGGACGGCAAACGGAAGCCTCTCACGGAATATCCGGGGTGTCACACCCTGGCGGTCTGCTGCTGCGGCTTAAATCCCCTTGCCATTGGCGGGATTCTTGAGGAGAAGGGCTTTCGGTGCGAGGCCTCCTTCGCAAAGGACGGCAAGGCGGCCTTCATTTTGCCGGAGGACGCGGCGGAAGACGCCATGAAGGCCGTTTTCGCGGAGCTTGAGGCTCGGTTTATGAGCGAATGAGCGACGGGCCTTCCCTTTTCGGGCGGTTATTTCGTATCTGTACTTTGGCGGCCGGGAAAAGACCGATATCGGACGGAGGAGTTTTATGGGGCTAAAAAAGGGGTACATCCAGGTCTATACGGGCAACGGCAAAGGGAAAACAACTGCCGCGCTCGGCCAGGGCCTTCGCGCGTGCGGACATAATCTGGAAGTGTGCATGGTGCAGTTCTTAAAAACGGACGACAGCGGGGAGCTCTGCAGCATACCGCTCCTCCGGGGAAATTTCAGGGTGTTTCGCTTTGAATCGGAAAAAGGGTTTCTCTGGACGCTCTCGCCAAAGCAAAAGGAGCTCTTAAAATCCGAGATCTGTACCGCTATGGAATTTGTCAAAAAAGTGATGAAAGGATATGAGTACGATATTCTGATCCTTGATGAAATCGCGGCGGTCCTGTCAAACGGGCTGTACAGCACCAGGGAGTTTTTAAAAATCATCAAGGGAAAACCGGATGCGATGGAAATCATCCTGACCGGCCGGGATATGCCGGAGGCGGTTTTGAAAATCGCGGACCTGGTCACCGAGATGCGCGAGGTAAAACATTATTTTAACGAGGGTGTCACGGCGAGAGCCGGGATCGAGAAATAAACGCTCTTTATCAGCGAAACGTTTGGGCAAGGCCCGAAGCCAAATGATAAAAAACATATTGAAATCTGATGAGAAAAGGTACATGGAGGCAGGCAAAAAGATGAATCGGTATGAGAAGATGACGGAAGAGGAACTCAAAGCGGACTATCAACAGACTATGGCTCGTTTTGAAGCCTTAAAATCGCAGAACCTGAGACTGAATATGTCGCGCGGAAAGCCCGGGAGCGATCAGCTCGATCTGTCCGACGGCCTGCTTAAGATTCTGACGGAACCAAAGGATTGTTATTTTGAAGGGGAGGATGCCCGAAACTACGGAATGCTCGACGGCGTTCCGGATTGCAGGAAGCTGTTTTCGGAGCTTCTCGGCGTGTCGGAAAGCGAGATCCTTGTCGGCGGGAACTCGAGCCTCTCGCTCATGTACGACCTGATTTCAAAAGCCTATACCCATGGGCTCCTGAAGAGCGAGACTCCGTGGGGGAAGCTCGACAAAATCAAATTCCTCTGCCCGTCGCCCGGGTATGACCGTCATTTTCTCGTTACCGAATCCTTCGGCGCGGAGCTTATAACGATTCCGATGAGGGACCACGGACCCGACATGGATATGATCGAGGAGTACGTAAAGGACCCGCTTATAAAGGGCGTCTGGTGCGTGCCGAAATACTCGAATCCCGAAGGCATCATATTCAGCGACGAGGTGATCGCGCGGTTTGCAGACCTAAAGCCCGCGGCCCCCGATTTTGTGATCATCTGGGATAACGCTTACTGCGTGCACGAGTTCGAGGGAGACTTTGTGCCGTTTAAGAACATCCTGGAAGAATGCCGCAGAGCGGGAAACCCCGACATGGTGTTTGAATTCGCGTCGACCTCCAAAATCACCTATCCCGGAGCCGGGGTCGCCGTCATGGCCTCGAGCGAGGATAACATCGCGTATATGAAGAAGCTTATCGGCGTGCAGATCATCTGCTACGACAAGGTAAACCAATTGCGCCACGCCCGTTTTCTGAAAGACAAGAAAGGCGTGCTCGAACTGATGAAGAAGCACGCGGTGATATTAAAGCCGAAATTCGACATGGTGTTTTCCTGCCTGGACCGGGAAATCAGGGAGCTCGGCATCGCCTCGTGGAAGAAGCCGAAGGGCGGATATTTCATCAGCCTCGATACCGAGCCGGGGTGCGCCAAGCGTGCGCTAAGTCTCGCGAAAGAGGCGGGCGTCGTGATGACCGAGGCTGGGGCGACCTTTCCGTACGGAAAGGACCCGGAGGACAGAAACATCCGCATCGCTCCGACCTATCCGCCCGTGGATGAGCTTGAGAAGGCAATGGATGTGCTTTGCATCTGCCTGAAGCTCGCGGCAATGGAAAAGGCGATGAATAGGAAGAGACACTGAATGCGCGCTTGAAACGCTTCGGTATTAAGGAGAAACGGCGATGAAGGAATTTACGGCCTATGGGCTGATCGGCGACCCGGTCGGGCACAGCTTGTCTCCGGCGGTTATGAACATATTTCTGCAGCATTACGGAATGAATGCCGCGTTTATTGTCATAAGGATCCGGAAGGGGGAGCTTTCGCGGCTGTTTGACGATTACATCGGGGCGCTTTCGCTCGGCGGCTTTACGATCACCATGCCGCATAAGGAGGATGTCATCCCGTACCTTGACGAAATGAGCGACGCCGCAAAGCGGTGCCGCTCGGTAAACGTCGTGTCGTTCAGTGGCGGAAAACGCTTCGGGCACACGACCGACGGGCTTGGCTGCCTTAAATCCTTTGAGGAAACCGGGCGGAAGGCAAAAGACCAGAAGGTCGTTATCTTAGGCGTCGGCGGCGCGTCCAAATCGATCGCGCACGCCTTCGGCGCCGCCGGCGCGGACGTTACCCTTCTGTCCAGAGACATCGAAAAGGCAAAAGCGGCGGCAGATGAAATCGGGGGCATCAAAGGCGGCGATTCGGGCAGGCTTAATTCGTACATGCCCGGCTGCACGCTTTTTATAAACGCTTCCCCGCTCGGCATGAAGGGAAGCCCCGACTTTGACGATTTTTCATTTCTGGATCTTCTGCCAAAGACGGCGACCGTCTACGATGCGGTTTACAACCCGCGTGAGACGTCGCTTCTGCGTGAGGCGCGAAACCGGGGCATTCATACGGTCGAGGGGCTTCGGATGCTTCTTTCGCAGATGGGGGCCCTTTTTGAGACGCTGACGGGGATTTCCCCCGACGGCGAAGTGATGCAGACGGCCTTTTGCAAGGTCGGCGATCTCCTCGCGGAAAAATAGGACTGAAATAATGAAAAAGGAGCTGGACCGTATCGGTTCCAGCTCCTTGCCGTTTTATTCCATCTTGTTTTTGTCGGAGTCGTCGATAAAAAGCTCGGACAAAAGCCTGTTTAAGCCGGAGGAAAAATACCTAAGCCGCGCCTCGATTTTCGCGTAATCCATGCGCGTCGGCCCGATAATCCCGATCACGCCCTGGACCCCTTCGCCAAGCTTGTAAGTCGTGTAGACGACGCTCGCCGTTTTGAGCGGCTCGGCCCTGTTTTCCGGCCCGATCGTGATGCTGACCGTCTCGGGTTCGTCCGGCATTTTGAGATTTGTCATATTGCGGCGGTCGGAAATAAAATCCAACAGGCGCTGGGCCTTTTCGACGTCGTGGTACTCGGGGTAGATCAAAAGCCGTGAAGCGCCGCCCAAGTAAACATTCCGACCCTTCTGCGAATCGGCGATCTCGTTTAAGAAGACCGCGATCTCGCCGATAAGCGCGGACAAGCCCTGCGGCGCCGGGATAAGGGCGCTGAGCTGTTCCTTTGTGATCTGGGAAAGCGCGACACCCGAAAAATTGTGGTTTAACGACTGATTTAAGGAGGAAACGTCTTCTTCCGCGACGGGAGACTGCAGGCGTATAAGCTTGTTGTGCACAATTCCGGCGTTCGTGACCAGGACGATGACGAAGGAATAGGCGTCCACGGGTACGACGTCGAGCCGCCGTACAAACGACGTTTTCGCCGTCGGGGACAGAGCGACCGCCGTGTGGTTCGTAAGCTCCGAAATCAGCCGGCCGGCCTCCGAAATCAGCCGGTCGAGCTCCTGCATGCGCAGATTGAGCGCCTGCTTTACGTCGTAGATCTCCTGCATGGAAAGCCGGTACTGGGTCATCAGCTCGTTTACGTACAGCCTGTAGCCGAGAGGCGAGGGGATCCGCCCGCTTGAGGTGTGCTGCTTTTCCAGATAGCCCATTTCCTCAAGCTCCGCCATCTCGTTGCGGATCGTCGCGGACGAGAGGTTCAAGTCGGGCTTAAGCGCGATCGATTTTGAGCCGACCGGCTCAGCGGAGGCGATATAGTCTTCAATGATCGCCTTCAGTATTCTTTTTTTCCGATCACTGAGCTCCATATCGCATACCTTTCCTTTTTATATGAGTATTATTATTTAATATTATAACACAAAAACGCAAACAATGCACCGTCCGCTTTATTCTCCCGCGGGTTTTGAGGTGCTTCTTTCGCCACGCCCCGCGGCGGGGCTTGCCATATGCGGCGGGCGGTATTAAACTATATTTAAGTTTTGCGCCGCAATATATTATATGCTTTTTTTGGAGGAACAATATGAAAAACGACGCGCAGACGGTTTTTGACGTGCTGGACGGATTAGGAATCAAATATGAGTCGGTGTCGCACGACCCCGCCTTGTCGATGGACGACTGCAAAGCGCCGGCGTTAAAACTCCAGGCGCCCTTTTGCAAAAATCTATTTCTGCAAAACAGGCAGGGCACGGAATATTTCCTGCTTCTGATCCGCGAGGACAAGCGTTTTCGCACAGCCGACGTCTCCAAAAAAATCGGCCGTGCCCGATTAAGCTTCGGAAACAATGAGAAGCTTTATGAGCTTTTGGGGCTTTTGCCCGGCGCTATCAGCCCGATGGGGCTGATCCATGACAAAGCGCTTGAGGTCGTTTTGCTTTTGGACCGCGACCTGCTTTCCGAAAAGAGGCTCTGCTTCCACCCGTGCGTAAACACGCGGAGCCTTTCGATGAGCGTTTCGGATTTTATGGAAAAATTTTTGCCCTTTACCGGGCATAGTCCGGAGCTGATCGATATTCCCGGGTAAATCCCCTGTTTCCATATTGTAACTATTTTTCGGTTGACATGGGTGCGGGAAAAAGGTATATTCTTACTGTACTAACTGAACTAGTACACTTGCTACGATGTTCGGGAAAGGAGGATATGGTTTGATCAGTATCGATTACAGGGACCGGCGGCCTCTTTACGAGCAGATTATAGCGCGCATCGAGGATCTGATATCGGGAGGAGTCCTTAAGTCCGACGAGCAGCTGCCGTCTGTCAGGCAGCTTGCGCTGGAGCTTTCGATCAACCCCAACACGATCCAGAGGGCCTATATGGAGCTCGAAAAAAAGAATATTATTTACAGCGTCAAGGGAAAGGGGAATTTTGTCTCCTCGAATTCCGACGCGATCAGAGAGGAAAAATTAGACGGCCTTATTTCGGATATCCGGAATCTCGCAATCAGGGCTGTTTCTCTGGGCGTTGCCTGCGAGCGGCTTATTCGGGAATTTGAACAGAGCTATCAAAAGGCAAAGGAGGGGCATGCAGTATGATTGAGACCATCGACATCACAAAGCAGTTTGACAATATCCGCGCGGTCGACCGTGTGACGGCGACGATCCGGGACGGATCGGTCTTCGGGCTGATCGGTTCCAACGGCGCCGGAAAATCCACCTTTCTGCGCATGGTCGCCGGCATCTTAAAGCCCGACGGCGGGAAGATCACGGTTGACGGCGAGGAGATCTTTGAGAATACGGACAGGAAGCGCCGCATTTTCTACATTTCCGACGAGCAGTATTTCTTCCCAAATTCCACACCCAAAGCGATGCGCGACTATTATGCCAAGGTGTACGGATCGTTTGACAAAAATCGGTTCGACACCCTGATGAAAAATTTCGGGCTGGACTTAAACCGGAAGATCAACACCTTTTCCAAGGGGATGAAAAAGCAGGTCTCCGTCATCTGCGCGATTTCCGCCAAGACCGAATACATCTTCTGCGACGAGACGTTCGACGGGCTCGACCCCGTGATGCGCCAGGCGGTCAAAAGCCTGTTCGCGGCCGACATGCAGGACCGCGGGCTGACTCCTGTCATCGCGTCGCACAACCTGCGCGAGCTTGAGGATATCTGCGACCATGTCGGCCTTTTGCACCGCGGCGGGATTTTGCTTTCAAAGGATCTCGACGATATGAAGCTCGGCATCCATAAAATCCAGTGCGTGTTCAATGAGCAGAAGACGAAGGAGGATTTTTCCGCGTTTTCGGTGCTGTCGTTTGAGAAAAGGAGCTCTTTGTACACCCTTACGGTAAAAGGCACCCGGGAAGAGATCGAGGGCAGGATCGCTTCGATGAATCCCGTGTTTTCGGAGCTTTTGCCGCTGTCCCTTGAGGAAATCTTTATCAGCGAAACGGAGGTGTGCGGCTATGATGTTCAAAAACTCCTATTTTGACGGAGCGCTCCTTAAGGATAAGCTGAAAAAGAGCGCGTGGATCCTGACCCTTTATTCCGTCACGATGTTTTTCGGCATCCCCGTCGCAAACGCGATACAGGCCCAGCAGCTTCAGTCGCGGCTTTTGCGCATGAGCTTTACGGGCGGCGAAAAAGAGGCGTATATAACGGAGAGTATCAACAGCCTGCTGTCGCTTAACAACAAACTCATTTCCTTCCTGGTCGTGTGCTTTGCGGTGATCGCGGCGCTTTCGGCCTTTTATTACGTAAATTCAAAGAAGCAGACCGACTTTTACCACTCGCTTCCGTTAAGGCGTGAAAAGCTGTTTTCGGTTTCCTACCTGTCCGGCGTTTTGTACTTTGTGCTGCCGTACCTCGGCAACACCATCATATCGCTGGCACTTATCGCGGGTTCGGGCTTTGCCGGATACCTTTCCTTCGGAAGCGTCGCCATGAGCGTTCTTGTCAATCTGCTCTACTATTTTGCCATTTACTCCATCTGCGTCTTTTCATGCATCCTGTGCGGCAATGTGATCGTCGCGATGCTCGGCTGCGGCGTCTTCCTCGGATATTTCCCCGCTCTTATCGGCGTATGGCTTACGCATTTTGATCAATACTACGAGACGTTTTACATCGGGTATTACAATATCATGAGAATTCTGCGAAACGCCTCGCCGGTTTTCGATCTGTTTTCCTTAAACGGCAGCGCGGACATTTCCGCTTTGCGCGTATTCGCCTATCTGGGCCTTATCGCAGCTATCGTCGCGCTCTCCGTGTTTTTGTACAAAAAGCGCCCGTCGGAGGCCGCGGGACGCGCCATGGCGTTTCGCCTGTCGAAGCCGATTATCAAGTATCCGCTCGTCTTCCTGTTCGCGCTTTGCGGAGGCTTGTTCTTCTATTCGGCCGGAGGAAACGATATGGGGTGGATGATCTTCGGATACTTTTCCGGCATTATTCTGACCCATATGATCGTCGAGGTCATTTACCATTTCGATATCAAAGGGATGTTCCGGCAGTTAAAGCCGCTTGGCTTTTTTACAGTCTTGTTCGCGGCGATGGTGCTGGTAATGGCGTTTGACGTGACGGGCTATGATACGAAGCTGCCGTCTTCTGGATCGGTCAAGGCGGTGTCCTTAAACATCGACCGGATGAACGATATCTACTCGGCGATGGGGCTTTCCAGAGGCTATGATTATAATGACCGGGAAAAGCAAATCCTCAGCAGCTTTACGCTGAGCGACGAAAACAATATCGAGGCCGCGCTGTCCCTCGCCTCGCTCGGCGTCGACGCGGTTTTGAATTCGGACAACAGGGAGAATTATTTGAACAATGTGCGCACCTCGCGCGTCGGGATTGTGTTCGAGCTCGACGGAGGGCGCGAGATGAGGCGTCAGTATACGCTGATCGACGCCGAAAAGGCGGAGCAGTATCTGATGCAGATTTACGATACGGACGAGTATAAGGATAAGCTTTACGGCTCCTTAAGAACGGAAACGTTTGACGCTACGAATCTCGAAATCGTAAACTCGTATTTCCGTTCGACCAATTCGGTCGTCTCCGTCATCTCGGCACCCGAAAAGGTGGCGGCGCTTGCAAAGGCCGCGGGAGAGGATCTCTTCGAGCTTAAGTCGGAACAGCTTAGGGACATGGCGCCCGAGCTCTTATTCGAGTTTTCCTGGCGCGAGGAGGACGCCGGCACCGGTAAAGCGATTACCAAGAAAACAATCACCATCCCGGTCTACGGCAACGCAAAACGCACGGTTGCCCTGCTCGGCGAATACGGTATCTCGATCCCCAGCAAAATCCAAGCGTCGCAGGTCGACAGTATCACGGTCAGCGTCTACGACTCAAAAACGTATTACGCGTCGGTGAACGCGCAGAAATGGGGCGAATATACCGACTACGCCACCGCCGCGATCGAGCGCGGGGTCGAGCTTGTGTTTGACGACAAGGCGGACATCGCGAGCATTCTGCCCTACCTGATCCCGCAGGAGTCGACGAGATACAATCCGTTTCTGGAGACGGACGACACATGCCATGTCGTCATCCGCTCCGGGAGCTTCATGAACGGCTACAACGAGGATGTCGTCTTTGCAAAGGATAAGATGCCGTCGTTTGTAGCGCAGAGGATCTCGGAGAAGCTCGCGGAGCTTGCGGCGGAATCGTCCGGGAAATAAGAATTTATATCGATACATTGACACGGAAAACCGGCCGCAAGGCCGGTTTTTTTATCATAAAAGCCGCTTTCAGGGGAAAAACTGCAAAAGAGATAGACTTTTAGACCGGGGAGAGGTATACTGTTTACAAACCGGGAAATGTTGGCAGAGGCCAGAAAAAGCAGGGGGAAGAGACTTGAAAATCCGATGGGACAAAGACAGAAATTCCGCTACGATCTCTTATTGTATCGTCGTGTTCTGGGGAGTCCTGCTTTATTTTCTGTTTGATCGCGCGCCGCAGGTTTTAAATAAGATCTCCTGGTTTTTCTCTTTGATGACCCCTTTTTTGGTTGGATTTGTCCTGGCGTATTTCCTAAATCCGATGGTCGGCCGTCTGGAAAACCAAATGCTTCGGTTTTTTGACGTGGGAAGGCCGCGGCCGAAGCTCAGGCGGGCGATTTCCATCGGCATCTGCCTTGTCCTGACCGTTTTTATCTTCGTGTTTTTGCTGTTTATGTTTATCCCGCAGCTGATATCGAGCTTCGTTCAGCTTTTCAACAATTTTCCGGCGTATACCGAACAATTGATTGCTTTCCTGAAAGAGCAGCTCAACAAATACCATATCGATCCCGATTATGTGCAGTCGATCGCGCTGACCTCGGACAGGATTGTCAGCTGGATTACAAACGCGGTGTCAAATGTCCTCCCGGCGGTATTCAGCTATTCGGCGAAGGCCGCGTCCGTGGTCGGGAATCTGATCATCGGGATGATTGTCAGCATTTACTTTTTGTATGGCAAGGAGCATTTTCTCGCCCAGACGAAGAAACTCATTTATGCGCTGTTTCCCACGAAAAATGCCGACCGCATCATCGAGGTCACCCAACTGGTTCATCGCACGTTTATCAATTTTATCATCGGCAAGCTTCTCGATTCGCTCGTGGTCGGCATTTTGTGCTTCATCGGTCTGAAATTTATCCTTAAAATGCCGAGCGCGCTTCTGCTTGCCGTCATCATCGGACTTTCAAATTTTATTCCGTTTTTCGGGCCGTATATCGGGGCAATTTTGTCGAGCCTGCTGGTCCTTTTGACCAATCCGGGCAGGATTTTATGGTTCTGGCTTCTGGTTTTTATATTGCAGCAGCTCGACGCAAACATCATCGACCCGAGGATTTCCGGAAAGTCGACCGGGATTCCCCCCGTTTGGGTGATGTTCGCAATTATTGTGGGTGGCGGGATGTTCGGAGTGATCGGGCTGCTCGTCGCGGTGCCCGCCTTTGCCGTCTTTTTCGTCCTGTTTAAGGCTTACGCCGAAAAACAGCTCGAGCATCGGGGGATGCCGACCGACACGTCGGACTACTATAAAAAGGGCAAGATAGAGGGAAAAGAGCAAAATTGCGGGCATGAGAGCCCTTAAACAGTTTTTTATCCGGGACCGGGTTTGCCGTGAACGGGATATATTGGAAGAAAATCTGGAAAGATTCAAGATAGCTGTGGTATAATAATCTCAGATTGGTTATCATATCGAATTTTAAGGACCCTTTCGCTCGCGCCGTTCGCGCAACCACGAAAGAGACAATTAAATGGTGACAATTGATAAAGGCAAAAAAGGAGGCTTTGTGATGAAAAGCATTTGTGACTGCCGCGAATATATAAAGGACAAGGCGTCGCGGCTTACCGTCTTTGATTTTGCGGTGCTCAAATCAACGCTGTTTTCCGTCGGGATGCTGATCGGCACCTACTGCACGCGGTTTGTCAAAAGATACCGGGCATTTATATTGCTGATTGCCGTCTGCTCCTATATTTACCTGATCTACCGTATTTTCTTCAGGGACCGCTGCCGGAATTAGGGTTTTCCCAGGGCGTCCTTGATCCGGCTCCAGTTTTGCAGCTTTTCTTCAAAAGAAAAGCGTGCGTTTGCGGGGCTTGACGAATAAAGACGTGTAAACGGGATTCCGCCCGGCACGTACGTCCGGTCAATAAGGGCGAAAAAAAGCTTTTCGGCTGCCGCTCCGTTGAAAAAAATATGGGAAATCCCGGGATAACGCCGGAAAAACGGTGAAAAATCGTTCGGTACGGGGTTTTTAATGGCACTGTCGGCGGAGCCGGCGCCCTCATGGGAATAGAGGACGTCCCACAGCGCGACGCCGTGCCGTAAAAGCAGCGCTTTTTTCACTTCGTAGTCGGAGGAATAAAGCTCTGTAAACAGCGAAAACATGAGCCGCCAGAAGCTGTTTTGCCGATGGGCGTAATACTCCCGGAGTCTCCTTGATTCGGCGCCCGGAAACGAGCCTAAAATCAGCACTTTGCAGCCTTGTCCGGCAATCGGCGAAAGCCCCTGCATTTTATCCCCTCTTCGAAAATGGATTTCAGTTATTTTACCACTATTTTTTGACAAATGAAAGCTTGCTTGTTTTATAAAAAAGCAATATAATGTTAGAATCATAATACCACACGGGAGGATAACGCGATGGAACAAGTTACAAAGGATTCGCTGATCGGCGAGGTCCTTGCGATGGACCCCGGCACGGCGAAGTTTTTCTTTGAAATCGGGATGCATTGTCTCGGATGCCCGTCGGCCCAGGGCGAGAGCATTGAGGAAGCCTGCGAGGTTCACGGAACCGATGTCGACACGTTGATTGAGAATATCAACGACTATCTCGCGACAAAGTAAAAAACGAAAAAGCAAAAGGGCCGGAATTTTTTCCGGCCCTCAGTTTGTCAAAAAACGCATCGCAATGAACATTTCTTGCTGGAATAAACGGAGGGTGGACGCATGGCACGGACAATCCGCCTCGGCGAAAGGCTTATGAAAATCGCCGGGATGGTGAAAAGAGGCGCCTCCATAATAGACGTCGGCACCGACCACGCGTATCTGCCGGCATATCTTTTGCTCTGCGGCGCGATCGATGCCGCCAAGGCATCGGATATCCGCCCCGGACCGATCGCAAGGGCGGAGCAGACGAGGCGCAGATTCTGCCTTAAGGACCGCCTCGAGCTTTTTGTCTGCCCCGGCCTTCGGGATTTTTCCACCTCCGACGCCGATACGATCATCATCGCCGGAATGGGCGGAGAGACGATCGCCGCCATCCTTGACGAGGCGCCCTGGACGCGCGACGGGCTGCACAGGCTGATCCTCCAGCCGATGACGTCGCCCGGCGAGCTGCGCAGGTACCTGTTTGAAAACGGATATGAAATTTATGACGAGGTGCTCGCAAGGGACCGGGGAAGGCTGTACACGATCCTTGACGCAAGGGGCGGCGGGCCGGGTGACTCTGCGCGCCTGCCGTTTGAGTATTTCGCGAGCCGGCATGTGCTTGGAGACGACCTCGCGGGCGCGTATCTCGAGCTGCAGCTTAATAGGATCGGGAAGAGAATCGACGGGCTTTTGCATTCGCGCACGCCCGGGCGCGGCGAGCTTTCGTTTCTGCGCGATGCCGTCGACGGGCTGACGCAATTAAAAAGGGAGTGGGAAGAATGCCGACGGTAAGGGATATTTTTACAAAGCTCTGCGGGGAAATGCCGCTTTCCGGCTGCGAGAGCTGGGACAACAGCGGCCTTCTGGTCGGGAGCGCGGATAACGAGGTAAAAAAGGTGCTGGTATCCCTCGACGTGACCCTGCCGGTCGTGTCGGAGGCGGAGCGTGGGCGGTACGAGCTCGTCGTTTCGCATCATCCGGTGATTTTCCGGCCCGTGCCGTCGGTCACCGATGAAACCCCGACGGGCCTGATCCTGCAAAAGCTGATCAAAAACGATATTTCGGTCATCTCTATGCACACAAACGCCGACGTCGCGTGCGGCGGGGTAAACGACCTGCTGGCGGAGGCGCTCGGGCTGAAAGACGTCGGATCGCTGCGCGGCGGGGAGGCGGGCGAGCTCGGGCGTTTCGGCGAGCTCTGCGAGCAGATGACGCTGCACGGGTTTTTGGAGCACGTCAGAGCCTCCTTAAGCCCGTTTGCGGGCGCGCGGTTTGTCGACGCGGGAAGGCCCGTAAAACGGGTCGCCGTCGGCGGCGGCGCGTGCGGCGAATTGCTTTACAACGCGAAAAAGACGGGCTGCGACACGTTTTTGACCTCCGACATCAAATATTCGTCCATGCTGGAGGCGGAGGCGCTCGGGCTCAATCTGATCGACGCCGGGCATTTTGAAACGGAAAACGTCGTCTGTCCGCGGTTTGCCGGGATCATCCGGGGCGCTTTTCACGGCGTTGAGGTCAAAATCGCCGACGGCAATGTAAGCCCGGTCGAATATTTTATGTGACAGAAAGCGGGGCCATACACGTGCCGTTGGATGCGATAACGTTAAAAGCGGTGGTTTCGGAGCTAAACGAGGCTCTTATCGGGGCGAAAGTCGACAAAATCCATCAGCCGGACCAGCAGACGGCGGTCCTTTCCCTGCGTTTGCCGCGCGGGGCCGCAAGGCTTCTCGTCTCGACCGGGGCCTCGCCGCGCATCTGCTTGACCGGCGAAAAAATAGAGAACCCCACGAGTCCGCCGATGTTCTGCATGCTGCTTCGGAAACACCTGACGGGCGCGAAAATCCGCGCGTTTTCCCAGCCGGGGCTCGAGCGCATCGTGCATATCGAATTCGATACGCTCGACGAGCTGGGCGACCCCTCGAAACGGACCCTGACCGCCGAGCTGATCGGCCGGCAGGCGAATTTGATTTTGCAGGGCGCCGACGGACGGATCATCGACTGCGTGCGCAGAGTCGATTTGAGCGCGCGGGAAAGACGGCAGGTCCTGCCCGGCATGTTTTACAGGCCGCCGGAATCGCGGGGGCGCGTCGATTTCCGCACGATTTCAAGACAGGAGCTCCGGTCCGTTTTGCAGCCGCTTGACGGCGGAGTCCCGGATGAAAAACGCCTCTCCTCGCTTTTTATGGGCCTTTCGCCCCTTGTCGCGCGCGAGCTTTTGTTCCGGGCGTCGGAAAAAGGCGGGGACCAATTGGACGCGCTCATCGACGAGCTATCAGAGCTTTCCGAAAGGATCGGGAGAGATGCGTTTTCCCCGGTGATGCTCGTAAAGGCGGATGGCGTTGCGCCGCTCGACTATTCGTTTATGGAGATTTCTCAATACGGCAGCGCCGTTTTGCAGAAAAGATGCAGATCGTTCTCCGAAATGCTCGACGAATTCTATCTTGAAAAGGAGCGCGCCGAAAGGCGGAAAAAACGTTTCCATGAGCTTAACCGTCTGGTTTCGACGGCGCAGGAGCGAAAGGCGCGAAAGCTCGCGCTGCAAGAAGAGGAATACATGCGCGCGACCGACCGCGAAAAGCTGAAAAAATACGGGGATCTTCTGATGGCCGGGCTCCACCTTGCGGAGAAGGGGGTGGACAAGGTGCGGCTCCCCGACTTCTATGTCGAGGGCGCGCCCGAGATCGAGGTGCCGCTCGACAAAAAGCTTTCGCCGCAGCAAAACGCGCAGCGGTATTATAAGAACTACAGCCGCATGAAAAACGCCGAGGCGGCGCTTAAAATGCAGATCGGGCAGACCGAGCGCGAGCTACTCTATCTCGAGAGCGTTGCCGACGAGCTCGAACGGGCAGAAACCGCCTCCGAGCTTCAGGATATCCGCGAGGAGCTTTTGCAGTCGGGCTACCTGAAGGACAAAGCGCCGAAAAAGACGGCCAAAAAGCCTGCCTCGTTCTGCACCAGGCCGTTTGAGTATCGGACGAGCGACGGCTTTCCGGTGCTCGCCGGGCGGAACAACCGCCAGAACGAGGAGTTGACGCTGAAAACGGCGGCGAAGGGCGACCTCTGGTTCCATACCCAGAAAATCCCCGGCTCCCACGTCATTCTGGTTTGCGATGGGAAAACCCCGTCGGACAAGGCGAAAAGCGAGGCCGCCATGATCGCGGCGTATCATTCCAGGGCGTCGGCTTCGGCGCGCGTGCCGGTCGATTACACGCAGGTGCGGTTTGTCAAAAAGCTGCCGGGCGGGAAGTGCGGCATGGTCACCTACAAAAACTTCGAAACGGCGATTGTCACGCCGGACGAAAAAATAATCGGCAAGCTTAAAAAATAAGCGCAGTTTCTAAAGACGCCCTTTTATGAAAACGATATAGCCTTATACGCAGAGCCGGCAGCCAATCTTCGTGGCTGCCGGCTTTTACGTACGACGATTATTCGATGTGATAGCGTTTCATTTTGCGCCACAGGGTAGAGCGGCCCATCCCGAGCGCTTTTGCCGCCCGGCCCTTTCCCGCGCCCGAGGCCAGCGCGGACAAGATGCGCTCTTTTTCGTTCCGGTCTGATTTTTTGCTCTCGTCCTCCGCGGGAAGACGGAATTTCCGCGACGGGGACAGGCAGCTTTCAAGAATCTGCGCCGGGGCGAGGTTTTCCTCGCAAAGCACCATAAAGCGCTCGGCGATGTTCTTGAGCTCCCGGATATTGCCGATCCATTCGTTTTCGGTCAGCAGATTCATATCGGAGGCGGAGAGGTCCGGGATCGGCTTGTTAAACCTCAGCGAGTATTTTTTCAGAAAGAAATAGAAAAGGGGGAGGATGTCCTCTTTTCGTTCCCTCAGCGGAGGAATCGAGATTTCCAGAATATCGAGCCTGAAATACAGGTCCTTGCGGAACTTGTTCTCACTCACCATTTCCTGAAGGTCTTTGTTTGTCGCCGCAATGATCCGGATGTTGACCGGGATGATTTTGTCGTCGCCGATTCTGCGGATCTCGCGCTCCTGCAGCACGCGCAGAAGCTTTCCCTGAAAACTGTAGGGGAGCTCAGAGATTTCGTCGAGAAACAGCGTGCCGCTGTGCGCGATTTCAAACAGGCCGCGCTTTCCTTCCTTTGACGCGCCGGTAAACGAGCCCGCGGAGTACCCGAAAAGCTCGCTTTCGAGCAGATGCTCCGGGATTGCCGCGCAGTTTACAGCGACAAACGGGCGGTTCGCCCTGGCGCTTGCATGGTGGATGCTTTGGGCGAACATTTCCTTGCCGGTGCCGGTCTCGCCCCCGATCAGGATGTTTGAGTCGACGGTTGCGATTTTTTTCGACATCTCCACAATTTTTTTCATCTGCGGGCTGTTGTTTATGATGTCGCCGAACTGATACCTCGTGACCATTCCCTTGGCGAAGAGCTTGTTTCTGATCTGGTTCTCCATTTCCTGGATACTGCTGATGTCGTGGTACACGATAAGCACGCTGTTGACCGCCCTGTCGACGATCACCGGCTTTAAATAAGCGGCGTAGATCTTCCCCCGACGCTTGAACATTTCGTTGTTTACGGGCGTTTTTGCGTCGATCACCCTTGAAAAGCATTCGGAAAGCTCGGGAACAACCGAGGAAAAGGAGAGTCCGGTATTTTCCGGCATGGAGATATCGAAAATTTTGGATGCGAATTTATTGCAGACGTTTATTGTCCCGTCGGTGCCGGTCAGCATGAACCCCTGGGAGGAATTGTCCATCACGGTCTTTAAGATCTGGGTTTTGGCCCGTTCCTGCCGCTGCAGCGTGACGGCGGTAACCGCCTCGTTGACCGCCTTCCAGAGCGTTTCCACATCCGAGCCGACGAGATAGGAGTTTAAATGCTTCTCCTTGGCGCAGCTGTACGCCGTTCCCCCTCCGATGACCGTGTCGAAGCCGTTGTCCACCGCGCTTTGGACGATCGACGGGATATCGACAAACGGCCCGTCCAGCGTATAAATCTCAATCGGGATGTCGGAGATCTTTTTGATCGTTTCGGCGGCGAGCGACAGGCTCGGATGCCCGATGACGGCGATTTTTCTCGGGTTGAATTTCTCCTTGCATTCCTTTATCGCGTTGATGGTTTCCGTGCTAGAGAAATTCATTTTCAGGACGGGGAAGGGCGGATTTTGCGCCGCGATCACGTCGGCGCTGTAGCCTCTTGCGATCAGCGCGTCGCACGGCCATTCCTGCTTGTAGTTGTTGAGGTCGATGCAATAATAAAGCGCGCAGCGATAAGAAATTTCCTCACGGCAGGGAAACGCCCTGAGGACCTTTTGGATTTCCTCTTCCATGGATTCGTAGGGAATGATAAACATCAGCCTGATCAAGGAACCATCCCTCTTGCATCGTAATTTGATTATTCGCAGGTACTACAGTATTACATGAATATCGGTTAGTCAATATCAAACGGGAAATTCGGCGGCTTTTGTATCAGCCGGTGTCTCAAAATTGTTTCATTGTTCCGCTTAAGCCGAAACGGTGAAACAAAAAGCTTCACGTAAGCTCAGGATTTCCGGGAAGCTTTGACAGATATCAGGCAAAATAATTGTTTAAACGGCATAAAAACGTTTCGGATTTTATGTGAGGAATATCCAAAATTCAATTTTTTTTAAGGACGGGCACCCGGTTGGCATAACAATCGCTATATAGATGGGTGGCAAATTTTCAGGGATCCTAAAAAAGGTAAAACGCCGGGGCAAAGCGCCGGCAAATTACAAAAATGTTATTTTACAGGAGGAGAGAGTATGAAACTGGCAAAAAAGACAATTTCAGCGGCACTATTGGTTATTTTCTGTTTTTCGCTTCTCACCGCGTGCGGCGGCACACAGACCCCGGCCGGACAGACCGCATCCACGGCGCAGACCGAATCCGCTGCGCAAGCTCCCACCGAGCCCGCAAAGACGGTCGATTATCCGACAAAGCCGATCACACTGAACATCCCCTGGGCTGCCGGAAGCTCGGGCGACAACGGAGCGCGTATCCTGATGCCCTATGTCGAGGAGGCCCTGGGCGGGGCGACGATCACGATCATCAACGATCCGGGTGCCAGCGGCTGGCTCGGATGGGATATCGTCGCGAAGTCGGCGCCCGACGGCTATACGATTTCCCTGCTCACGCTGCCCTCTTTCTACGGCGGCTATATGAACCCGGCGAACAACCGCACGACGAATCTGGACAACTTCCAGATGATCGCCAATCAGGTCAGCGACTGGGGCGTCCTTTACGGTCAGGGCGGCGAAACCCGCTGGTCCAATATGGCGGAAATGCTCGAATACGCAAAGACACACGAGCTGACGGTCGGCGCATCCGGCGTCGATTCGGACGACAACATGCTTCTTGAGCGGCTGAAGGCGGATCATCCCGACGCAAAGCTGACGGCGGTTCAGGGCACGAGCAGCGGCAACGTGCTGCCGATGCTCCTCGGCAAGCACATCGACCTCCAGATGGCAAATGTGGGCGACGCCAATACCCAGGTGAAAAACGGGGAGCTGACGGCCCTTTGCGTGTTCGCCCCGGAGCGCACGGATATCCTTCCCGACGTCCCGACCTACAAAGAGCTCGGCCTCGGTGAAATTATCGGCAGCTCCGACAGAGGATACTTTATGCCCGCCGGCGTCGACCCGGAAATCCTGAAGATTCTCGAGGACGCGTTTGAAAAAGCGATCAACAACCCGGAACATATCGCGAAAATGAAAGAGATCGGCATCAACGTAAACTACTTAAATGCCGAGGATTTACTTTCAAAGGCAAAATCGGACGAGAACGTGATCGAGGGCTTAAAAGACGTTTTGGGTTGGAAGTAGCGCCGTGCCGCCCGTGTCGTGCGGGCGGCATATAGAAAACATACCCGTGAGATGAAAAGGAGATGGGACAATGGAAAAGAAGAAGTCCCCGGTTATCCACCAGGACGTATATATCAGTCTGCTTTCGATCGCGGCCGGGATTTTCCTTTATACGGTGGCGGATCAGATGAACGCTCAGTCCGCCTTTTTCCCAAAGATCATGCTGACGGTGTTTATCGCGCTGATGGCGGTTATTCTGATCCAGGGGATTCGGAAAAGCGTCGCCGCGACAAACGCCGAGGTAAGGGCCGACGTGAGAATGCTGAAATGGGAACAGAACAGGATGCCGTACGCGGTGTTCCTCATCATGGTTTTATACGTAATATTGATGAAATACATCGGCTTTTTTATTGCGACAGGGATTTTTATGCCCGGATTGATGCTGTTTTTCAGGAACAGGTCTAAAAAGGCCATCATAGGCGTTACGATAGGCTCACTGGTCCTGATATACCTTTTGTTTGTTGTATTCTTAAAGGCGACGCTGCCGTGATAAGCGTGTGCGGAGCCGGCAAATTACGAAAGAAGGAATAGGGCTATGAGTTTTGCACAGATCATGGGGGCGCTTATTCAGCCGGACGTGCTGCTCGCAATGCTGGTCGGCATTCTGGGCGGCATGATCATAGGGATTCTTCCCGGCCTCGGGGGCACGATCGCCGCGGCGCTCATGCTTCCGCTGACCTATACGCTGACGCCCGTCGCGGCGCTCGTCATGCTGACGTCGATCTATACGTCGTGCGTGTACGGCGGTTCGTTTACGGCAATATTGCTGAGCACGCCGGGGACCACCGCGTCGGCCGCCACGGCGCTCGACGGATATGAGCTTACAAGGAAGGGAAGGGGACTTGAGGCGATCGGAATCGCGACGTTTGCCTCCATTTTCGGCGGATTTTTCAGCGGGATCATGCTGCTTACGATTGCGCCGCTGCTATCAAAGGTCGCGCTGATGTTCAGCGGGCCGGAATATTTTCTGATCGCGATTTTGGGGCTTACCATGATCGGGAGCCTTGTCGCCGATTCGCCGGTAAAGGGCCTCGCCGTGGGGGCGATCGGCCTTCTGATCTCGACCGTCGGCATGGACGCGATGACGGGACAGCTCCGGTTTACCTTCGGCGCGACCTTTCTTTCGTCGGGGATCACCATCGTCCCGACCATGATCGGCCTTTTTGCGATTTCCCAGGTGCTGATCCTGGCGGAGGATTATAAAAACGCAAATAAAAAAATGTTTGAGGATGAAAAGGGAAATACAGAGGGAAATATTTTTTCCTCGGCAAGAAGAATGATCCCGTCCGGGAAGACGATGCTCAGTCTCCTGCCGAACGCGCTCCGGTCGAGCATATATGGGCTTTTAGTCGGCATTATGCCGGGCGCAGGCGGCGACGTCGCCTGCTGGATCTCGTACGACGCCGCAAAGCGCGCCTCCAAGCACCCGGAAGAATTCGGAAAGGGAAGCATCCAGGGCGTCTGCGCGTCGGAGGCCGCGAACAACGCGGTGACCGGCGGGAGCTTTATCCCGCTTTTCACGCTCGGCGTTCCGGGAAGCTCCACCGCGGCGGTGATCCTCGGCGGCATGATGATCCACGGGCTTGTGCCGGGAAGCGAGCTTTTTACCCAGAAGGCGAATCTCGTGTATCCGATAATGGTGGGCTTTATCATTGCAAACATCGTCATGGGCGTATTCGGCGTGCTTTTAGGGCCGTACCTTACAAAGCTCGCCAGCGTTCCGATCAGTATGCTTTTGCCGGTGCTCATCACCCTGTGCATGATCGGCGCGTATACGATGCAGAGCAGCATTTACGACGTCTATATGACGCTCGCCTTCGGTCTGTTCGGCTATCTGATGCGCAAAACCGGATTTACGCCCACCCCGATCGTCCTCGCCGTCATATTGGGCGGGATGGCGGAGGTCGGCTTTTCCCAGTCGATCGTCATGGCAAAAGGCAATGTAATTGCTTACTATTTTTCAAGGCCGATCAGCGTTGTTCTGATTGTCTTTATCCTGTTTGTCCTGTTTTGGCCGGTGGTGAGGAAAATCACCAAGGCGGTCAAAGGGAGGGAAAAAAGCGGGACGGCCGCGGCGGGACGCTAGAGAAAGGGCTTGGTGAGGTCAATGCTTGAGGTCCGGGAAATCTTTCGGCCGGAAATCACCGACGATATCTATAAAAGCGCCGGGATCAAACGGCCGGAGGACTGCGACAGCACAATCGGGATTTTTGACGGCGGCGAGCTTCTGGCGACGGCGTCGATCAGGGACAATATTTTAGTGGGCTTCGCCGTTTCCTCCCGCGCGCGGGGGGAGGGGCTCCTCGCCACGCTTTGCACAGCTCTCATCAACATCGGGATGTCAAACGGCCACAGGACCTTTTATATTTTTACAAAGCCGGAAAAGGCCTTTCTCTTTTCCGCGTGCGGCTTTCGGGAGATCGCACGAAACCCGCCGTATTCCGCCCTGCTCGAATGGGGGGAGACCTCGGTCGATCAGTATGTCCAAAAGCTGCGCGCCTTTTCCCGGGATAAGCCGGACGGCGCCGGATGTATCGTTATGAACGCAAATCCCTTTACGCTCGGGCACAGGTATCTCGCCGAATATGCGGCGGGGGAGAGTAGATGGCTTTACGTCGTCGTGGTCGAGGCGGAAAAATCGATTTTTCCGTTTCATGTTCGGATGGAGCTGATACAAAAGGGCCTGCGGGATCTTCCGAACGTCACCGTGCTCGGCGGAGGGCAATATGTGATATCGGCCCTTACCTTCCCGACCTATTTTTCAAAGGAGGGGGACGTCGGGCCGGCGCAGACCGGGCTGGATCTGGCCCTTTTCTGCAGTTACATCGCGCCCGCGCTCAAGGTGAAGAGGCGGTATGTCGGGGAGGAGCCCTACTGTGAAACGACAAGGGCCTACAACAAAAGCATGAAGGCGGCGCTCCCGCCGAGGGGGATCGAGGTCGTCGAAATCCCGCGCAAAGAAAAAGACGGGGAGTATATCAGCGCAAGCCATGTGCGAAACCTGATCCGGGAAGGAAAAACCGAGCAGACCAAAAAGCTCCTGCCGGAGTCGACTTACGAATTTCTGCTCACGCCGGAGGGGGAAGAAATTGCGGAGAAAATCAGGCACAGCAACGATAGACATGGGTAGGTGTAAAAGTTTGAAAGAATTCAAGCCTCAAGAATTACGTGCGTGTCGCTCGCTTAACTTAAACCGCGGCACATGTACAAAACGACCATCCCTTTTTGTGGTCGTTTGTGTCTTAAAGCGTAGAGGAAAGGAATGGTCATAACAATGAAAATAAAAAAAGCGGCGACGGCGGGCTCCATGGAGTCAAACGACGCGCTCGTCGGCGTTTACCCGAGGGAAAAAACGGGGATCGAGATTGAAATCGACAGCATATTGAAGGTCCAGTTTGGAGACAGAATCAAAAAATGCGCTCAGGAGGTCGCGGAGGAGTTAAACGTCGAGGCCGCGACGATCAAGATCGTCGACAAGGGCGCGCTCGACTATGCCCTGCGCGCGCGCGTGGAGACCGCTCTTTTAAGAGCGGCGGGGGAGGAGCAAGGATGAGAAGGTCGATGCTGTTTCTGCCCGGCTCAAACCCGGGGAATATCCTAAACGCCGACGCCTTCGGCGCCGACAGCATTATCATTGATCTTGAGGACGCGGTTTCCTTCGACGAAAAAGATTCGGCGCGGATCCTCACGAGAAACGCGCTCTCCGCCTTCGACTTTCCGGGAACGGAGGTCATCGTCCGCACAAATTCTCTTTCGACGCCCTGGTGGAAGAAGGATCTCGACATGATCGTTCCGGAAAAGCCGGGTGCAATCATGCCCGCGAAGGTCGGGAGTGCCGGGGATATCAGGATCCTGAGCGACTACATAGCCGGCATCGAGGAAAAATGCGGGTTTGAAGCCGGATGCGTAAAGCTCATTCCGCTTTTGGAGTCGTCCGCCGCGATAGAAAACGCCTATCAGATCGCGACGTGCGACAAACGGGTGGTCGGGCTTTACCTCGGGGCGGAAGACCTGGCGCTCGACATGAAGGCCACGCGCACGCAGGAGGGATACGAGATCAGCTATTCCCGGATGCGCCTTGTCGTCGCTGCGAGGGCGGCGGGCATCGACGCGCTCGACACGCCGTACATACGGGATATCCACGACAACGAGGCACTTTACAACGAAACCGTGATGATCAAGAACATGGGATTTAACGGCAAGGCCTGCATCTATCCCGGCCAGGTCGAGGTGATAAACGCGGTCTTTATGCCTAAAAGGGAGGATTACGACAACGCGGTCGAGCTCTTAAAGGCGGTCGACAAAGCCGAGAAGCAGGGCAAGGGTGTCGTAACATTCCGCGGCAAGCTTGTCGATGGGCCGGTAATCACCATGGCGAGAAACGTCGTAAGCGAATTTGAATCAATATATCGGGGGAAGATGTGATGAAGGGCAAGCTTGTCGCTTCTATTGAAGAAGCCATTGGGTTATGCGGTCTGAAAGACGGGATGACGGTTTCATTCCATCACCATCTCCGCGACGGCGACCAGGTTTTGCCGGCCGTGATGCACAAGATTGAAAGCATGGGCTTTCACGGCATCAAGGTCAGCGCGAGCTCGATCCACGGCTCGCACGGATGTCTTGCCGATCTTGTCCGGAAGAAGGTCGTGACGGGCATCGACACGAATTTTCTGTCAAGGGTTGTCGGAGAAACGATATCCGAAGGGACGATGGAGGAGCCCGTGAACCTGAGGACGCACGGCCACCGCCCGCGCGCGCTCGAGACCGGGGAAATCGGGATCGACGTCGCGTTTATCGCGGCTTCGGCGGCCGACTGCTACGGGAATATGAACGGGGTCGACGGCCCCTCCGCTTTCGGATCGATGGGCCACGCGTTTGCCGACGCGCAGTTTGCAAAAAAGGTGGTCGTCGTCACCGATTATCTCCTCGACTATCCCTTAAATCCGGTTTCCATCGACGAGACGTACGTCGATTATGTGGTCAAGGTCGACTCCATCGGCGACTCGGCCGGCATCGCGTCCGGGATCACCACGATTTCCAAGGACCCCATCGGCCTTCTGATCGCGAAAACCGCAACCGACGTAATCGAGGCATCGGGATACTTAAAAGACGGCTTTAATTTCCAGACGGGCGGCGGCAGGACATCGCTCGCCACCACCAAATTCTTAAAGGAAAAGATGCAGCGAAATCAGGTAAAAGGGAATTTCATCCTGGGCGGAATCAACAGCCTGTTTGTAAGTCTGCTTCAGGAGGGATATTTCAACACGATCCTCGACTGCCAGTGCTTCGACGTCACCGCCGCGCAGTCGCTCAAAAACAACCCGAACCACCAGGAGATCAGCTGCTCGCATTATGCGAACTTCTGCGGCAGGAGCTGCGCCGCGGCGAAACTGAGCGCGGTTATATTGGGCGCGACCGAAATCGACACTGACTTCAACGTGAATGTGCACACCAATTCGAGCGGCGTCATCATGGGCGGCAGCGGTGGCCACAGCGACATCGCCTACGGCGCGAAGCTCACGATTATCGTGGCGCCTTTAATCAGGGCGCGCTCCTCCATCGTCGTCGACAAGGTCACCTATCTTTCGACCCCGGGCGAATGCGTCGACGTCCTCGTCACCCAGCGCGGAATCGCGGTCAATCCGAAAAGGCCGGAGCTTCGGGACCGGCTTGAGGACGCGGGCCTGCCCGTAAAAGAGATCCGGGAGCTGTACGAATACGCAAAAAAGGTGACGGGCGAGGCGCACAGGGTGAAGACCGAGGACAAGGTGGTCGCGAACATCATCGGAAGAGAGGGAAAGTTGATCGACCGGATCTATCAGGTGGCGAAGTAGAGCGCCCCACTATCTTTGCAAATGAATTTCCGCAGGGGGCCCGGAGGTCCCCGGCCCCCATTTCAGATATGTAAACGATTATCTTAGGAGGAACAGATATGTCGGAAATACCGAGGCTTAAATATTTTGCCGGAGGGGAGTGGCTGGAGTCCAAAACCGCGAAGTATATGGACATTTACGACCCGAGCACGGGCGAGGTCATTGCCCGCACGCCGTGCTGCACCCCCGAGGAGGTCGCATATACCATCAATTGTGCAAAAGAGGCCTATCCCAAGTGGAGGGATACCCCCGTCCTTAAGAGGATCCAGGTCCTCTATAAATTCAGAGAGCTTCTGGAGAAAAACATGGAGGAGCTCGTATTCACGCTCTGCCGTGAGAACGGGAAGGTCTGGGAGGAAGCCCACGGCGACCTTTTAAAGGTCAAAGAGCCGGTGGAGCTCGCCTGTTCCGCGCCGTCCTTGATAATGGGGGAGTCTATGATGAACGCCTCCGCCGGGTTCGACACCGTGCTGTACCGGGAGCCGGTCGGTGTGTTCGCCGGCATCGCGCCCTTTAATTTCCCCGGCATGATCCCGATGGGATGGATGGCGCCGATGTGCATCGCGACGGGCAATACCTTTGTCCTCAAGGCGGCGAGCATGACGCCGATGACGAGCATGCGCCTCGCCGAGCTTTTTATGGAAGCCGGGCTTCCGAAAGGCGTTATCAATATCGTGACCTGCTCGAGAAACGAGGCGGAGCTGTTTTTGACCGATCCCGCGGTCAAGGGCGTTACCTTTGTCGGCTCGACCTCCGTCGGGCTGCATGTTTATTCGACCGCCGCGGCGCACGGAAAGCGCGTGCAGGCGCTTTGCGAGGCGAAGAACCACGCGCTCGTTTTAGAGGACGCCGCGCTCGAGCGCACGGCGAGAGGCATCATCAATTCGGCGTTCGGCTGCGCCGGGGAGCGGTGCATGGCGCTGCCGGTCGCCGTCGTGCAGGAATCGGTCGCCGACGAGCTCGCGGCGCTTATTGTCCGGTTTGCAAAAGAGCTGAAGCTCGGCCCGGCCTATGACAAGCAGAGCCAGCTCGGCCCCGTCGTCTCAAGGGAGCACAGGGAATCTGTCGTCTCATGGATCGAAAAGGGTATCTCGGAAGGCGCGAAGGTTCTGCTCGACGGGCGGGCGGTCAGCGTTGCGGGGTTTGAAAACGGATTTTATCTTGGCCCCACGATTTTAGACCGCGTCACAAAGGAGATGACGGTCGGATCGACCGAAATTTTCGGGCCGGTGCTTTGCATCAAGCGGGTAAAGGATTTCGAAGAGGGGATTGAGCTTATGAATTCAAACCCCTTTGCCAACGGGTCGGTCATTTTTACGCAGAGCGGATATTATGCGAGGGAGTTTGCATATCGCACGGACGGCGGCATGGTCGGCGTCAACGTCGGCATCCCGGTCCCGGTCGGAATATTCCCGTTTGCGGGGCACAAGCGTTCCTTCTTCGGTGATCTGCACTGCCTCGGCAAGGACGGCATGCGCTTTTTCACCGAATCCAAGTGCGTGACGACCAAGTGGTTTTCCGAGGATGACAAAAAAGCAAAAAAAGTCGGCACCTGGGACGGAACGATCTGAATAGCGGAAAGGAATGAGAAAAATGGCGTTTACGTTCTTTCTTCCGGTTAAAATGGAGTTTGGCAGGGATCGGTACAAGGCGTGCGGCGAGTATGTAAAGGGCACAAGGGTCATGGTGATAACCGATCCCGTGATCGCGTCGATGCCCTATTACGGGGAAATCAAAGATACGCTTTCCGACACGCTCGCGCTGACTTATGAAAAGGTTATGCCGAATCCCGAGACGGCGATGATCGACGAGGCGGTGTCCCTCGCGCGGGCGGCCGGGATCGACTGCGTCCTCGGTGTCGGCGGCGGCAGCGCGCTTGATACTGCGAAAGTGGTCGCCATGCTCTCCCGGACAAGGGAAGGGGAATTAAAGGACTTCCTCTATCAAAGGTGCGCTTATCCCACAGAGCGCACAGGTCTTTTGCTGATGCCGACGACGGCGGGCACCGGCAGCGAGGTGACCAATGTGGCCGTGATCAACGATACCGAGGCCGGCATGAAAAAGCCGCTCGTAAGCCCTTATATGTACGCCGATATCGCGCTTGTCGACCCGGCGCTCACCGACACCATGCCGAAAAAGGTCACGGCGAGCACCGGCATTGACGCGTTCTGCCACGCGATCGAGTCGTACTGGGCGACAAACACCAATCCGGTCACGAAGGCCGTGGCGCTCGAGGCGATGGACCTCATCCTGAAAAATCTCCGCAGGGCGTATGAGGACGGGGCGGACAAACCCGCCCGCGACAATATGGCGAAAGCCTCCATGCTGGCGGGCGTCGCCTTTTCACAGACGCGCACGACGGTCCTGCACGCGATCAGCTACTACCTGACCGCGCGTTATCGGATTGAACACGGCGCCGCATGCGCATTCACGCTTGTGCCCTTCTTAAAATATAACCTCGGGACCATCCGAAACGAGCTTCAGAAGGCGGCGGACTATTGCGGTTACCGCACGCCTGAGGACTTTATCGAGACGGTTTCGGAGCTGTACCGGGACATAAGCTTGCCGAAAAAATTGTCCGAATACGGGATCTTGCCGGAGGACGCGGACAAAATCGCCGGGGAGGGCATGGCGCAGGCGACGACAAAGCTCAACCCCCGGCCGGTCACATTTGACGCGATAAAGGAGATCGTCGCGGGTATTATATGAGCCGCAATCATAAAAAGAGACGCAAAACGCGTCTCTTTTTTATTGCCGCCGCCGCTTGCCAAAAACAGCCAAATATAGTTAAATATACTTATATCAATTTATACCGGGGGATTTATGGACAGTCTGTTGTTCAGCTTAAATTCGGTCGGACCCGTGTTCCTTGTAATCGGGCTCGGGTTTTTCATAAAATCGGTCGGCATGGTGGACGAGCAATTTGTGGACACGGTGAACAAGCTCAACTTTAAGGTGGGCATACCGACCCTGCTTTTCAGCAATATCTACGCCGCAAACATCAGGGAGACTTTCAATCCCAAGCTGCTTACCTTTGTCCTTTGCAGCCTGACCGGCGTTGTTTTGGCGCTGTGGGTGGCCGTACCCCTGTTCGTCAAGGATAAAGGGAAGGCGTCGGCGGTCATACATACGGTCTTTCGCAACAACACGATACTGCTCGGGATCCCTTTGGCTGCAAATATGTTCGGCGAGCGGGGCGTCGCGCTCATTTCCTTTGTGATGCCGGTCACGATCCCGATCTATAATTTCCTCGGAGTCGTCCTGCTGATATCGTTCGGCGAGGCGGGGGACGAAAACTACGGCCAAAAAATAAAATCGACCGTGGCGCAGATCGTTCGAAACAACCTGATTCTGGCCTCGATCGCGGCGGTCCTTATTCAGCTTTTGTCATTCAGGCTTCCGTATTTTGTGGAAAGCGCGGTGACAAGCGTCGCGTCCATGAGCACCCCTCTCGCCCTGATTACCCTGGGAGCGCAGCTTGATATGAGAAAAGTGTCGTCAAACCTTAAGTATTCCCTTGCGGCTACATTCTTAAAGCTTGTCGCAGTCCCGGCCGTCGTTTTGTCGGTCGCGGTTGCCGCCGGATTTCAGGGCGTCGAGCTCGGGGTCATTTTTATTTTGTTTGCATCCCCGACGGCGGTCACCTGTTATATCATGGCGAGGGAGATGAATTCCAACTATGAGCTGACGGGCGACGTCGTCCTTCTCTCGACCTTCTTCTCGATGTTTACAATGTTTATCGGGATTTATTTGATGAAATCCCTTTCGCTGATTTAAGGCGAGGGGACAATATGGAACGGGCCTGAGTTCCGCGGCACAATGCGCGGATCCCAGGCCCGTAAATTTTTACATGGGTGCTGTTTTTGCGGTATTTATTCGACGGTCACCGATTTTGCGAGGTTTCTCGGCTTGTCGACGTCGCAGCCGCGCGCGAGCGCGGTGTAATAGGCGAACATCTGCAATACGGCGACGCAGGGAAGCGCCGTAAAAAGCTCGTTCATCTTCGGAATAACGACCGGGTAGTCGCAGACCTTGTCGATATCGGGGACGTCTTCCGTGCAGAGCAGAATGATTTTCGCGCCCCTTGCCTTGACCTCTCTGATGTTGCTGATCGTTTTTTCAAAAAGCTCCGCCTTTGTCGCAATCGCAATCACGGGGGTGCCCTCGGTGATCAGCGAGATCGTGCCGTGCTTTAACTCGCCCGCGGCGTACGCCTCGCTGTGGATGTACGAGATTTCCTTAAGCTTCAGGGAGCCTTCGAGGGCAAGCGCATAGTCGAGGCCGCGGCCGATAAAGAAGAGGTCCTCCGTGTTTTGGAAGATCGACGAGATATGCTGGATCTCGGGCGCTTTTTCCAGGCACGTTTTCAGGGTCTGGACCGAGTCCGACAGGTCTTTTGTCAGCCGGCACGCATCCTCTTTCCCTATTGTGCCGTTTAAGTACGCGAGTTTGATCGCGAGCATATACATGACGGCAAGCTGTACCGAGTAAGCCTTGGTCGACGCTACCGCGATCTCCGGCCCGGCCCAGGTGTAGATCACGTTGTCCGCCTCCCTGGGGATCGACGAGCCGACGACGTTTGCCACGGCGATCGTGCGTACCCCGGCGCTTTTCGCGAGGCGCTGCGCCGCGAGCGTATCCGCCGTCTCTCCCGACTGGGTGATGGACAAGACGGCGTCGTGCTCCATAAAGAGCGGGTCGCGATAGCGAAATTCGCTCGCGAGGTCAGTGTTCACCGGGATTTTTGCAAGCCGCTCGATTGCGTATTTCCCGACGATGCCCGCGTGGTACGCCGTGCCGCAGCCGACGATGTGCAGCCGCTTAATCGACCGCAGCTCGTCGTCGCTCAAGCTTTCAAAAACAGGGAGCCCGCTCGCCGTGCGGGGCGCGATCGTATCGCGGAGCGCCTTCGGCTGCTCATGGATCTCCTTGAGCATGAAGTGGGGGTATCCGCCCTTCTCGGCGGCCTCGATGTCCCAGGTGGCCTTCATTTCCGTTTTGACGACGGGCTCTCTGTCCACGTTTATAATCTCCACGCCGTCTTTTCTGATCACGGCGAATTCGTCCGCGTCGAGCAGATAATACCGCTTTGTGTGCTTTAGGATCGCGGGGATGTCGGACGCGATAAAATTGCCGTCTTCGCCGAGTCCGACGATCAGGGGGCTGTCTTTGCGGACGGCGAAGATGCGGTCGGGGAAATCGGAAAATAAAATCCCGAACGCATAGGAGCCGCGGATTTTCGCCGTCGCGTCGATGATCGCCTGGAGCGGGTCGCCGCGGTAGTAATAGTCGATCAGCTTCGCGGCAACCTCCGTGTCGGTGTCGGACAGGAAGGTATAGCCTTTCCTGATCAGCCTTTCCCGCAAGGGCAGGTAGTTTTCAATGATCCCGTTATGTACGAGAGAAATCCTTTCCGTCCCGTGCGGGTGGGAATTTGCGTCCGACGGCTCGCCGTGGGTTGCCCATCTCGTGTGGCCGATGCCGCAAAAGGACGCGGGGCGGTTCATCGCCTTAAGCTTCTCCTCGATCACGCTCAGGCGTCCACTGGATTTGACCGTGACGATTTTTCCGTCCTCGAAGACGGAGATCCCGGCGGAGTCGTACCCGCGGTACTCAAGCTTTTTAAGCCCGTCGATCAAAATGGGGGTGGTGTCCTGTTCACCGATATATCCAACAATTCCGCACATATGATAAATTTCCTCCAAAAATCAATAATAAAAAACGTTTGGCCATTTTTTTGGGGCTCCGGTTGCCCGGAGTTTTTGTAAATGGTCTCACGACCGCACTCAGACGGCCGGAGAGGCATCCGCCGAACTTTCGATAACCTCTCTCCTCGTCAACCGCGAAATCACGGTTCTGGCGCTTAACGGAAAAATCAGATATGACCCCCTTTACTATTCAATTTTGTCATAAAAATATGCAAAACCCTCCTTTCGGCTTTTCAGGAAGCCATACTATAAATTATGCCAAAAAAAGAAAAAAGCGCAAACAGTTCCCAGCTTTTTCTTTTTCATTTTACCATCAGGGAATCAAATGTCAATCGCGGGGTTTTATTTTTATCTTGACTTGCGTAAACAGAGGCCCGTTTTGAAAAGGCTCTCGCCAAAATCAAAACGGGCCGTCGGGGTTTTATATCTGATTTTCGTTTGGCTTATTTTACCCAGAAAACGAAGGAGGGATCTTTACTGCTTTCCTTGATACGCAAGGAGTTGTACAGAATCTGAACGGCCTCCGACCGCGTCAGAACGGCGTTGGGGCGGATCGTTCCGTCCGAATACCCGTTCATGATATTGACCGCGTCGACGTTGATGGTCGCCTGCACCGCCCAGGCGGGGATTTCCGACACATCCTTGAAGAAAACCTCTTCGGATTCGTCGCTTAAAGCGGCGAGCTTGTTGATGATAACGGCGGCCTCGGCGCGGGTGATCGGGCTTGAGCCGCGGAAGGACACGTTGCCGTTTAAGTCGACCCTTCCCGAGACGAAGCCGGCCGTTACGGCGGCCGAGATATAGGGCTTTGCCCACGCCTCGGTCGTGTCGTCGTCCTCAAAGCCGGTGTTTATCGCTGCGGCGGGAATATCAAGGCCGGCTGCCGTTACCGCCATCGCGACAAACTCGCTTCTCGTAACCTCCCGGGCCGGTTCGAGGAAATAGCTGGCGCCGATTTTCTCACCGACGATAATTCCTTCCTCAGCGAGCCGGATGGCCGCGTAATGGGCCGGGTGGCCGTCTAAATCGGCGTAAGTGACCGACGCCTTCAGGTTTCTCTTTTTCAGGTTGATGTCGACCCTCGCGGGCGACGAGGTATTGCCTTTGACATCAACGGCCGCGTAGGTGAAAAAGTCGCTGCCCGACTTGTTCTGATAGGGGACATAGCGGAAGGAGGTTCCCTCGATCGCAACTTCGCCCAGGCTTGGTTTCTGGACGATCTGGAACGTGACCGTGTCGCCCTCGGGATCGATTGCCTTCAGCTTTCCCGCAACCGTGATATTGCAGTAGGTTTCATACGTGAGATTCTGGGCGACCGGGGCCATGTTGTCGCTTTTTGCGATTGCCGCCTCGGTCAGGACCTTGTCCGCTTCGGCGGACGTGTCCTTCTTGCTCCAGAAAAACGCCGTGCCGGCCGGGATCATCCCCACGATCAGCAGCGTTGCAAGGCCAAACGTAAAAATGCGGGGAAAAAGTTTTTTCTTAAGCGGGTTATTCATTTTACAGCCTCCCTTAATATAAGGAAAAAATAATAAATTTACCTGTGCCTATATTCTTTGAGAGATTTACATAAATATTCTTTTTTATGCGTCCCTTTTTTATCCATAGAATTATTTTCAGAAGAGATTGCTTTTTTCGCGCCAATCTCTTAAAATTTGAACTAGGGCGTGCTCACATAACCGACGTCGCTCGTCTTTTTGTCCTTTTTTCGTCATGCCGCGTCAAAATTTCTTGCCATAAAGCAATTATGCCTTCAAAAATTTGACTTGCCTGACAAAAAAAACAGCCTAAAAATCCGGGCACGCCGGTGATGTGAACACACCCTATGTATCATTCTTTTGTTGCATGGAAAGGAAATCGTTATGCCAAAGCATCAGTTTGTGCTCGTGCTTGATTTCGGAGGGCAGTATAACCAGCTGATCTGCCGCAGGGTCCGCGAGTGCGGCGTTTATTCCGAGGTGAAATCGTACAAGACCCCGATCGAGGAAATACGAAGGCTCGATCCTGTCGGAATCATTTTTACCGGGGGGCCGGCAAGCGTTTTTGCGGAAAACGCGCCGAGGTGCTCGGACGAAATTTTTAAGCTTAGCGTCCCCATACTCGGCATCTGCTACGGCCAGCAGCTCATGGGGCATATGCTCGGGGGAAACGTCTCGTCGGGCGAGAAGCGGGAATACGGAAAAACCGAGCTGGTCCACTTAAAAAACAGCCCGCTTTTTGACGATGTGCCGGAGCGCTCGGTCTGCTGGATGAGCCACACAAATCTGGTGGAGAGGCTGCCGGACGGCTTTTTCGTTTCCGCCAGAACGGAAAGCTGCCCTGTCGCGGCGATGCAGAACGATGAAAAAAAGCTTTACGGCGTGCAGTTTCACCCGGAGGTGATGCATACCGAATTCGGCGCCGCGATCCTTCGCAATTTCCTGTTTCAGATCTGCCGCTGCACGGGAGACTGGAAAATGTCCTCCTATGCCGAGGACACGATCAGGTCGATCCGCGAAAAGGCCGGGGACAAAAAGGTGCTTCTGGCGCTGTCGGGCGGCGTCGATTCGTCGGTCGCGGCCGCGCTTGTGAGCCGCGCGGTCGGAAACAGCCTGACCTGCATTTTCGTCGACCACGGGCTTTTGAGAAAAAAAGAGGGCGACGAGGTGGAAGCGGTCTTTACCTCCGGCAGCTACAACTTGAATTTTATCCGCGTCGACGCGAAAGAGAGATTTCTTTCGAAGCTTAAAGGCGTGTCCGACCCCGAAAAAAAGCGCAAGATCATCGGCGCGGAATTTATCCGCGTGTTTGAGGAGGGGGCAAAGAAGCTCGGCGGCACCGACTTCCTCGTCCAGGGGACGATCTATCCGGACGTCATCGAAAGCGGCACGGGCGACGCCGCCGTCATCAAGAGCCACCACAATGTCGGCGGGCTGCCGGACCACGTCGATTTCAAGGAGCTTTTGGAGCCGCTGCGGCTTTTGTTCAAGGACGAGGTAAGGAGGCTCGGAAAAGAGCTCGGCCTGCCGGACGAGCTGATCTGGCGCCAGCCGTTTCCGGGACCCGGGCTCGCCGTGCGCATCATCGGCGACATCACCGAGGAAAAGATCAAAACCCTCCAGGATGCCGACTTCATTTTCCGGGAGGAGGTCGCAAAAGCCGACCTCGAGCGGGAAATCAGCCAGTATTTCGCCGTGCTCACCTCGATGCGCTCTGTCGGCGTCATGGGCGACGAGCGCACCTATGACCACACAATCGCGCTTCGCGCGGTGGTAACGACCGATTTCATGACGGCGGACTGGGCGAGAATCCCCTACGAGGTGCTCGAGCGCGTGTCAAGCCGGATCGTAAACGAGGTCAAAAACATCAACCGCATCGTCTACGATATTACCCAGAAGCCGCCGGCGACGATCGAGTGGGAATAGCGGAAGATAACGAAACATTAGCATCTTCTCAACTATTCGCATCTGTGTTATACTGTTTATATCTATTGGAGGTGATTACCATGATCCGTGCGGCGCAGCAAAATATGAAATACACCTTGTCCACGCAAGCGATCGAACGGGTCATGCCCAGCAAGGACGCGCTTCGCCTTTGCGAGAAGTTATCTGATGGAAAACTTAGCGCCAATGCCGCTGTAGATGCCATTAAACAGAAGTATGGTGTAACGAGAGGAAATTCGCGTGTCTGAGAGCTTCGGTAAATACGATGTATATGCCACATCTGGATCGATGTACTGTTATGTGGGTACCAACGTGTTACGCAATCTCTTTGGCATTCGAAATGCTGATGAGTTGAAACGGATAGAGGCTGATATTACCACGATCCGTCAGCACGATTTACTTTCAAAGCCTGTTACCGGCCGATTTACGGCAAATCACCTTTGCTGCATTCACCGATACCTGTTTGGAGATATATATCCCTTTGCCGGGCGCTATCGCCGTGAAAGCATCGCTAAGGGGCAGACGATATTTGAAAACCCAGCAGATATTGAACACAAGCTCAAAAAACTACTGATCCAGCTGAAAGAGGAACGTTTCCTGAAACAAACTACTGCACAGGATTTTCTGCCTCGTCTGGCCTATTACTTTACTGAACTCAACTATCTGCACCCATTCCGAGAGGGAAATGGCAGAGCTACACGAGAGTTTGTTCGTCAGCTCTTACTGGTCAACGGATACGCCGTCGACTGGTCTGCTGTGAGTGTGGATGAGTTGCTTTTGGCAATGGGTGCTTCAGTATTTGACACCGCTCCCTTGATTCAGATATTGAGAAAGTGCGTGAGCAGACAAAGCGGCTGATACTAATTTGATACTAAAAAAGCTGTTCGCACTCGGTAAGCGGGATAGAGCAGTAAGAAAATCACTGCAAAAGATAATGAACGTTAACAAATATGTTAATGATTTAATCTGACCTTTGCGAGTGGGAATAATGAAAAAATTCCCGGATGCCTGCAATCATGCGGGCTTCCGGGGATCATTTTCTATTGTGGGGCAAGCAGTTATTCAAATACAGTGGTTACAGCTCTTCTTTTTTTAAAGACCTGATATGCATATAAACGGTATTTTTTGATATGTCAAGCATATCGGCGACAATATCTACCGCATTTCTCAACTTAAAAATACCTCGGCTGTATAAGCGGGAAATAATTTCCTTGTTTTTCAAGGAAACCATTATGGAATCGTCGTGACTCACTGTTTCCGAGATGTCTTTGACCACCGAGGCAATAACCTGCTCCATATTCTCGGCAAAATGTTCCGGTAAAAATTTGGCATTTTCGCTCGCGTCCATGAAGAAATTCTTAATAAATTCATCCAGCGGCGTATTCAGATAAAAGTTAATGCAAAGCAAGCCTATAATTCTTCCATTCTCATTGGGAATTGCGATTGTGGTCGATTTTAACGGTTCGCCCTTGCTGTTTTTTGTGCGATAGGAGATATAATTCGTGTTTTTATCGCTTTGGTTGATTTCGGCCAGCATTTTTAAGGCTAAGTCCGTGATCGGCGCTCCTTCTTTCCGGCCGGTATGCGAACCATTGATGATTTTAATAACGGACTTGTCATAATTCTCAAGGCTATGCAATACCAGCTCATAGCCGCTGCCGAGATAATCGCCCAATCCTTCAACCAAGTCTTTATAGGTATCCAAAATAATCCGATCCGTTTCGGTAAACCGTATGGTATCGACAGGTTCGTTGCCCATATAAACCCCCAAATTTATTCTTATATGTTTTCTGGCGTGGCCGAACAGGAGATGAGCGTTCTCCCATCCATTTTGATTAAACAGCACGCATGCTCCTATTCTACCATATCAAATCGATGTTTTCCATAATGCATAGGCGCTGCACCTATAATGTATGACTTGTTGACCGGAAAGGGCCGGAGAGGGCTTGAAACGGTTCAGTTGTTTCAAGCCCTCCCGTCGGATTTTCACACTCGTCCCCGCGCGCTTTACCGCCGTCCGAGAGATTCCTCTAACTAGGACGCTATTTAATTTCCCATTCCCAGACGCAATCATTATATCGGGAGGTATCCATTCCGTTAAAGTTTCCTACTCTTGAAGAGGAGATCGAATAGGAATAGGTGTGGCACACCGCTATAAACGGGCTGTACTCTTCCATATATTCCTGATAATCGTAAATTAACTGCAGTTTTTTATCCGGGTCCTGTTCTGCAAGAATTTCTTTTTGCTTTTCAATAAATGCGGGGTCTGTACAATTGATGAATGTTGTCTTGGTATTGTCAAAAAAAGTGTCCAGGCATAAAGGATCCAGGGAGGTGCCGTATGTGCCGATGCCCATATCCAGAGTGTTTTTTCTTAAATCGGCAAACATCGTTGTCGTATCCGTTGAGATAATTTCCGTATGGATTCCGGCTTCTTCAAGGTTTTGCTGAATAATTACCGCCATATCCGCTCTGACGCCGGCGGGGGCGGATAACACCAGGGTTTCTCCCGCATAGCTTGACTCGGCCAATAATTCCTTCGCTTTTTCAACATCTCTCCCATGTTCTGTCGCTTTGTTGAAATAAGAGCTTGTGGGCGTGATATAGTTTGTACTGGGAACTGCTTCTCCATCAAATAAGGATCGGCAAATAAGCTCCTTGTCCACCGCATAGTCCATCGCCAGCCTTAGCTTGCTGTCGCTCACTTTTACATTGCTGATCCATACGGCATACAACTGCAAAGGATCTTCGCTCTTACTTACCGTCACCGCTTGATTTCCCTCCAGGGACAGCGCTTCTTCCGTACTCAGATAGGGATAAGCATAATCAAGTTCTCCCGTCGACAGGCTTGTCACCATATTGCTGGGGTCCACCACTCTCATAATCAGAGTGTCGAAATCGGGAGCGCCGAGCTGATAATCCTTATTGGCCTTCAAAACCAATTCGCTGCCCGAGACTTCACTCTCGAAAATGCAGGGACCGGAGCCGACGGGGCTTGACCAGAATTCGTTTTCCAGAAACTTGTCAAGCGGAACATCCTGCAATAAATGCTTGGGCAGAACGATATAGTTTTTGCTTCTTGAGAAGAAGAAATGGGTTTCGTCCTGCGGTTCCTTGAAATGCAATACCAGGGTATAGTCGTCTAAAGCCTCCACGCCGATGGAGTTTTCCGATTCTTCGTTTCCTTCCGCATTCACACCGGTAAGGACGTCGAAGTTTGCCTTATCACTGTTGACAATCTCCGGCTTGCTCATTGTCTGAAAGGTCCATACCCAGTCTTCCGCCGTTACGGGCTCTCCGTCGTGCCATTTGCAATTTTCGTCAAGAAAAAGTGTCAGCGACAGGCCGTCTTCCGACAATTCCCAGCTTTTAGCGGCTCTTGGCGTTACCGTCCCGTCATTTCTGGTCACTACCAGCTTGTCAAACATCTTGTCGGCTACAAGGCCGCTGTAATATCCTCCCGCTGATTGCGAATAAGGCATCAGGCTTGTCCACGCGGAAGCAAGGCCGTAAACAAACGTTGTATTTGTTGGTTCTGTTCCCGTTTCCCCCGACGGCGCTTCTCCTGCAGGCGGCGGCGCACTGCCGCCGCATCCGGTCAGCAGGATACTGATTGCCAGAATAAGAGTCATAAGGAATGCCATACGTTTTTTGATTGCTTTTTTCATTCTATTAGCCTCCCCGTATCTTTTAATTATGTCAAAAATAAGACATCTATTATATTTTCCTAGTACTCCGTTGCGCCTAACCCTTGCAAATCTCCTCGCTCTTTTTCCGCAATACCGCGTTGCAGCCCTTGGCAATACATAAAGTATTGCCTGCGGCCTGCGCCTTGTCTTGCAAAAAAATAGCTTCGCATCTTTAACAAGTTCTAAGCGCAACAGAGTACTAGGCGAAATGGCATGCTGCAAAATGCCTCGGCAGAACTTCCCGTAGTTCCACTTCGCCGGACACGCATTTTTCGGTACACTGTGTACATCTTGTATGAAATCCGCACCCTGAAGGCGGGTTTACGGGACTGGGCAGATCACCCGACAATATGATTCTCGAGCCTTTATTTTTGTCGACCTTGGCCACGGGTATCGCCGACAGCAGCGCTTTTGTATACGGGTGCCTGGGATTATTAAACAGCTCGTCCTTGTCCGCCAGCTCAACAATTTTCCCCAGGTACATAACCGCTACTCTGTCGCACAGATAACGGATGACCGCCAGATCATGGGATATGAATAAATAGGTAATCCCATATTTTTCTTTGATATCCTTCATCAGATTCAGAACCTGGCTTCTGACGGAAACGTCCAGCGCCGATACGGATTCGTCGCATACGATAAACTTGGGGTTGATGATCAGGGATCGGGCTATGACCACCCGCTGCCTTTGCCCGCCGGACATCTCATGGGGATATTTATGCATATACTGTTCGCCCAGCCCGACGACGCTCATGGCATTCTTTACTCTGGTGTAATACTCGTCCTTCTTTCCGACCTTAAAAGCCTTTAACGGCGCCGCTATTGTTTGATACACGGTCATTCTGGGGTCCAGCGACGCGTAAGGGTCCTGAAAAATGATCTGCATTTTTTCCCGCAATGGACGCATTTTTCTGCCGGAATAATGGGTGATATCTTCTCCGTCGAAAACAATACTGCCCGCGGTTATTCCATTTAAGCGCAGCACTGTGTGCCCCAGTGTCGATTTCCCGCAGCCGCTTTCCCCGACCAGCCCCAGCACTTCCTGTTTGCGGATATTCAGGCTTACGTTATCGACCGCTTTTAAGTATTTTCTTTTTTCGCTGTAAACAGAGTTTTTTACAAGGTAATATTTTTTTATGTTTTTCATCTCAACCAGATTTTCACTGTCCATTTCCTTCACCCCCTTCATATCTCCAGCATCGGACGCTGCCATTGCCCTGGAGACGAAATACCGGCGGCGGAGCAGTCTTACATTTCTCTATTGCCATTTCGCATCTCATGCAGAACCGGCATCCTTTCGGCATATCCGCGAGTTCCGGGACACTTCCCGGTATTGTCGTCAGTCTGTCGGGATTGCTATCTATCTGCGGTATCGATCCCAGAAGCCCTTTTGTATACGGGTGAAGTGGCTTCTCAAAAATATGCTCCACCGTCCCGTATTCCACATCTTCCCCCGCATACATGACCAGAACATTATCCGCCGTTTCGGCAACCACGCCCATATCGTGCGTAATCAACAAGACCGCCGTGTTTTTTTCACGCTGCATCGCCTTGATCAATTCCAATATCTGCGCCTGGATGGTTACGTCCAGCGCCGTAGTGGGCTCGTCCGCTATGAGCAGACACGGATTGCAGGACAGCGCCATTGCGATCATCACCCTTTGCCGCATTCCACCGCTTAATTGGTGGGGATATTCCTTGATCCTTTGCTCCGGCAGCGGCATCCCTACATCCCGCAAAAGCTGCACCGCCGTCTTCATGGAATCCTTTTTATTAATTTTTTTATGAGCTCGGATCATTTCCGATAATTGCCTGCCGATTGTGTGCACCGGATTTAAGGAAGTCATCGGCTCCTGAAAAATCATGGAGATTTCTTTACCGCATATCCTCCGCATTTCCTTTTCGCTTTTATCCCTGATGGATTCCTTTTTCAGCAGAACGTCTCCGCCGGCAATATATCCCGTATTGCCTTGAAACAGATGCATGATCGCCGTTGCCGTCATGCTTTTTCCGCAGCCCGATTCTCCCACGATCCCCAGAATTTCTCCTTCGTTAACGGAAAAGGAAACCTCGTTAATCGCGGTCAATTCCCGTTTCCCCAATCTCAGATTAACCTTAAGCTTATCGACCTTCAGTATTTCCTTATCCATCATTCAAAGCACCGGCTTTCCTGTATAAAATGACAATTCATCTCCTTATCCGGGGATCAAAGGCGTCTCTGGTTCCCTCTCCGACAAAATTGATGCATATGATCGTAATCATCAGAAAAGCGCCCGGTATCAGCCAAAGCCACGGCCTGCTCTTCAAAACGGTAAGGTTCTGGGCTGCATAAATGATATTTCCCCAGGACGGTTCGGGCGGCTGTATCCCCGCCCCCAAAAAACTCAATGAGGACTCCAGAATAATTACCTGGGAGATGCGAAACGGTAAGGATACCCATAGCGGAGCGGTCGCATTGGGCAAAATGTGATGAAGAATAATGCTTGTGTTCAGCTCGCCCGTCGCTTTGGCCGCTTTGATATATTCCTTTTCCCTTATGGAGATAACGCTTCCGTATATCAATTTGGCGATCGCAGACCAGCCCATAACGCCCATAATAAGGATTAATGTATGTACTTCCGAGTTTGTGATGGAGACGACGACAAGAACCAGGATAATCACCGGAAGCGACATGAACACCTCCGCAAGGCGCATAATAACCATTTCGGCGGTCCCTCTGAAATAGCCGGCGATCAAACCAAGGGGCAAGCCGATCCCGATGCTGATGGCAACGGACAGAAAGCCGACGATCAGAGAGGTTCTCCCTCCGCAAATAACCCTTGCAAATAAATCCCTTCCGGTATCGTCTGTCCCGAACCAATGGGCCGAGCTGGGCGGAGCCTTGAAAGCCAGCACATCCGACGTATACGGATCCAAATCCATCATGACCGGCAGTAAGATAAATACGGTTATTTCGATGAGCAGGACAATTGCCGCTATCAGGGCCAGCCTGTGACATGCAAATTTTTTCAAAAAGCCGATAAAACCGTTTTCCATATGTATTGATATACTCCTTCTTTTTTTATGCCGCTCGCGGCACCAACAGCGCTTTTCGGCGTATCACACGCAAACTTGCCTGCATGTCAATCAGCCGGCTTGTTCGGAAGTTTTCTTTTGAAGGCCGGTGGCTATTCTCGGATCCAATAACGCATAAATAATATCCATTAAGATGTTAGTCACAAGAACGGCAACACATATGATTACGGTAATTCCCATTATGATGTTATAATCTCTCGAGTTTATTGAACTGATCATCAGGCTTCCAAGTCCCGGCCAGGAGAAAATCTGTTCCACAACGACGGTGCCGCCGATTAAATAAGGGATCGACATGCCGATTGCAGTGACTATGGGAATCCATGCGTTTCTGAGGACATGATCAATAATGACCTTGCGCTTTGCTATCCCTTTGGCTCTTGCCGTCTTAATATACTCTTCGTTGAGCACTTCCAGCATACTGCTTCTCGTTTGCTTGATAAAATTCCCCACCAGATGCAATGCCACGACAAACGCGGGCAATATCAGATGAAGCAACAGGTTTACAATTGTATGTTCCTTATTCACTGAATACATGCCCTGGGAAGGTAAAACCCCCAACGTGACGGAAAACAGGTAAATAAATAACAGGCTGATCAGAAAATTAGGCGTCGACGTCCCGAGAAAGGATATTCCGGAGGAAATGGTATCCCAAAAGGAATAGGGTTTATATGCGGACAATATTCCGAGAGGGATTCCTATGACGAGCGACAATAAAAGGGAAGACAGGGCCAGAATCAAGGTGGGCTGTATTCTTTGGGCAATAATCCTCGCCACCGCCTGGGAAGATGCGGACGAGATGCCGAGATTTCCCCTGAAAAAGTCCCCGAGCCATATAAAATACCTGACAATAATCGGCTTATCAAGTCCCAGGGACTGTTTTAAGGCCTCATATGCCTCCTCCGTCAGGTTCCCCGACTGGATCATAATATCGATCGGACTTCCCGGGGTTAATGACGAAAGGATATACACCAAAAACGTAACGCCCAAAAAGATAGGAATAGCAAGCAATATTCTCTTTAATATGTATTTCAACATTGCGATCTTCCCCTCGGATAAAATAACAAAAAGGCAATGACACAAAAGCGTCATTGCCTTAAATTTACATCATTTAATTTTGTTTAATACTGTTTACAGCCTACCATATTATATCATTAAAGTCAAGAAAATACATTAAAATTTTAATGCAAAACTTGAATCAAGAAAATTTGACGTTAATTTTATGCAGTTTAATCAGCGGTTTTCAAGCGGGCATTGATAAGGGTGCACATATGTTTTGCTGTGTTCCTCCCTGGCCCTTCTCATAATTTCCGGCGTCTCGATCAGCGTTGTCCCAAACAGCGCAATCACCTTTCCGGCGTTCAGCATGGCCTTATGGCCGAGGACGGTGTTGGCCAAAGCGGTGCATTGCCATGTGTGCACCATATTGCCGATGGCAAGCGAGGCAAAGGATATGTACACGGTGGGAACAATATGAGCGACATCCCCTATGTCACAGGACGAGAAGTTATACCCTTTTCCCTTTTCATCAAATAAAATAACATCCGAATGCAGGGGCTTTTCCAAAATATCTTCTATTTGGTCATAATACTTTCTCAATTTCTCCGCCGCCTGCGTTTTTGATTCCTCGGACAGGGAATCATAGAATTCCTTGGCAAGGCTGTAATCTCCTGCTTCCCACGCGGGGGCGCCCATTTCCTGATAGCATTTCCCGATTTCCTGCGCCAAAACCTTATTCTGCGCATAATCCGAACAGCCGCTTGTATATACATATTCCATTTCCGTTTCCGTCATCAGGGCAGCTCCACGGGCTATTTTTTTAATGCGCTCCGCCAATTCCTTAACCTGTTCTATTTTGGGCGCCCGAATCAGATATTTCACCTTGCTGTAATTTTGTATCACGTTGGCGGCCTCGCCTCCCGCATCTGCATAAGCATAATGGATTCTGGCATCGGCAATAGCGTTTTCACGCATAAAGTTCACTCCGATACCCATGAGCTCCGCCGCGCTCAGGGCATTTCGCCCCATATGGGGCGACGCCCCCGCGTGTGCGGACACCCCTTTAAAGGTAAATTCCATTGCTACATTGGCGACCATGGGCAGACTGGGTACGCTGTTGAACATGTTTGCATGGCTGTATATGGCAACGTCGAGCTCCCGATAGGCGCCGTTTTCTGCCAGTAGGGCCTTGCCCGAACCCGCTTCCTCAGCGGGGGACCCGATCACAATAACGGTGCCTTCTTTGTTATTAATCTCCAAATATTTTTTCAATGCGACGGCGGCGCCGAAGGCGGCCCCGGCGATATTACAATGTCCGCAGCCGTGACCGTTCTCATTGTCCCCGCACTTTTCCTGGCGGCAGACACCTGATTTCTGGCTCATATTCGGCAGGGCGTCATAATCCGCGATGATGCCGATGTGAGGCCTGCCGTGGCCATAAGCCGCCCGGAAAGCCGTTTTTAACCCCAGATACTCTTTTTCGCAGCGGAACCCTTCCTTTTCCAGGGACTGGCAGATAATATCCGAGGATTTTAATTCCTGAAAAGCGATCTCGGCATAATTCCATATCTTGTCGCAAATTTCTATTATTTGATCTTCTTTTTCCTTAAAAACGGTATTAATTAATTCCATATTCCTATCCATTAGACGCCCATCCCGATTGTTTTTCAGATAAAATACATCAATTGCAGACTAACACACCATATCATTCGAAGTCAAGAAAGATGTTAAAATTTTGACGCAGAATACATATCTCTAAAGTTTTGCGTTATTTTTTTGCAGTCTATTGCTGCCCTCCAATAAGATCTGCTCAGTGTAAGGAGGAGCCTTCGAAATTCGAAAAGCCTGCCGGATAAACCGGCAGGCGGTGAAAATATTCCCGGGATTTGTGAAGGGAGTTGCGGACCCCTTCACTTTCTTTATAACCAGCTCGGCCGCGCGCGCATTCGGATGCCCGAGACGATGCCGAGCGCGGTGAAGGTCGTCGCAATCGAGGAGCCTCCGTAGCTGAAAAGCGGAAGGGTAAGCCCGATGACGGGGGTGAGGCCGACGCACATCCCGATGTTGACGAACGTCTGAAAAAGGAGCATGCCGCCGATGCCGACGCAGACGAGGAAGGAAAAGTCCGAGCTCGACTTATAAGCGACATAAAAAATGCGCAGAATCAAAAGTGACAACAGAAGAATCACCAGCATGCAGCCCAAAAACCCGAATTCCTCGCCCGCGACCGAAAAAATAAAATCGGTGTGCTTGGTCGGAAGAATGCTGTACTGGGTCTGCCGCCCCTGCAGAAAACCGCGTCCCGTGAGCTGGCCGGCGCCGAGCGCGATCTGGCTTTGAAGAGCGTGATAGGCGGTGTCCGGGTCGAGCGAGGGGTTGAAGATGACGAGGATTCTCGTCTTTTGATAGGACTTTAAGAAAAAATTCCAGACAACCGGCGTCGCGCAGAGCACGAGCGCGGTCCCAATCAGGATAAATCGCTTTGCAAGACCGGCCGCGTAAATCATTACAACAAAAATAAAGACGTAGGCGAGCGTCATGCCGAGGTCGTCGGAAAATACATAGACAAAGGCGGCCGTGATAAGCGCGTGCGCGGAAAGCTGCAAAAGCGAAGACGGGCGGTTTAAATGATCCTTCAGAAGCGAGAGATGCTGGGAAAGCGTGAAAATAAAAAGGATCTTGCCGACCTCCGCCGGCTGGATGCCAATGAAGCCATTGAAGCGGATCCAGCTTTTATTGCCGACCGTATCGCCGCCGACTCCGAAAATGGCGAGGGAGGCTAGAAAAACCAGGTTTAACACAAAAAACAGCATCCAGAACCGTGAGAAAAGATCGATATCGACCAAAGATATGATTACAAAGGCACATAAACCGACAAGAATCGCCGCAAGCTGGACATAAACAAACCGGTTGGTTTCGTAGCTCCTTGTCGCGCTGTAGATCAGAAGCATTCCGTATCCGGATGAAATAAGCGCCAGGGTCAGCAGATAGAGGTCGGCATGCCTTAAGTAAGCCTTCGCAGCGCCGAGCGCCTGAGAAAATATTTCGCGCAAAGCATGTCCCTCCTGAGAGCAATTTCTTATTGTGTGTAATTAATTTTTGTATAATAGCCGCTTCGCGGTTATTATACCATAGCCGCAAAGCGGCTATGGTATAATTGTCCGTCTTCGACGGTTACCCGTCAGGGCGAGCCGAAGGGACATAAAGTCTCTGTATAATAACTGCGTTGCAGTTATTATACCACATATGAGGCAAAAGGCGATCAAAAAAAACTGTAAACAGGGATAAAACCGTGATACAATAAAACCATTGTTTTAACGAAACACGGGGTGCGCATGAGAATAACATCAAAGTCCGTACTTGAGACGGAGAAAGCGGGCGAAACGCTCGGAAAACGCTTAAAGGCAGGGGATGTCGTTGCGCTTTACGGTGCGCTTGGCGCCGGGAAAACGGCCTTTGTCCGCGGGGTTTGCCGCGCTCTTTCGGTAAAGGACCGCGTCACAAGCCCTACGTTTGCGATAGTTAACGAGTATAAAGGCGCCCTTTGCGTCCGCCATTTCGACATGTACCGGCTTCATTCGTCGGACGAGCTTTTTGATATCGGCTGGGAGGACTACTTAAGTCCTGACGGCGTAATTATCGTCGAGTGGAGCGAGATCGTCGAGGACGCCCTGCCGGACGAGCGTTATTACGTTCGGATTGAAATTACGGGCGAAAACACGCGCGACATCACGGTCTCGGCAAAGGAGGGCTCCCATTGAAGATTCTCGCCGTTGAAACGACGGGCGCGCCGGCGTCGGTCGCCATTTTGGACGACAATAAAGTAATCTCCCAATTCTTCCAGAACACCGGCTTTACCCACAGCCGCACTCTGCTGCCGATGGTGGATTCGGCGCTTTATAACGCGGGGCTTTCCATCCGGGACATGGACGTTTTCGCGTGCGCCGTCGGCCCCGGTTCCTTTACGGGGGTGCGCATCGGCGTCGCGACCATCAAGGGCTTTGCGTTTGCCGAGGATAAGCCGTGCGCCGCCGTATCGTCGCTCGAGGGGATGGCCTGGAACCTATTATATACGGATAAAATAATCTGTGCCGTGCTCGACGCGCGCGCGAAAAATGTGTATAACGCGCTGTTCAAGGTCGAAGACGGCCGCGTTTTAAGGCTTTGCCCCGACAGGGCCATATCCGTTGACGCGCTTTCGGAGGAGCTGCAGGCAAAGGACGAAAAATATATTTTAGTTGGAGACGGCGCTTTGCCATGTTATAATATTTTATCGGAAAAGGGACAAAGACCCGAGCTTCCGCCCGAGAATCTCCTGCTCCAGAATGCTTACGGCGTCGCGCGCTCGGCTTATCATCAGGCGCGGGAAGGGAAACTTGTCGATGCCTTCGACATTTCGCCGTCGTATTTAAGGCTCTGCCAGGCCGAGTGGGAACGAATGAAAAAAATTGGAGGCTGACGAAATGGCGGTTTATGCGATCGGCGCAGACCACGGCGGTTTTGCACTCAAAGAAACAATTAAAAAGTATCTTGCGGGGAAGGGCTTTGAAATAACCGATTACGGCACGTTCGACACTGCATCGTGCAATTATCCCGATATCGCGGAAAAGCTTGCCGACGCAGTCGCCGGCGGCAGGCATCCTCTGGGAATCCTGGTCTGCGGAACCGGGATCGGCATGTCGATGGCGGCGAACAAGGTGCCGGGTATCCGCGCCGCGGCGGTTTCGGATTATTTCGGCGCGAAATATACAAGGCTTCACAACAACGCGAACATCCTCTGCCTCGGCGAGCGGGTCACCGGTCCGGGCGCCGCCTGCGAGATCGCGGAGCTTTTTTTGACCACGCCGTTCGAAGGCGGCCGGCATCAGACGAGGATCGATCTGATCGAGGCGATCGAGAAGCGGCATTTTAATATAGTATAGACACTATCTGGGTAATTTCTTTATAATTCATTCTATACAGGGGGCGTATCCGCAATGAAACAGGTGCACTTAATGGACCATCCGCTGATCCAGCACAAGCTTTCAATCATCCGCGATAAAACGACGGGTGTCAAGGAGTTTCGCGAGGTGATCAGCGAAATCGCGATGCTGATGTGCTATGAGGCGACGCGCGACCTTCCGCTTAAGGAAGTCGAAATCGAAACGCCGATCGCATTTACGAAAACCAAGGTGATTTCCGGCAAAAAAATGGCGATCGTACCGATTTTGCGCGCGGGGCTCGGCATGGTCGACGGCATTTTGAATCTTGTCCCGGCGGCGAAGGTCGGGCATATCGGGCTGTACAGGGACCCGGAGACCCTACAGCCGGTCGAATACTACTGCAAGTTCCCGAGCGACATCAGCGAGCGCGACGTCATCGTGCTTGACCCGATGCTTGCGACCGGCGGGTCGGCTTCGGCGGCCGTCCAGTTTATCAAAAATTACGGTGTAAGAAGCATCAAGCTGATGTGCATCATCGCGGCGCCCGAGGGGATCGACCGGGTGCAGGCGGATCACCCCGACGTTGAGATTTTCTGCGCGGCAAAGGACGAGCGCTTAAACGAGCACGGATACATCGTGCCCGGCCTCGGCGACGCGGGCGACCGTATTTTCGGCACGAAATAAGCCAAATACATTGAAACAGGGGCGGCAGAGCTTGCTCTGCCGCTTTTGGCAACCGGATTCTTAAACGATTGAACAGATCGACTCGTCCGGCATATCGTCGGTTCTTCAGGCAGACTTAGGTTTGCCGGGGGCGTCAAGGGGGAGATTTTACGGCGAAGCTTATGATAAAAGACCGTCTGCTTTTTGACGGCGCGTTCGGAAGCTATTACTATGCGCTGACGGGAGACGAAGCGCCGTGCGAGCTTGCAAACGGAAATCGCCCCGAAATGGTGAGGGAAATCCATAAGCGCTATATCGAATCGGGCGCGCAGGCAATCAAAACCAACACCTTCGCCGCAAACACCGCGGCGCTGAAATCGGATTTCGCGCTTGTCGCCGGGGTGCTTCAAAAAGGGTACGAGATCGCGCGGGAGGCGGCCGGGAACGCGGCTTTGGTTTTCGCGGACATCGGGCCGTTTCGCTTGGACGACGATGAAAAAACCGTTTCGGAATATCTAGCGATCGCCGACGTTTTTCTGAAACTGGGCGCTTATCATTTCCTGTTTGAGACCTTCCCCGAGTTTGAGCTCATGAGGCCGGTCTTGAGCCATATCAAAAAGAACCGTCCGGACGCCTTCCTTATTTTTTCCTTTGCCGCTTCCGAGGACGGCTATACACGCCGGGGAAACCATTACAAGCCGCTTTTAAGGGCGGCTATGGAAGACGAGAACGTCGACTCGGCCGGGCTAAACTGCATCAGCGGGCCGAGCCATATCTTAAAGCTCTTTCGCGATCTGCCCGAGCGCCCGGCGTGCGCGTCCGTCATGCCGAACGCGGGGTATCCCACGCTGTCCGGCGGCCGGATCCTGTATAACGACAACGCCGCTTATTTTGCCGAAAAGCTTTTGGAGATTGCGCAAAGCGGCGCTAAAATCCTGGGGGGCTGCTGCGGGACGACGCCCGCGCATATCGCCGAGGCGGCGAGGCTCCTGAATCTGCCGGCGGCACAGCGGGACGGGCCTCCACCCGCAAAGGAGAAAAAGGTGGCGGCGCCTTCGAAGAATATCTTCCGGGAGAAGCTGAAAGCCGGGGAAAAGGTAATCGCGGTCGAGCTTTCGCCGCCGCTTGATACGGACGTCCATACGCTGATCGAAAGGGCGAAGGCCGTAAGAAACGCGGGCGCCGACGTGATCACGCTGCCCGACTCGCCCCTTTCCCGCGCGCGGGCGGACAGCGTGATGTGCGCGTCCATCGTAAAGCGCGAGGCGAAGATCGATGTTTTGCCGCATCTTTCCTGCCGCGACCGGAATATGATCGGAATAAAGTCGATCCTGCTCGCCGGAAGGATGGGGAATGTCGGCAATGTGCTGGCGCTTACGGGCGACCCGATGGTTTCCACCGGAGAATCGGGCGACCGCGGGGTATTCAGCCTCCATTCACAAAACCTGATTTCCTATATTGTAAACCTAAACGCGGATGTGTTCGGCGGAAACGGATATTTTATCGGCGGGGCCTTAAACGTAAACGCCCCGAATTTCGAGGCCGAGCTTCGCCGCGCCTGCAATAAGGAGAAAAACGGGGCGGAATTTTTCATGACGCAGCCCGTCTTTTCGGAAAGGGCGAAGGAAAATCTGCACCGCGCGCATGAAACCCTGAAGGCGAAGATTTTAGCCGGGATCATGCCGGTTGCGGGCTATAAAAACGCGGTTTTCATCAATAACGAGATCTCCGGCATCACGATACCGGAGGAGCTTGTGGAGTCGCTTCGGGACAAAACAAGGGAAGAGGCGGCGTCTGTTACCGTGCGGTACTGCAAAAACCTGATCGAAGACATCAAGGGCTCCTGCGACGGCTATTACCTGATCACGCCGCTCGGCAGAATCGACCTGATCTGTGCCATCATCAACGCGATAAAGGAGAAGAAAGAATGATTGTTGCCGGTGAAAAATTTAACAGCTCGATCCCCAAAACCTTTGAAATCCTTCAAAAAAACGATACGGCACAGCTTGTCGCCCTTGCAAAAAAGCAGGAGCTTGCGGGCGCCCACTATCTCGATTTGAATGCCGCGATGTTCGGGGAGGAGGAGCTTTCAAAGCTCGAAGCATTGATCGGGCTTGTGCAGGAGAGCACATCCTGCGGCATCATGATCGACTCCCCGTCGCCCGACGTCGTAAAGGAGGCTATCAAGCGGGTGAAAGACCGTCCGGTCATCATCAATTCGGTGACGCTAACGGAGCGGCTCTACGAGCTTGTGCCGGTCGCAAGGGAATACGGCGCGGGCATCGTGGCGCTGCCGATCGGGGAGGACGGAATGCCGGAGGATGCGGAAAAGCGCGTTGAAAACGCAAAAGAGCTGATACGAATCCTTTCGGAAAACGGAATCGGCCATCAAGGGATTTTTATCGACATCCTTGCCGAGACGCTTGCCGTCAACCAAAAAAGCGCCTTTTACGCCATAGAGGCGGTCGCGCGGTTAAAGGCACTGTATCCGGAGGTTCATACGATTTGCGGGCTGTCGAATATTTCCTTCGGGCTTCCGAAGAGGACAAACATAAACGCGGCCTTCCTGACCGCCGCCGTTTTCGCGGGGCTTGACAGCGCGATCATGGACATCACAAACGACGCGATGAAGGCCGCTTTGTTCGCGGCGCTCGCGGTGGCGGGCAAGGACGAGTACTGCATGGAGTATATGAACGCCGTTTCGGATATCGGTTAATTAGTATAAAAAAGCTGCCCAATCAATTGGACAGCTTTTTTTATACCTTTGCTCAGCGGCGGCGGAAGCCGCCTCCGTAGCGCATGCGCTGGTTGCGGTAACGCCGGCGCCTTTTATTGATTGTACGGATGACGAGCAGCAATATAAAGAGCGCGACCAGAACGATCAACACGATCCGAAACGGAAGGCTGTTAAAAAAGGATTTTATACGGTCGAGCACATATAAAAACGTGGAGCGCTCGACATCGTTCAGTGCGATCAAATTCAGCGTCCCGTATGTTTTGTCCCCCGAGGAGACGGTCACCTTGCCGAGGGCCTCCCCCTTTTTCACGGGTGCCGTGATCGACTCTTGGACCTCATAGTCAAAGGTGAGGCTCTTCGGATCGAGATCCTTGGGCACGATCGCCTTTAAGTCGGCTTCGGGCGTGAGCACCAGATAGTCCTTGTTCTGCGCGAGACGGACCGGGACCTCCTGAACCGGTGTCGACTTCGACAGGAGCGTTTTTTCCTCAAAATTCGAAAACGCCCACTCGAACAGTGCTTTCGTATCGGTAAAGCTGCCGATTTTGCCGGTGGATTTGTCCTGCGGAGAATTCATAACGACACAGACATATCGCGAGCCGTTTTTTTCCGCGGCCGAAACAAGGCAGTGGCCCGCCGGGGTCGTAAATCCGGTTTTGATCCCGATGGCGTAGGAATAGTAGTAATTCGGGTCCTTAAAACGCGAAATCAGATGGTTGGTCGTCAGAATTTCCTCGCCGTTTATGACGGCCCTCGGCGTTTTGGCGATCTCGGCAAAAAGGCTGTTTTTGAGGGCCTCCCTTGCGAGAAGGGACATGTCGTAGGCGGTCGTGTAGTGGTTTTCGTCATGGAGCCCGTGCACGTTTGAAAAATGGGTATCCTTCATCCCGATTTGCTGCGCGCGCTCGTTCATCATCTCGACGAAAGCGTCCTGGCTCCCGGCGATATGTTCCGCGATGACATTGGCCGCGTCGTTGTCCGAAGGCAGCAAAAGCAGATATAAAAGATCGTGCAGCGTGTATGTCTCGCCGACGCGGAGGTTTGTGCCGCTGCCCATCTCCTCAAGTCCGTGCAGGGCCGAGGCGCTGACGGTGACGACATCGTCGAGCTTCCCTTTTTCCATCGCGATCAGTCCCGTCATCATCTTTGTCGTGCTGGCGGGATACGTTTTTTCATGCGCGTTTTTCTCATACAGGATCTCCCCGCTCGACGGCTCGACAACAACCGCCGCGTTTGCCAGTATTTCCGGCGCAGCGGCCGCATAGGCGAAGGTAGTGAAAAGAAAAAGAGCAAGGAAGAAAAAGACGCATTTTTTTACTGTTTTCATCGCAAAACACCTTTAAGTCCGGATCAATATATTTTATAATACAATTAGGATATCAGATAAAATTGCCGATTTCAACATGAGGTTTCGGCCCCACAGCTTTCTCATGCGTCCTCAAATCCATAAATTCCGCCGACGGACAAGGCTTTCCGCCGTATTTCTTTTTTTTCAACAATTGAGATGGAGGCTTGCTTAATGAAATCGCGGGGGCCGACGGCCGTTCTTTTCGCATCGTTTTTCGCGCTTTGCCTGATGGCGGCGTTTTATTTCGGGCATATCTCCGCCGAAAAAAACGGTATTTACCTCCTCGCGGAAAACCCGGCTCCGGAAAATGAATCCGCACAGGCCGATATCGGCGATCTCGACCGGTATTTTGAGCCGGAACCGGAGGAAAAGGCGGAGAAAATTGAAACGGCGTCCGCCTCCCTTGTAAATCTCAACACGGCGACGCTTGCGCAGCTCGATACCCTGCCCGGCATCGGGCAGGTGACCGCGCAGAAAATCATCGATTACAGAGAGAAATACGGGGCTTTTCTCGACACGGAGGAAATCAAGGCGGTAGACGGGATCGGCGACGGGACCTATATGAAAATCAGGGGACTTGTCACGGTCCGGTAACGGACAAGGCTTAATGGGGGAAAAGATGAAAGTACTGATCGTTGACGACGAAAAACTGCTTGTCAAAGGCATCAAATTCAACCTTGAAAACGACGGATATGCGGTAGACGCGGCTTACGACGGCGACGAGGCCTTAAAGCTCGTCCGGGAGAATTCATACGATGTGATCATCCTGGACCTGATGCTGCCGAAGATCGACGGACTTACGGTCTGCAGGAAGATCCGGGAGTTTTCAAACGTGCCCGTCGTCATGCTGACGGCGAAAAGCGAGGACAACGACAAGCTGATCGGCTTTGAATACGGCGCCGACGATTATCTCACAAAGCCGTTCAACGTTATGGAGCTCAAGGCGAGAATCCGCGCGATATTGCGCCGGATCAGCGTTTCGCCGGGCAAAAACGATGACCGCGAAGTGATGGAGGTCGGGCATATCAAAATCTGCCCGGCGCAGCGGTCCGTCCATTGCGGCGGGACCCCGGTCGAACTGACGGCAAAGGAGTTCGATCTGCTTGTCATGCTCGTGCGAAACCCCGGGAGGGTGTTCGACCGCGAAAACCTTTTGAATCTGGTTTGGGGGTACGAGTACCCCGGGGATATCCGCACCGTCGACGTTCATGTAAGGCGGCTGAGGGAAAAGATTGAGAAAAAGCCGAACAGGCCGGAGTACATTCTGACAAAATGGGGTGTGGGCTATTACTTTAAGAATTAGAAAGAAGCCCTCAAAACTGATGAAAAGCCTGCGTTTTAAGCTTTCCGCCGCTTTTCTGGGGACGCTTATCATCATGCTTGCCATCCTGAACATCTATCCCGTTATTGTGACGCAGAACCAGATCGTAAGCGCAAAGCAGAAGGACCTCCAGGACAAGGTGAGCCTTTTATCAGCGACGCTTGCGGCGCTGCCGGAGCTTTCCGCCGAAAAGATTTCCCCGGTTGTTGAGGTTTTGGATCTCGACGGCAGCGGCGGGCGTTTCCTGATTACCGATCTAAACGCCCAGGTGGTTTACGACACCGCGCGCGTTTCGACCCTAAACTCCAGGATCGCGGTGCTTCCCGAGGTTGTCACGGCGCTTTCGGGCTACGATGTTTACCGCGGAAACTACGAAGACGGCGTGTTCTACTCCAGAGCGGCGGCTCCGATTATGGCCTCCGACGGAATGAAGGGCTCCGTGTATTACTATGAGAAGGACCTGGCGGAAGGGGCGTTTTTGCGCCGCACCCAGATCAATGTGACCAGGATCTCGATCGCAATCGCGATTTTAGGCGTTCTGGGCGTCTCTTTTTTCTCCTTCATATTCGGGAGGCGAATAAGCGGCCTTCTAAACGGAATCCGGCATATGCGCGGGGGAGAATACGCCCATGTTATCGAGCTTCGGGGGGGGGACGAGCTCTGCGAGGTCGCGGAAGAGTTCAACGAGCTCTCGAAAAGGCTGCAAAAGACGGAGGAAGTGCGGCGCGAGTTCGTTGCAAACGCTTCTCACGAGCTTAGGACTCCGCTCGCCTCGATCAAGCTGCTCGCGGATTCCATCATCCAGGCGCGTGCAATCGACGAGGAAAGATTGCGGGAGTTTTTATGCGATATCGGCGACGAAACCGACCGCCTGACAAGAATCACCGACGATCTCCTGACTTTAACGAGGATCGATTCCCTGGCCCCCGGCAGATTCTTAAGCGTCGACTTAAAACGGGTCGTTGAAAAGGCGGTGCAAAACCTTGATATGCCCGCGAAACGATACGGGGTGGCGGTGTCCTGCGAGCTTTCGGACAACTGCGTCATTTCGGCCGATCCCGACGGCGCGTATCAGATCGTGTCGAACCTTCTCGACAATGCGATCAAATACAACCGCGAAAAGGACGGATGGGTCCGCATAAACCTGTATCACAAGGAAAACGACGTCATGCTGAATGTTTCCGACAATGGCGTCGGTATCCCGGAAGAAGATCTCCCGAGAATTTTTGAACGCTTTTACAGGGTGGACAAGGCGCATTCGCGCGAGACGGGAGGGACGGGGCTCGGCCTCTCCATTGTAAAGCAGTGGGTCGAGAATTTTGGCGGTACGATCCGGGTTGTAAGCCTTTTTTTCGAGGGCACGACCTTTATCCTGCGCTTTCCGGGCGCCGGGGGAGGCGATGCGCAATGATGAAACAGCGGTCTTTACTCATTTTAGTGTCCGCGTGCATGCTTTCGATCCTTTCCGGGTGCACCGGTTTTCCGGCAAGGGAGGGTAACGGCACGCAGGTTGAGCTCACCTTTCTGAGGGAGCAGAACGAGAGCGTAAGGGGCGAAGTCTTTTTGACGGTCGGGCGGATCATAGAGGGAAGCGGCAAGGGGGAACTGGCCCGCAATGCGCTTGATTCCCTGCGTACACCGCCCTCGGCATGTGTAAGCCCGTTTCAAAACGGAGTCGAGCTTTCGTCCGTAAGCCTTGAGGGAAACAGCGCGACGATTGATCTGTCGGGCGAGTTTCAGGACCTGTCCGGCCTTCAGAAAAGCCTGATCACCGCGTCGTTTATCAAATCCCTGTGCTCGATTGACGGGATCGATTACGTCCGGATCACGTCAAACCGTGAGCCGATCAAAGGCCGGCGCGACCGGTATCTTTCGACGTTTGACCTGGTGTTCTCGGCCGATTCCTTTACGCATGTCCGTTATGACGCGACCATTTATTTCCCGGACGCGGAAAGAAAAGCGCTGACGGGCGAGAGGAGGCTTGTCACGACGACACAGGACGAAACGGTGGAGGAGGCGATCGTGGGCGCGGTGCTCTCCGGCATGCAGGAAAAAGGCGTATATGACCTGATGTTTCCGAAAGGCGCGAGGCTCCTTTCGGCCGAGGTGAAAAACGCCGTCTGCTATCTGGATTTCACGGGCGAGTTTTCCGCACTGTCGGATGATTACGGGAAGCTTTTAATCTATTCGCTTGTCGATTCGCTCTGCCGGCTCGAATATGTCCGGGAGGTGCAGTTTTTGCTCGACGGGGAAACGGTATCGTCTTTGGGCGGTGTGAACGTGGAAAAGCCCATTGAAGCGGATTATAAAATCGTAGTTTAGGCCTTGTTTGAAAAATCAGTGTGTTTGGATTTTTTGACGGATTTTCCGTCGGGCAAGGCAAATTTTCGCAGGCATAATTTGTTTATGTCAAGGAGATTTAACACGGTCCGGCGCAAAATTCGGCGAAAAGACAGGCGCAGGGATTTTTCAAACAAGGCCAAATATCATAGTTTACTGAATGGGAAGAGGAGTTAAAAAATGGAACTGAAACCGGGATTCGACACACTGTTGCTGCATGCGGGGTATAAGTCCGAGGAGCGGACGAAATCAAGGGCGGTCCCGCTTTATATGACGACCGCGTACTCCTTTGACTCGGTGGAGTACGCGAGAAGCCTGTTCGCGCTCGAGCAGGAGGGAAATATTTATACAAGGCTGCAAAACCCGACGTCGGACGTCCTCGAGAAACGGATTGCCGCGCTTGAGGGGGGCGTCGGCGCGCTCGCGACCTCGAGCGGGCACGCCTCCGAGTTGATGACGATCCTCGCCTTGGCGTCGAGCGGCGACGAGATCGTTTCGTCTTCCTCGATCTACGGCGGGACGATCAATCTGTTCGGAAAGACCCTGAAAAAGATGGGTATCACCGCGCGTTTTGTAAATCCCGACGACCCGGACGGGTTTGACCGCGGCACGAGCGAAAAGACAAAGGCATATTTTGTCGAGGTGGTCGGCAACCCGAACGCGAACGTCGCAGATATCGCGGCGATCTCCAAAATCGCAAAGAAGCACGGTGTGCCGCTGATCGTCGACAGCACGATGACAACGCCCTATCTCATAAAGCCGTTTGAACTCGGCGCCGATATCGTCATCCATTCGACGACAAAATACCTCTCCGGCAATGGGACGGTAATGGGCGGCGTCACCGTCGACTCGGGCAAATTCAAATGGCTTAAAAATCCGCGGTTTCCGGAGTTCAACGAGCCCGACCCGAGCTATAAGGGGATTGTTTACGCCGAGGCGCTTAAGGAGACGGCGTTTATCACGAAGCTGCGCGCACATATCCTGCGCGACGTCGGCGCGTGCCAGTCGCCGTTTAACTCGTGGATCACGCTTTTGGGGATGGAAACGCTTTCCCTGCGCATGGAGCGCCACTGTAAAAACGCGGACGTCGTCGCAGAATTCCTGGAAAAACATGAACGCATAAAACGCGTAAACTATCCGCGCCTTCCGTCGAGCCCTTACTATGAGCTTGCGAAAAAACAGCTGCCGAAGGGAACGGGCTCGGTCTTTACGTTTGAAATCGACGGGACGAGGGAAAACGGCGCGAGGTTTATCGACGCGCTTTCGCTGATTTCCCATGTGGCAAATCTGGGCGACTCGCGCACGCTTGTTTCCCACCCCGCCTCCACCACCCATTCGCAGCTTTCAGACGGTCAGCTCAAAACGGCCGGCATCAGCCCGACGACGATCAGGCTCTCGGTCGGCCTTGAAACGGTCGACGACCTGATCTGCGATATCGAGCAGGCGCTGGAAGCGGCGTTTTAATCCGCGCTGCAAAACAATATCTTTTTTATTCAAAGACCCCGGGATGCAAAACACATCCCGGGGTCTGATTTTATTCTATTCTATGTAGAAATCGCTGTCCGTGTAATTCTGGCCGAGCTTTTTCGGCTTCGGCGGAATCCGCTTTAATGGATCGTACTTGAATCTCGAGCATTTATAGTCGGCCGAGACGACGCCGTGCCTCCTGCATGAAACGTACTCGTCGTCAAGCGGCTTTGCGTGTATGCAGTAGGAGCAGAACGGTTCGATATCTTTGCGCAGGATCATCGCAATATCACCCTCAAGCAAAAGGATTACCCCTATTATATCGGATCAGCTCCGTTTTTGAAAGTGTTTTTTGTAAAAGTACAGAAAAGTGGGCGTCATAAGCAAAAACCATAAGAGGAGCGCCGCCGCTGCCGAGCAGAAGAAAAGGTCGCTTTGCGCCATCGCGCCCAAATCAGGATAGCCTGTCGCGGGTGCAAAAACGGAAGGGGCGGGTGATGCGAGGGGCAAAAGCAGAAAGGTGTAGATTCCGGCGATCAGCCCGTGCAGGGTTTTCCCGATGAGGTAGGGCTTGCGGCTGAGGTCGGTCAGGGTGAGAAATGAAAACGCCTGAAAGTGTACCGAGATCCCCCCGAAGCCCAGCATAACGGCGGCCAGCACAAGCTTTACGGACATTCCGGCGGATGACGCGGTCAAAGCCCACAGCCCGCAGGTCATCTCAAAAAATCCGGTCAGAAGGCTCTCGCAGCCGGCTGGGTCGACGCCGAGCGGGGCCAGTGGTATCAAGAGCGCATCCGACCCAAAGTCAAGGATGCGAAATATAGAGAGAAGCTTTGCAAATACCGAGAAAAAGATGACGAAAGCGCAGACGTTTAATACGGAGGAAAAGCCGTTTTTCACGGAATCGATGAAAACGGCCGAAAAGCGGACGAAGGAGAAGTCCGCGCGGCGCCGTACTTCTCTCGCGCCGCCGCCGCGCCTGTAAAAACGGAAGAGGATGCCGACGGTCAGAGAGGCCAGGATATGTGTTAAAAGGAGAAGTAAGCCGCACGCGGGGCTTTTGAACACGCCGGCGCCGACGACGCCCAGGATGAAGGCGGGGCCGGAGTTGTTGCAGAACGCGAGGAGGCGCTCGGCCTCCTCCTTTGTGCAAAGCTTCTTCTCGTAGAGAGAAACGAGAGTTTTGACGCCGACGGGATAGCCTCCGATCAGTCCCAGCGCATAGGCGGGCGCGCACGCGCCGTTTACGCCGAAAAGGCGGCGCATCAGCCCTTCCAGGGCGACGCCGGCGTAAGACGCGAGGCCGAGGTTTACAAAAAGGGAGGAGACGACCATAAAGGGGAACAGGGAAGGGATGACGGAGTCAAGGCAGACGCGGATGGTCGCCTTAGCCGTTTCCATTGTTTCCGTCGTATAAAGCGCAAGCCCCGCGGCGAGGGCCAGCACCACTGAGAACAAAAGCACCTGGTATGCGATTCGTTTGACGCGAGCTTTGACTGTCATGCGCGCACCTCCCTAAAAGAGAATATGAGCGCAGGTGGCAATTTTATTAACTTTTTTGCATAGAGATTACTGATGCGGATCTAAGATGATTCGGACTCATAAAACCAAAAAAATCGGCGTGCCGCTCGCCGGAAAAGCGGCAACCGCGGCACATGCCGATAAACTCCATGCACCAAAGGAGCTTTTATTGGCATTATATATATCGCGGTGCATGGAGTTTATTATGGCACGCAGGAAAAAGGGGACGGGGGCCGTTTCGAGGAAGCTGTCCGCCGCGGCCGATAAGCTGGATATTCCGGTCAGCGCGGTATTGAAGACGGCGCGCATATCGATCGACGGAAACCGGCGTATGGTTTTAGAGGGACATGAGGGGATTTTAGAATACGGCAGCGAGCTGATCCGTGTAAACTGCAGGGATATGATCCTGACGGTGGAGGGGACCGACCTTCTGGTAAACGCGATGAATCCGGATGGGCTTTCCCTGACGGGATCGATCAAAAAAATCGAATTTAGTGTTTAGGATGGATGAGCCATGCTTCTTCGGCTGCTGAATTTTTTAAGGGGAAACGTCCGGATCGAGATGAGAGGTGCCTGTATCGAGCGCCTTTTAAACATCTGCGCGTTCCACGGGATCGATTTCTGGGACCTGCGGAGGGTAGATACCGACATCCTCTACGCCACCGTGCGCATCGACGGCTTCCGCAAGCTGCGCAAATACGCAAGGCGTACGATGACAAGAGTCAGGATCAAAGGGAAAGCGGGCGTCCCCTTTCTGGTTTTCCGGTACCGATGGCGCTACGCGCTCTGGGGAGGGGCGCTTTTATCGGCCGCGGCCCTTTTTTTCCTGACCTCCTTTGTCTGGACGATCGAAATTGTCGGCTGCACGTACACGACGCCCGTACAGATCCTCTCGGCCTTAAACGAGCTGGGGCTTAAAACGGGGGTGCGCAAAAGCGCGGTCGATCCGACGGATCTCAAAAACCAGATGCTCCTGAAAGTCGGGAAGCTTTCCTGGATCACAATAAACTTAAAGGGGACGCACGCCGAGATCGTCGTACGCGAGCGCGAGGAAACGCCGTATATGATCCCGCAGGATGAGCCGTGCGACATTGTCGCGGGCAAGACGGGCGTGATCCATAAAATGAACGTTATGGAGGGAAAAGCGCTCTTTACCCCGGGCCAGACGGTGTTAAAAGGGGAGGTCCTTGTGTCGGGGAGGATCGACAGCGAGACCGCGGGCCCCCGCTTTGTGCATTCCCTGGCCGAGGTGCAGGCAAGGACATGGTACTCGCTTTCGGGCACAGCGCCCGAAGCTTATTACAAAAAAACTTACACAGGCGCGAAAAAAAGCCGCAAAGCGTTGATATTTGGGGATAAACGGGTAAATTTATATTTAAACAGTAGTATTCCTTTTGCTTTTTGTGATAAAATGATTGAGAAAGAAAAGGTCATCATAAACGACAACATGCATCTGCCTGTTTCGGTTGTGACCGAGACCTATCTGGAATATACGCCGGTCAAAACGCGCTCCGTTTCGGGCGAGGTGAGCACCGCCATCAAGCGGTCGCTGGAGCGGCGGCTTTCGGAAACGATCCAGGGCGGAACGGTGCGCTCTTCGAATTATACCTTTCAAAACGAGAAGGGCGCCGTCACGATGACGTTAAATGCCGAATGCCTGGAGGAAATCGCGCTTGAAAAGGAGCTTTCGGCTTACCCATAATAACGCAAGAGAAGGTGTAAAATGCTTCAGCAGACAATCAGCGTCGAGAGGATGGAGCAGATCATCAATTTATTCGGCTCTTTTGATGAAAATATCAAGGTTCTGGAGCGGGAGTTCGACGTGACGGTTGTAAACCGCGACACGGAGCTTAAAGTATCCGGAGAGCCGGAAAACGTGATGAGGGCGACAAAGGCAGTCGAGGCGCTTCTGGTTCTATCCTCGAAGGGCGAGCCGATCAGCGTGCAGAACGTGCAGTATATCGTGTCGCTCGTAAACGAAGGACAGGAGGAAAAAGTAGGCGAGCTCGTACACGACATCGTGTGCATCACCGCGAAGGGAAAGCCGGTCAAGGCAAAGACGCTCGGGCAAAAACGCTATGTCGAGGCGATCGGCAACAACATCGTCACCCTGGGCATCGGGCCCGCCGGCACGGGAAAGACGTATCTTGCCGTTGCGTGCGCCGTTTCCGCCTTCCGCGATAAAAAGGTAAACCGGATTATTCTGACCCGCCCCGCAGTCGAAGCGGGGGAAAAGCTCGGCTTTTTGCCGGGAGACCTGCAGAACAAGGTAGACCCTTACCTCCGTCCGCTCTATGACGCGCTTTTCGATATGCTCGGCACCGAAAGCTACCAGCGCTATCTCGAACGCGGAAATATCGAAGTGGCGCCGCTGGCGTACATGCGCGGCCGGACGCTTGACGATTCGTTCATCATACTCGACGAGGCGCAGAACACGACGCCCGAGCAGATGAAAATGTTCCTGACGAGAATCGGGTTTAATTCGAAGGCGGTCGTGACGGGCGACGTGACCCAGATCGACCTGCCCGGCACGAAAAAAAGCGGGCTCAAGGAGGCGGCGAAGGTGCTGCGGGACGTCGACGGCATTGCGCAGTGCTGGCTTACAGACCGCGACGTCGTCAGGCATGAGCTCGTGCAGAGGATCATCAAGGCGTATGAAACGTTTGGCAGCAATGGGAAAAACAGAAGATTCAAGCGGAGGGAACTGCCCAGATGAAGGCAAAGGTTCGTTTTTGCCGGCTGAGGCGGGGCCTTCAGGCGGACAAACAATCGGAAAAGGTAATCAAAGACTGTATCCGAAGGACGCTTTTGGAGGAGGGCTTCCCTTATGACGCCGAGGTTTCGGTGTCTTTAACGGACGGCGAAGGAATCCGAAAGCTGAACAGGGATCACCGCGGGATCGATAAGCCGACCGACGTGCTCTCCTTTCCGATGTTCGAATTTATAAACGGAAAGCCGCTTGAGGACCTGGAATCCGTTTTTGAGACGGAAGGGTCGGTCCTGCTCGGCGACATCGTTTTGTCGGTCGAGCACGCAAGGGCGCAGGCGCTGGAATACGGGCACGGCCTTGCGCGCGAATTCGGCTTTTTGACGGTGCACTCGGTGCTTCATCTTCTGGGGTACGACCATGAGCGCTCGGAGGAAGACACCGGCTTGATGCGCGCACACGAAGAACGCATATTGAATACACTCGGGCTTTCGAGGTGATTTTGTGGGCAGCAACATCAGAAAACTCAGGCAGAGCTTCCATTTTGCCGCGCGCGGGGTCGTCCTGTGCCTGAAAAACGAGCGCAATTTCAGGATTCATCTGTGCGCGGCGCTGTATGCGTCGGCACTGGCCGCAATCGCCGGGTTTGAGGCTTATCAGTATGCCATTCTGTTTCTTTGTTTTGCCTCCGTGATGTCGACGGAGCTATTAAATACGGCGATCGAACGGACCTGCGATCTGATCGGCGCCGAGTACAGCACCCGGATCAAGGCGATCAAGGATATATCGGCGGGCGCCGTTTTGATTGCGGCCTTCTTCGCGTTTCTTACGGGAGCAGCGCTGTTTTTGCGTAGAGAGGCGATCGACGCGTTTCTCGCGTTTTCCGTGCGTCCGGCGGTGCTCATTTTTGTCGCCTCCGTTCCGGTCGCAGTGTTTTTTATCATCGGTAAAGGGAAGAGATAAATGAAAATAGAAAAAACCGTGATGGCGTCGGTCGTCGGGCGTCCGAACGTCGGAAAATCAACCCTCTTAAACGCGCTTGTCGGAGAAAAGGTCGCGATCGTGTCCAGTAAGCCCCAGACGACCAGAACGAGGATCACGGGCGTCGTAAACCGGGGCCCGTGCCAGTTTGTGCTCCTGGACACGCCCGGGCTGCACAGGGCGAAGAGCCTGCTCGGTGAGTATATGGTGAGGATCGTCAAAAGCACCGTGTCCCAGGTCGACCTCTCGGTCATGGTCGTCGAGCCCGCGCCCCGGATCGACGGCGCGGAGGAGGCGCTGATCAAAACCCTCCGGGAAAACGGCATGCCGGCGATCCTCGTCGTCAACAAGATCGACACGGTCAAAAAGGAAGCGCTTTTTTCAGTGATCGCGATGTATACGGGCGCCTATCCGTTCTCCGCCGTCGTCCCCGTTTCTGCAAAAACGGGGGACGGGCTCTCGATTCTTCTCGATGAAATCGAGAAGTTTGCGATGCCGGGGCCGCAGCTTTTTCCCGAGGGCATGGTTTCCGACCAGCCGGAGCGGATGCTCCTTTCGGAGATCATACGGGAAAAACTGTTAAGGCTCTTGGAGCAGGAGGTGCCGCACGGCACGGCGGTGGAAATCACGCGTTTCTCTACGCGCGAAAACGGAATGATCGATGTCGGCGCTACCATTTTTTGCGAACGGGAAAGCCATAAGGGAATCATCATCGGCGAAAAAGGAAAAATGCTGAAAAAAGCGGGCGAGCTCTCCCGAACCGACATGGAGCGGATTTTCGGCGCGAAGGTGTTTCTGGAGCTCTGGGTCAAGGTCAAGGAGGGCTGGAAAAACGACGCTTCGATGATGAGAAATTTTGGCTACGATGACAAATCGTGAACGGTTTAGTTCGATTTGGCCGGCATAGGAAGGGGAAAACGCGTGCATGCTTTTCATATAATGCGATCGAGAGGTGCACGGTATGAACCGAAATAAGAATCCCGCATGGAAGCTTTTTATGAAAACGGGACTTCCCGAGGCATATACGGCGTATTCCATGATGAACGAATCTTTTGAAGGCAAGGAAGATAAAATAAACAAAAGGCGCGCAAAATAAATGCCTCAGAGTGACCGGCAGGCCGCCGAAAATCGCGCAAGACAAGGCGGCAAGCCTGCAAATGAGGGAGCATACTCCCTGTATGTGACCGAAATTTGCAGGCGAAGCCAACGCAGTAAGCAAAATCGCGGCGCAATTTTGCGGTTGCGCGACTTTATCGGCGGCCTGAGGCGCGCAAAATGAGCGCCTTTACATAAAAGGATCGCGGACAGGCGGCATGGGTTTGACCCCCCTCGCCTTAAGCTGGTGACAGAATGCATTTTACCGACGACGGCATCGTCATCAAACATATGAATATCAAGGAGTCGGACAAGTACCTTGTCATTCTGACCGCAAAGTACGGGAAATGCAGGGTGCTGGCCCCCGGCGCGCGCGGAAAAGCGTCGCGCCTGCTCGCGGCCTCCCAGCTTTTTTCCTATGGAAGCTTTACTTTTTTTGAGGGGCGGGGCTACTTAAAGCTCGACTCGGCGGAGCCGAAGGAGCAGTTTTTCGGGCTGTCGGAGGAGCTTACGGCGCTGTCGCTCGCCTCTTACTTTATGGAGCTTCTCGATATGGTCGGTGACAGCGACGCGCCCGCAAACGATCTTTTGCGGCTCGCGCTGAACTCCCTTTACGCCCTTTCGAAGCTGAAGCTGCCCGAGAACATCGTAAAGCCTGCGTTTGAGCTTAAGCTGATGGCGCTTTCCGGCTTCGAACCGCTGATCGGGCGCTGCGGCGTCTGCGGCAAAGACGCGCAGGACCCGCTCTTAAACCTGCAAAACGGCGTTTTGCACTGTGCCTCATGCCGGGACAAAATCGACGGCGGGGTCAGCCTGCCCGTCGCGGAGGGGACGCTTGCGGCAATGCGCCATGTTCTGTCCTCGGACGTAAAACGGATTTTTTCTTTTTCCTTAAAACAGGAAGCGCTCGAGCAGTTCTACAGAGTCTGCGAGGCGTATGCGCTCGCTCAGCTTGGACACGACCTTCCGACGCTTGCGTTTTACAACAAGCTGCTATAAAACCTGTTCCCACAAACGATCGCGCCCGTCTTTCCGCTGATTTTGCGGACGCGCGCGGAAAATTTTAATATGATAGCTTTGGGTGAACCTTCACAATGAATTTATTATCCGAAAAATCAATCAAGATACTGGAGCTTCCCTCGGTTCTTTCGCTCCTTTCGGCCGAGGCGTCGAGCGACGAGGCCAAGAAAAACGCATCGGAGCTCTCGCCCTCTTCCGAGATCGACGTGATCCGCCGCCGCCTTCTGGAATGCAGCGACGCGAAAGCGCTGATCGGGCGCTACGGCAGCCCCTCCTTCTCCAATGTAAAAAACATGCAAAATGCGGTCTACCGCGCGACGATGGGCGGGGTGCTGAACATGCGCGAGCTCCTCGACATCGCGGCGCTTTTGAACACGGCGGACGCGGTGTCGCGGTACGCGTCGGAAAAGGAGGAAAGCACGTCCTTAGACCCGCTGTTTTCGGCGCTTTCCGGCAATCGGCATCTGTCCGACCGGATATTGTCCGCAATCTTAAGCGAGGAGGAGATGGCGGACAAGGCGAGCGCCGAGCTTTCCGACATAAGGCGGCAGATACGGCTCGCGAACGCCAAAATCCGCGACACGCTGAACAAAATCATCAGCTCGCCGAATTACCAGAAGCTTTTGCAGGACGCGATCATCACGATGCGCGGCGAGCGCTATGTCGTGCCGGTCAAGGCGGAGTACAGGGCCGCCTTCCAGGGGCTGGTGCACGACGTATCCTCTTCGGGCGCGACGATTTTTATCGAGCCGCTGCCGGTCGTCGAGCTCAATAACAAGCTCCGGCTTCTTGCCGCGGAGGAAAAGAAGGAGATCGAGTGGATCCTCGGGCTGTTGTCGGGGGAGGTCGCGGAAAACGCGGACGGCATTACGGAAAACTACCGCGCGCTTTGCACCCTCGACCTGATCTTCGCGAAGGCGTCGCTCTCCTATAAAATGAAGGCTAGCGAGCCCGCCGTCACAGAGGGCGGGGCCACGGTTTTCCGAAACGCGCGGCACCCGCTGCTCGACCGGAAAACGGCCGTGCCGATCGACATCCGTTTAGGCGGCGATTTCGACACGCTGATTATCACGGGCCCGAACACCGGCGGCAAAACGGTCAGCTTGAAAACGCTCGGGCTTTTGACTCTGATGGTGCAGTGCGGGCTGCACATCCCGGTCGACGACCGCTCAAGCGTCGCGGTTTTTCATAACGTGTTTGCAGACATCGGCGACGAGCAGTCGATCGAACAGTCGCTTTCCACCTTTTCGTCGCATATGAAAAATATCGTCGCGATCCTTGCCCAGGCCGACCGGCATTCCCTGGTGCTTTTGGACGAGCTCGGCGCGGGGACCGACCCCGTCGAGGGCGCGGCGCTTGCCATTTCGGTCATCGAGCACCTGCGGCAAAAGGGCGCGAAAATCGCGGCGACGACCCACTATTCGGAGCTTAAAAGCTTTGCGCTGACAACGAAGGGCGCGTCGAACGCCTCCTGCGAGTTCGACGTCGAGACGCTCCGCCCCACCTATCGGCTCATGATCGGGGTGCCGGGCAAATCGAACGCGTTTGCGATATCGAGACGCCTGGGGCTGCCGGAGGATATCGTCAGGCGCGCGGAAGAGCATGTCGGGACCGAAAGCTCGAAATTTGAGGAGGTGCTTGACCGCCTGGAGTCTGAGCGCAGGCAGATGGAAAAGAGCCGCGCGAGCGCCGAGGAGCTGCAAAAGAGCGCCGAGGAGCTGCGCTCGGAGGAGAAAAAAAGGCTGAGTGACGCCGAAAAGGAAGCCGAAGCGCTGATCGAGGGCGCAAAGCGGCGCGCGCAGGAGCTGGTCGGCGAGGCGAAAAGCGCCGCCGAAGAGGCGTTTACCGAGCTTTCGGAACTGCGGAAAAAGCGGGACGCGGGCGGTGTGAGCGACAACTTAAGCGAGGCGCGCGCATTGCTCCGCGGCAAGCTCAACGCGGCGGAGAAAAAGGCGTGGGGAGCAACAAAGCGCGTCAAAGCGCCGCCGCCGAGCCGGCCGTTGAGGCCGGGGGATCTGGTTGAGCTGATCCATTACGGAAGTCGCGCGACGGTGATATCGGAGCCGGACGAGAGCGGCAACATGGCGCTTCAGGCGGGCATCCTGAAAATCAGCGCCAACGTGTCGGAGGTGCGCCTTTTGGAAGGCGAGGCGCCAAGAAAGCCGGAGCTTTCCGCGAAAGTCAGCCGGGACGGGAAAACGGCCGAGGTGCATACCGAGCTCGACCTGCGCGGGAAATCGTCCGACGAGGCGCTTTTGGAGCTCGACCGGTTTATCGACGGCGCGATTATGACGGGGCTGCACACGGTCACGGTCATCCACGGGAAGGGCACGGGCGTTTTGAGAGCCGCGGTGCACGAGCATCTGAAAAAGACCCGGCAGATAAAGAGCTTCCGGCTCGGGAAATACGGCGAGGGCGAGAACGGCGTTACAATTGTCGAGATTTAACAACAGATGAAACGATTTTTTTTCTTGATTATCAGTGCATTAGGGAATATAATTAGAGATACTGTTCGAAGGCTTATGATTGGATGCCCAGAATGGGGTTATAGAGGGGAACCGGTTTTTGTTGTTCTAACCTAACAATGAATGCATAGGAGCGGTGTTTTATGTACTCGAAAGAAATACAGGTTCAAAACCAGGTTGGACTGTATGCGCGTCCCGCAACATTTTTTATTCAGAAGGCAAACGAATTTAAGAGTACGATATTGGTTGAAAAGGAAGAGCGCAGGGTAAACGCGAAAAGCCTGCTCGGAGTGCTTTCCCTTGGGATTACAAAGGGAACGGTTGTCAGTATCATCGCAGACGGCCCCGACGAGGTGGAGGCGGTCAGTGCGCTTATGGATCTGATTGCTTCCAATTTCAGCGAATGAATAACGCTGCACAATAGATATTTACAGAAGAAGCGCCGTTTTTAAGCGGCGCTTTCATTCACTTTGGAAAGGGTATTTACAGCGATGGATTTAGACGCGCTGCATCAAAAAGCGCTGGAGCTTCCCAAAAAGCCGGGCGTCTATATCATGAAGGATCTGTCCGGCGAGGTGATATACGTCGGCAAATCGAAAATTCTCAAAAACAGGGTGACGCAGTATTTTCAGAGGGGCGCCTCCCACACCCCGAAGACGGCGCACATGGTATCAAAGGTTTCGGATTTCGACATCATTGTGACCGGCACGGAGTTCGAGGCGCTTGTGCTCGAGTGCTCGCTGATAAAGCGCCACCGCCCGCGCTACAACATCCTGCTCAAAGACGACAAGGGCTATCCGTATATAAGGCTCCCCGTTGCGGAAGACTACCCGCGTATGACGATCGCGCGAAAGCCGCTAAAGGACGGCGCGCGCTACTTCGGGCCGTACAGCGGCAGGCGCTCGGCGCGCCTCGCGATTTCCGCCGTGTGCGAAATATTGAAGCTTCCGACCTGCGCGAGGAAATTCCCGCGGGAGATCGGGAAATCGCGGCCCTGCTTAAACCGGCACCTAAACCGGTGCATCGGCGTCTGCGCGGGGGATGTAACGGCAGACGAGTACCGCGCGCGGATCCGCGAGGCGGTCGACCTTCTCGAGGGCAAGCTCGACTCGCTTATAAGGGACCTTTCTGAAAGCATGGAGAAGGCTTCGGAAAATCTGGAATTTGAAAAGGCGGCGGCCATCCGGGACAGGCTCCGGGCCGTCTCGGGCCTCAATGTAAAGCAGAAGGTGACCTCGGGCGCCTTTTCCGATCTGGACGTCGTCGCATACCGGCAGGGCGAGCTTTTGGGATGCGTCGTCGCACTGCACTATATCGAGGGCGCGTTGCTTGAGAAGGAGCTGCAGTTTTTCACCGACGCAAGCGAGCCCGACGCGCCGGAGGTATTGTCCGGCTTCATAAAGCAATATTACGGGGCGCGGCAGGTGTCGCCGCGCGACATCCTTCTGTCGCACGAGCTTCCCGACCAGGAGGTGCTCTCCGAATGGCTTTCGGAGCTTTCGGGGCACAAGGTGTCGGTCGGCGTGCCGCAGAAGGGGAAAAAACGCGCGTTTGTCAAGCTGGCGCTTCAAAACGCCGAGGAAGAGCTCGCCTTAAAGGAAAACGAAAAGGAACGCGCGTCCAAATCGCTCCTTTTGCTTTCCGAGCTCTTGGGGCTTGAAAACGTCGACAGGATCGAGGCTTACGACATTTCGAACACCGCGGGGGCGGACACGACGGGCTCGATGGTGGTGTTTGAGGGGGCAAAGCCGAAAAAAAGCGACTACCGGAAGTTTAAGATCAAAACCGTCGAAGGGCAGGACGACTACGGCGCGATGAAAGAGGTCTTGCGCCGCCGGTTTTCCGAATATCAGGCGGGCTCGGAAAAATTCCGTGAATTGCCCTCCCTTCTTCTGATCGACGGGGGGCAGGGGCATGCCCGCGCGGCAGAGGCCGTCCTTTCGGAGCTTGCGATCGACCTTCCGGTTTACGGAATGGTCAAGGACGACCACCACAGGACAAGGGCGCTTGTCACATCCGACGGCCGCGAGCTCGGCATCCGGGCGACGCCCGTCCTGTTCTCGCTGATCGGTAGGATCCAGGAGGAGGCCCACCGCTTCGCGATTTCCTACCACCGCACGCTCAGGGCGAAGAGGGGGTATTCCTCCGAGCTTTCGCAGATACCGGGCATCGGGGAAAAGAGGCGGGAGAAGCTGCTCGATCGGTTCGGATCGCTCCGTAAGATCAGGGAAGCGTCCCTGGAGGAGCTCTGTGAAGCGTTGCCCGCCGGGGCGGCCGGGGTGGTTTACAACTATTTTCATCAGAACGGGGAATGACCGATGAGAGTCATCAGCGGAACGGCAAAGGGAAGGAAACTGATTTCCGTTTCCGGCATGGACACGAGGCCGACGACCGACAGGGTCAAGGAATCCATTTTCAACATCATCCAGTTTGACATTGAGGGCGCGAGGGTCTTAGACCTGTTCGCCGGAACGGGTCAGATGGGCATCGAGGCCTTAAGCCGCGGAGCCAAAAGCGCTGTTTTTGTGGATGTCCGTGAGGAGTGCGTGAAGACGATTCAAAAAAATCTTCAGGCGACGGGCTTTTCGGAAAAAACGAGGGTCGTAAAGTCGGATTACAGAAGCTTTATTTCGGAAGGACTGAAAGGGGCGTTCGACCTTGTTTTTCTTGACCCGCCGTACAAAGGAGCGCTGTTAAATGATGCAATTCGGCTTTCAACAGGATTTGACATCCTTTATACCCATGGTATAATATTATGCGAAAGCGGTTCGAAAGAGGAACTGCCCGACGTTTCCGCACCCTATGAAAAGGGCAGGGAATACCGTTACGGGAACACCAAAATCACGCTTTATACAAAGACAGGTGGATAAATGAAAATAGCAGTTTATCCCGGAAGCTTCGATCCGGTCACCTGCGGACATCTAGACATCATAGAGCGCGCCTCAAGGCTTTTTGACACGCTGATTGTTGCGGTCATGGCAAACCGGGAAAAAATGCCGCTCTTTACGGCGGAGGAACGGGTTTTAATGCTTTCAAGGGTGACCTCGCGGTTTGAAAACGTGAAGGTGACGCACTTTGACGGACTTCTCGCGGAGTATGCGCGGGAAAACGGCGCGTCCACAATTGTAAAGGGGCTCAGGGCCGTTTCCGATTTTGAGTATGAATTCCAGATGGCGATGGTCAATAAAAAATTAAACCCCGGGCTTGACACGGTTTTTCTGATGACCTGCGAAAACTACATGTATTTAAGCTCCAGGGTCGTAAAAGCCGTCGGCATATACGGAGGAGATCTCTCCGAATTTGTGCCCCGGGAAATTGTGGACGAGATATCCGAAAAGCTCTCAGTCAGGAGGAAGTAGTGTGATTTCTCACACTACTATAGATCAAAGGCGTGCCGCTCGCCGAAAAGCGGCAACCGCGGCACATGCCAAAACCTCCATTCGCTTGGGAGGTTTTTGATAATTGGTATGTCTGCGGAGCGAATGGAGGTTCGTGTGAAAAATCACACGAACCATAGATAAAAGGCGTGCCGCTCGCCGAAAGCGGCAACCGCGGCACATGCCGATAACCTCCATTCGCTTGGGAGGTTTTTGATAATTGGTATGTCTGCGGAGCGAATGGAGGTTATTATGGCGGGTGGCGTGGAAGAACTTATAAATTCGCTTTATGAAATGGTTCAGGATGCATGGATGATTCCCCTTGGCGGCGACAAGTGCATCATTGAAAAGGAAAAGGTTCTCGATATCCTTGACGAAGTTATCGCGGTTTTGCCGAACGATCTGAAAATGGCCCGCGATATTGTGGAGAAACGAAACGATGTGATTCTCTCGGGCAAACGGGAGTCGGAAGCGATCAGAAGACAGGCCGAGGAACAGGCGCGCGCGATGCTTTCGGAAAGCGAGATTGTCCAGGAGGCAAGAAAAAAGGCAAACGACATCATTACGGCCGCGAGGACCCGGTCCCAGGAGCTTCGCAAGGCGGCAAACGACTACTGCGAGGATTCGCTCAAACGGACGGAGGAAGCCGTCGCCAAGGCACTGGATGAGATCAAAACGTCCAGGCAGGAATTCAGAAACGCGGCCATAAAAGCGGCAAAGCAGGATTAGACCGATTTGACGGTAAAGGGGCGCGTCCATCCGGGAGGTGGACGCGCCCCTTTCGGACGTTATTCGACCCTATGCGCCGGGTTTTATTGTAAGCCCGACGTATTTTTTTGTTCAAATTTGGAAAATTATACTTAATTGCAGACCAAAACAGACGAAAAAAGAGAACATCGAACATATGTTTTATATTTCTGTTTTTACAGGAAAATGTCAAAAAAAAGCCGTTTTGCACTGAAAAAAATTCTAAATTTAGTATTGCAATTTTGGCTGTCGATGCTATAATTGAAAGCACAGTGGTGGAATGTGGGGAATTAGACCACAGATGAACACTAAACGATCAGGAGCAGGACGGGAGGGTGGTCTTTGTGACGGGCGAGTTTCAGCATACGATCGACGCAAAGGGACGCCTCTTCGTTCCCGCAAAATTCCGTGAGGAGCTCGGCGACCGCTTTGTCGTCACAAAGGGCCTTGACAACTGCCTTTTCGTTTACTCCAAGGAGAACTGGGACACGCTGGAGGAAAAAATACGCGCGCTTCCGCTTTCGAAAGCAAACCTGCAGCGTTTCTTTCTTTCGAGCGCAATTGAATGCGAGCTTGATTCCCAGGGGAGGATCCTGATCCCCCAAAGCCTGCGCGACCACGCGTTTCTCACGAGGGAAGCCACCGTAATCGGCGTTTCCTCGCGCGCCGAGATCTGGGACATGAAGCGCTGGGGCGAGTACAACAGTGCCATGACCTCCGATAAGATTGCGGAAGCCATGGACGAGATCGGATTTTAAGATGGACTTTGGGCATATGCCGGTGATGCTTTCCGAGTGCGTCGAGGTGCTTTTGATAAAGCCCGACGGCGTTTACGCAGATGCGACGACGGGAGGCGGCGGACACTCGTTTGAAATCGCAAAGCGGCTTAAATCGGGCAGGCTTTTCTGTTTAGACCGCGACGAGGACGCCATCGGCGCCGCGCGGGAGAAGCTTTCCGGTTTTTCCGACCGGGTTACTTTCCTGAAAAGCAATTTCGGGAATCTGAAGGCGGCGCTTTACGATGCCGGATGTCTGATGCTCGACGGCATACTCTTCGACCTCGGCGTATCCTCCTATCAGCTCGATCGCGCAGATCGCGGTTTTTCCTATATGGCCGACGGGCCTCTCGACATGCGGATGGACCAGGGTCAGGCGCTTAAGGCATACGACGTGGTAAACGGATGGCCGGAGGAAGAAATCTCCCGCATCCTTTTCGAGTACGGCGAGGAGCGCTATGCAAGACGGATCGCGTCCGCGATCATCAGAGAGAGGGAAGTCGCGCCCATAAAAACGACCGCCGCGCTTTCCGAAATCATCCGCGCGGCGATGCCCGCTTCGTCAAGACGCGAAAAACAGCACCCGGCGAAGCGAAGCTTCCAGGCGATCAGGATCGCGGTAAACTCCGAGCTAGACGAGGTCAAAAACGCGGTCACTGACGCATCCGGGCTTCTGAACCCCGGGGGAAGGATTGCGGTTATTACGTTTCATTCACTCGAGGATCGGATCGTCAAGACGATTTTTACGGAAAAAAGCAAGGGCTGCGTTTGCCCGCCGGATTTTCCCGTTTGCGTATGCGGGAGGAAGCCGGAGCTGAAAATCATAAACAGGAAGCCGCTCCTGCCGTCGGAGCGGGAACTTCGGGAAAATCCGCGTTCCAGGAGCGCAAAGCTCCGGATTGCGGAACGGATATAGAAAGGAGGAAATGTGATGCAGCGGGCAACAAGGGAAAGCGTTGCTTACGATTATGCAAGGTTCGACAACAGAAGATCCGTCCGAAAGGCCGTTGAGGTTTCGCAGAAACAGCGTGCAAAGCCCGTCAAAAAGAAAAAAAGCATCATATCGTTCTCCGTTGTGTTTACCTATTTCACGGTTCTTTTTATCTCGGGCGTCATCGTATTCAACTACATGCAGGTCACAATGCTCGCCGATCAGGCATCCCGCTTAAAGACGCAGATCGAAACGCTGAAAAACCAGGAGACCTCCCTTCGCGCGCAGCAGGAAAAAATGCTGAACCTAAACTACATCGAGGAGTACGCCAGAGAGAAGCTGCATATGGTCAAAGCGGACGAATCGCAGATAAACTATGTGGAGCTGTCAAAGCCCGACCAGATAAAAATTATTAAGGATCAAAACAACGGGGCGTCCAAATATTTTACAGGTTTTATTAAAAGTTTTAACGTCGTTGTGGAATATTTAAACTAAAGAGATCAATATAGATAAGAGAGAGAGATAGGAGTGGGAAATGAATAATTTCTTGCTCCTGTTTTTACATACGTGCGTATGGAGGGCTCCACGTGGAACAAAAACCGAACAGTTCGATGATATCAAGAATCGCTCTCTTAATGGGCGTTTTCGGCATTTTTTCATTTGTCATAATTGCGGCCCGCCTCTTTTATATCCAGGTTTTAAGCTACGAGTTTTACCAGCAGAAGGCGGTGACGCAGCAGACCTGGGATAAGGTCATCATGCCGCAGCGAGGCACGATTTTCGACCGCAACCTAAAACCGCTTGCGATCAGCGCGACCGCCGAGATGGTGACGATTGAACCGTCGTCCGTCAAGGACGAGGCGGAGGCGCAGCTGATTGCGAAGGGGCTTTCCGAAATCCTGGGCGTCGATTACGACACGGTCTTGAAGCTCGCGCTGAAAAAAAGCTCCTATGAACTTATAAAACGCGGCGTGGAACAGGAGCAGGCGGATCAGGTCCGGCAGTTTATCAAGGACAACGGGACAAAGGCGATTTATCTCGCTGAGGACTCCAAGCGGTATTATCCCTTCGGGAACTTTGCCTCCCATATCCTGGGGTTTGTCGGAACGGACGGAATCGGGCTCGACGGGATCGAGGCGCTCCAAAACGACGTGCTCCAGGGGACGCCGGGAAGGGTGCTGACGGCAAAGAATCCGAAGGGCGGTGAAATGCAGTTTGAATACGAGGAATACAATCCGCCGAAAAACGGCGACGGAATTGTTCTGACCATCGACGAGGTCGTCCAGCATTTTCTCGAAAAAAACCTTGAGACTGCCCGGATCGACAATCTTGTCGCGAACAAGGTGACGGGGATCGTCATGGATGTAAAGACCGGCGCGATTTTAGGCATGGCCACGAAACCCGATTACGACCCGAATAAGCCGTTTGACATCGGTGACCCCGAAGTGCAAAAGGCGATCGACGCGATCACCGACAAGGATGCGCGTTCGGAGGCCCTGAAAACAGCACGGCAGGAGCAGTGGAGAAACAAGGCGGTGTCGGACAGCTACGAGCCGGGCTCGACCTTTAAGATTCTGACGTCGGCGATGGCGCTCGAGGAACGTGTCGTCACGGCGAACGACAGCTTTTACTGCCCGGGCTCCATCAAAATACCGGGCTGGGGCAAGCCGATCAAATGCTGGAAAAGCGGCGGGCACGGGTCGCAGACCTTTCTAAAGGCCGTCGAAAATTCCTGCAACGTGGCCTTTGTGCAGATCGGCGGCCGGATCGGGACGTCCAATTTTTACAATTACGCCAACGCGTTCGGGATCATGTCGAAAACCGGGGTAGACCTGCCGGGCGAATCGAGCGGAATCTTTTTTCCAAAGGATAAATTCGGTCCTGTCGACCTCGCGATTTCCGCGTTCGGCCAGGGCTTTACCTTGACGCCCATCCAGATGATAACGGCGGTCTGCGGGGTCGCAAACAACGGCAAAATGATGAAGCCTTATGTTGTCAGTGAAATTCTCGATGAAAACGGGAATATTAAAGAGACCGTCAAACCGCAGGAGATCCGCCAGGTCGTTTCAAAGGAGACCTCCGAAGAGCTGCGCAGCGTTCTGGAAAAGGTCGTCCTTGAAGGAACCGGCAAAAACGCGTATGTCGCGGGCTACCGCATCGCCGGCAAAACCGGCACCTCCGAAAAAATCGCGAAGGAGAACCAGACGGGGCGCACAGACTTGAGGGTCGCGTCCTTCATCGGTTTCGCGCCGGCCGACGACCCCGAGGTCGCCGTTTTGGTCATGCTGGACGAACCGATGGTCTACCAGAAGACCGGCGGCATCACGGCGGCGCCGGTCGTGAAGCGGATTATGGCGGACATTCTGCCGTATATCGGAGTGGAGCCGCGTTATACCGCCTCGGAGCTCGCCGCGCAGGAAATCAGCGTCCCCTCCCTGATCGGATCGTCCCGCGCCGCCGCCGAAAAGACGCTTAAGGACAAAAACCTGAAATGGCACGTCGAGGGCAGCGGCGACAAGGTGACCGACCAGATCCCGGCGGCGGGCGCCAAAGTTCCGGGCACCGCCCAGATCGTCCTCTATCTCGGCGAGGATAAGCCGCAGAACAAGGTGGCGGTACCCGATCTCTCGGGAATGTCGAGAAGCGCCGCCGCGAAGGCGCTTTCGGCCAAGAACCTGTACATCAGCACAAGCGGCGCGATCGATTCGGTAAATTCCGTAATCGTGGCGTCGAAGCAGCAGCCGGCGGCAGGGGAGGAAGTCGAGGTCGGCACGGTTGTCGCGGTGGAATTTATAGATATGAATCAACTGGCGGAATGATAAAATAAAGGGTACGGATGGATATAGGATGGTGGGAGTCCCATTAATCCGCCGCGCAGATGGGACTTTGACGAAAACGATGCCGGCGCGCGACGGCATGAGGCAGATTCATGAAGCTTCGGGAATTATTAAACGGTGTGGACGTGATCGCATTGTCCTGCGATCCGGAGGCCGAGATATCCTCGGTTTGCCACGATTCCAGAAAAGCGGTGAACGGGGCGTTGTTTGTCGCGATCAAAGGCTTTGAAAGCGACGGGCACGACTTTATGAAGGCGGCGTACGAAAACGGCGCATGCGTGATTCTTTCGGAAAAAAAGCCGGATTTCGACGTGCCGCATATCCTTGTCGGAAACAGCCGCAAGGCGCTCGCCCTTCTCTCCGCGAACTTCTATCGCCGTCCGTCCGATTCTCTCCGTTTGATCGGCATTACGGGAACAAACGGAAAAACAACGACAAGCTATCTCATAAAGACCATTCTTGAGAAAACGACCGGCAAAAAGGCGGGCCTGATCGGCACAAACCAGAATATGATCGGACAGAGGGTGCTTCCGACGGAGCGCACGACGCCCGAGTCGCTGGATCTGCAAAAGCTGCTTTCCGATATGAGGGACGAGGGCTGCGAGTTTGCCGTTATGGAGGTTTCCTCCCACTCGCTCGTTTTGGACCGCGTCGCCGGTCTTTCCTTCGAGGCCGGCGTGTTTACCAACCTGACCCAGGACCATCTCGATTTTCACGGCACGATGGACGATTATAAAAATGCAAAGGCGCGGCTTTTCGAAATGTCAAAAATCGGGATCATTAATATGGACGACAAAGCGGGGCAAAGCTATCTGAAAACGGCTCCCTGCAAAACGTTCAGCTATTCCGCGAAGAAAAACGAGGCCGACCTCGTCGCGAAAAATATCGACCTCCGCCCGGACTCGGTCAGGTTTGAAGCGGTGATCGAGGGATATATCGCCCGCATGATCCTGAATATCCCGGGCATGTTCTCGGTGTATAACGCGCTTGCCGCGATCGGATGCCTGTTAAACCTCGGGATCGAGCTTTCGGACATCGCCGCCTCGATCAGAGAAGTGCCCGGCGTTGTCGGGCGCGCGGAGGTGGTGAAGACCGGCACCGATTACACGGTGATGATCGATTACGCGCATACGCCCGACGGCGTTGAGAATATCTTAAAGGCGGCGCGCGGGTTTACAAAGGGCCGCGTCGTCGCGCTCTTCGGCTGCGGCGGGGACCGCGACAGGACGAAACGGCCCAAAATGGGCGCGATCGCGGCAAAGCTCGCCGACTTCGTCATCGTCACCTCCGATAACCCCCGCACCGAGAAGCCGGGCGGCATCATTGAGGAAATCCTCAAAGGCATGGAGGGAGTCTCCTGCCCGTACGTCGTGATCGAAGACCGCCGGGAGGCGATCGCTTACGCCCTGGGCCACGCGAAGCCTCTCGACACCATCCTCCTTTTGGGCAAAGGTCACGAAACGTATCAGGAAATAAACCATGTAAAGCACCATTTGGACGAAAGAGAAGTCATTGCGCAATATTTCGCCAGGAAACAATAAACACGGCCGTTTGTTTTTGCTATAATAGTGGCGGGCCCGACGGCGGAACCACCTGCGCATGTTGTTGATAAGCAGGGCCTTACTGGAGTGTAGATATGGAAAAGCTTTTACTGAGCGAGGCGGCGGATTATGTCGGCGGAACGTTAAGCGGACGCGACTGCGAAATTTCCTCCGTTTCGACGGATACGCGGACAATGGAGGCGGGGTGCCTTTTCATTCCGCTCGCGGGGCAGAATTTCGACGGACATGATTTTATTCCCCGGGCTGCCGAAAAGGGCGCCGCGGCGTTCTTTTCGGAGAAGACGGATATCGGCGGGGGGTTGCCGTTTGTCGCGGTCCGGAGCATGAATGACGCGCTCCTCATGCTTGCGGAGCGTTACAAAGAGCGCTTTGACTTAAAGACGGTCGGCATCACCGGGAGCGTCGGAAAGACGACGACAAAGGAGATGACGGCGGCCGTCCTTTCGACAAAATATAAAACGCTGAAGACCGAGGGAAACTACAACAATTTCGTCGGCCTGCCGCTTACCGTCATGAATCTGGACCGGTCTTACGGGGCGGCCGTATTGGAGATGGGGATGTCGGATTTCGGGGAGATTTCGCGCCTTACAAGGGTCGCGCGTCCCGACGTCGCCGTCATCACGGCGATCGGCGTTTCCCACATCGAATATTTGGGCTCCAGGGAAGGAATCTTAAAGGCGAAGCTCGAAATCCTGGAGGGGCTCAGTCCCGGCGGGATCGCGGTGCTGAACGGCGACGAGCCGCTTTTGTACCGCTTAAAGGGAACGCTTCCCTATAACACGGTCTATTTCGGGCGGGTAAATCCGGAATGCGACGTTTTCGCAGACGATATCTCGGAAACGGAAAACGGCCTGCGCTTTACGGTGACAACGAAAGAGGGAAGCTTCTGCGCCGAATTGAACGTCGCCGGGAGGCACAACATAAACGATGCCCTTGCCGCCGCTGCCTGCGGGCTTCATTTCGGCCTTACAGAGCGCCAGGTACAGGAAGGTCTTTCACTGTTTCGAAACGTCGGGATGCGCCAGAGGATTTATGCGAAAAACGGCCTTACGGTCATCGAAGACTGCTACAATGCAAGCCCCGACTCCGTTTCCGCGGCGCTCGAGGTCTTAAAAGGCGTTAAGACCGGCGGCAGGCGGTTCGCGGTGCTCGGCGGCATGAAAGAGCTCGGGGACTATGCGAAAAAGGGGCATTCGGACTGCGGCGCTTTAGCGTCACATGCCGCCGATTACCTGTTTGTTTTCGGAGAAAACGCCGAATATTATGTAGACGGCGCGAAAAAAGCAGGTATGGAAAGCGGACGCGTCCGCATTTTTCAGTCAAAGCCGGAGCTTGCAAGGGCGCTTTCGGAAACGGCCCGTCCGGACGACGTGCTGCTTTTTAAGGGCAGCCGCGCGATGAAAATGGAGGAAGTGCCGGAGCTTCTGTTTGGAGAGAAAAGGTATGAAGTTTGAAATTGCGGTTTTTTGTATTGCCCTTTTTATATCGACATTGATCGGCGGGCCGGTGATTCATTTTTTGAGGAAGCTCAAATTCGGGCAGAAGATTCTGGAGATCGGGCCAAAGTGGCATCTGTCGAAGCAGTATACGCCGACGATGGGCGGGATTATCTTTATCATCGGCACCGCGGCGGCGATCATTATAGCCGACTATATCGCTTATCGGTCGCTTGACTACCGGAACATGTCGGTTTTGATCTTCGCGCTTTCGTTTTCCGCGATCGGCTTTTTCGACGACCTCACGAAGATCCGGAAAAAGCAGAATCTGGGGCTTACGGCGATCCAGAAGCTCCTTTTGCAGGTGGCGGTCGCGGCGGTTTTTATCGCGGCGCTTCGCCTTTTCGGGTTTCTTACGCCGAACCTTTACGTCCCCTTCTTTGAGATCACGGTGCCCCTCCCCTGGGGACTTTTCGCGCCGTTTGCGATTTTTGTTATCGTAGGCGCGGTAAACGCCGTCAATCTGACCGACGGCATAGACGGGCTCGCGGCCTCGGTCACGTTCGTCGTCGCCCTGTTTTTCGCAGGCGTTTCCTCGCTGCTCTCGGTCCCGGCGCTCACCGTGTTTTCAATGGCGCTTTCGGGCTCGCTCCTCGGGTTTTTGTTCTATAATTTCAACCCGGCCAAGGTTTTCATGGGGGACACCGGCGCGCTTTTTCTCGGGGGCGCCGTGTGCGGGCTGGCGTTTGCGTGCGACATGCCGCTGATTCTGGTGCCGGTCGGCATCATATATGTCGTGGAGACGGTTTCGGACATTCTGCAGGTCGGCTATTACAAGCTTTCGGGCGGTAAGCGCCTTTTCAAAATGGCGCCTCTTCACCACCATTTTGAGATGTGCGGCTGGAGCGAGAAAAAAATCGTATTCGTTTTTTCGCTGATTACCGCGGTATTTTGTATTTTTACCTGGTTTGGCTTAACCGCCGCATATTCCATGTAACGACTGCCGGAGGTGTAGAGTTTGGCAAAAGCACAAGTCAGGCGAAAAGAGGTCGGCGCGAACTTCGATATTGCGCTCGACGAAGAATCGAAAAAAGGCGCGAAGACGACGTATTCCCGCGTCGACCAGCCCTTTGTCGCCCTTACCTTTTTGCTTCTGGGCACGGGCCTGATCACCATGTTTTCGGCGAGCTATTCGGACGCGTATTTTAACCTGGGAGGAAACGCGACCTATTACATTGTGCGCCAGGGTTCCTTTGCGGCCCTTGGCGTGATCGCCATGTTTATCATTTCGAGGATTGATTATCATCGTTTCAGGATCTTCGCTTTGCCCTCGCTTGTCATCTCGATCCTGCTGCTTGCCGCGGTGCCTTTTATAGGGGAAACCAGAAACGATGCGACGCGCTGGCTAAGTCTGGGTCCGCTCGGCACCTTTCAGCCGTCCGAGATCGCAAAATTTGCCGTGATCCTGTCCTTTTCGGTGATGGCGACCGGGTACGGGCCAAAAATGAAAAAGCTGAAATATGGAATTATCCCGTTTTTCGCCGTCATGGGTCTGATGGCCGGGCTTTTATATTTGGAGCCCCATCTTTCGGCGACGGTCATCATCGCCGTGACCGGCGTCATCATCATTTTTGCCGGCGGAGCGAGCTTCTTTCATCTGATGCTGATCGGAATTGCGGGAATCTGCGGAGGGGCCGGCTTTATCATGACGAAGCCCTATGCGATGGACCGCATCCGCGTCTGGCTCGACCCGTTCATCGATCCTCTGGACAAAGGCTGGCAGGGTGTCCAGTCGCTGCTTGCGATCGGATCGGGCGGCATCTGGGGGCTTGGCCTCGGGCAAAGCCGGCAGAAAAATCTGTACCTTCCCGAGCCCGCGAACGACTTTATCTTCTCGGTGATCTGCGAGGAGCTGGGCTTTATCGGGGCCATGCTGATCGTGATCGCGTTCGGGGCGCTCATTGTCCGCGGCTACTGGGTCGCGATCCACGCGAAGGATCGGTTCGGCTGCCTTCTTGTCACAGGCATTACCTCGCAGATCGCAATCCAGACGATTTTCAATATGTGCGTGGTTTCGGGACTGATGCCGATCACGGGCGCGTCGCTGCCCTTTTTCAGCTACGGGGGCACGTCGCTGTTTATACAGCTTGTCGAGGTCGGGGTCCTTTTGTCGGTGTCCCGCCAGATAACCGCTCCGAAACAGGGGTGAAATGCGCATAAAACCGCCTTTTCCGGCGGCAAATAATAAAGATGAACCTGGCGCGCCGCCAGCCTGAAAAAGCGGCGGCCGTGCCGCACCCCGGCAAAGAGCCATATTTATATATTCCGGGCTCTGCTGCGGCTGTTGCGCGCGGTCTTTGGAGCAAATGATGAAAGTATTGTTTTCCGGGGGCGGAACGGGCGGACATATCAATCCGGCACTCGCTCTGGCCGATTATATTAAAACAAAGGAACCATATGCCGATATACGTTTTGCCGGGACAAAGGGAGGCATGGAGGAAACGCTTGTCCCGAAAGAGGGGTACAGGCTCTATACGCTGCCTCTGCACGGTATCCGCAGGAGCGTAAGCCCGAAAAACATCCGTTATAACGCGATTTCCATCTGTGAGGCGGCGACCGCGGTCGGAAAGGCGAAAAAAATCCTGCGCGACTTTGCACCCGACGTGATTCTCGGCACTGGCGGCTACGCGAGCTTTCCCATCGTCTATGCCGGAACAAAGCTTAAGATCCCGACCGTTTTACTGGAGGTAAACGCCCTGCCCGGCGCGGTCACAAGGGCGCTTTCGGGCCGGGTCTCAAAGGTGCTGGTCAGCTTTGAGGAAACGATACCGTATCTGAAGGATGAAAAAAAAGCCGTCTTGACGGGAAATCCGATCCGCGCCTCCATCGCCTCCGTTTCCAGGGAAGAGGCGAAAAAAAAGCTTGGCATCCCTGATAAGCCCCTTGTCGTATCCTTCTGGGGCTCGCTCGGAGCGATGGAAATGAATAAAAAAATGGTTGAATTTATAAAGCTGGAATCGGAGCGCGATGAATTCTGCCATATCCACGCAACGGGCGCCGGAAGCTACCGGTGGATGCCGGAGGAGATCAAAAAGCGGGGAGTCGACCTTTCCCTGCATCAGAACATCGACCTGCGCGAATACATCTACGACATGGATTACGTGCTTGCGGCAAGCGACCTCGTCGTCTGCCGCGCGGGCGCGTCCACGCTGGCCGAGATCTGCCTGGTCGGAAGGCCGGCGCTTATTGTGCCGTCGCCCTATGTCGCCGACAACCATCAGGAAAAAAACGCGCGTGCGCTCGAAAAAGCGGGCGCCGCGGCGGTGATGTTGGAGAACGAATGTACGGGCGAGTCGCTCTACCGGGCGGTCAAAGCGCTGATCTGCGACCCTCGGGAGCTTAAGCGCATGGCCCAAAACGCATCCCGTTTAAAAATGCAGGACGCAAAACAGCGGATTTACGAAATCTTAGCGGAGCTTTCCGCAACGCAGTCTTCCTGAGACATAAGCGCGCGCACATCATAACAAATGAACGCATACTATGTGATGGGTGCAAAATAGTGCCCGGATGCGTTATTTGCCGATGTGAGGCGGCAGATTTCAGGAGGCATTGGAAAATGAGTAAATACGTCATTGCCGGAGGCAGAAAGCTTGCCGGCAGTCTTAGGATACATGGGGCGAAAAACAGTGTGTTACCGATTCTGGCCGCGACATTACTTGTAAACGGAGAAAGCGTCATACATAACTGCCCCGACCTGAAAGATGTACGTATAGCGATGAAAATTCTTACCCATCTCGGGTGCCGCGTGACCCGCGAAAACGATACCGTTATTGTCGACGCGAGCACCATGTCGCGATATGACATACCGGAATCCCTGATGCGGGAGATGCGGTCCTCGGTGATGTTTTTAGGCGCGATTATCGTGCGCGCGGGGAAAGCCCGCATGTCGTTCCCCGGCGGATGCGAGCTCGGCCCACGGCCGATTGACCTCCACATTTCGGCCCTTTCGAAACTCGGCGTCGACATCCAGGAAGAGGGCGGAGAAATCATCTGCGAGGCGGGGAAAATGAAAGGCTCCGACATCAGTTTGGCATTCCCGAGTGTCGGCGCCACCGAGAATATCATGCTGGCCGCAACGATGTGCAGCGGAAAAACGCGGATCGTAAACGCGGCGAGGGAGCCGGAAATCGAGGATCTTCAGAAATTCCTGCAAGAAACCGGAGCAAAAATTTCGGGGGCGGGAGGCTCGGTGATCGAAATCGAGGGCTCATCGAGCGCTTCATCAGTGGAACATACCGTTATGCCCGACCGGATTGCAGCGGCGACCTACCTTTGCGCTGCGGCCGTAACGGGCGGCGAAATCGAGCTTTTGTCGGTAGCCCCGGAACATCTTTCGACGGTGACGGCGGCACTCGAGGAGGCCGGATGCATCATTACGGCGGGGCCGGGGACATTGCGGCTCTATTCCGGGCCGGAGCTTCGGTCGATCCGGCAGATCCGGACGATGCCGTATCCGGGATTTCCGACCGACGTTCAGTCGCCCTTGATGGCGCTGATGACAAAAGCAAAAGGAACAACGATTTTTATCGAAAATATTTTTGAAAACCGTTTCCGCCATGTAAGCGAGCTTTTAAGAATGGGCGCAAATATACGGGTAGAGGGAAAGGTGGCAGTTGTGACCGGCGTACCGAAATTATCGGGCGCACCCGTCAAAATGACCGATTTGCGCGGCGGGGCGGCATTGGTGATCGCGGCGCTTGGCGCCGAAGGAATAAGCGAGGTCAGCGGCCTTTCGCATACCGACCGGGGATATGAAAAAATGGAAGAGGCGCTGTCTGCACTCGGCGCCGATATCCGGCGGATCGAGTAATCGGACGTTTGATCTTTTTGTGCAGGGAGGTTGAAAATGAACGACGTCAGAGATTTAAGGCGAAAAAACAAGCGCAGAAAATATCGCCGCCGCAGGACGGGTTTTGTTTTTGCCGTGTTTTCATTTTTGGTTATTCTTGCGGCGGTAGTAGCGGCGATGACGGTCTTCTTTAAGATCTCGGATATCAAAATCACCGGGCAGACCCGTTATTCGGAAGAGGAAATCCTTGAAGCCTCGGGCATCGAAACCGGAACAAACATGTTTATGATCAATAAATTTGCCTCTATAAACCGGATGTTTTCAAAGCTCTATTATCTGGATGAAGTGCGGGTTCGGCGCAGACTGCCGGATACAGTGGAGATTATCGTGTCGGATACCGAGCCTGTCACAAGCATCCGGATAGCGGATGAATATTGGCTGATGGACAAGAGATGCAAGCTACTCGAGACGGTCGACGAGCAAAAAGCAAAGGAATTCGGAATTCTCGAGGGACTTGAGGTGAAAAACGCCTCCGCCGGCAAAATCATCGAGTCCGACGATCAGGACAAGCTTTCGAAACTGAAGGAGTTTCTGACGGCGGCCTACGACGGCGGAGTGCTAAAAGATATCAAGGATATCAATTTTGAAAAGCTCTACGACGTAAGCTTTCGCTTTGAGGACCGGTTTACCGTCAATATCGGCAGTACGGGCGACTACGAACGGAAATTCCGGTTCCTCCTGAGCGTATCGGAGCGGCTCTCCCCCACCGACAGAGGAGAAATCGATTTGAGCGATCCCGAAAGCGCGCATTTTCGGCCGGAGCAGTCGTAAGCAAAACCGCAAAACGCAAAAGACGGGCGAAAGGTGCGATACTTCCTGTTTTTCCCCCGGCAGGTATCGGAAAAACTATAAAAAAAGCAATAAATCTCTTAACAAAGTATCAAAAATAAGGTATGATAGGTAAGTATAGATAAGCTTGTGTTTTACAGTAAATAATTTACATCCTGATAATACGCGTACTTAAACGCGGGGCAGTCAAGATACTGCATGTCCGCAAATACTTTTGGAGGTTTTTTGTACATGGGCTTTGAATTTGAAATCGAAAATGAAAACGTTGTTGCAATAAAAGTGATCGGCATCGGAGGCGGAGGCAATAACGCCGTCAACCGCATGA
>DIWE01000014.1:0-30989 GCA_002423435.1 Clostridiales bacterium UBA6114
GTCTGCGACGGGACGGCCTGCCACGTGCGAAATTCCATTCCGATCCTGGAGCGCCTGCGCTCGGAGCTCGGGCTTTCCGAGAAAAAGAGCACGACCGATGATCTCGGCTTTACCGTTGAAACCGTATCCTGCCTGGGCGCGTGCGGGCTTGCGCCGGTTTTGACCGTAAACGACAAGGTGTACCCGGCGATGACGCCGGACAAGGCGAGCGAGCTTTTGAATCACCTTAAGGAGGAGCTCAAAAATGCTTAAAAACAGGGAAGAACTGAAGACCTTGAGGGAGGCTTATAAATGTTCGCTGGCGGGACAGGAAAAGCGGATTCTCGTCTGCGCCGGAACGGGATGCGTCGCCGGCGGCTCCCTTCAAATTTACGAGGAATTTAAGCGCCTTTTGAATGAAAAGCAGATCGGCTGTACCGTGGAGCTTGAAAAGGAGCCGCACGGCAATTCGGTCGGCCTTAAAAAAAGCGGCTGCCACGGCTTTTGCGAAATGGGGCCGCTCGTGCGGATAGAGCCGTTCGGCTATCTGTACATAAAGGTAAAGCCCGAAGACTGCGGGGAGATCGTCGAAAAAACCATTATCGGCGGCGAGCATGTAAAACGGCTGGCCTATCGGGAAAACGGGGAGCTTTACAGGCGGCAGGACGACATTCCGTTTTACAAAAAACAGACGCGCCTGGTGCTCGCCCACTGCGGGCACATCGACGCCGACTCGGTCGGCGAATACCTCGCCGTCGGCGGGTATGAGGCGTTTGAAAAAGCGCTGTTTGAAATGGACGGCGAAGGCATTATCAAAGAAATAACCGAGTCCAATCTGCGCGGGCGGGGCGGCGGCGGGTATCCGACGGGCCGCAAGTGGTCGCAGGTTCGCAGGCAGCAATCGGATGAAAAATACGTCGTCTGCAACGGCGACGAGGGCGATCCGGGCGCCTTTATGGACCGGAGCGTCATGGAGGGCGACCCGCACAGGGTGCTCGAGGGCATGATGATCGCCGCGCGCGCCTGCGGTGCAAGGCAGGGCTATATCTATGTGCGCGCGGAATACCCGCTCGCGGTCTCGCGGCTGCAAAAGGCGATCGAACAGGCGCGAAAGCTCGGCCTTCTGGGCGCGGATATCCTGGGCTCCGGCTTTGATTTCGACATCAGGATCAACCGCGGCGCGGGCGCGTTCGTCTGCGGTGAGGGAAGCGCGCTGACGGCGTCGATCGAAGGAAAGCGCGGCATGCCGCGCGTAAAGCCGCCGCGCACCGTCGAGCACGGCCTCTTCGGGAAGCCGACGGTGCTCAACAACGTGGAAACCTTCGCGAATGTCCCGCGGATTTTGCTTGAGGGCGCTTCCTGGTACAAAGGCATCGGCCCGGAGCAAAGCCCCGGAACCAAGGCGTTCGCGCTGACGGGAAATATCCGAAACACCGGGCTTATCGAGGTGCCGATGGGCACGACGCTTCGGGAGGTCATCTTCGATATCGGCGGCGGCATGCGCGGCGGGACGCGGTTTAAGGCCGTGCAGATCGGCGGGCCGTCGGGCGGCTGCCTGACGAGCGGGCACCTCGACCTGCCGCTCGACTTTGATTCATTAAAAAAAGCGGGGGCGATGATCGGCTCGGGCGGGCTCGTCGTGATGGACGAGAACACCTGCATGGTCGAGGTCGCGCGGTTTTTCATGAATTTCACGCAAAACGAGTCCTGCGGCAAATGCGTTCCCTGCCGCGAGGGCACGCGGCGGATGCTCGAGATCCTGGAACGGATCGTCGCGGGCGAGGGGGAAGACGGCGACATCGAATTGCTTTTAGAGCTTTCCGAGACGATCACGGCGACGGCGCTGTGCGGACTCGGCAAAACAGCCGCGCTTCCGGTCGTGAGCACGATCAAAAGCTTCAGGAAAGAATACGAGGCGCATATTTACGATAAGAAATGTCCCGCGGGAAGCTGCAAAAAGCTGAAAAAGCTCCTGATCGACCCGGCGCTTTGCCGCGGCTGCTCCAAATGCGCGAGGCTTTGCCCCGCGGGCGCGATCTCAGGGAAGGTCAAGGAGCCCTTCACGATAGACGGCGCAAAATGTGTCAAGTGCGGCGCATGCCTTACCGCCTGCGCGTTCCATGCGATTAAGGAGGATTAAACAAAATGAGCGGAGAATTTATGCTGATCGACGATATTCCCGTGGAAATAAACGGCGAAAAAAACCTTCTCGACCTGATCCGGAAGGCCGGCGTCGACCTCCCCACCTTCTGCTACTATTCCGAGCTGTCGGTTTACGGCGCGTGCCGCATGTGCATGGTGGAAAACAAAAAGGGCGGCATGGAGGCGGCCTGCTCGACGCCGCCGAGGGCCGGGATGGAGATCTACACGAACACCCCGCGCCTTCGCAGATACCGCAAGACGATTCTGGAGCTTCTGCTTTCAAACCATTGCCGCGACTGCACCACCTGCGAGAAAAACGGCAAATGCAAGCTTCAGGAGCTCGCGTCGCGCTTCGGCGTAAGCCAGGTGCGCTTTGAAAACCGTGCGGAGACGCCCCGGCGCGACCTGTCGTCGCCCTGCATTTCCATCGACAGGAGCAAATGCATCCTCTGCGGCGACTGCGTGCGCATGTGCGACGAGGTGCAGAAGGTCGGCGCCATCGATTTTGCGCGCCGCGGCTCCAAAATGACGGTGAGCACCGCGTTCGACGTGCCGATCTCTGAAACCGACTGCGTCGGCTGCGGTCAGTGCGCGGCCGTCTGCCCGACGGGCGCGATCGTGGTCAAAAACGACTGCGAGAAGCTTTGGAAGGAACTGAGCGACCCGAATGTCAGGGTGGTGGCGCAGGTCGCGCCCGCCGTCCGCGTGGCGGTCGGGGAGGCGCTCGGGTATCCGGCGGGCGAAAACACCATGGGAAAGGTGATCGCGGTGTTGAAGCGGCTCGGCTTTGACGAGGTGTTCGACACGTCGACCGGCGCGGACTTAACCGTGCTCGAGGAGGCGGGCGAGTTTGTGTCCCGGCTTGAGTCGGGCGGGCACCTGCCGCTTTTTACATCCTGCTGTCCGGCGTGGGTCCGGTACGCGGAGAACAGATACCCGGAGCTTTTGCCGAACATCTCCACCTGCCGCTCCCCGATGCAGATGCTCGCGTCCATCATAAAGGAGCATTACGGCTATTCCTCGAAAAGGACCGTGGTCGTCGGCATCATGCCCTGCACCGCCAAAAAGGCGGAGGCCGCGCGAACAGAATTTGCGGTCGACGGCGTGCCGTGCGTCGACTTCGTGATCACGACAAAAGAGCTGATCGGCATGATCCGGGAATCGGGCGTCGTCTTTTCCGAGATTGAGCCCGAGGCGGTCGACATGCCCTTCGGCTCCATTACGGGCGCGGGCGTGATCTTCGGCGTGACCGGCGGCGTGACCGAGGCGGTCGTGCGCAGACTACAAAGCGACAAATCCGTCTCCTCCCTCCGCGCGCTGGCCTTTAACGGCGTGCGCGGGATGCAGGGGGTGAAGGAGGCCGCGGTGGAGTACGGGGACAGACAGCTCAAAATCGCGATTGTAAGCGGGCTCAAAAACGCCGACGAGCTCATCGGGAAGCTCAAAAGCGGGGAAAAGCACTATGATTTCGTCGAGGTGATGGCCTGTCCGGGCGGCTGCGTCAGCGGCGGCGGCCAGCCCTTCGCGCCGACGGGAGACCGCGAAAAACGCGGAAACGGCCTGTACAAGGCCGACCGCCTGAGCAGCGTCAAGCGCTCGGAGGAAAACCCGCTGATTATGTCGCTTTACAGCGGGCTCTTAAAGGGAAAGGTACACAAACTTTTGCATGTGGAGTATAAAACCGGAGAGGGAGGAAGCCGATGAAAAAGCTCGAGGTGTGCATCGGGAGCGCGTGCCATATCAAGGGCTCCTACAACGTGATCAACACTTTCCAGCAGATGCTGGAGGAGTATCAGCTGGGGGACAGGGTGGAGCTGTGCGCCGTTTTCTGCCTCGGCCACTGCACGCAGGCCGTGTCGGTCGGGTTTGAGGGCGCCGTTTACAGTGTCTCCCCGGAAAACGCGCGGAAATTCTTTAAGACAAAGATCCTGCCGAAGGTCTGAGCAAAGCGTGCAAAAAGCCGCTTTCTATCTTTGGCGGAAAATTGCCGGAACGGAGATTAGCGTGAAAAATCACGCTAACAATTGAAAGGCGTGCCGCTCGCCGAAAACGGCAACCGCGGCACATGCCGATAACCTCCATTCCCTTGTGAGGTTTTTAATGACTTAATTGTGCGCGGAGCGAATGGAGGTTATTATGGGTATCATTCAGTTTAAGGAAGCAAACTGTAAAAATTGTTATAAATGTATCCGAAACTGCGGGATCAAGTCGATTTGTTTCCACGACGAGCAGGCAAGTATTCTGGAGGACAAATGCGTGCTGTGCGGAAAGTGCACCATCGTATGTCCGCAAAACGCAAAGCAGGTCTCAAGCGACCTGCCGCTGATCAAAAAATACCTCGAAGACGGGGTCAAGGTGATCGCGAGCATCGCCCCGTCCTATGTCGCGGCGTTTCCGGACGCGGATTTTGCGGCCGTTTCGGCAGCGCTTAAGAAGCTCGGCTTCTCAAGGGTCGAGGAAACGGCCATCGGCGCGACACAGGTGTCGAGCGAATACGCGCGCCTGATGCGGGAAAAAAAGATGAAAAACATCATCACCACCTGCTGTCCGACCGCCGTGATGCTTGTGGAGAAGTATTACCCGGAGCTGATTTCGAATCTCGCGCCGGTCGTGTCGCCCGCCGTGGCGCACGCGAAAATCTTAAAGGAGATCTACGGCAGCCGCGCAAAGGTGGTTTTTATCGGCCCCTGCATATCCAAAAAGAAGGAGGCCGAGTCGTCAAACGCGATCAACGCGGTGCTGCTTTTCGACGAGCTGATCGACTGGCTTAAGGAAGCGGGCGTCGAGGTGAGAGAGCCGGACGCGGAGCCCGCCGAAATGCACAAGACGGTCAGCCGCCTGTATCCGTCTCCGGGCGGGATCATTCAGACGATCCCATCCGAAAACCGGAGAAGCTACAAGAGCATTTCGGTCGACGGCCTCGACCGGTGCATTGCCATTCTGCAGTCGATCCTCGACCACGGCATCGAGGGCTATTTCATCGAGATGAGCGCCTGCGCGGGCTCCTGCGTCCAGGGTCCCGGCCTGCACGTCCATCAGACGCCCCTCCTGATTTCGAGGGACCTGCTCATCGCAAACGCGAGAAAGAAGACGACCTCGCCCAAGCTGATGGCCGAGGATGTGACGCTTAATCTCTCGGCGGTCTATAACGACACGATGGTGCGCGACAAGGTGCCCGGCGAGGAGGATATTCAAAAAATTCTCGCGCTCACCGGAAAAACGCGCGAGGAGGATCTGTTAAACTGCGGCACCTGCGGCTATTCCACCTGCCGCGAAAAGGCGATCGCCGTCTTTCAGGGAAAGGCGGACATCCGGATGTGCCTGCCCTATATGCGAGAAAAGGCAGAGTCGATGTCGAACCTGGTTTTTGAAAACACGCCCAACGCCATCTTCCTTCTGGACAAGGAACTGAATATCCTGGAGATGAACCAGGCGGCCAAGGCGTTCTTTAACCTGCCGGGCGGCGCGGGCGGCATGTTTATCGGCATGCTGCTCGACATGACGGACTTCGACAAATTCCGCGAAACGGGGGAACCCGTGCTCGATTCCCGCCGGCAGACGCGGGACAAAAACCATATTATACGGCAGACGATTGTCGCCGTTCCGAACGGCGACTGTCTGGTCATCGCGCGGGACGTCACCTTAGAGGAGGAGGAGCGCCGGGAGCATGAAAAGCTGCGCCGCGAGACCATCGACACGGCGCAGAAGGTCATTGATAAGCAGATGCGCGTCGCGCAGGAAATCGCGAGCCTCCTCGGCGAGACAACGGGGGAAACCAAGGCGGCGCTCACGAAGCTAAAGCGCTCGATCGCGCAGGGAGAATCGATATGAGGCTTTACTTTGAGACGAGCTTCGGAAGCCTTAATAAAAAGGGAGAAGAGCTCTGCGGCGACAAGGTAGAGCTTTTGCGGCGCGAGGGTGACGTGATACTGGTGCTCGCCGACGGGCTCGGCAGCGGCGTCAAGGCCAATATCCTGTCATCTTTGACGAGCAAGATCGTCTCGACCATGCTCGCGCAGGGGGCCACGATCAAGGACGTCATCGAGACCATGGCCTCGACCCTGCCGATCTGCAGCGAACGCCAGGTCGCCTATTCCACCTTTACTTTTTTGCATATCGCGCAGGACGGCGAGGCGCATATCGTCGAATACGACAATCCCGAGCTGGTGCTTTTGCGGGGCGGAAAAAGATATGAACTGCCCAGATGCGAGCTGACCGTCGGGGGCAAGAGCATCAGGGAGACCCATATCCGGCTCAAAGCCGACGACCGGTGCGTGCTGTTTTCCGACGGCGTCGTCCACGCCGGCGTGGGGAAGCTCATGAACCTCGGCTGGCGGCAGGAGAATGTGGTAAAATATCTCGAGGACGCCTACAGCAGGGAGGCGACCGCCTATTCGCTCCAGTCGCTCCTGCTCTCCGCCTGCAACAATTTGTATATGGAGGAGCCGGGCGACGACACGACGGTCGCCGTAATCAGGGTGCGAAACCCCAATATCGCCTGCGTCATGGTCGGGCCGCCGGTCGACAGCTCCGACGACGAGCGCGTGGTTCACGAGCTTTTAAAAAACGAGGGGACGAAAATCGTGTGCGGCGGCACAACCTCGCAGATCGTCAGCCGGATTACAAACAGAAAACTCAAAACCGTATTAAACTATATTTCGCCCGACGTGCCCCCGGCCGGCTTTATCGACGGCATCGACCTCGTCACCGAGGGAGTGGTGACGCTGGGGCGCGCGCTGGAGCTTGTCAAAAGATATGAAAGCGGGACGCCCGGGCGGGAAAACGCCTTGAATTATAAAAAAGACGCGGCGTCGCAGCTTGCGCAGACGCTGATCAATAAGTGCACCGGGGTGAGGTTTATGGTCGGGCGCGCGCTCAACCCGGCCCACCAGAACCCCAAAATGTCCATTGACCTTAATATCAAGCTCCGGCTGGTGACCGACATCGCGCAGAGCCTCCAAAGGCTCGGCAAGGACGTCGCCATCGAATATTACTGATGCGGCGCCGGAGGCCGGAAGGGGGAGAGACGCGTGCCGTATAAAACGATACAACTGAAGCTTTTACGACCCGGAGCGGGAAAAAGAAAAGCGCTCGACAACGCAATCGAACGCTATACGGACGCGTTTGAAGCGATCCTGCGCGCGTTTCATGAGCGTTACGGCGACTTATCGGGGGCCGACCAGCCCCAAAAGCCGGATAAGGAGCTGATGGCGCTTGCCGACGGATTTCACGCAAAGCCGTTTAAGGACGCGCTTTGCCTGGATGCCGCCGCCGTCTTGAAGACCTACCGGTGCACGCTGAAGGCGAGCGGGCATACCTCCTATCCGGTCTGCCGCACCGGCGACCGGGATATCGAGGAAAATATCCTGAAAGCCGAAAATCCCGAAAGGCACCTGATAAACAGGACTATTGACAAATACGGAAGCGTAAGGCCCCTTCTCTTTTGCCGCTTCGACGCGAGGCGGGACTATAGCCTCCTGCGCGACGGCAAGACGGGGCGGCTTTATGCGAAGCTTTATCTGACGGAGCTAAAAGACGCCTTCCCGCCCGCTTCAGGCGAACGCTGCGCCCTGCGGTATCTGATGCCCGGCGGAAAAGGGGATATACTCGAAGAGGGGAAAAGGCGAAGACGGTATCTCCTGTTTCCGATTGAACCCGGGCAATGGGGAGAAGAGCAGCTTTTAAAAATAGAGCGGGGACTGGCGAGCCCCAAAAGCGCGTCGCTTTTTCGCAAAAACGGCGATTATTACCTAAACGTCCGGCTGTGGTTTGAGCCTCCGGAAACGCTCCCCTGCGAAAATTACCTCGGCGTGGCCCGAGGAATCAAAAACGATCTGTATTGCGCCGTGACCGACGCGAAAGGGCGCCTGATCCACGAAAAAGGCATCGGTTTACATAGCGTGCACGGTATAAACCGGCTGCACCGCCTTTCAAACGAGGTGCTTAAGCTCGCGCTGCGCTACCGCTGCAAAATTGTGATGGGCGACCTTTTAAGGTTCGGAGACAGGCTCGGAAGGGAAGGAGCGTTTCCGCCCTTAAGCCCGATGGAGTACGGCCGGATTTTCTCGCTCCTCCAGTACAAGGCGGAATTTGCGGGGCTCGAGAAGCCCGCGGCCGTGAGCGCTTTGTCCGTTTTCCGGCGCTGCCCGGTCTGCGGCTCGGTCAGGGACGCAAACAGGCTGGAGTCCGATAAATTCCTGTGCGTGGAGTGCGGCTATTTCCGGCCGCTCGAGCTTGTCGGCGCCGTCAATCTCGCCGGGACCCTTGAACGGTACGGCAAAAACAAACTTTCGGTGGTCTGCAGGGAAGAGGATGGGAATATCACGTTTTACTGCCGCCTGCTCGGGCTCGAGTACACCTGCCGAAACGGCGAGGGCGCGCTTGGCGGCTTTTTTGGCCGCGTCGAAGGGTACATAGAGGACCCGCCGCGGCCGCTCGACAAAAACCGCCGCTCCATCCTCCGGAGGCTTTCCGAGGCCGAGAGCCTTAGTGGCTGCTTTGCCTTTGAGCTTCGTATATAAGCCCGGATATTTACCGGGGTTTATATAAGGCGTCGCTGCCGCGCCTGTTTCTGTAAATCCGGGCCTTTGCCCCTTTTTGCGGTCGAACCTCCGCCGTGCGGAATCCGCTCTTTTGCGGATCGTGGCAGTTATTAAACGATGAAACGGGCGCGCCGGAGCCGGCGCGTCCGTTTCGGCAATTCGGCATTTTGGGAAAGAATATGCAAAAACAGTAATTTTATGTAATAAAAATTTATTGAATTTTTTCATAAATATGTATTGCATATCCGGTTAAAAGGAGTAATATGATATCGTAAAATTTTATATCGGAACCGGGCATCAGTAAGAAACAAAGACGTTTTCTTCTAAGGAGAAAGCGTCTTTTTTTATTTATATTTATTTCATTAAGGGGGTCAAAATGGGATGGACACTAAGGTAACGCTCGACACGCTGTGGGTACTCATAACCGCTTTTCTGGTATTCTTCATGAATCTCGGCTTTGCCACGGTGGAAAGCGGTTTTGCGCGCTCCAAAAACTGTGTCAACATTCTGTCCAAGAACTTCATTGTCTTTGCCGTGTCGTCACTAGGATTCCTGCTTTTGGGCTGGGGCCTGATGTTCGGCGACGGAAACGGGTTCATCGGACTAAAGGGCCTGTTTATGGCGGGGGGCGCGGATAATTCTCCCGCGGTGGGGGACGCCTACCAGGGCGTGTATTCCGCCATAGCCTGGACCGGCATACCGCTTTTTGCAAAATTCTTTTTCCAGCTTGTGTTCTGCGGGACGGCCGCGACGATCGTTTCGGGGGCCGTGGCGGAAAGGGTAAAATTCCTTTCCTTTATCGTTTTTTCCTTCATCCTGACGCTGCTGATTTACCCGATCGTCGGCCATTGGGTCTGGGGCGGAGGTTTCCTCTCCTCCCTCGGCATGTTCGACTTCGCGGGGGGCACCGTCGTCCACTCGGTCGGCGGATGGGCGGCACTTTCGGGCGTCCTCATACTCGGGCCCAGAGTGGGTAAATATACGAGAGACGGGAAAATCCATCCGATCCCCGGCCATAATATGAGCCTTGCGACGATCGGCGCCTTTGTTCTGTGGCTCGGCTGGTTCGGCTTCAACCCCGGCTCGACGATGGCGGCCGACCCCGTGGCGATTTCCCATATCGTGCTCACCACCAACACTGCCGGCATTATGGGCATCCTTCTGTCGACGGTGACCGCCTGGCTCGTCGTCGGCAAGCCCGACCTCGGCATGTCGATCAACGGGCTTTTAGCGGGGCTTGTCGCGATCACGCCCTGCTGCGCGTTTGTGAGTGTTCCGAGCTCCATTGTCATCGGTGCCGTCAGCGGGGTGATCGTGGTGCTTTCCGTCATCATGTTTGACCGCATAAAGGTGGATGATCCGGTCGGCGCGCTGTCCGTGCACCTTGTAAACGGCGTATTCGGCACGCTTGCGGTCGGCCTGTTCGCGCAGGACGGCATCGCCGGCGTCGCGACCGGCAACGGCCTCCTCTTCGGCGGCGGATTCGGGCTTTTGGGCAAACAGGCCCTGGGCGCTTTGTGCGTGGGTGTCTTCGTTTTTGCCTCGTCCACGCTTTTTTGGTACATCATCAAAAAAACAATCGGCCTGCGCGTCTCGCTCGGGGAGGAAATCGAAGGCCTGGATATCGGCGAGCACGGCAACCAGGCATATCCCGATTTCCTGATGCACAGGATTTCCTACACCCTGATTTCGAAGGACATCAATGTGGAGGCACATAAGCCGAAATCCGACGCAAAGAGGGAGGAGAGCGCGGTATGAAACAGATCAAAGCGGTGATACAGCCGGAGAAATTGTCCGACGTGCGCGACGCATTGGAAAAAACAGGCTGCTACAGAGGCGCAATGATCACCGACATCATGGGGCAGGGCACTCAAAAAGGCATTACCCAGGCATGGCGCGGCGAAAAATACCAGATGGATCTGATCCCCAAGGTGTCGATCGATCTGGTGGTCAGGGACGAGGACGTGGACGCCGTCAAAAAGGTGATCATGGACAGCGCCCGCACGGGCGAAATCGGCGACGGCAAAATCTTTGTCTATAACGTTGAGGAGGTCGTCCGGATCAGGACCGGCGAGACCGGCGACGACGCGGTCTGAGCGGCCTGAAGCCGCGCGAACAAACCGATTGCCGGCTTGTTCAGCAGATACTGTTTTGCTTGCCGGAAAAAAACGGGCTGGTTCAAATAGGCTTGCAGAAAAAAAGTGCGCTCTGGTTAAACCGCGGGGTCGTAAGAAAGTAATATCAACTTTTGCCCTTGCCACCAAGGGATTATCATTTTCACATGGGTTCCAGCTGCCAAACAAAGCCTATATCGTATTCAAAAATATTTCATCAATAGGATATGGATGGCTTTAAAAATTATCATGCCGTTAGTCTTTTCGCTTTCTACGGATTAACCATGCTGGAGAGCAAATCCAGGTGGTCGGCTAGGTTTTCCCGCCCGGCGTAGCGGAATACGGCCATATGCTTTCCACGGCCCACGGCGGCCATTTGCCAGATCCCGCGATCCTCTCGCGCCAAAATCACAAAGTCTGTGCCGGGATAGTCCACTTCCTCGTAGGTCCAACGCACATTGATAGCCCGATAGGCATCCAGCTGGGACTTTGCCACTGACTGGCTCAAAGCGGGAACCAAAAGCGAAAAGCGGGTCATATCCAGGCTGGGGCGATAGCGGTGCGTTTCATCCTCCGGGTCGGGCGAAAAGGCGTTCGACTGCGAGCCGGCCTCGGGGCTGTATCGTGACTGCGACACCTTATACCATACAGGAGACAGCAGGGAGAATTGCCGGCTCGCCTGATTTTCACCGGAAAAAGCGAGAGGGATGGAGCCAAACAGCTCTTCATAAGTAAAAAGGGGCTCCCCCTCCATGTCCGACAGGGACACATAGGGCAAGTCGAATTGTGCGATTTCTTTGCTCTGCGCGGTGGTATAGTTCAGGATTAAACATAGTACCAGCACAGGAGTGAGGATCAACTGCGCAATGTTTCCCAGAACAACCTTCTTTCCCGGCCCGGGAGATGACTGCGGAGGTAATCCATTCTTTAGCGCTTGATGGGTGTTCAGCAGGGTACGGTAATCCCGGAAATCACGAGGCGTCTGGAAGCACATGATGATCAGAAAAAACAGAAGCATCGGGTGCGTCAAATAGAGCAGCAGCAAGGGAAGTCTTGCCCATGGGTCAGGCTGTACGTCAAAGCAGCTGGTAAACCGGAACAGCACGGCCAGCAGCATCGCCAAAGCAAGCGCCGGGATGAGCAGGCGGCTTGCTCTGGCTTTTTTGACGCGCCTGGCCAGCCTATCCAGAGACTGGCCGCGGGTGGCAAGGTCTGAATACAGCTCCGGAGCGTTGGGGTCTGTGGTGTAAAAGAGAAAGTAAGTACGAGCAATCGAAAAGGCATATTCCCATCCAGCGGCGTGATACAACTCCAACTGTTCCGGAGTAGGTTCTGTTCCAATCTTCCCCCAGGGCTCCAGCCGGTACCGTGTGCCGGGCACACCATCTTTAGTAAAAGCGGCGTAGGAGCCAAGATGCGTGGGAAAAAGGCCGAGGCTTGCCTGTTCCTCCAGCCACTGTTCCAGGCCGGGGATATCGTAAAGGGATACGGGAAGTATCTTGAAAACGGTTTTCACAGACGTCTCCTTTTCTGCTCGTTTTGAGCGCAGTCGTTTCCGTTTACAAAGCTTGCATCATCTGTGCAAAGCGTTCGAGAAATTCACTCAGGTCTTTATCTCCCTGATAGTCCGCACGCAGAACGGCTCCGCCCCGGCGTAAAACAAGGTAGCTTACCTCACCGTCCTGCAGCAGATAAATCTCATCCAAGCTATCGACAGGCGACAGATTTTGATATTGCTCTTCCGCAGTCCCATAGGTACACCACTCCTGCACGTGTTTCTGTGCCAGCGCATCCATGGGATAGCGGGTAATGGACAAAATCAGGTGCGGAACATCGTTGATATCAATCCCACCATCGAAATGGGAGTAGGCTCCATATTGCCGAAAATACCAGCTTTCTGGGCTTAGCAGGGTGCCTCCGTGGGAAATATAGTCCATATTATGCATGTAATCGCCGGTGGGGCGAAATTCTGGTCCTTCAATTTCACTTAGCGTAACAAAATTGGAGTCAGCTAAGTCAAACGGCCGATAATCCAGTCCGGAGAACAGCTGAATGGTGTTCAGCACTACAGGAATTAGAACGAGGATGCCCGCCGCCAGGAGCCAGCCGGAACGGGATACCCTGCCTGCGCCTTTTCCGGCGCGGCAACGCCGCAGGCACAGCAGCCCCAGCAGATAGGAAAGATCCAGCAGAAGAAGGCCCGCTACAGACAGTAGCAGGGGCAGCACCGGATATTTGCTGATGGTTTCCACCGGGAAATATTGCAGCTGGGCCCAGCCGATACTGCCCGGCCATCCGCCGCGATAAAGTGCGAGCAGGAAAACGTTGAGCGCCAGCAATCCGAGCCCGCTGAGGAGCTTTTGCTTGAAAAAACGCTTTAGCACATAGTTCAGCGCTTCGGGGTCAGTGTGGGCTTTGGCCTCCAAGTTCTCCGTTACAAAGACAAAGTAATTATTTCGAAACATACCAAGATACTGCCAGCCAGCGTCCTCATACAGCGCGTTCAGCTCAGTATCTTCTTCGGCCTTGCTGAGTATCGGCTCCAGATGGAACTGCAGTGCTTTGGGCTCCTCACGGCGGAATAACGTGAGAGGGCCAGCGGTCATGGAAAAAAGAAGCCCTTGCGCCGCCATGCGCTCGAAGTAGCGCTCCATAGAAGAAATGTCATATCCGTTGACCTGCATCAGCTTCCAACAGCTTTTTTTACTCATAGCAGCGCCTCCTCCCCATCTCGTAAGCATTTCCGTAAGCGTTCCAACTCCTCCGTATAGGTCTCTCCGCCTTTATCCGTCAGATGGTAAGTTCGCTTGCGGCCGTCCACGGCGACCTCCTCAATCAGTCCATCCTCCTGAAATTTTGCCAGTATCGTATACAGCGTACCCGGGCCAAGTTGTACGCGGCCACTGGTGCGCTGGTTTACATATTCCGTAATATCAATGCCACACATATCCTGCTTCAAAAAGGCCATCAGCACATAAAACATGGGTTCTGTCAGCGGCCCTCGTACTTTGTTTTTCATAGAGTCCCCCATCCGCGCCCTCAATATCGCCCATCGATATCGCGCATTGATATTATATTGTTTTTGTTTTTAGATGTCAATAAAAAGAGACCTGTAATAATTGCTCGAAAAATGTGAATAAATCTATTGCGTTTGCGTGAGGGTAAAAAATAAGCGATACCTGGCCGCAAAACCAAGTATCGCTCATTTTCTTTTTTAGCCAACCCTGTCTGACAGATGCCATAATTCAGTAGATTTAGTGCATTACTGTTTTACGGACACCCGTCCAATCAGAGCGCACTTTTTTCTGGGGCGATTTGCATGGACATTTATTGCTGCAAATCAGTGGTATGTATGAATCTTCAATATCTCATGTGATTTTTTGCCGTCGACTAAATGCTCTATGACAAGCACCGGAACATCGTCGGCGTTAAACCCCACCCGGCGCAGAAAAAGGACGGGCTCCCCCTTATCAACGCGGATGATCGGATGCTTTTCCTTTAATATGAGAGGCTCTATGGTGACAACGGTTCGTTTGATCGGAAGGTTCAGATGCTTCATGGCGGGTATCAAAAAACCGGCCCCGACAACATCCTCGAAAAACCCGTCCTTATAATATTTCTCCGGAATCCAGACGGTCAGGAAGCTTGCGGCGGCGCCCCTGTAAAGGCAAAGCCTCTGCGCTTCGACCACGGTATCCTCGGGACCCAATTTAAGCAGGTGCGCCAAATAGTTCTGAGGCTTTACGCACCTCAGGACCTGGAGAGTTCTGTATTCGTTGACATTGGAAAACAAACGGCTGTGCGTCGAAACATCGCCGAAATCGTAGTCGTCTCTTTCGACGAACATCCCCAGCCCCTGGCGCTTAACCACCAATCCTTCGTCGCACAGCAGCTGAATGGCATGCCTTAACGTGATGCGGCTCACATGGAATTGCTTGCAAAGCTCGCCTTCCGACGGCAGCTTTGTAGTCCATTCCTGCTCATGGATTTTCTGCTTGATCTGATTGGCGACGCTTTTATACAGAAGGTTGTCCAAGGCGGTCAACTCCTACGGTGTCCAAAGCTTTTTTTAATCATATCGCCGCAGGAATACGGTGTCAAGGAGATAAAACCAATACCCAAAAACAAAACATAAATCGACATAGAAAGATGGGGGATATCCCGATAAAAACTTGTATCAGACATCATATACGTTATATACATCTCATATATATTATGGTGCGTAAATGTCTGCGTTTGTCTTTGATTCAAATGCGAAAGGGGGGATGGTGGGATTCATCCGGCACCGGGAGCTGGGCCCGGGAAATCTGTTGTGAAAGGAAGATGAGAGCTGTTTGAAAATCACTGACATCAGGACGGTCCCGATTTGCGTGCCGCTCAAGGATGTGTTTGGCGGCTCAACGTACGCAATCAGGGAGAGGCGCACGATCATAACGGAAGTGATGACGGACGAGGGCGTAAAAGGCAGAATCTTCAACGGGGATATCCGGGATCAGCAGGCCGAGGTCATGAAAATCATTCACAGCACGCTCAAGCCACTTTTGCTCGGCGAGGACCCGTTATGCGTGGAGCGCTGCTGGCATAAAATGTTCACAGCGACCAAAAATCAGGGGAACAGGGCACTTATTTGCTCGGCGATCGCCGCAGTCGACAACTGTCTGTGGGATCTTTTGGGCAAGGCCTGCGGCCTTCCGGTCTATAAATTGATCGGGGGCTGCCGCGACGAGGTCAAACCGATTATCATAGGCGGTTATTACGGCGAAGGAAAGACCCTGGGGATGCTCTGCGACGAGATGCATGAAATAAAGGAAAACGGATATGCCGGATGCAAGGTCAAGGTCGGCGGCCTCTCCCCGCTTGAAGACGCCGAAAGAATCACGGCGATCAGGAAATCCATCGGCGACGATTTCATTATCGCGTGCGATGCAAACCAGGGATGGACGCGCTTTGAGGCGGTGCAGTTCGGCCTTAAGGTCAGGGATCTGAATATCGCGTGGTTCGAAGAGCCCGTTTTGTGGTCCGACTACATCCCGGGGATGAGATTTGTCCGCGAGCATACCGGTTTGGCGGTGACGGCCGGGCAGAGTGATTTCTTCCATGACGGCTGCCGCGCCATGATCGAAAACAGGGCGGTGGATATTATAAACCATGATATATCCGGGGGAAGCGGCGTCACCGACTGGCTGAAGATCGCCAGAATGGCCGATCTCTTTGAAGTAAAAATGGCGCACCACGAGGACGCCCTGATCGCCATGCATCTGCTCGCCGGCATTCGGCTGGGGCTCTATCCCGAATATTTCTCCGAGGCAAGGGACCCCGTCACGCCCCATATCCTTGCAGATCAGCCGAAGCCCAGAAGCGGCGTCATGAAGCTGCCCTCAAAACCCGGCTTCTCCATGGAGTTCGACGAGGATTTTGTTGAGAAGTACCGCGTCGACTAAACGGTAAAGGGAAAAGCAAGTTTCCGAAATGGAATAATCAGCAGAGGAGGAAGCATTTTGGTATCGATTCTTATCATTATGGTACTCTTTGTGATCGCAAACCTGGCTATCGGCTTCTGGTCCTCAAGAAACGTCACCAGCGAAGGATTCATGACCGCTGAAAGAAAGATGACATTGTCCCTGTTGATGTTTTCAACGTTTACCACCTCCATCGGCGCCGGCGACATCTTTTCCTATCCGTCCTTGGGCTATACGCAGGGCTGGTCCTCGCTGCACTTCGTGCTTGCCATGCCCGTTGTTGTGATCCTGATGGCGTTTACCGTCGGCAAGCGCTATCACGAAATGAAGGTCAGAACCATCAGCGATATGCTGTGCAAGGTCTATGGGGAGAACAAGGCGTTAAGGGTTTTCTCCAGCATCTGCATGAGCCTTGGTGTAATCGCCTGGCTTGCGACGCAGTATGCCGGCTTCGGCAAAACACTCAATCTTCTGACCGGCGCCCCGGCCGTTTTGGGAATGTTCATCGGCGCTTTGGTATTTATCTCCTATACCGTTGCCGGCGGCCTCGTGAGCGTAATGGCGGTCAGCATCATGCAGGGGATCTTTCTGATCGGCGGCATTATTATTATATTTTTCGCCACAACGGCGGCGGGCGGCGGCTATGCCGAGGTCCAGGCGAACCTGCCGGTATCCTACTCCACCTTCCTGGGGCCGGCGGGCGCCATGACCATTACGATGTTCTGGATGAACAAAGGTCTTTCCAGGTTTACGAATTTTGCCTACTGGCAAAGGCTGGGAGCCGCAAGAAGTGCGAAGTCCGGCATCTGGGGCGTTGCGCTGGGGATGGCCATTACCGGAATTTTGGGCGTCGTGCTGGCTTTGATCGGTATGGCCGCGTTCAAGATCAACCCCGGAGGACTGGCCGATCCCGAGATGGTATTCCCGCAGGCCGCGGTGCTGTATTTCCCCAAATGGGTAACGGGGATTATCCTTGGCGCTTTGTGGGCCGCGATCCTGAGCTCCGCGGGCGCTTTCCTGAACTCGGCCACCACGCTCATCGGCAACGATATCTGGTTCAAGGCTGCAAATAAAGAAGGCCGCGATGAGAAAACCCGCCTGAAAGATCTGAAGGTGCTTACCGCCGCGATCGGATGTCTGACGTTCTTTGTTGCCTGGCTGATTCCGAGCGTTTTAAACCTTTTGATCTGGGCCGGTGTATGGCTCACTCCTCCCCTGATCCCGGTGCTCTTTGCCACCATTTTCGACAAAGAGGGGAAGAAGCTTCCGCCAAACTGGATGCTTGCCAGCATGTTCGCATCCGCTCTGGCGGGCGTCCTGTTCGAGGTGGTTCCCTCCTTAAAGCCGATGTTCAGCGGCGGGACGATCCCCGCGTTTTTTGCCTCTCTGATCATCGTCCTGATCGGCGTCGCTGCCGGAAGCGTGAGCGGAAAACATACAAAAACAACCAAGACCTGAGCGTATTCTTCCATAGAGCAGAAAGTCTTTGATTTTCTGCTCTATATCATTGAAACGGAATAGGAGGCAAAAAAATGAGCGGCCGTCTTAGTAAGGACGCCAATGAAGATTTTCGGAAAATCGTGCTTGGTCATGAGCTGAGCGAGCTGGGGGAAAGCGCCTTAAAACCCCTTGTGTATGTGAATGTAGTCCATGTGAAGATGCTGAGAAAACAAAAGCTTATTTCCGATGAAACCGCAGGGAAGCTGATCGCCGTTTTAGGACAAATCGCGGAAAAGGGTCTCGGTATTCTGGATACGGAAACGACGGAAGACCTCTATTTTGCCCTGGAGAAAAAGCTGATCGATACGCTGGGCATCAAAGAGGCCGGAAACATCCATGTCGGGAGAAGCCGCAACGACATCTACGCAACGGTGTACAGACTGATTCTGAGGGAAAAGCTGCTGAAAGCCTCCGAATATTTATTGGATCTCGGCAGAACGGTTCTGGATGTCGCAAGGGAATTAAAGGACGCAGTCATGCCCGGATATACGCACACGCAGCATGCCCAGCCGGTCACGGCCGGCTATTATTTCCTGGGATTCTTTGAAGTGCTGACACGGGATATGCAAAGAATGATAAACGCTTACGACATGATTAACCGAAGCCCCCTGGGGGCGGCGGCCATCACGACGACAAGCTTTCCCTTAGACAGATATTATACCGCCGATCTTCTGGCTTTCGACTCCATTGTCTACAACGCCTACGACGCCATTTCCGGGCGCGAATATGTAAACGACGCCGTTTTGGCGTTAAATACGACGGCTTGCGATGTAAGCCGCGTTGTGGCGGACCTGATGAGCTGGAACATGTCCGAGTTCGCCTTTATTGAAATCCCCGACGAGTACGCCGTCATCAGCAGCATCATGCCCCAGAAGAAGAATCCCGCCGCCTTTGAATTCCTGCGTTCCGCTGCAAGCTGGGTGCTGGGAGACGCCGTCGGGGTATTAAGCTCGCCGAAGGCGGTTTCCTACAGCGATATCCGCGACGCGACAAAGTACCTGTACACCCCGCTTTGGCACGCCTTTGAGGTCACGTCGAACATGCTGAAGCTGTTTTGCGAAATGCTCCCCGGCATCAGATGGAACAGGGAGAAAATGCTTGCCTCGGCCAGAGAAGGGTATTGCTGCATGACCGATCTCGCCGATCACTTTGTCCAAAAGCACCGGATCACCTTTAGAGAGGCGCATCACATTGTGGCGTCGTTTGTCAGGCTGTCGATTGCCGACGGCAGAAAATCGAACGAACTGAGCCTTGACACCCTGAATGAGGTCTTAAGGCAGCAGGGGTTTCACTTCGACATCACGCGGGAGGAGCTCGGTGAGGTGCTCGACCCCAGAGAGTGCCTGAACAGAAGGGATGTCGCCGGCGGCACATCCGATGCCCAGATACGGGTAATGCTTTCGGAGGGCGCAAGGCATATTGCGCTTAAGACGGCGTGGCACAACGAAAAGTCGGAAAAAATCAGGCGGATGGAAACGGATATGTTCGCATAAACGGGCCGGACGGCGGAAAGAAAAATACCCGCCGGGGGGCGTTAAAGATCTTACTCATATTATTAATAAAATAATGATCTCTTTGAAAAAGGGTATCGGCGCTTTAGGCGGGATGTCACAGGGACAAAAAGTGAACCGGGAATAAATCCCTGTGATGGGGCGGACAGTTTCGGCTGTCCGCCCTGCTTCGCTCCTTTCGTTCCACCGGGGTGTGGGGCAGCGCCCCGCTTTAAGTGCGGTCGGCGTGCAGCCGAACGCTATGCTTGCCCTTCCCAAGGGAGGGTTTTCATACTCTGCATCTTACTCATCTCACGTATGGCGAAGAATCATAAATTAAAATTTACTATTCTTCGTGTTATCATTATCGTACAGACAAAATCCAGAGTACACAGGGGAGCGAAAAGGACGGATTCTACAGGATTTCGACTTGCAAAGAGGAGAAAATATGGCGGCGCAGTATCCGCACGTCCGGGTCTTTTACGGCGGCGGCGGGTTGGGCGCATCGCCCATTTACTATAAAGCCGATATCGACGCCGAGCAGCTATGTGCGTTTTGTATAAGCCAATGCCGGGAGCAGCACTTAAGTGCTGCTCCCGGCCCGTATTCAGCTTGCCTTTGAGGCAGATTTACAATTTGTCCTTTTGACCACTCGCCTTTAAGCCGAGGGCTATTCGATTAATATTTGCGTTTTTCCTTTTCCTTGATAAACTTCCTCGCGTTTTTCATACCGCCGAAAGCTCGGAACATCTCATTGATTTTTTCGGTTTCGATCTGTTTCGAGGTGAGGCCGTCGTAGCGGGCCTCTTTTTTCAGTTTCAGATAGTTCTGGAACCGCCGTTCGTCAAGCTCGCCTGCCTCGATGGCCTGCCGGACCGCGCAGCCCGGCTCGCTTTTATGGGTGCAGTCCCGGAACCTGCATTTTTTCGACAGGCCGTCAATGTCCGAAAAGGATTTTCCCAAATCGGCCGAGTCTACGCCGAGCTCTCTCATGCCGGGGGTGTCGATGACCATTCCCCCCTGGGGCAGAAGGATCAGCTCTCGTCTTGTCGTGGTGTGCCTGCCCCTGTCGTCCTTCCGGATTCCGGAGGTCGAAAGGAGCTCATGGCCCGCAAGGAGGTTAATCAGCGTGGATTTGCCGACGCCGGAGGAGCCGATGAAGGACGCCGTCCGGCCTTCTTTCAGATAGGGCAGCAGCAGCTTTACGGAGCCTTCGTCAAGGCTTGAGGTCGTAATGATGTCGACGCCGACGGCAGCCGGGGAAACCTCAAGAAGTTTTTGCTCCGCGTCGGTGCACAGATCCGACTTGGTCAGGATGACGACGGGCGTGGCCCTGCTGTCCCACGCGATGGAGAGATAGCGTTCGAGCCTGCTTAAGTTATAGTCGTTGTTGAGCGACATGCAGATAAAAACCGTGTCGATGTTTGCGGCGACAACCTGGACCTCGTTTGTCTGGCCGGCAGCCGAGCGCGCAAAGGCGCTTTTCCGGGTGAGCACATGGTGGATGATCGCGTTGCCGGAGATATCGTCGCCCCGGTCGGTCATGACAAAATCGCCGACCACGGGGAAATCGGAAATATGCTTTGTCTCATGACGGAATTTCCCCGAAACCTCCGCCAGAAATTCCCCATCCGCACCGACAACCCTGTACAGGTCTCTGTATTGCGAAAGGATTCTTCCCATAGTAAGGCATGGATATAGCGTCGCCTCCGTCAGAAAGCGCTCGCTTGCCCCATACTTTTCAAGGGTATTCAATTTCAATAAACCTCCTCATACTCGTAAAAAGCCCTTGGAGGTATCATGCAAGAGATTATTTTACACATACCTCCATGTGCGCTACAATCTCCGCGGCATTATTTCTGTTATTCATAAAGAAACCTCTCTTTTCTCTTGTTGTTGTTTGCTCAGCAGACACTATATTATCAAATATTATGAGTCTTCTCAAGCATATGTACCAATCAAACGCTATAATGAACTGAATAATAAAAAAAGTACACCTTTTTCAAGGTGTACTTGGGAGTTCATGGTTAATTTGGCCTTCGGTTATCTGCGCGCGGCAAAGCAATCGCTGCAATATACCGGCTTATCTTCCCTGGGCTGGAACGGGACTTTGCAAGGCTTACCACAGGAAGCACATACAGCGTCATACATTTCCCTATTGGATTGGCGGCCACCGTTTTTACGTGCGGCACGGCAGCTTTTGCAACGGGTGGGTTCGTTCATAAATCCTTTTTCTGCGTAAAAATCTTGTTCTGCTGCTGTGAATACAAATTCTTGTCCGCAATCCTTACAAACGATGGTCTTGTCTTGATTCATTAATGAGGTTTCCTCTCTTAAGATAAAATGTACCCTTACCTTATAAAGGCACTATAAAAAGCATACATGTAATAAACACGTTTGTCAAGTATAATGACCAAAAATTGGCATTATTTTTCTGATTGTGGAAAGACAACAACAAGAAACATCTTGAATTGCTGGGATTACTATGCGGAAAATATTTTCGGACATATCGTGCCGAACGCTACCTCGTGGCCTGCAACCGCACTGCTCACCGCCGCTTACTCCCTGCGCTATCGATGGATGGCGCTTATCGCCGCCGTCTTTACGCTTCTGGATATGCTTTTTGTGCGTCTCGGGATCTATCAGCATCTTTGGTGGGAAACCTGGATGACCAGTCTTGGGGTTTTCTGCTACTGCGTTTTGATGCAGAGATGGTTCGGCCGATTGAAAAGAAGCCGCCGGGGTATTTTCAGATATATTACATTTTGGTTTGTTCTATTGGTTTTATTAAAGCTTCCCGTAAGTATTCTTCTGATTTTCAAAATGCAATACACATATGTCGGCTGGTTTGAAAACATTTACAGGGACTCCGGAGTGTTCTCGGTTTTTTACAACGCAGCGTTGTCGTTCGTTTGCGTTTTTTTCATTTGCATATTAAAAAAATGGTATTTCAAGCTGGTACCCTTCGTCATTTATTTTTCCTGCGACGTCCTTCTTCTGGCAAACGGGGTTCTTTTCTTTCACGGCGGATGGAATATATATTATTTGATACTGGCGCGTATTGCGAGCCTTATGGTATTCGTTGCACTTGAGGATAAATATCCCTACAACTCCCCGGAGCAGCGTTTCGTAACATAATGGATTTTCAACGCTTTTCTTGTTTGAATTGGTAAAAAATGATAAACTATATTAACACAATGCAGGGTTATTTTTCTTCTGCAAGAAAAAATAAAATCGATATGGCATAAGGGGCAGTCGTTAAGGCTTTTTCACGGCATAACAAAAAGGAACCCTTTTGGAAGGGCTCCCTCAGCCATAAATGCAGCTGAAATTATGCAAAAGATACTTTATAGAGATCTTGCCGAACTTTTATTTGCAATTGGAATCTTTCTCTCCCCAGCCAAAAAAGAAAACTAAAACAACGATGATGATTGCTATCCAGATCCATGTATTGTTGTTGCCGAAAAACATGATAGTTACCTCCCATTTTTATATTATTTAGAATTTTGTTGGTTACTATATTGTACTCCGACACAAAATACGGGGTACGCGATCAAAGTGACTTAATCACTGAAGGGGAGACGTCGCCTTATTCTTAAATGCGGGATGGACCGGGAAATAATGAAAAGCTTATTGCCTTAGGAGGTGAATTTTATTGTACATACTGGAGGACCGTGTTTGCGCCAGCCGGACGGACTTAAACGGGATCATGAAGCTCGCGGGAGCTATCGACGTCATTCAGGACTGCTCTCTCCTATGGATAGAGTCGGAGCCTTCCTTCCGGGACTTTTTAGCCGCGAACAATCTGGGCATGTTTGTGGTATCAAGGCAGGCCGATATTATACGGCTTCCGGCATACGGCGAACGGATTACCGTACGGACGAGCATTTTTGACGTAAAGGGTTATTTAGGGTATCGGAATACGGCTATGTACGGCGAAGACGGCCTGCCCTGCGTGCTTACCTGGAGCGTCGGGGCCTTTGTAAACAGGGACACGGGAAAAATGGCAAGGCTGCCGCAGGGGGTAATCGATCGGATTGCGATAGATGACAAAATCGACATGGAATATCTGGACAAAAAGATCCTTCTGCCGGACAGCCCCGGCCGGCGTCTGAATGCCGCTATGGTCAGGCGCAGCGATATTGATTTCAACCGCCATATGAACAATGCGAAATATATCGAGGCCGCGCTGGAATTTTTGCCGGAGGATTTTGCGGTTGGCAGGCTGCGGATTGAATACAAGGCGCCCGCGAAGCTGGGGGATCTGCTGTACCCCAAACGGATGGAGGACCCGTCGGGCAAGATATATATCCTTTTGCTCAATGCGCAGGATCAGCCGTTTGCGGTTGCGGAATTTTCCCGCCGGGAGGCAGAGCACGAACGAATAAAGGCCGTTGGCAAAGCTTAGACTTCTGCGGTGCAAAAGTCGGCTTCGGCGGCAGGCAGCAGGAAACCCGCGAGGAAAAAACGCCTCGCGGGTTTTTTATATTTATGTTGCTTTTAACCGGTCTGCTCCATGTCGAACTGCGAGCGGTACAGCTCCGCGTAGACGCCGCCTTTTTTGAGGAGTTCTTCATGACGGCCCTGTTCCACGATATCGCCGCCGCTCATCACCAGGATAAGGTCGGCGTCGCGGATGGTGGAAAGGCGGTGGGCGATCACAAAGCTCGTACGGCCTTTCATCAGTTGATCCATGGCCTTCTGGATCAGCACCTCGGTGCGGGTGTCGACGGAGCTTGTCGCCTCGTCGAGAATCAGGATTTTCGGGTCGGCGAGGATCGCGCGGGCAATGGTCAACAGCTGTTTCTGGCCCTGCGATATATTGGAGGCCTCCTCGTCGAGCACCATGTTGTAGCCGTCCGGCAAAGTGCGGATAAAGCTGTCGCAGTGCGCGGCTTTTGCCGCCCCGATCACTTCCTCGTCGGCCGCACTCTGCCGCCCGTAACGGATGTTTTCCATAATGGTGCCGTGAAAAAGCCAGGTGTCCTGCAGTACCATGCCGAACATCGATCTTAGGTCTTCGCGGGTGAAATCTCTGATATCGTGACCGTCGATCCGTATCGTACCGCCGTCAAGTTCATAAAACCGCATCAGGAGCTTGACCATCGTAGTCTTACCCGCGCCCGTCGGCCCGACGATCGCCACCTTTTGCCCGGACGCTACATTCGCCGAAAAATCCCTTATGACGATTTTGTCCGGAGAGTAGCCGAACCGCACGTTTCGAAACTCCACATGGTTTACAGTATCCCGTTCTTTTTGCAGACGCGCGGCTTCCGGCGCTTCTTCCTTTTCATCAAGGAATTCAAAGACCCGTTCGGCCGCGGCGGCCATCTGCTGAAGCGTGTTGGAAATACTCGCGATCTGGGTCAGCGGCTGGGTAAAGGAGCGGACATATTGCACAAAAGCCTGAATATCGCCGACCGTGATGGCCTTTTTCACGGCGAGCCATCCGCCGAGGATACACATGAAGACAAAGCCGATATTGCCGATAAAGCTCATCGCGGGCATGACGAGGCCGGACAGAAACTGGGATTTCCATGCGGAATTGTAGAGCACCTTATTGAGCCGATCGAATTCCTCGACGCTTTTTTTCTCGCCGCTAAAGGCCTTCATAATAAGATGTCCGCCGTACATCTCTTCGATATGGCCGTTGACATGGCCGAGGTATGCCTGCTGCTGCCGGAAATGCTTTTGTGAAAGCCGGGCTATTATAATCGATAATGCAAATGACAGCGGGATGATCAATAGTGTCGCCAGCGTCATGATCCCGCTGATAGTGAGCATCATCACAAGGACGCCGACGAGCGTCGTGATGGAAGTTACAATCTGGGAGAGGCTCTGATTTAACGACTGGTTTAAGGTGTCGACGTCGTTTGTGACCCTCGAGAGCACCTCGCCCTGGCTCACGCCGTCGAAATAGTTGAGCGGCAGCCGGTTGATCTTTTCGGATATATCCTTGCGGAATCGGTAGGAAACCTTCACCGCCACGCCCGACATGACGAAGCTTTGAATATATCCGAATAGTGAGCTTACGATATAGAGAACAAGCAGCACCGCTAAAATATGGGCGATATAGTTAAAGTCGATGCCGGCGCCGCCCGATATTTTGCCCATCGCGCCTTCAAACAGCGCGGTCGTCGCCTTGCCCAGGATCTTCGGGCCGAGAATGGAAAAGACGACGCTTGCCGCGGCAAAAACAAAACACAGCAGGATCGGATATTGATAGACCCCGAGGTATTGAACGAGTCTTTTGATCGTGCCTTTAAAATTCTTGGCTTTCCGGCCCGGCATCACCATTCCATGTCCTCCGAAACCGCCGCCTGGGCCGCGGTGCGGCATTGCCCGATTTGCAGATTTATCATACGATTGTTCGCTCATGCGAGTTCCTCCTTAGAAAGCTGGGACAGCGCGATTTCCCGATACGTTTCGCACGACTTCATCAGCTCGCCATGCTTCCCGATGCCGACGATCCTACCCTCGTCCAGCACGATGATCCGGTCGGCGGCCATGATGGAGGAGACGCGCTGCGCGATCAGGATTACGGTGCTTCCGCCTGTCTCGCTTTTAAGCGCCTTTCGCAAGCGGGAATCCGTCTTAAAGTCAAGGGCCGAAAAGCTGTCGTCAAAAATAAGGATTTCGGGCTTTTTCACAAGCGCCCTCGCGATCGACAGCCTCTGCTTCTGGCCGCCCGATACGTTCTTGCCGCCTTGGGCGATCTCGGTTTCAAAGCCTTCGGGCATTGCAGAGATAAATTCCATGGACTGCGAAATTTCCGCAGCCTTCCTGATTTCATCCCCGGCTGCATTTTCATCCGCATATTTCAGGTTACTGTCAATCGTTCCTTTAAAGAGCGACGATTTCTGGGGCACGTATCCGATTCTGCCGCGCAGGTCGTGCTGTTTTATTTTGCGCACGTCGACGCCGTCGACAAGGACCTCGCCGTCGGTGACGTCGTAAAAGCGCGGAATCAGATTGACAAGGGTTGTTTTACCCGCACCCGCCGATCCGATGATCGCAGTCGTCTGGCCGGGCAGGGCCGTAAAGCTTAAGCCGCTCAACGCGTCCCTTTCCGCGTTGGGGTAGCGGAAATGCACATTCTTAAATTCGACCGTCCCTTTGAGCGTTTTCTTGAGCTCTTCCGGCTTTTCCGGATCTTTAACGGACAGGTCGGTATCCAGAATCTCGGCGACGCGCTGCGCCGATACCGACGCCCTTGGAATCAGGATGAACAGCATCGAAATCATGATAAAGGCCGAAATAATCTGGAGAGCGTACTGCATGAACGCCATCATGTCGCCGACCTGCATATTTGACTGTGCGATCTGGCGCCCGCCGACCCAGACGATCAGCAGGGTGATACCGTTCATGATCAGGGTCATGGCGGGAAACAGGGTCGCCATTGTCCGGCTGACAAATAGATTGGTTTTTGTGATGTCGCGGTTTAAGCCGTCAAAGCGCTTTTCTTCAAATTTTTGCGTGTTGAAGGCCCGGATAACCAGCATGCCCGAAAGGTTTTCCCTTGTCACAAGGTTTAATTTATCCGTAAGCTTCTGTATGAGCTTGAATTTCGGCAGGGCGGCCGAGAATAAAAGGAAGATGACGCCGACAAGCACGATCACCGCGACAGCGATCATCCAGGACATGGAGACGCTTTTTTTAAGCGCCATGACAGCGCCGCCGACGCCGAGAAGCGGCGCGTAGACCAGCATCCTTATGCTGAGAAAAACAACCATCTGAATCTGCGTGATGTCGTTTGTCGTGCGGGTGATGAGGGAGGAGGCCCCAAAACGGTCGAATTCGCCGCTTGAGAAATTTTCCACCTTCGTAAAGACCTCTTTGCGCAAATCCATGGAAAAGCCGGCCGCGACCCTGGCTCCGATCAGACCTACCAGCACCATGCATGCCGCGGAAAGCAGGGCGAACAGCAGCATCATAAGACCTGTGCGGCCGATATATCCGATGTCCCCCTGCCGGATGCCGATGTTGACGATATCGGACATGTAGTTGGGAAGCGAAAGATCGGAGACGACCTGAACGATGAGCAGCACAATAGCAATAAATATGAGCGCCGCATACGGTTTCAGATATTTCAAGAGTTTTGTCAACGTTTTTCCTCCTCCGGTTTTGAACCTTCACTGCCCGGTCTAACCATGCGCATGATGATTTCGGTATATGGGTAATACTTTTTATATTCCTCCGGCTGGTTGATCGCAAGCGTTGTCAGGCTTTGAATACAGGCGATGATCATGAACGAAAGCTTTGATGGGTCGTCCTGCGCGAATTCTCCGGTATTCTGGCCTTCGGCAATCAGCTTCATCACGATTTCGTGCAGGGAATCAAAGCGTTTCATCATCAGCTCGCGAAGATTTTTTGCATCAGGAGCACTGTTTCGCAGGCTGTGGAACATCCGGTGCATGATTTCAAGATTGTTGCCCGACGGAGAGTGCTCTCTCATCATCTGAGAGGTAATTGCGAATTTTTTGATCAGATCGCTCCTCGATTTCAGCAAACCGGATATCAATTCTTCCAACCGCTGCGAAGGCGTTCCGTCGGATTGCCGGATTTTCTGAAAAATATCGGGACCGGGCCTTACGCTCTGTTTCATCACTTCGCCGAAAATGGTTTCCTTGTTGGCAAAGTAATGGTAAATCAGGCCCTGACTTACTTTGGCGGCGGACGCGATGTCCGTGATGGTGGTATTCCAGCCCTTGCGGGCAAAAACTTCTTTTGCCGCCTCCAGGATTCTTGCGCGCTGCGCGTCGCGAATCCGTTGATTGGCATTCTCTGTTCTCGGCATTTTTATTCACCTTTTCATTGAACACATGTTAATTATTGATTGAATATTTTATTCAACGAAAAAATTATAACATGTCCGGCCCGTTTGTCAAGAAATTTTGAATTCCATATTCTTGTAATCGCCGCGGCCTGACGAGCGCTTTGGGGGCAGTCGGCAAACTTTTTATGATTTCAAAATTGTTTTCAATATTCAGCAACCCGGGGATAACCGGTGCGCAAGAAAAGAAAAGCAGGCATCCGGCTTGCGATTTTGCGGCTGGATGCCTGCTTTTTCGGTGGAGTGTAAAACATTGCGCGCTTTGGAGGAGTCAGTTTTATGCCCGGAATCACAGGATTTAACGGGGGTAAGGCTTGATGCGCCGCTTTTTGCGGGCGCCCGCCTCATAAATTCAAGGTTTCGTTCATGCTGCCGGTCCGATACCCCTTTATATCTATCGCAGTATAGGTAAACCCGATTTGGCGGAATCGGGTATAAATTTTCTCGCGTATGGATTTATCCGACAATTCCTGAAAACCGGCCTCATCGGTTTCGATCCGGGCAAGATTGCCGTGAAAACGCACTCTGACCTGATGAAACCCCAGATCAATTAAAAACTGTTCCGCTTCGTCGATCATCCGCAGCCGTTCGGGCGTAATGCTCTCACCGTATGGAAAACGCGAGGAAAGGCAGGCGAAGGATTGTTTATTCCATGTCGCAAGCCCCATCTCCTTGGAAAGCTGCCGAATCTCCGCCTTGGAAAGGCCGGCTGCCCGCAGCGGACTTTTGATCCCGAGCTCGGAAACCGCCAAAAGACCCGGCCTGTAATCGCCATCATCATCGATGTTCGAGGCTTCCGCTACCTGCGCCATCCCTCTTTTTGCCGCGATAGCTTTGATTTTTGAAAACAGTTCCGTTTTACACAGATAGCATCGGTTCGGCGGGTTTTTGGAAAAACCGTCGATATCCAATTCTTCCGAATCGACCGTGACATGCTCGATCCCGTTTTCCGCGGCAAACGCGACAGCCTCGTCGAGCTCGCGCCTGGGAAAACTGAGCGAGCGCGCCGTCACCGAGAGCACCCGGTCGCCCAAAACATCGTGCGCCGCTTTCAAAAGGAAGGTGGAGTCCACTCCGCCGGAAAAAGCGACGGCAACGCTTTCAAGGCCTTCCAGATCTCGCTTCAGATTTTCATATTTCTCATGTAATTTATCCATCGTTATGACCATTCCTTCCCGGGGCCGATTATCACGGCTTTCGTCTCTGCCTGCATAAAAGTATAGCATAACATATGAAATATCGGCAATCCCCGGAGAAAAATATCAGAATGGAGCGTGATTTTTTCGAAAGACGTAGACAAACTTTCAAAAACATCGTATAATGTTTTTATCGCAAGAAGCGATGACGTATGCCCGCTGAAGCGGGCCATATCTGCAGTTTCGGATATGTTAAAAGAACAGCATTTATGAAGATTGCTTAATCCGCAGAAGTGGGTTCGGCAATCTTTTTTGTTTATTTATTAATGCAAAGCATTTTGAAATAATATTTTTGAAATAATATTAAGGAGGATTTATTATGGCATGTTTTCTGGCACCCGCGGCAGAAGCCATCATTGTTACTGTCATCAGGAAAAATGAGCAAAAGAGGGAGGCAGCTGCCCTGCGAAGCGGCGCGCCGGCCCACGTTGCAGCCGCTTCCGAAAGCGGCATTCCGTGGAGCCGTAAGCTCGGCTGGCTGACCAGGATGCTGTGGGGCGGCGTTTTCCTGCTCGCCATCGAGCACATATGGCATGGGGAGGTCGTTTTATGGCCCCCGTTCCTGACCGCGATGAACAACCCCGCCGANNAACACCCCCGCCGACATCCGGCCGATGCTGACGGAGATACTTACGGTCGGCGGCTCGATGGTATTATTCGTGACCGCGGTCTGGTACGTTACGACTCTTGCGGCGGAACGCATATGCAAAAAGTCGTCCGTGCCGGAGACCGCGGCTGCGGCAAAATAGGGGGTATTGAAGTATGTGTCTGCTCATAACCTTGCTTGCCGCCGTTGTCTCCGCGGTCGTTTGGTATGTAAACGCGCCGGATAACAAGCTCAGATTGGGAACGCTTAGCCTGATGTACTGGGGCGCTTCGCTGATGTGGACGGTCGACGGGTTCTTTTGCATCGCGGAAGGCGAGCCGTTCCTGGACCTGAGCTTAAACGACGCCCTTTTGGGAATGCTTATCGTGATCTGCGGTTTGGTCGTCTGGCTCTTAATGCTATTGTACAACGATCCGAAAAAAGTGCTCAGAGCGTTCAAATTCAAGAGTTAAGGTTCAAAAGCACAAAGCACCGACTTTGGCAAAACCTCTGTCGGGGTTTTGTAATATGTACAAGCCATAGTCGTTTGTGCCAAAAAGCGCGGCGGAAAGGAATAGTCATATGATGGGACAACAGGATATCCTGCATATTCTTGAACGGGTGGAACAGGGCGGATTATCCGCGCAGGAGGCGCTTCTCAGGCTGAAAATGGAGCCGTTTGAGGATATCGGCTTTGCCAAGCTCGACCATCATCGGGCGCTTCGCCAGGGGGTGGCCGAAGTTATTTTCGGAGCCGGCAAGACGCCGGAGCAGATCGCCGCAATCGCCGCCGCCATGCTGAAAAAGGGACAGCGGATGATACTGATCACCCGCATGTCGGGCGAAGCCGCAGAGCTTGTGGGTCAGATTTACCCTCTGCGTTACGACAAGATCGGAAAGGTAGGCGTCATCGGCGATGTGCCCTCGCCCGACGGCATCGGCAGAATCGTCGTCGCCACCGGCGGCACAAGCGATATGCCGGTGGCGGAGGAGGCTGCGCTTACGGCCGAGGCGCTCGGCAACGAGGTTACGCGCCTGTACGACGTCGGGGTGGCCGGCCTTCACCGGTTACTTTCACATCTCGACGAGATTATGAGCGCCCGCGTCATCATCGCCATCGCCGGCATGGAAGGCGCGCTCGCAAGCGT
>DIWE01000014.1:31033-89678 GCA_002423435.1 Clostridiales bacterium UBA6114
TGGTCAACATCGACAACGGCTTCGGGGCAGGGTATCTTGCGAGCATGATCAATCATATGTTTGCGCCGTCAGCGCAGTGAAAGGAATGGTCGTAATAATGAGAACGCTTTATTTGGAATGCAATATGGGCGCCGCCGGAGATATGCTGATGGCCGCTCTTTTGGAGCTGATTCCCGACCGCGGGGGCTTTATCTCCCGAATGAACGGGCTCGGCCTTCCGGGTGTGAATGTCAGGCTCGAGCCGTCGGTAAAATGCGGCGTTGCGGGGTCGCATATTTCCGTGACCGTGGACGGCGAGGAGGAAGAAAGCGTCGACGATCACGAGCATGAGCACCATGGCCGCGAGCATCATCATAACCATGAGGATGAGCACCACGGCCGCGAACATCACCATGAACACCGGCATTCCGGCATGGACGATATCGCCGGAATCATTAACGGACTTGCCTTAAGCGACAAAGTGAGAGCCGACGCGCTGGCCGTTTACGCTCTGATCGCCGAAGCAGAGAGCAACGCTCATAACAAGCCGGTAAGCGAGATCCATTTCCATGAGGTGGGGACAATGGACGCGATCGCGGATATCGTCGGCGTCTGCCTGTTGATGGAGGAGCTTGCCCCCGAGCAGGTGCTGGCGTCACCCGTGCATGTGGGGAGCGGGCAGGTTCGCTGCGCCCACGGCATTTTGCCGGTACCCGCGCCGGCAACGGCGTACATGTTGCGGGATGTTCCCATTTACGGCGGCACTGTGCGCGGCGAGCTTTGCACGCCCACCGGAGCGGCGCTTTTAAAACACTTTGCTGCAAGATTTGATTCCATGCCGGTCATGCGTGTTTCGGGTATCGGCTACGGCATGGGAAAAAAGGACTTTGAGGCCGCCAACTGCGTCCGGGCATATCTCGGAACGACCGCCGAAACCGGTGTTGAAGTGGCGGAGCTTTCCTGCAATCTGGACGATATGACGCCGGAGGCAATCGCATTCGCACAGGAAATTCTGTTTGCCGCCGGAGCGTTGGATGTTTATACGATACCCATCGGAATGAAAAAATCGCGCCCCGGCGTGCTTTTTACCTGTATGTGCCGCAGGGATTCGGCCGACAAAATGGCTGCGCTGATGCTGCGTCACACAACGACGCTTGGCGTGCGGGAAACGGCCAGCCGGCGGTATACGCTGCGCCGCGAGGAGACGGTGAGGCAGACAAAGTACGGCCCCATCCGTTTCAAAACAGCATATGGCGACGGCTTTAAAAAATCCAAGCCGGAATATGAAGACATCGCCAAAGCCGCAAAAGAAAACGGTTTGTCCTTATCGGAGGTCACGGAAACACTTTGACCCGGCGGGCCGCACATATGTACACACCTCGGCCAGCGTGATATGGCCTTTCGAATTCCGGATAAATTTCAGTGTTACCTCGGTGCCGAAAGGCAGTTGATCGATGCCGAGATACTCCTTGTTTTGCCATGTGTTGCATGAAATTTTTCGTCCGTCCGAAAGGGTGTAAAAGCTGATAAGGTTTGCATTTCTGCCCCATACCTTCATTTCCAGCCGGCCTGTAAAAAGGCCGGTTTTTTGGTTCGGAGCATAATCCTTTGTATTAAAGCCGGTTGCCCGGAGCTGATGCGGCGAATATGCCTTGAATTCTTCCATGTAGATTCCTCCTGAAATTGAAAAAAGCACCTTTTTCAAGATGCCTTACGTCGATGAATGAGATGAATGATTTGATTCATATGAAACATGATATAGAAAGGCCGTATCACTTTTCAAAGAAGTCCGGATGGATAAAAACGATGTCCAGTCCCTTTTGCCTGGCACAGTTTACGATGTGTTTTGTGCCGCCGCGCTCTCCGCCAAATACCGCGATCAGGTGAGAAGATGCATCCACCATCGCGCGATTTCGCTTGAACATGCAGTTGCGGTTGTAGCGCTTGTACAGAATTTTCGTTTCATCCGCTTGCGCAAGAACGTTGAAATAACGCTCACGGATATCGTTCGTCCAGTGGTCCGCCTGCCCTTCGTATGGGATAAAGGCGATCAGGCGGATTGCATCTTTGGGACTTAAACGCTTCTGTTCCAGTACGATTTCGGCGCACCAAAGGTCGACGCCCTGCGCCATGCCCGTAATAAAGGTCGTCACGCCCTTTTTCCGCATCTTTTCAATTTCGGCGGCCAGCCGTTTTTTTAATTTGACGCAATCTTTGTGCCGCTCGTTCCAGCCGAACGGCAGCTTTTGCGGACGGTGCCCTGAAAAACAACAAGTATTCTTGACGTCCATGATAGCCTCTCCTTATACTGCGATATTCACACTATTTTTATTTTACTGCGATAATCGCATTAAAACAAGCGTATTATTGCGTAAAATTTGGATATCTAAAGTATTGGAGGGCAATTATGAAACCGAGAAACGGCCCGCCGGGCGATAAAAATATCATCGGGACAAAAGTTGTCGCAATCAGAAAAGCCAAGAAAATAAAGCAAAAGGATTTTCTCGCCAAACTGCAGACATTGGGAATGGATATCAGCGCGACAAGTTTATCACGTCTTGAAGGGCAGTATCGTCTTGTTCAAGATTACGAGGTCGTGATTATCGCAAAAGCTTTGGGTATTACTGTTGAAGAATTATTAAACATAGGCAACCAGTAAACAAAAAGCGGAGGTGACCCTCCGCTTTTGCTGTTTTCCGTATACGGTTTTCAATTTTGCGTTCTGTTCTGCCGGTTATTTGGCACCTGATGCTCTTGCAGCGTAGTTTTCAGCGGCGATGCAAAGGTAATAGCTGAGCCCGGTCTGATGCGCTTCTAGCATATTCCGGTGAAAATCATCGGACAAGAAAAATCTGGTTTGCCCGGAGAATGCCTTTGCGTCGAGGCTAGAGTCCTTCTGCAAAAACCGGATATGGTTTTGGATCGCGTCAAGAACCTTACCGTCACCGGCGCTGACACCGTTTTTCAGGGAATCCGACATGAAAGATAGAAACTCCGTCGCTTCGTTCGCTTTCCGGTTCATTTCGTCCGCATCGATGGAATCGGTCGGAAGGGAATACCCATAGGCTTCCTGCAGATGCCTGTTTTGATCCGCAAGCGCATTTTTCCACTCCTCCCTGTTGAGACCGGCAAACATTTTTTCTTTACTCATAACGGCTCCTTTCCGAATATGGTCAATGGTTTCCTGCAATGTATGCAAAATGCCAGCCAGTCTTTGCTGGCGCGCTTTCAGCAAAGACTGTTGCTCGCATAAGCATCGAAGTCTGCTCGGCTCACTGTCAAGCGCATCTTTAATCTTTTCCAGGGAAAGATCAAGCTCGCGGTAGAATAAGATCTGCTGCAGTCTTTCAAGCTCCTGATCTCCGTAGTAGCGATACCCGTTTTCAGCGATGCTTTCAGGCTCTAAAAGCCCCACTTTCTGATAGTGATAGAGAGTTTTAATTGTAACGCCGGATAATTTCGCCACCTCGTGCACGGTATAGGGCATTTCAATCACCTCGGCTTAAAGCATAAACCCTGCCCTTGGGTTGGAGTCAAGAGATTTTTAAAATTTTTCTGATGCGCAAAAGAGTCTCCGCACCAAGGCAGAGACTCTTTTTTTGACGCTTTTCTTGTCTGATATGGGAAAATCTGATATAAATATGGTAACGCTCAATTATCTTATAAGTGCGAAAGAGCAAGCCCGGCGCAAATCTGTATCATATTCCACAGGAGAAAAACGAAGATGTATGATGTAATAATCATCGGAGCGGGTCCGGCGGGGTGTACCGCCGCACGGGAATTGGCATGTTCCGGTTACGAGGTATTATTGGTTGAAAAATTCAAGCTGCCAAGAAATAAATCCTGCTCCGGTGTCCTCATAAAGAAGTCGATGGATTTGGTCCGGCAATACTTTGGAGAAGAAGTGCCGGAATACACCATGTGCAGGCCGGCTGATAACCGGGGAATGATTTTTACCACCGACAGAGGTCAGGAGTACCGTTTTGAACAGGAAGGCCTGAATATATGGCGCAGTTCCTTTGACTGTTGGCTGGCGACGAAAGCTGCCGAAGCCGGCGCCGAGCTGCGCGATGAAACCGCAGCCCTGTCGTGTGACGAACAAGAGGATTGTATCCTTGTAAATTTCAAGGGCGCTTCCTTATATTCCGAAAAAGCAAGGATCGCCATTGTCTGCGACGGCGTCGCGGGTTCCGTCAGGCGGAAGCTTATTCACGCGCCTCAAAATTACATAACGACTTATCAAACCTTCAATAAGGGTTCCATAGATCTGGATCACCATTATTTTTATGCCTATTTGCAGCCCCGTCTGTCGGAATATGATGCGTGGTTTAACGTAAAAGACGACTATCTCATTTTCGGCGTGTCTGTCAGGGATGCAAGCAAGCTTGAGCATTATTATTCCGAATTTATTGGCTATATGGAAAAGCATCACAACGCAAAAATCGAGAAGCGGGAAAAGGCCGAAAAATGGCTTATGCCGCACATCATGCCCGGATGTCCTATCAATTACGGCAAAGGGAAGGTGCTGTTTGCAGGGGAGGCGGCAGGATTTTTAAACCCGATGGGCGAGGGGATTTCAGCGGCAATGGAAAGCGGGTTTTTCGCTTCGAAGGCGATTGAGAAAATAGATTTAAGCGGCGATTTGGATCTTGAAACCGTATATTCGGCTTATCAGGACAACACTTGCGCATTAAGGGATTATATGAAGCGGCAATGGAATTTCGTCGCAGGCATGGCAGGTACGTTCGACCACATGAGATCGGAAGCATAATGAGATCTGACGGTAAACGGATATTCCGATTATTTATGCCGCGAGGATAAAAAGAAAGCGTTTGAATAGAGGCCTCCGTTTAGAGGCATGATGATAAGGCAAATTTAATCAGTTAGCGGCGTTAAAAATAAGATTAACAGAGGTGTAATATGTCGGAAATTTATCTTGCAGGCGGCTGCTTTTGGGGAATGGAGAAATACATTGCGTCGATCCGTGGGGTTCAATCGACGCAAGCAGGCTATGCAAATGGCATAACCGACAATCCGACTTACGAAGAGGTTTGCAGCGGGAACACGGGGCATGCCGAAACGGTACGCGTGGTCTATGACCCCGGGATTATTACGCTCGAATTCCTGCTGGAATTATATTATGCATCGATCGACCCTGTTTCCGTCAACCGGCAGGGCGGCGACCGTGGGGTGCAGTACCGGACAGGGATCTACTTTGTCAACGAAGCTGACCGGCCGGTGATAGAGCGCTCCATTGCACAGCTGCAAAAACGATATGATAAGCCCATAGCGATCGAGGTAAAGCCACTCGTTAATTTCAGCTCTGCGGAAGAATACCATCAAAAGTATCTCGACAAAAATCCGGGCGGCTATTGTCATATCTCGAGCGACAAGTTCGAGAAGGCGGCGAAGGCCCTGGTAAATCCGGCGGCTTATCCGGCGCCGGAGGCCGACGGACTGCGCAAAAACCTGAGCGCTTTGCAATATGAGGTTACCCAGAACAGCGCCACCGAGCCGCCGTTTCAAAACGAATTCCATCAAACGTTCCGGCCGGGGATTTATGTGGATATCACCACCGGCGAACCCCTTTTTTCCTCGAGCGATAAATTTGAATCCGGCTGCGGCTGGCCCAGCTTTTCAAAGCCTATCGATCCCAATGTTATCCGGGAGAAATCGGATACTTCCCATAATATGATGAGGACCGAGGTGAGAAGCCGCGTGGGAAACGCCCATTTAGGCCATGTGTTTAACGACGGCCCGAAAGAACTGGGCGGGACGCGCTACTGCATCAACAGCGCGTCTTTGCGGTTTATTCCCAAGGAAGATATGGAGAGCGCGGGATATGGGTACCTGCTGGGACTGATAACCTGAAACGGACAACGAAATATCAAACAAAGATCATGCTGATTAGCTTTGATACCCGTTTAAATAAAAATTACAACATTCGGAGGATTCCAATGGGGACTAAAATTTTTGCCGTCGGCCTGTTTGTAAGCGATATGGAGACGATGGTCCGGTTTTATCGCGACGTCGTCGGAATGAAAACAGACTGGAACGGCGAGCCCAATGCCGAATTCCAGACGGAGGGCACGCTTTTGATCATGTACGGAAGAGCCGATTTTGAGAAAATGACGTCGCGCAGATATCATTATCCAGCAGGACTGAACGGAACAATGGAGCTTGCCTTTGATTTTCCGCTGTTTTCCGACGTGGACAAGGAGTTTAAAAGGCTCGTCGATGCGGGAGCCGCCGCCGTGCTTGTCCCGACCGACGAGCCGTGGGGGCAAAGGACAAGCTATGTTGCCGACCCGGAGGGAAACCTGATTGAAATCGGGTCTTTCGGCAAAGGCGAATAGATACATGGAGCAGCACATCATTGATGCCGTCCGCGCCCTCAGGTCTGAGCTGCATGGCCTTGCCGAGCGCTCGGGCGAAGAAATAAGAACAAAGGCGTACTTAATGAAGTTTCTCCGCGAAAACACCTCCTTACGTCTTGAGGACGAGGGGCAGTGGTTTTGCGCCGTTCACGAAGAACCGGGAGCAAAGGAGACGGTAGCCTTTCGGGGCGAAATGGACGCGCTGCCGCTTAAGGGCGGAGCCTCCCACCTCTGCGGCCATGACGGCCACAGCGCCGCACTGGCCGGTCTGGGCCTTCTTCTTGAAAACAGGAGGCTTGGCCGGAATATCGTGCTTATTTTTCAGCACGGCGAGGAGGACGGCACGGGCGGCAAAATATGCGCCCATACCCTCGAAAAATATCGGGTCGGCCGGATCTATGCCTTCCACAACATCCCCGGCTGGCCGGAGGGCGCTGCCCTGTTGCGCCGCGGCACCTTTGCATGCGCTTCCCGGGGTATGGTTCTTTCTTTTTCCGGCACGCCTTGCCACGCCGCCTATCCGGAGCACGGGCGAAATCCCGGTTTTGCCGCCGCCCGTCTGATATCCGCCCTGCCTGGGCTTACTGAACGCGCAAACCGCAACGGTTTGGCCATGGCCACCCTCATCGGCGCAGAAATCGGCGCAAAAGCGTTCGGTACCTCGGCCGGGAGCGCCGAAGTCCGGCTCACCTTGAGGGCATGGCTTGACGGCGATCTGGACGCGCTGATCTCGTCCGTTACAGAAACCGCTCGTGCCGAGGCTTCCCGCGACGGGGTGGAGGTGTCCTTCGCTTTCTGCGATATGTTTCCGGCCACCGTCAACGATGCCGCCGCGCTTGAGCGGCTTAGGAAAATCTGCAACGGGGCCGGGCTTGGCTGTATTGAGGTGCCCGAGCCGTTTCGCTGGTCGGAGGACTTCGGCCATTACGGAGCTTATGCCAAAGCCGTCATGGCGGGCATCGGCGCGGGCGCGGCCTGGCCGCAGCTCCATACGGAAAATTACACATTCAACGACGATATCCTTCCGTCTGCGCTTACGCTGTTTTCCGCGCTTGCGGAATTCGGATGAGAAAAACGGCAATCCGGAAGAAAACAAAATCGCGGTCAATTCGAAAATAATTATTCATCGAAAATGGAAATCGCGGGATAATGCGGTTATAATACGCAAAAAATAATCCGGTACGATAGGTGCCGGATTTTTTGCAGCATGGTCTTTTCGATGCTTTCGGAATGATTTGGAAGGCGCGTGGCCGGAACGTTTTCCGTTTTGTTTCCGTCGTATGATACAGAAAACAGGAGTGATTTGATGTTAAGAAAAGTATTTGCGGCAATTTTGACTGCCGCCTTTTTGGCGGCCTTTGCCGCCTGCGCGAACCCTCCGCAAAACGCAAACGACACGACGACGAATCCGGGTACTGCGCAAAATGACAATAATACGCCGCCGGACAGCACACCGGACGAAAATGTGGAAAGTATTCCATCCGTCGGCGGCATAAAGCTGGGCGACACAAAGGAAAAGGTGCAGGAAATACTCGGGGAAGACTATACGGAAGAATCCTTTAATGAGGCCGGACATTTTCCCGAAGCTTTTTACAACTGGGAATATGCAGAGGGCTATACGATCACCCTAGGCAAGGATTCAAACACGGTCTTGCAGATCGCAGCCACCGCACCCGGCGCCAGAACAAATCTCAATGTGAAAATTGGCGACCCGGCGGGCGCGGCCTTGGTGTTTTATCGGGCGCAATACACGGAGCCCGACAGCATTCAGGGCGGCGGGAAGCTTTTAGGCGTTTTCAAGGTTGAAAAGGATCAGGCGCTGATTCTCGATTTCAATACCGAGGACGGGCTCGTCAATCCCGTGGAGGAAATAAAACCGGATGAAACGATCAAGCGGATTATATTGACCTACCCCGCATATCTGGACGAATCGTTTTAACAGGTTAAAAGCGGCTTTGAACACGTTTCAAAGCCGCTACTGAGTGTCGACAAAGTCGACACTCTCCAGGGGGTATCCAATACCCCCTAGATATTCGGCCCGAAATCGAAGATTTCAGACCGAAATACCCCCGGTTTCGCGCCCGATTGGCGCGGGTGGACTCACCCCAACAAATACTATTTGTTGGGGACCCCGGGGGTGTTTTTTAGGCAAATGAATTGCCAAAAAAACAAATTGATTCGGTTTTTTGAAAAAATGGTCACGCCTACGCAACGCATTTTTTCAAAAAAGACGAAAGATCCTACTTTGTCTACAATTTGAAGCGGCTTTGAACACGTTTCAAAGCCGCTTTTATTTGGATGTGAGTAATACTGATATTTCTGGAAAGACTAATAGAGAATAATTGTGCAAAACCGAGATCTTATTATAGGAGGAATTCGATTTGTCAGAACCATATAGCGAGGCCAGACGCTCCGAATCAGGCGGCTTTTTTCGTTGGCTGGGCAGAATGATTATCACAGCCGTTATCCTTGGAATCGTTTCATTTTTAACTCCGGGGTTTTCAATCAGGGGCTTGTGGTCCTATTTAATCGCCGCAGTGGTCATCAGCGTTTTGGATTATCTGGTTGAACGAGTCATGAAAATTGACGCTTCGCCCTTCGGCAAAGGCATCAAGGGCTTTCTTATCTCCGCGGTCATCCTTTACGCGGCTCAGTTTATTGTTCCCAATATGGCGGTAACCATATGGGGCGCGCTGATCGGGTCGCTGGTCATAGGAATAGTGGACGCGATTTTCCCGAGCAGGGTGATGTAGCACATTATAAAGTAACCCCCTTTAAGCTGGACAGTATGAGATACTGAGCCGGCTTAAAGGGGCGCGGCTTACACTCGTTCTGCCGCCGCCGATATCGGCGTGGCTGCGTCATTCAAATTCAGTAAAACCCATGGCATGGTAATCGTCTACAGTAATAGTATATTTGATTGTAAGATGGTTTTTTTCCTGAAATTCATACAGGGCATATTTCAGGTCGTCTTCGTATATGCCGGTCTCTTTCCCGGTGAAATATCCGAGCTCCCGAAGCTTCCGCTGCACGGCCAATACGTCGGCGCCTCTGTCGCCCGGCCTGAGCTTCCGGAAACCGGTGCCGAAAGGGCCGAAAGGCCCGTGAATGATCGTGACGGGAGTGCCGATCGGGACGATATTATATAACTCCTTGACGTCCTTATTCAGCATTCGGATACAGCCGTGGCTTGCGGCACGTCCTATGGAATCTTCCCTTGATGTGCCGTGAATCCCGTATTTTCCCCACAACACGTTTAAACCAAGCCAGCGCCCGCCGAAATCTTCTCCCCAGTCACTTTTTTCAACGATTTTCCACTGTCCGATCGGGGAAGGCCACCCCGGCTTCCCCGATGCGATCGGGTATTGCTTTACGCATTTTTTATCTTCAAACAAATATAATCTCTTTTCCTCAATATTGATCAGGATAATGTATTTCGCTTCATTCAAGCCGACTGCCTTTGACAGATACAGCGCGCCGCAGGTGATAAATAATACGAGGCTTAAAAATGCAGAGATATATTTGACTTTCTTTTTTGGAATCAAAATAAAAAGCATTCTACATCTCTCCTCGCCTTAAGATAAAACATATGATAAACCCAAAATTAGTAGAATAAATTTAAACGGCCGTTCGTATGATAAAAAGCGCCGCCCAAATATTGGGCGGCGCCTTTGGCGTTACTGCGGCTATTTCTTTTTGCGCTCCGATGCCAGCGCTTTGGCTATGGCATCGGCCTGAGCTTTTGTCAATGTCTTGTTCTCCACAAGTTCCTTAAAGGGTTCCTGAGACATTTTGGCTTTTTGTTCCTTGAAATAAGCGCGGCGCTCGGCATCGGTCATATTTTTGACCTTTTCCATGTCGAGCCTGCGTTTCGCCATACGGTCTTTCAAATAAGCCGCAGCCGCAGATTTTTGCGACTGCGTGATGGTGCCCGCTTTTACAAGAGGGCCGAGCGCAGATTCGAGCTTCTGTTCGAATTTTGCAAGCATCTGCTTTTCACAGTAAGCGTTGATCGCATCCAGCTCTTTTTGCGTCAGGATGCCGGACTCTACGAGCTCCGAACCAAAGCCGCCTTTGCCGGCCTGCTGCTTTTTGCTCTTAAAATACGCTTTGCGCTGCTCTTTTGTCATGGATTTGATTTTTTGAGACTCGGCTTTTCTTTCTTTTGCCTTCTTGTCTAAGTGCGAAAGCAGCTGATCCGCCGTCTCGCGTGAAATTATTTTTTCCGCAACAAGAGAATCCATCAGCTTTGCGGCATTTTTACCGCTTAAGCCGTGGCCGTACCTGCCATTAATTTTCGTCGCGTCGGCGGTGCCCGGTGCAGTTTCGCTTAAAGCAAACGCAGCGCCTGAAAGGATGGCTGACAGCATGGCAAAAACAAGCAGGAAGGAAATCGTTTTTTGCTTCAACAGTATCCCCCTTTGCGATGTTATGCGCTTCCGATACCCGGCAAAGCCGCAGAAAATCTCGCTCAGGCAACACAACGGGCGTCGGTTCATCAATAACATCGCAATATTATTTTTTCCGAAGATACAGTGAAAAAATATAACGATATTTTGCGGCATTGGTTAAAATAATCAATAATGTTTTCGAATAAACGATTGAAAACGAGATGGCACATCGATATTTGAACGGTTTTATGTTATCATTTATATATGGATCAAATCTAAGTTTATCGGAGGGCTTCATATATGATGAATATCGGGGCTGTCAGTTGTATTGCCATGGGAGCTGTGTTTGCCGTGATGTCTTTTCTGGTTGCTCTGCTGAAAGAAAGAGGAGCGATGCTGATCGGCGGGTTTAATACATTGCCTAAAGGAGAAAGAGAAAAGTACGATAAAGCGCGTATGAGTATCGACCAAAGGAACGCTTTTCTCATCTGGGCGGCGATTTTTACCGCCGGAGCAGTCGCGTCGTTTTTTATAAGCCGGTATGCCGCAATTTTTGCGTTTGCCGCATGGCTTATTTTGTTTTTTAAAGATGTCCATCTGGACACTGAAAAAGCGTTTGGAAAATACAGATTATGAACGATGAGTCCGATCGGGGAGGCCAAAATAATTATGAATCAGCTGGAAGTGTTTTTTGATTATGCGTGTCCCTTCTGCCTTAGGGGGCACGAATACCTTGGCGACCTGCGTCCGCTTTATCCGCAGATCGAGATCATATGGCGCCCGTGCGAAGCGCATCCGAGGCCCGAACGCTACGGGCCCCACAGCGACTTATGCATCCAGGGAATGTTCTTCGCGCTTTATCACGGGGCGGATATCTGGGCCTACCACGACAGGATGTTTAAGGCCGCGCTGAAAGACCGGATCAATATCGAGGACATCGATGCGCTTTCAGACCACGTCCGCGATCTGCTCGACGCCGACGCCTTTCGCAAAGCGCTTCAAAACGGCGAGTACGCCCGGATACAGCAGGACGCAAACCGGTATGCCTTTGAACAGTCCGGTGTTTGGGCGGTGCCGTCCTACCGGTTAAACGGAAGGAAGCTCGATTCAATCGAGGGCATCGGCGTCACGAAAGAGCAGCTTGCAGATTTTATGGGGCAAAGCAAAAAATGAATCTGTATGAAAAGCATATCGAAAAGGAGCTCGACCGCTGGCACAGCGAGATCGTAAAGAGCGCCGGACTGTTCGAGCGCGCTTCAAAAGGCATTCAGAACAAAACAAGGAAGCTGATGCCGAAACGGGTGCAGGATACAATTACCTCCGCGGTCGAGAAGACGGTCCGGGCCGTTTTGTCCGGCTCGGTTTTGCTCTCCGTCAAGGAGGATACCTCCGACCTGAAGCTTTCCGAGCGGGATTTTCTGGTGCGGGAGCTTTTCGGAAGCTATATGAAAACGGCGGTCACCGAAGGGGCCGCCTTCGGGGCGGGCGGCGTTCTTCTGGGGCTCGCCGACCTGCCGGTGCTGATGGGCATCAAGCTCAAATTTCTGTTTGACTGCGCGAAGCTTTATGGCTTCGACACCGAGGAGCAAAGCGAACGGCTTTACATTTTGTATGTCTTCCAGCTCGCCTTTTCCAGCCGGGAGCACCGCCTTGACGTTTTTCGGGTTTTGCAGGACTGGGAAGAGTCCGCCCATCCGCCGGTAGACTGGGAAAAATTCCAGATCGAATACCGGGACTATCTGGATGTCGCAAAGCTTTTGCAGCTATTGCCCGTCGTCGGGAGCATCGCCGGGGGGACGGCCAATTTCAAGCTGATGAACCGGCTTCGGGACAACGCCATGAACGCATACAGGATGAGGATCACCGGAAAGAAATGGCCGCAGAGAGCACCGTAAAAATCCGCCAAAAACACGGGCCTTTTGCTCTTGTGTCAATACGATCTAAGCCTTTTCGCCTGCCTTTTTCATTTTCTTAAAAAGCGCCGTTCTGCTGATTCCAAGAGAGTTTGCAACGGCGGTTTTTGTCATGCCCTGTTCCAGAAGCGACTGAATGACGGCCTCCTCCACAAAACGGTTTACGGCTTTTATATCGATTTTCAAATCTTTGGCCGGGCAATCGGGCTCAGACGCGGGCTTACCCTCATCGCTCGGGCCAAGGATTTCGTTGTGGCTGTTGTCCTCGTGAAACAGGACGTATTTATTGGCGATATTTTTAAGCTCGCGCACATTTCCCATCCACGGGTGAGTCAATAAGCGGCGCTCAAACTCGGGGCTCGTGGCCAGCGCCGGGGCATCGGCTCCCAGGATCTCTCTGATAAAGTGCCTGAACAGGAACAGGATGTCCTCCTGCCGTTCACTGAGCGTCGGTATCTGCAGATCAAGCACATTGAGCCTGAAAAACAGATCCTTGCGGAAGGCGTTTTGTCTGACCAGTTCGGAGAGATTTACGTTGGTGGCCGCTATGATTCTCACATCTAGCGGAATCACATAATCCGACCCGACCCTCATAATTTCTTTTTCCTCGATGGCGCGCAGCACCTTGGATTGAAGATTCGGGGACATGCTGTTGATTTCATCCAAAAAAAGCGTTCCTCCGTGGGCAAGCTCAAAAAGACCGACCCGCCCCTCGCTGCGCGCCCCCGTAAAGGCGCCGCGCACATAGCCGAACAGCTCGCTTTCCAACAGCGATTCCGTCAGAGTGGCGCAGTTTACCGCTACAAAGGGACCGTTTTTGCGGTGGCTGTAATTGTGAATGCTCTGTGCAAAAAGCTCCTTTCCGGTTCCGCTTTGCCCTTGTATCAAAATCGTTTGGCTGCTGAGCGCGTAAGCCTTGGCATTTTGGATCAGCCGCTGCATTTTCGGGCTTATCGTCAGGATATCCTCAAAGGTATACCTGGCGGTAAGCCTTTTTTTATTCAGCTTAAACCGCAAGGTTTTTTCCAGCTCCTGCAGCTTCGATACGTCCTTGACGGTGATGAGAATCTGAGATTCGTCGGAGCTCATTTTGATGCGGGAGGTGTGAATGGAGAGGTTTTTTTCCCCCATTTTGTAAAGTGTGCTGTTGCTATTGTGGTGCGCATAGCCGGCATTGTTCTTAAAGCCCAGTAATTCGTCGAGCTCCGGAAAACAGACCGCAAATTCTTTTTCGAGGACGGCGCTGGTCCGCTGGCCGAGGATCAATTCGCAGCTGTGGTTAAAATGGCTGATGCTGCCGTTTTCACTGATTACGATTACTCCGTCTTCAATGTTGTTCAGAACCGACTCGATCAGCTTTACTTTTTTATAATCGTCATAGATCTGATCGAGCAGTGATATGGTCGTTTTATATGCTTCCAAAACCGCGGCCGGACGCACGTTTGCATAGATGAAATTCAGACCGCGCTGACGCGCAATGCTTACCCCGATGGAGCCCCCGAGCACGGCCTCGTCCTGACTGTAGCTGAGCTTTTCAATATACTGCGTGGCCTGCCCGATGTCGTAAAACAGGAAGAGGTCGATGTTGTCGGGAAAGATTTTTTTGCAGTAATCAAAGTCGAAGATGATGCTGTGAGGGAGTACAATATGAATTTTCCTGTATTTTGCAACCGATTCACTGAGCGCGCAAATGACGTCGTTGGCTGAAAGCGGAATCTGAATCACCGGCACCTCGGTAATGTTGTCGGTCAGTTCAAACAGGATGCCGCCCCGCACGATGAGAGCCTGGGCGCCCTGCGCGATAAGGGAGCGTCCCCGCTCGAGCACATTGCCGCGGGTGAATCGTTCCATCAGAATATTGCCGCTTCTGATTTCATCGAAGAACAAGTCCGTAAATATTTCCTCGTCGGTTCTGCTGTGCACCAAAGCGCCGATTTTGTAACTCAATTCACCCACGTCCCCTTATTCAGAAAAGCAAATCAAGAATCTGCATTCGATTTCCTAAACTCAATATATCAAATGAACCACTTTTTGGCAATGATGCGTTAACATAAGTTTTCATCGGTTAACACCTTCGCGGCGCGCAGATCGCGGGCAATCGCAAAAACAGCCGTAATTGCCTCGTTTTTTCATTAAAATCCCGGCTTTTTAGAGATGGCACAGATATTGCTGTAATAACTAGTGTCTGCAAAACAACACGCGATCCAATATTTTCCGAAAGAGAGGATGTGAAAAAATGAAAAAAAAGCTTTCCCCCGAGCAAGAAATCGCCATTATGAAAGAGCTCGAAGCCTATGACACTCCGACCATCACCAACGCGGTGGCGACTTATCCGGGAAAATCCACCTGCCTGAGCCTTTTTCATCCATGGGATACCAAATGGTACACCGATGAAACCCTGCGCGCGATGTTCCCCGAGCTGGGCCGGGCATGCGGGTATGCCGTCACCTGTGTATACGGACTGCCGGACCCCGGGTTTAACAATCTCGGCATAGGCGACGTCCTGCGCGCCATCGGGGATTCCGATAAACCGGTTATATTGTTCATAAAACAGGACTATCCTCCGGAGCTCAAGAGGAAGAACGGTTTATGCGGCGGGAATATGGCGACCGCGTTTAAGTCCGCCGGCGCGGCCGCAGTAGTATCCGACGGGCCGTCGCGGGATCTCGGGGAAGTGCGCGCGCTGGGGCTTCGGTATTTTTTGACCGGCGTGTCGCCGGGACATGGACCCATGGCGGTAAAAGCCGTCGGGGTCCCCGTCGAGATATGCGGCATGGATGTCTGCCCCGGCGATGTGGTGCATCTGGATGAAAACGGAGCCGTCAAATTCCCGAAAGAATACTTAGAGGACGTTTTGGAAAAGTGCAAAGAAATCGGCCGTATTGAAGAGAGACAACAACAAATGTTGGCCTCCACCAGCGATATTGACCTGCTTACCAAATATATGAAAGGGGTCTACGACTGAGTGAGACCGGTAAAAACGAAGTGGGGTGCGCAGTCACGGTAGTCGACAGAATAAAAAACGCCCGTCTTTATTATGGTCTGGGCGACCGGTTCAAACGCGCTCTTCAATTTATCGAGGAGCATGATTTGTCCAATTATGCCGCAGGAGTTTACAAAATCGAAGGAGAAGATATTTTCCTCAAAATTCAGTCCTACAGCACAAACGATAAGGGAAACTGCAAAATTGAAGTCCATCGGGATTACGCGGACGTGCAATATATGATCGAGGGCTCCGAGCAATTGGGTTATGCGCACAAATCGCTTTGCAGTCCGAAAACATATTATGACAAAACGACGGATATGTGGCTTGTAAATTGCGACGAATTAGGTTACGTTATACAAAATGAAGGCTGTTTTTGCATTGTTTTCCCGGACGACGCCCATCAGTCGGCATGCATTTACAAGACGTCCTGCAATGTAAAAAAAGCCCTGATAAAGGTTCGTTTGGAACCGTCGCAGCGCGGCGCCGATACTTTTGGAGAGATGTTTTTCCCGGATAAGTCGGCAGTCGGATCACATCGTGAGTGACTGCATGGCAAATAAAAAAAGGAGGTCAAATGAATGAGAATTGACTCGGAAAAATGTGTGGGGTGCGGGCAGTGTATACCCTATTGCCCGGTCAGCTGCATCACGAAGGCAGGTGACATTTGTGTGATTGACGAGGAGGAGTGTGTGGACTGCAGCGTGTGCCGCCGGGCGGAGGTTTGCCCGACAGACGCGCTTTTTATGCCGCCCGAATGCTTCGAATACCCTCGCGCCATACGGATGCAGTTCAGCGATCCGGGCGTTCAGCACCCTCATCTCAAGGCATGGGGCCGCGGCACGGAAGAGGCAAAGACGAACGATGTCGTGGCGAAATTTCGCAGGGGCGAATACGGCCTGCTTCTTGAGTTCGGCAGGCCGTGTACCGGAACCAGATTTACGGAAGTCGAAAAGATCACCGTGGCGATGCAGGAATTAGGGATACCCTTTATCGAGGATAACCCTATCTTCGGTTTGCTGGAAGAAGACGGCTCGGGACATATCAAAAAGGAATATGTAAACGAGAAGGTCCTTTCCGCCATTGTGGAAACAAAGTGCAGGGCGGAGGATTTAGAGTACATCCTCGGCGGTCTTCTGCCCGTGCTGGACAATGTGAAGACGGTCGTTTCCGTGGGGTTGGTAACCAGGTTTGCCGATGACGGAAGCCTTCCCGTCATTGAAACGTTGAAATCGCTCGGTATTGAGGTGCGGCCAAACGCAAAAATCAACGTCGGGCTGGGCCGGCCGCTGATTGACTGATTGGAGGAGACAGAATGAGCCATTCATTACATCGTTACGGTACTTACGAATCCCTGAAAAACGATTACTGCATCTATGCGAGGTGTGCAAAAGGAGTAAACCGGGATCATCCGGGCGACAAGCTGAGAAAAATTCTTTCGATTTATCTGTCGGAGGAATATGTAAACTTCGGTTCCAGCCATGCGGGGAAAAATATCCTTAACGGGCTTGAGCCGGAGGAATACGCGAAAACGTTGGATAACTCCTATGGGATCATCTCCACATTCGCAAAGAGAAGCGCTGTTGCGGGCGTCCTCAAAAAGATCCGCGACGCCGAGCTCGGCGTATCCATTGTCGTCAGCGGCCTGATCGATCAGGTTGTCGATATCGCGCGCGAATGCAATCTGAAACCGCATACGGCGACGTTGTCGCTGGGAATCTATGGGGATCGGTCACTGCTTGCGAAGGGTGAGACACTGATGATAACAACCATGTGCGGCCATTCGCAGGTGGGCACCAATCTGGTCGAGTCGGTCCGGGAAAAGGTAAAAAACAAACAGCTGACGCCCGAAGAGGCGGCCAGGATTCTTTCCAAGCCATGTCCCTGCGGCATTTTCAACACTGTGCGATGCGCCGAACTGATCGGCAAGTAAGCTTTGGTTAAATACAGGCGCTCCGTTCCGCTTTTTCAGCCGTTTCAGCCCCTGCCCGGCAAATAAACCATGCTCTTCCCTCCGTATTCGGACGTGTTGAAAAAGCGGAAATTTTCGCTGATACGGCAAATTTCCCGGGAAAGCGTCACAGGGATTTACCTTTAAGCTGCATTCACAGCTCTGCTTATTACAGATTATTGGAGGGCTTCCGCATGCCCTTTCCGGGGGGAGAACCCCCGGCCGCGGCGGCGGAAGGGCCGGAAATGACCCGCGGCACGAGGCGTGGGTTTGAAAGATTTAAAAAATAAACGAGTACGGTTGAGAAAGGATGAAAGTGCAAATGAAAAAGGCATTATTATTGGTCTTGATATTTACGCTGATCTTCACATTCGGCAGCTGTTCAAGCGATCAAGGCGCATCAGCTCAAACGGAGTCCTGGAAACCGACTGAAAATATCGAATTTGTGTGCCATTCCTCGCCCGGCGGCGGCAGCGACCTGATGGCGAGATCGGTATCGCAATACATGGCTTCCGAGAATATCATCGATGCCACGATCTATGTAAACAACCTCACCGGCGCAAACGGAGTAAAAGCATTCACCTATACATATGAGCACGCCGGGGACCCCTATATATTCCAGACGGCGCCCTCCGGATTCTTTGTCTCGGCGATCACCGGGCAGATGAGTATGAAAATCGACGATTTTACCATGCTGGCCGTCCTTGGAACGGATACGCTCGCCCTTTGTACAAGTACCGACAGCGGCATCACGTCGCTTGAGCAGGTGGTCGACGCCAGTAAGGCGAATCCGAAAAGCATCTCCTGCGGCACCGGCAGCGCCGGTTCGTCAGGCTCCTGCGCAAGCATCATTTTTGAAAAAGCAGCGGGCATCGAGTTAAACAACGTTCCGTTCGACGGCGGCGGAGAAGCTTTGGTCGCCGTGATGGGCAATCAAATCGACGTATCCTGGCACGATTACTCCGAGGTGGCGGGCGGACTCCAAAGCGGTATGCTGAAGCTTCTCGCCGTCGCAAATACGGACAGATCGGCCGCCGCTCCCGATACCCCCACATTCAAGGAGCTCGGCTACGACGTCGTCTTTGAGGTCCCCAGGGCGATCGTTATGCCGCCCGATATCCCGAAGGAAGCGTACGATTTTTATGTGGACGCTTTCACAAAACTGGACGCAAGCGAAACGTGGCAAAAAAATTATCTGGAAGCGAATTATATAACCCCCAAGTTTGCCGCCGGAGATGACGCTGTCGAGGTGTTCCAGGACTTTTATAACGTAATCCATGATATCTACGCGCAAATCGGTCTGGCTGTAGATTGAGGACACGCGGCATTCACGGACTCTTTTCGGATCAATGCCTTATATGCATATTTTAAGAATCGGGAGGTGAATTGCAATTTGCGGGGGAGCTCGTCCCCCGCAATTGTGCAGGCTTTATGGATATTATACTTGGGCTGTCATCCTTCGCGCTGGGGACGGCAATATATTTTTACTCCCATCAATATGATGATTATCTGTATGACATGGTTGGCGGCGGAGCGTTTCCAAGGCTGCTCGCGGTGATCTTTATTATTTGCGGCATCGTGATCGTCCTGGAATATTTCATGAAGGCGAGAAAGGGCAGGCCCCCAAAAGCGCGCTTGCCGGAAGAAGATACAAAACCGGAAGAAAACGGCGGAAAAACACAGACGGGCGGCGACAACAGGCTGGTTATCCAGTCCGCCGTTTGCATTTTGGTCTATCTCCTTATTATGGAAACCGTCGGATATGTTGTTTCAACCTTTCTTTTGTCGGTCTCATTGCTCTATTTGCTGAAAATCAGAAACTGGAAGAAGTTATTACTGTACTCCGGGGTTAATGTCGCGGTTTTATACTTGATTTTCGGAGTACTTCTTCAGGTAAGGCTTTCTTCCGGCAGTATATTGATATGAGTGGGAGGGTTGGGCTTTGATTGATAGTATAATCACGGGAATGCAGACCGCATTTCTGCCCGTATCGCTGCTGTTTACGGCTTTAGGCGTGGCCATAGGCATTCTCGGGGGAGCCATGCCGGGAATCAACGGCGCGATTACAACCGCGCTGGTGCTTCCGTTTACCTTTCATATGGAGCCGGAACAGGCGCTGATGCTGCTTTTGGGAATTTATATAGGCGTGCAGTATGGCGGCTCAATCCCCGCGATATTGATCGGGACGCCGGGCACCCCGGCCGCGGGAGCCACGCTTATCGACGGCTTTCCCCTGCGCCAGCAGGGCAAGGCGGGCCTTGCGCTCTATACGTCGCTGGTATCGAGTTCGATCGGCACGATCATCAGCGGATTCGTCCTGATTTTAATAGCGCTTCCTCTTGCGAAGGCCGCGCTTTCGTTCGGCCCGGCCGAATACTTCGCGCTGGGCGTATTGGGACTGACCATGATTGTAAGCCTGTCCGAGGAAAACATATTCAAAGGCCTGTTTGCAGGAGCCCTGGGGCTTTTACTGTCCACGGTCGGGATGGACGAGTTTTTGGGCGTGTCGCGCTTTGGGTTCGGGCTTGTGGATCTGGCGTCGGGTATAGACCCGGTTCCCGCGATGATGGGCTTTTTTGCGCTCGGGCAGATGTTCATGGATTTCTGGAAGCCGCCGCAGCTCGAAAGCGTTGAAGGCAAGGTAAAGATGAAGCGCTTTGAAAAGGGCGTTTTCCGAAGACTTCTCCCCACAACGATTTTTTCGGGGATCATCGGCGTCATCATCGGCGCCCTGCCCGGCACCGGGGCATCGGTTGCCAGCTTTGTGGCGTACAACCAGGTAAAGCAGATGTCCAAAAACAGCCATGAATTCGGAAGCGGGAGGCTGGAGGGCGTCGCGGCGTCCGAAGCGGCGAACAACGGCGTTACGGGCGGCGCGCTCATTCCCATGCTGGGCCTCGGCATACCCGGTTCCGGAACCACGGCGGTCATGCTGAGCGCGCTCATCATCCACGGCGTAACCCCGGGGCCGAACCTTTTCATCAGCAACCCCGAAATTCCTTACAGCATGTTTATCACCGTCTTTTCCGCGACGCTGTTTATGTTCCTTTTCGGTTTACTGTATACGCGCTTGTTTCTCAGGATCGTACTTCTTCCGCAGTCGATATTGAACAGTACCATTGTTCTCATCGTTTTAACCGGCGCATATGCTGTGGAAAGGGATGTCTTCGACATTATCCTGGTTTTGCTCTTCGGCTTTATAAGCTATCTGCTCAGACGCTGCAAGATTCCGATTACGCCGATTATCCTCGGCCTGGTGCTGGGCGGAACGGTCGAACGCTCCATGAGAAGGGCGCTTATTATTTCTCACGGAAGCTGGTCAACCTTCTTCATAAGGCCGATCAGCTGCATAATGTTCATCCTGGCCGCTCTGACGCTTGTCGCTATTATCTGGAAGACATACATCAAAAAAGGAAGCAGCACGGGTTCGGCAAACAAAGATGAGAAAACCGCGAAGGTATAATTATCGACCCGCGCAATTCGTGCGAAACCGGGGGTATCGGATACCCCCTGGAGAACCAAAATGGGTTTTGCCTTTTGGCAAAACTCATTTTAAATGCCACTATGGATTTACAGACACAGAACTTTGAGGTACTTCATATGGATGATTTACTGCTGACGTTTTCCGTGGGGCTTTTGTGCGGATTTGCATTTCTCAAGGCAAAGGTTCCGGGCGGGATGATGGTGGGATCTATTTTTGGCGTCGCGATTTTAAGCATTGTGTTTGAAAGGGCTTATATGCCGGGCTTTGCCAGATTTATCGCGCAGGTTACAGCCGGGGCGTTTATCGGGTGCACGGTTGAAAAAAGCGATCTTGCCCGCATGAAGGGCATCTATAAGCCGGCTCTCGTTATAACGGTATTTATGCTTGCCACCAATTTGTTGTTAGGCATGATTATCAGTTGGGTCAGCCCGTTGAATCTGCAGACCGCATTCTTCAGCGCCGTCCCGGGAGGAATGAGCGACATCCCGATTATCGCGGCCGATCTGGGGGCGGACGTGCCGAAGGTAGCCGTTTTGCAATTTGTGAGGATGGTCGCCGGCGTCGGTGTTTTCCCGGGCGTTATTGCAATGGGGAAAAAGCGCGCTCACGCCGTTTCCGAAGAAAACCCTCAAGAGGAGCATCCGGCGGCGTTGGAGGAAAACCCGCCCCAGCAAAGTGCAACTCCGCACGGCATCCGCACCGTTTGGCCCGTTTTTTTATGCGCCGGCGTCACCGGGCTTATCGGCGCGGTACTGAAAGTCCCCGCCGGCGCGATGTCGTTTTCAATGGTGGGCGTTATTATTCTTAAGCTGGCAGGCATTCCCGTAAGCATGCCGCTGCTCGCCAAACGCATCGCGCAGGTGCTCGCGGGGGCCTATATCGGATGCTCAATCGGATACGAGGATGTTCTGGAGCTTAAATACCTTGTGCTTCCGTCGCTTGTTTTGCTGGCGGGCTATTTCTTAAACTGCTGGATTGTCGGGCATTTGCTGTCAAAACGGTTCGGCATGCTTCCGGAGGAGGGGATGCTGGCCGCGACTCCCGCAGGCGCGAGCGATATGGCGCTGATTTCATCGGATATGGGTGTGCAAAGCGCCGATCTCATCGTGCTTCAAATCATACGAAAGCTGGTGGTTGTTATGCTTTTCCCGCCAATAATCTGTTGGCTGGTCGCCTTGTCCGGAGGATGAGCCCGCTTTCTATAGGTGAAACAAATTTCAGGCCTGCGTACATAAACTGGGCGCGCCGCAATCCGTTTTTGAAAACGTTTTGCGGCCCGCCCATGACAGTTTTAATCCGGTTGTTTCCAACGCTTTATCAGGCTATCTTAAATTCCGCGCTGAAATATTTATTTTCGTCCGGGTGGATGTAAACGCTTTTGACAATGCGGTATTCGCCCGGCTCGAGCTTGCCGTACAGCCATTCCCAATCGACGTCGAGCTTCAGAATCCCGTCTTTGTCCGGCAAGAGTCCCTCGTCGGTAAAGCCGTAATCGCCCTCGACCACGACGGGCAGCGCCGTCCATTGATCATCCGTTTTCTTTTGGAGCTCATACCACTGGCCGTAGGTGTACGGTTCGTCGTTTGTGTCGCGTATAAAAAGCGTCAGCCCGGTCGGCGTGACGGTGCCGTCCTCGACGGTCATGGACACCCCTTCGATTTCGTTGGAGGCCGGAGCTACAAGCTCAATCGCGGTCGCCGTGACCTGCACCGGATAGGACTCGCGGATCTCGGGCAGGATGGTTATTTTTACCGTCTGGCCGACGGTAAGATCAAAACCGATCCGAAGTCCGCCGATGCCGACGCTGGCCTTGTCAAACCCCACGTCGTCCGACGTCGAGACAAGGATCGAATTGTCGTAAAGCTCCTCGATAACGGCGGTAAAGGTGATGTTTTCGTCCGATTCGGCGCCGCATCCGGAAAAGAGAGCTGCGAATAGAAAAGTGCATATCAAAAAGGCCGATAGGCGGTTCATGTCGGTCACCTCCTGAAAAGTAACTGTCATTTTGACGCGGTAAAATTAAGATTGGTTCCACGGCCCAAATATATTCATAAATAAAGGCGGCGAGCGCAAAAAATATGGTTGACACTTGTTATCCTGCTGTGCTACACTAAAGGCGACAAATGTCAACCAACATGGGGAGGGCTTGCCTTGAATCAGAAAACAGGTCTGTCGGACGGCGAATGGAAATTGATGAATTTGCTGTGGGAGGACCCTCCGCGCACGATTGCGCAGCTTGTTTTTGCGTTAAGGGACGATACGGGATGGACAAAGGGAACCGTTTTTATGATGCTCTCGCGCATGGCGGACAAGGGTGCGGTCCGCTTTGAGCAGGCCGGGCGCTCCAAGTTCTTTTATCCCGTTTGGAAAAAGGAGGACGCCGCGCACTGCGAGACCGAAAGCTTTCTGATGAAGGTCTACGGCGGCAGCGTCGGGCTGATGGTGGCGTCGATGGCGGGGCAGAAGGCGCTGACAAAGGGCGACATCGACGAGCTTTACGCCATTTTGCGCAAGGCGGAAAGGGAGGCGGGCAATGATTGAATGCATTGTCACCTCGTCGGTGCTGATCGCGGTTGTGATCGCGCTGCGCTTCCTGTTTCGGGGCAGAATCAGCCGGCGGCTGCAGTATGCTTTGTGGGGGCTGGTGCTGATCAGGCTCCTGATGCCGTTTCCGCTGTTCGGAAGTCCGCTGAGCGTGATGAACGCGGTGGACACGGCGCGGATAACCGATTCGATATCCGGCATACGGGTATACTCCGACATGATCCGCGACACGGAGATGTCGCCCGAGCAAGCCCGCGCGGCCGGACGCGGCACCCTGCATGAAATACAGGGTCCCTCCGCCGAGAGCGGGGGCGGACACTTGAGAAGCTATATCTTCACCGATTCTCTGGACGTTGTTTTGGCGCGGATATTCAAAATCGTCTGGCTTGCCGGAGGCATCCTGGCCGGGCTGTGGTTTGCCGGCACGAATCTTGTGTTTTACAGGCGGCTTCGCAAAGCGCGCAGATCCTATGACGCCGCCGGCTGCCGGCTGCCCGTCTATGTCGCGGACCGCCTCGCGTCGCCCTGCCTGTTCGGGCTTTTTCGCCCGGCTGTCTATCTGACGCCGAAGGCCGCGGAAAACGAAGGCGGCGCCCGCCATGTGCTCGCCCATGAGCTGTGCCATTACCGCCACGGCGACCATATCTGGTCGATCCTGCGGGGGCTTTGCCTTGCTTTGTGGTGGTGGAATCCGCTTGTCTGGGCGGCGGCGGTCCTGTCGCGCGCCGACAGCGAGCTCGCCTGCGACGAGGCGGTACTTAAGCGAATCGGCGCGGAAAACCGTTTTGTCTACGGCCGCACCCTTGTCGATATGATCGCCGTAAGGGAAGGGCCCTCCGGCATCATGAATGCCGCGACCATGATGGTTTCCGGGAAACGGGGCATCAAGGAAAGACTGAACATGATCGTTAGAAATCCCAAAACCGTTGTCCCGGCGCTGGCGGCCGTCCTCCTGGCGATCGCCGTCTGCGTCGGCTGCACCTTTACGGGGGCGAGGATTGCCTCCCTTTCCGCGGAGGAGGCGCTTTTAGAGCTTGCCGCAAGCGCCTACCACACAGAAAACGAGGTCAGCTTCCGGATACCGGAGGACTACGAAAAGCCGGAAGAATGGAACATCCATATCGCCGGCAGGCTTGCATATGACGACGGTTTTTCGCAGAGCATCCATCACCTTGAGGATATCAACGATGCCGGGGCATGGGAGCCGGGCAGGACATATACCATACCCTTAAACGATGCTTACACCGAGCTTAAGCTTACCGCGTATCTGCCCGGCAAGGACGGGAAGGCGTTGGAGGAGACCGTCGATCTCCTGAATACGCCCCCCTTTACGGTTTCCTACGGGCTGATCAAATATACAGACGGCGAGGCGCAGCTTAGCCGCTCACCCCTTAACGGCGACGGCGCGCGGCTTGCCGGGGACATCGTTATGGACTATATGGTTAAATCCTCCGCCTGGCCGGGCGTCGATATCAGTGCGCTTGACGAGTGTTTCCAGCTGCGCGCGACCTATCCCGACGGCACGGCGATCGACTACTACGCCTTTTTGCTCGACGGGAAGGCCGTCATGCAGATGGGCAAGGACGGCCGTTACAGCCGCATTGACGACGGGCTGTATGAAAAGCTCGCGGAGCTTGCGCGCAATAGCATATCAACGATCGGCGGCGCCGACGGGCCAACCGATATCGCCATAACCAAAAGCGTCGACCGCACAGACCTCGACGCCTGCATAACCGACGCGATCCTTTCCGCAAACGCGGATTATTACAGCGGCGGAGATTTTGCGGCCGAGGCCCATACGGAGCTTAAGACGGTGAGAAGCGGCGGAAAAGTTACGTTCTACGCCATGGCTCTCTATATGGAGTTTGGATACGATGCGGACGGAGGCTTTTCCGATACTGGCGGCAGCTATATGCCGGTCGCGATCACCTTTGAGAAAAACGCCGCAGGGGAATACGGGCTCATCGAATATTGGATGCCGCGGGACGGGGGCGACGCCGCCTCCATCAGGGAAAAGTTCCCCTCCGACATCCATGAGGACGCGCTCGACACCCGGAATTATATTACGGCACATGTGCAGTCCTGCTACGCCAAGGCGATTGAGTACGGCAGGGTGGACACGGGCGCGATAATCAAAGAGCTCGTTGACACGATCTGCTCGTCTCCCGCACAGATGTCGAACCCCGGAGCCTATATTGACGCGCACCCTACCGAGTACAGGAAAATGCTTTATTGCGGAAACTACACGCTCCGGTATTGCTTTTCGCTGTTTGAACAGGGCGGGCAGACCGGCCTTGACGGGCACATCATGGCCTCGGCGTGCCGGGATATTCTCGGCGGGGAGGACATTTCCGCATTGGCCGATACCGGTCAGGACTGGTACGGCGCCTTCAAAGCAAACGCCGAAAACCTGCGCCGCCAAAACGGCGACGACTATATGGAGAAAAACATGCCCGGCTCCTGGTTTTTATTGCGGATGCTGGACGAGTCGAAAAAATAGACGTTCTATAAAATTTAAAAACCTGCTAATGGAAATCAAGAGCAAAAGAGAAAAAGGAGGAAAAAAGCGGAACAGGAAAAGCGTATAACAAAGTAGGGCATCGGCGTAGAGGATGCCCAAGCCCGGAGGATTGAACGAAAAAACTCAAACTTTTCTCAATAGAATCGAATGAAGCTGTTTGACCCTGGCGAAATAGATATGCAGGAACTTGTTCAGCGCGGCCATATAGGCAGAAAGATAATACTTGCCTTCCCGGCGTTTTTTGCAAAGAAACAGAAAAACAGCGTTATCCTGAAGCGGTTTTGAGGACATGAGGGAAGCGATAATCTCATAGCCAACCTTGCGGAGATATTTATCACCGCGCTTGGAAATCTTCCGGCACTTGCTCTCGAACTGTCCAGACTGGAACGGAGGTGCATCGAGCCCAGCATAAGCGACCAGAGCCTTTGCAGAATGAAAACGGCTGATGTCTCCAATCTCGGCAATCAGTCTGGGGGCGGTTTTAGGTCCGACGCCTTTCATGGCAAGGACGGTATCGTATTCCGGGAAAGCACTTGCAAGGGCGTTCATTTGTGCTAAGATAGTAGCAACGGATTTTTCAAGAACCTTGAGGACTCCGGCTGCTTCCTGAACCAGAAGCTTTGTGGCTTCATTGCAGGGCAGCGTAGGGATACCATTTTGAGATAGAGCGTAGATAGCATACGCTTTACTCTCGTTCACATGGTATCCCTGCTTTTTTGCCCATTTGCAATAACTTGCGGTAAAGGCAGCCCGGCTTTTCTTTGAAATACAGTCAAAATGCCAGAACCGGATTACAAAATCTGAGAGTTTGCTTCGACCTCCCTCGTCACAAAGCAAGGTCTTAATTCCAGGCATGACCTTGTCCAGCAGGCAGCCCAGATTCACTTTCTGCTGGGTCATAAGCTTTATGTATTCGCTGTACTGCCTGGAATATAGCTTTAAGGTATCCCTGGATTCTCCAGCCGGCGAGCAGCTTACCAACTCACACCAATGGGCCAGACCGAACTTGCAGATCATGATCGCATCCAGCTTATCCGTCTTACCGGGACGTATCTGTACTTTGGCAAACTTGTTCATAAGGATTGGGTTAACAATTGAAACGAACACCCCTGCCTCCAGCAGACTGTTCACAACCGGCCAATGGTAGTATCCGGTATTCTCCAGTACCACGCGGGGAGGTTCCGGCAAGGCGCTCACTTTGGCAATTAAGGCTGCCATGCCTTCCGATGTAGCTCATGCTCTGCGGAGGAGATGAAAACAGTCCCCCGTTCATCCATAGCAAACACTGTACTTTTTCCTTTCGAAACATCCACTCCTACACTAATCATGTTGAACCTACCTCCGAAATTATCTCGGCTTCCGCCAACAACTTGTTACGACTCATCTTGGTTCGTTACGCGAAAGACACATGCGTGTTTTCAACCTGCTTAAGCGAGTCTTTATAACGAGATGGGCGGCTGACACTTTTTATTCCGGGCGCATAGCCCAAGGGGGTGTCCGTCAGGCCTTTTCCATCCCATTATAACAAAAACAAGCGCAACCCTTATCCGGCTGATAAGAATCTCGCTTTTATAGTACCAAGGGGGTGTCGCAAAATGCATATTCATGCATTTTGCGACACCCCCTCCGGCTGCCTGTTATTCGCAATGATGGTCATGCCCGCCGCAGCCGTGCTCCCCGCAGACATCGCCGTGGTGCTCGCCGTGATGGTCGCAGGTGGCTTCCGAGTCATATCTGAGTTCTCCCGCAAGCAGTTGTTCCACCGCCTTGTCCGCGTCGCCGGACACGCCGCCGCAGAGCCTGATATTTGCCTCGGACAGGGCTCTTTTGGCCCCGCCGCCGATCCCGCCGCAGATGAGCGTATCCACCTGCAGCTTTTTCAGAATATCCGCCAACGCACCATGGCCGCTGCCGTTGGTGTTGACCGTTGTTGCGAGCGTTACCCTGCCTTCCTCAACATCGTAGACCTTAAACCGCTCCGAATGGCCGAAATGCTGGAATACCTGGCCGTTATCGTATGTGACCGCGATCCTCATATGATTTTTCCTCGCTTTCCATCCGTTTGCGCATTCCTCCCGGATGCTTTTTTATTGACATATGCCATAAACTATTCTTATCATAGCGCGGTTTCTGACATATGTCAATAACTATCCGCCGAATAAATCCCTTTGCAGTAAGAAAGAGAAAAAAGAGCTTACTTTGTCTACAATCTGGCGCCGCCGGGCCGATAACCCGGCGGCGCGTTTAAGAATTTCCAAATATGGATAATCTATGATATACTTAATTACTGACGGAATCTGACAGTTAAATGAGGTGAAAGGCTATGATCGAAATCCCGGAGGCAGCTACACTTGCACAGCAGATCTCGCGAACACTGTCCGGGAAAACCATTGAAAACGTGGCTGCCGCCGCGTCGCCCCATAAATTTGCGTGGTTTCAGGGCGATCCGGCGGAATATCCCGGCCTGCTGCGAGGTCGGCACGTCGACGGCGCTTTGGCCTTCGGCGGACTGGTTGAGCTTGCACTGAGCGGCTGCCGCATTGTATTCGGCGACGGGGTAGTGCTGCGGTATTATCCAGCGCTCGAAAACGCGCCTGCAAAGCATCAGCTTTGCCTCGCTTTCACCGACAACACCGCTCTTGTGTGCACTGTCCAGATGTACGGCGGCATGTGGGCGGTCCGCGACGGCGAGGACCCCGGCTTCTGCCACGGTGACGCAAAAGAAAAGCCCTCGCCGCTTTCCAGGGCGTTTGACGAGGTCTATTTCGCCTCCCTGCGCGGCGCGGATACGGAGAAGCTGTCTGTAAAGGCGTTTCTTGCAACCGGGCAGCGCATTCCGGGGCTTGGCAACGGCGTTTTGCAGGACATCCTTTGGAACGCGCGGATCCATCCAAAGCGCAAGCTCGGCGCGCTGTCGGCCGGGGAGTTTGATGCGCTGTATCGCTCCGTCAAAAATACGCTCGCGGAAATGACGGCACTGGGCGGCCGGGACACGGAGAAAGACCTGTTCGGCAAGGCCGGGGGATATGTGACAAGGCTCAGCAAAAATACCGTTGGGAAGCCCTGCCCCGTCTGCGGGAGCATTCTGCAGAAAGCCCCGTACATGGGCGGCGCCGTCTATTGGTGCGGCGGATGCCAAAAAGAAGGGGAGACGTCGTAAAGGGGCGCGGTATTTCCAGGGTTATGATACCCTTTTCTGTTTTTTCCACCGCCGGTTCGGCGGTTTTGAAGTGTTTTGGAACGGAAAGCGGCCGTATTATCTTGAAAAAGGAGCTGGAAGGACATGCCCGGAATTGATTACAAAAAGGAGTACAAGGACCTGTACGCACCGAAAACCACGCCTATGCAGATCCTCGTGCCGCCCATGACCTTCATCACGGTCGGCGGTGCCGGCGACCCCAACGCGGAGGGCGGCGCGTATCAGGGCGCGGTGGGACTTTTGTACGCGCTGAGCTACACCGTCAAGATGAGCAAAATGGGCGGCAGCGCGCCCGAGGGTTACTTCGACTACGTCATACCGCCGCTGGAGGGGCTTTGGTGGATGGCGGGAGGTTTTCAGGGTGTGGATTATACCCGCAAAAGCGATTTTTGCTGGATATCCATGATCCGGCAGCCGGAGTTTGTGACAAAGGAAGTCTTCTCCTGGGCGTGTGATGAGGCAAGAAAAAAGAAGGGCGTCGACCCTTCTTCCGCCAAGCTTGAAACCCTCGACGAGGGGCTTTGCGTGCAGTGCATGCACATCGGCCCCTTTGACGACGAGCCTGCGACCGTGGCAAAAATCGAGGCCTTTATCAGGGAAAACGGTCTGAAAAACGACATTAACGACGTCCGGCACCACCATGAGATCTACCTGGGCGACCCGCGCAAAACAGACCCCAAAAAGATGAAGACCGTTCTGCGCATACCGGTAAAGAAAGCATAAAACCGCGGGAGAGCTTACCTCGCGGTGAAAAACCGCACCGCGGCGTCGATGACCCGGTCCATCCCGCCCGGAGTCATAATGCGGTGGTCCGCGCCTTCGACCTCATGAAGCTTAGCGCCGGACAGCGCTGCAAAGCGCCGAGCGTCCGAAACCGGGGCGGTCTCGTCGGCCTCGCCGTGGATCATCTCGATTTCCGCCATGCCTGTACGGAAAAGCTTGAATACGTCGTGCGTCTCGAGGTCGTCGCAGAACCGGCGCGTGATCTTTAAGGGGCGGACATAGCCCTGGTCGATGACGACGAAGCCCTGCGCTAAAAGCTGCCTGTATTGCTCCGGGGTCGTCGCGTCCCTGAAAATCCCCGGCATATTGACCGCCGCGCAGCGGAGAAAGGATTTCCTGCCCGCGTGCGGGCGCGTCGCCAGATAAATCAGGTTTAAGTAAGCGCCGAAGCTCGACGAGAAGTAAGCGATCTCGGCCTCCGGCAGGAGCTTTTGCACATGCGCCTCCACCGACGCAAGATCGTTTAAGCAGTTTTCGATCCGGAGCTTTTCGCCGTCGACCGGACTGTCGCCGTGGGCGGGAAAATCAAAGCCCCAGGTCCCGATGCCGTGCTTCGGCAGCGCCGACGAGACGGCCTGCGCGCTCGGACTGTCCTTGCTGCTCCCAAAGCCGTGGCTTAAAATGACGGCCATTTTCTCGTCGCCGCTTACATTGTTCAGGCACGGGATGTCATAACCGTTTTGTCCCCTGATGGTCTCTTTCCTCATGGTGCGCCTCCTGAAATATGTCTCTTACGGAAAGTATAGCGCAAATCCGTCGGCGCGGCAATCGGTTCATGCTCCGGCTAAGCATATAACGGACCGGCAAAAATAAATATCGGGGCAATACATGTTGACAGTATTTTTGACAAAGCATATAATTGCCATGGAGACTCCGCTTTTTTGGAAATTCCGACAGGGAATTCGCGTCATCGACTGAAAACGCGATGCGGAAGAGTAGTAAGCCGGGGAACGCTTCATGAACATGCCGGAAATTGAATAGGAAAGTGGACGCGGCGCTTCCGCGTCAATGCGGGTGGCACCGCGGGCAAAACAAGATGCTCGTCCCGGAAATTATGCAAGTAGATGATTTCCGGGATTTTTGTATTTGGAGGGTAAATAATGTTAAGGACGCATCACTGCAATGAACTGAGGCCCGAGCACATCGGAATAAAGGCAACCCTTGCCGGCTGGGTCGACACGATCCGGGATCACGGCAGCGTGAAGTTTTTGGATTTGCGCGACCAGCACGGCGTGACCCAGATCGTGTTTCACGACGATTCCATGCTCGAGGGCATTGGCCGCGAGACCGTTATCTCGGCGACCGGGACCGTCCGCGAAAGGGATGTGGAAACCGTCAATCCGAAGCTCGACACCGGCATGGTCGAGATGCACGCCGACAGCCTCACGGTTTTGGGGCCGTGCAGAAACGCATTGCCGTTTGAGATCCGGGAATCTGTTTCGACGCGTGAGGATGTCCGGCTGAAATACCGCTTTCTGGACCTGCGAAACCCTGCCATCCATAAAAATATTGTGCTGCGCTCGAAGGTGATCAATTTTCTGAGGCAGCGCATGGAGGAGCTCGGATTTCTGGAGATCCAGACGCCGATCCTGACGGCGTCCTCGCCGGAAGGCGCGCGGGATTACCTTGTTCCGAGCCGAAAGCACAAGGGCAAGTTCTACGCGCTGCCGCAGGCGCCGCAGCAGTTTAAGCAGATGCTGATGGTCTCCGGCTTCGACAAGTATTATCAGATCGCGCCCTGTTTTCGGGATGAGGACGCCAGAGGCGACCGTTCCCCGGGCGAGTTTTACCAGCTCGATTTCGAGATGGCTTTTGCCGAGCAGGAGGATGTGCTGAAGATCGCCGAAACCGTTTTGCACGACACGTTTGCAGGGTTCTCGGATAAGCGCGTATCGCCCGCGCCGTTTAAACGCGTCACCTACAAGGACGCGGTGATGAAATACGGCAACGATAAGCCCGATCTGCGAAACCCGCTGATGATCCGCGACCTGACCGATTTTTTTGCCGGAGTCGAATTCGCGGCATTTAAGAACAAACCGGTCCGCGGTATTGTGGCCGACTGTTCGGGCCGCTCGCGGAGCTTTTTTGAAAGCTCCCTGAAATATGCTACCAGCATCGGCATGAAAGGGCTCGGCTACATCACGCTTACCGAGGGCGATTTCAAGGGGCCGATAGAAAAATTCCTGACGCCGGACCAGAAAAAGCAGCTGATCGGCGACTGTGAGCTTAAGGAAGGGCAGACGCTGTTCTTTATATGCGACAGGCCGGATTTAGTCAATCGGCTCGCCGGGCAGATCAGGGAGTGGCTCGGCGAAACCCTCGGGCTTATCGACAAGGACGCCTTCGAGTTCTGCTTTATCGTCGATTTCCCGATGTACGAGCGCAATCCCGAGACCAAAAAAATCGAATTTACCCATAACCCGTTCTCGATGCCGCAGGGAGGCCTGGCCGCCCTCGAGACAAAGAATCCGCTCGAGATTCTGGCGCATCAGTACGATGTCGTCTGCAACGGCGTCGAGCTTTCGTCGGGCGCTGTGCGAAACCACTCGCCTGAGATCATGAAAAAGGCGTTTGAGATTGCCGGCTATTCCGAGGAGGAGCTGTCGCTGCGCTTTGGCGCGCTGTACACGGCGTTTCAGTACGGGGCGCCTCCCCACGCCGGAATGGCGCCCGGCGTCGACCGCATCATCATGCTTTTGGCCGGCGAGGAGACGATCCGCGACGTCATCGCGTTCCCGTTAAACGGAAACGCGCAGGACCTCCTGATGGGCGCGCCGTGCGAGGTCACGGAGCATCAGCTTCGCGAGGCGAATATCAAAATCCGCTGATCCTTTTTTTTGACGGAAAGGCCCGCCGCCGGCGGGAGACGGGGAGCGTGAGGGCGGCATATGGCAAAAAGCAAGAAAGAAAATGGGCAGGGCTTAAGGCTAGGAGGGTCGAACCGAACCCGCCTCCGCCCTGATAAATTCGCGCTTTGCTTTGTTGTTGTCCTAGGCATACGTCGGTATGCCGTCGTCCTCCGCCGCGCCAAGCACGAATTTCCCTATGGCGGAGGTCGCAGAGTTTTTTTCCGTCGGCTGTGTTCCATGCAAGGCAGACGACGCAGCTTTACTCGCGTAAAGCAAGGAGGATAACGCAGCATGGGGCGCAGCCGACGGAAAAAAACCGGATTGGGTTCGACTCCCCTAGCCTTAAGGCGCCTGCCCAATCTGATCACGGGGGCGCGGCTCGTTTTGACGCCCGTGCTGGCGTTTGTCCCTGCGCCGGGCGCGGTGTTTTACGCCGTCTATCTGCTCTGCGGGCTTTCGGACATGCTCGACGGCTGGCTTGCCCGAAAAACGGGAGGGGAGAGCAGGCTCGGCGCCTATCTCGACTCGGCGGCGGACTTTGCGCTGATAGCCGTATTATTATGGAAGCTCTTTCCCGTGATTTCGCCGTCCAAGGCGGTCGTTATCTGGGTTTTGGCCATCGCCGCCGTGCGGCTTATGGCGGCGTTTGTTGCATATCTGCGCCACGGCGTGTTCAGCTTTCTCCACACATCCTTAAATAAGCTCACGGGCCTTTTGCTGTTTTTCTATCCGCTGTCGCTGGGTCTTATCCGCTCCGCGACAGTGATCTATTTCCTCTGCGCGCTTGCGACCGTCTCCGCCGCCGAGGAGCTCATGATAGACCTAAAGTCGGAGGAATGGGATCCAAACCGGAAAAGCATAATTTCGGGGAGGCGAAAGCGTGCATTATAAGGACGTCAAGGGCATCCTCTCGCCGAAAAACGGCATGAACCTCTACCGCGGCTGCACCCACGGCTGCATCTACTGCGACTCCCGAAGCCGCTGCTACGGCATGGAGCACGATTTTGAGGACGTCGAAATCAAGCGCAACGCGCCGGAGCTTCTGGAGCGGGCGCTTTATCGCAAACGCGCCCGCTGCATGATCGCGACCGGCTCCATGTGCGACCCGTACCTGCCCTGTGAGACACACGAGCGCCTCACAAGGCGGTGTCTGGAAATCGTCGACCGCTGCGGCTTCGGCTTCTCGGTCATCACCAAATCAGACCTCATCCTCCGCGACCTCGACCTCTTAAAGAGCATCAACGAAAAGAGCAAATGCGTCGTGCAGATGACGCTGACCACCTTCGACGAGGAACTGTGCCGCGTGCTGGAGCCGGGCGTCGCCACGACAAAGCGGCGCTTCGAAGTGCTCAAAATCATGCGGGACGAAGGCATTCCGACGGTGGTCTGGCTGTCGCCCGTCCTGCCGTTTATCAACGATACCGAGGAAAACCTCCGCGGCATCTTAAGATACTGCGCCGAGGCGCGGGTTTTGGGCGTGATGTGCTTCGGCTTCGGCGTGACGCTTCGCGAGGGCGACCGGGAATACTTCTATGAAAAGCTCGACGAGCACTTCCCCGGCATGAAGGAGCGGTATATACGCGCCTTTGGCGGAAGCTACGAGTGCCAAAGCCCAAATCATCCCGCGCTGATGAAAATACTGCGCGGCGAGTGCCGCGCGCGCGGCATCCTGTGCTCGCCGGATGAGGTATTCGCATACCTAAATGAGTTTGACGACAGACGCTCCGGCGAACAGCTTCAGCTTTTTTAAATGGCGGCGCGCCGGTTTCAGTGAGATATAAAAACTTCCGAAAGCCATTGAAAACTTTAGTTTTCAATGGTTTTCGCGGTTTAAACCGCGAAAACAAACCGCTCTTGGTACGCTGATTTATATTGACATTATTGTCAATCGGTGTTAATTTATAATTAACACAATAAATTTTCACTTAATTCCTCTGCAGGGAATTGAAAATTTATTTTCATGCTTGACCTCGGCGGGAAACGGGCCATGGCCGGATTTTGCCGAACGATTACGTGCGGAAAGGATATGAGAAGAATGCTCGATGTGTTGATCAAAAACGCCAGAATTATCGACGGTTCCGGTGCTCCCGCCTATGAAGGGAATATTGGAATCCGGGACGACAAGATTGTGACGGCAGAGGGCGACGAGAACGCGAAGGAAGTGATCGACGCCGCCGGCCGTTACGTTTGCCCCGGCTTCATCGACTCCCATTCACACGGCGACTTGATTCTGGGTACCCGGAGCGCCCATTTGTTCAAGACCAATCAGGGCGTCACAACGGAAGTGACGGGCCAATGCGGCCTGTCGATCGCTCCGGTAAATCCCGCTTATCTGGAACTGGTGCAGCATTTGTTGAGCCTTGGCACGAGCTCTTTCCCCGAGGACATGGCAAACTGGAATTCCTTTGAGCGCTATCTGGAGTACGCCGACCGGCAGCCCAAAACCGCCAATGCCATGATGTATGTCGGGCACAGCACCCTGCGGATCGCCGTTATGGGCTTTGCCAACCGCGTCGCCACCGATGAGGAACTGGAAAAAATGAAATCCATTCTGCGAAACGCCATGGAGCACGGCGCCGCGGGCTTTTCCACCGGCCTCATTTACACCCCCAGCTGCTACGCGGACACCCGCGAAATTGTGGAGCTCGCCAAGGTGATCAAACCCTTCGGCGGCATCTACGCCTCTCATATGCGAAACGAATCCTATGACGTCGTAAACTCCGTTCGGGAGACCATCGACGTCGGGCGCAAGGCGGGCGTGCATGTCTGCATCTCCCACCATAAAACGCTGGGCAAACCCAATTGGGGGCTCCAGAAGGAGACTCTGCGCCTGATCCACGAGGCCCGGGAAGAGGGCATCCAGGTGGTTTGCGACCAATACCCCTACACCTGCAACATGACCCACTTAAACGCCTGCATCCCGCCGTGGTATTTCGATCAGGGTTTTGACGCCATGACCGAAAGGCTCAAGGACAAGGCGTTTCGCGATAAGCTGCGCGGGGAAATGGAGGACCCGGGTACAAAGTACGACAACTATTACTTAAACGCCGGCGGTTGGGGCGGCGTGCTGGTGTCCAGCGCTCCCGCGACGCCCGAGGCGGAAGGCCTGTTTATCAGCGAATACGCCGAAAAGACGGGCAAGGACCCCTGGGACGCGTTTTTCGACCTGATGGTCTTAAACAGGTGCGAGAGCGGCGGCGTTTACAGCAGTATGTGCGAGGAGGACGTGTGCGAGATCGCGATGGACCCCTACTGCATCGTCGGCAGCGACGGCCTGACCCGTTCCTGGTCGGAAAAGGGGCATCCCAGGGCCTGCGGCACGTTCCCGCACGCAATCACCCATTTCGTAAAGGAAAAGGGCATTATCTCCCTGGAAAAAATGATCAGCAAGATGACCGGCTCGACCGCGGACTTTCTGATGATTAAAAACAAGGGGTATATCCGCGACGGATACGACGCCGACCTGGTTGTTTTTGATTATGACCGGCTGCAGGATACCGCAACCTACAAAAACCCCAATTCTCTTACGGAAGGGATCGATTATGTTTTCGTAAACGGCAAGCTCGTATATAAGGACGGGGAACTGACCGGCGTCTGCTCCGGCAGAATGATCCGCCATAATACCTGATCAAAAACAACCAAATATTTTTAGCGGAGGAAATATGTATGAATATTCTATTGGCGTTTGCGGTGACAATGACCTTTTTACTTATTTCCCTGATCAGATTCAAGCTGAGCGCCGGTCTTGCGCTGTTCGGCTCTGCTATTTTAATGGCATTTCTCGGCGGCGTCCCCATGGTTGACATGCTCGGCTATCTGACCTCCGGCTTCGGCGGCATGATGACCAGCATCGGTCTGATCATCATCTTCGGCGGCATATTCGGCCTGATGCTCGGCGACGCCGGCGGCATGGAGGAGCTGGCGAAGGGCCTTTTGCGCAAGGTGGGCCGAAAGAACGATCTTTTGGCGATGAACCTGGCCGGCTTTATCGTGTCAATCCCCGTCTATTTCGGCTCCGCCTACATTATGATGGCCCCGCTGATCTCCTCGCTGCAAAAGCTGACAAAGAAGAAAACCACCGGGTATGTGGCCGCCCTGTTCACGGGACTTCTGCTGACCCACTGCATCGTCGCACCAACCCCCGGCCCGACGGCCGTCGCGGGGCAGCTCGGCGTCAACCTCGGCTGGTTCATCCTGTACGGCATCATCGTCTCGCTGCCCGCCAGCCTGCTGTGCGGCTGGCAGTACGGCAATTTCTTAAACGGCAGGATGTCCGCCGAGGAAAAAGCCGCCTTCAAGGCCGATGCCAAGGCGCTCGTGGAAAACGACGAGCTGTTGAAGCCCGACCCTGAAAAGCCGTCCGCCGGCATGATCTTCCTTCTGATCCTGTTCCCGATTCTCCTGATTATCTTAGGCTCGGTCACCGGCGTTATCCTGCCCAAGGAGAGCTTCGGATATCAGTTTTTCAGCTTTGTCGGAAACAACAATATCGCCCTTTTTATCGCGCTGGTCGTCACCGCCGTTATCCTGCGCAAATATCTGGTCAAAAACACCGGGACCTCGGTCATGCAATATGTCGATAAGGTCTCCGACAAGATGGGGAACATTCTGATGGTGATCGGCTGCGGCGGCTGCTTCGGCACGGTTCTTCAGAAATGCGGCCTCGGCGACGCCCTGGTAACGCTGATGTCCGGATGGAATATGCCCATTCTGCTGCTCGCGTTCCTGCTGGCGATGATCATCCGCGCCGCCGTGGGCTCGGCCACCGTCGCCATGCTGACCACCGTGTCCATCATCGGCGCCTCCGCCGTGGAGATGGGGTATTCCCCCGTCATCGTGGGTCTTGCGATCTGCGCCGGCACCGTAGGCCTGACGCTCCCGACCGACGCCGCCTTCTGGCTGCCCGCGCGTTTTGATAACCTGAGCACGAACGACGCTTTTGTGGCGACTACTTACAGCACCACTATGGCAAGCGTGGTTGCGTTTTTGACGTTGCTCGTACTGAACATGTTTGTCGGCGTGCTGCCCGGCATGTATTGACCGGAAAAACGCCGGGCATACCGGCGCGGGCCGATTGTACGGCAAACAAGCATAAAATATTAAGGATAGAGTTTATGGTATTGGATAAAACGATAGAACAGTGGCTTGCAGAATATCCGGTGATCCGCCGTCTGCAGGCGCTTGAGGAACTACTTTGGCTGAACCCGAATAAAACGGCCTGCGCGCAGGCTACGGGCAACAGTCCTATCGGAATGGAAGACATTCAGGATGCCGCGGAGCGTCTTAAGCGTTTTGCGGGCTATTTATGCGCGGCGTTTCCGGAGACAAAGGAAACCGGCGGTATTCTGGAGTCCCCCTTAGTGGAAATAAGCGGCATGCAAAAGCGGCTCAGCGAGGAAAATAACCTGCCCGTACAGGGCAAATGGCTGCTCAAATGCGACAGCCGGCTGCCGATTTCCGGCTCGATCAAGGCGCGCGGCGGCATTTACGAGGTGCTCAAATGCGCCGAGGAGATCGCGATGCGCGAGGGCGGCCTGCAATGGAGCGATGATTACGGCGTGCTTTCCGGGGAGCGGTTTCGAAAGCTCTTTTCCCGCTATTCCATGGCGGTAGGCTCCACCGGCAATCTGGGCCTTTCCATCGGCATTACCGCGGCGAAGCTCGGCTTCCACACCAGGGTTCATATGTCCGCCGACGCGCGGCAGTGGAAAAAAGAGATGCTGCGGAGCAAAGGCGTCACCGTCATCGAGTATCGGCAGGACTACAGCAAAGCGGTGGAGGAAGGTCGCCGCCAGGCAGCGGAGGATCCGTTTTGCCACTTTGTCGACGATGAAAACTCCCGGACGCTGTTTCTCGGCTATGCCGTCGCCGCGCTGCGCCTTAAAACGCAGCTCGAGGATAAAAAGATCGCGGTCGACAGGGAGCATCCGCTGTTTGTCTATTTGCCCTGCGGCGTGGGGGGCGGCCCCGGAGGCGTCGCGTTCGGCATCAAATTGATGTTTGGCGACGCCGTCCACTGTTTCTTTGCCGAACCCACCCACTCCCCGTGCATGCTGCTCGGCATGTCCACCGGGTATCACAACCGGATATGCGTGCAGGATTTTGGGATTGACAACCGGACGATCGCCGACGGCCTGGCCGTGGGACGCTCCTCCAGCTTCGTGGGGGGGATCATCGAGCCGTTTCTGAGCGGCATATACACCATAACGGATGAACGCATGTGCCGCATGCTGGCGCAGCTCGCCGACGCCGAGGGGATTTATCTCGAGCCGAGCGCGCTCGCCGGCATGCCGGGCCCCGTACTGATGGCCTCGCCCGGCGCGGAAGAATATTTACAGCGCGAAAAGCTTATTCCCTGTATGCAAAACGCGACGCACATCATATGGGCAACCGGCGGAAGTATGGTGCCCGCCGGGGAGATGGAGCGGTATTATCAGGCGGGGAAAGCGCTGTTATAACAGGCATTAAAAAGCGGCGGTGGTTTTTTGCCACTGCCGCTTTTTTGTAAACCGCTCCTTCCGTAAAGCCGGAAATGGATTGGCAGCCGATGATTTCTATGGTATACTGAGTCTAAACTTTATTTGGAGGACTCTATGGACGAACTGAATCTCGGTAAAAAACTGCAGATGTTTCGGACTGCGCGCGGCATGAGTATCCGGGAGCTTGCAGCCGCCACCGGGATCACTCCCTCTATGCTGAGCCAGATCGAGCATGAGCAGGTAAACCCCTCCATCAATTCGCTTAGAATCATCGCCAAGGAGCTGGGGATACCGCTGTACCGTTTTTTCCAGGAGGACGCGCTGAAAGAACCCGTTGTGCGAAGTAACCGCCGTAAAACGATCGGCCGCGTGGAGCAGGCGGACGACGTGTTCTTCGAGCTTTTAACGCCGAATACCACGGGGAATATTGAATTTTGCATGATGACGATCCCGCCGATGCAGGATTCCTTTGCCAACAGCCACTGCCATGTGGGGGAGGAAGTCGCCTATATGATGGAGGGCGATTCGGTCGATCTGATAATCGAAGACACGGTATATACCCTGCAAAAAGGCGACAGCGTGCGCATCGAGCCCTTTTCGAACCACGTGTGGAAAAACCACACCTCCAAGACGGTCAAGGTGATCTTTGCGATTAATCCGCCGAGCTTCTAATCATACAGGCAGCTGACAATAAAAGGGCTGTATACTCCCGCAGAAGGGAGTATACAGCCTGTTCTGTTGTCGGGGATTCCAAAGGGGCTTGTCCCTTGGCACACGGCTTTGCGGAGCAATTTGTGTATAGACACACGCAAAATTTTATCAACGCCAAAGAGAGCCTTGACTTTTGTCGGTAGAAAGGAGGCGGTGTGTGCCGACTAAAAAAATGGGGCGCCCCACTGATGAGCCAAAGCCTATTCGCTTAGACGTTCGTATTAGCGAAAATGATGCAAAAATACTGGATGACTATTGTGAGCGAACAGGAAAGAAACGGCCCGAGGCCATTCGTGATGGGATTAAATCGCTCAAAGAAAAGTAGAAGGAAGTGGCGCTTCGTCGGTTAAGAATTTACGCCACTTCCCCCACCAACAGATGCCCGAAAGCAAATGCGGCGCAAATATTATACCATGCGCTGTCAGTCCTTTCAAGGCATTGTGTTGGAAAACAGTTGTCGGGGATTCCAAAGGGGCCTGCCCCTTGGCACACGACTTTGCGGAGCAATTTGTGTATAGACACACGCAAAATTTATCAACGCCAAAGAGAGCCTTGACTTTTCGGGGTAGGTAAGTTAGAATATTACTGACCCCGAAAAGTGAGGTGATAAATTGGGTGGCAAAAAAATGGGGCGTCCTACCGATAATCCTAAGAATACATCTGTCAAGTTTCTAGCTGATGATGATACCTTTGCAAAATTAAAAGAGTGTAGCGAAAAGTTAGAAATATCAAGAGCAGAGGTAATTCGCAAGGGTATTCACAAGGTACATGACGACCTCAAACAAAAATGAAAGGAAGCGGCGTTACACTCGCAAAAGTCACACGCCACTTCCCCACACCAACAGATGCCCGAAAGCAAATGCGGCGCAAATATTATACCATGCGCTGTCAGTCCTTTCAAGGCATGTTGGAAACAACGATGAAAGGACGGTTTTTATGAGCAGTATTTTAGAGGAATTTGCTTACGGAAACATATCGCCGGAGGTGCGGTTTTTCAAGCGCGATTCCGAATACGGGGAGGCCATGCGGGCCTTGTCCGGCAATGAGGAAAAGCTTCTTGCAAGGCTGAATGAGGATGAAAAAATCATCTTTCAAAAGTACATTGACGCGCAAGGAGAGGTTAACAGGCTCACGGCTGTGGACAACCTGATTCACGGCTATAAACTGGGGCTTATCATGACGGCGGAAGCCTTTGTCGGTATGGATGATTTAATTTCTACCGGGGAGGGCCGCTGACATGAAAAGTATTTTGCGCGGCCTGTATAGCGGCGATATTATCCCGTGGGAACGCCGTAACCCGGACAGCGAAAAGCAGCGTGAAATCCTCCGAAAGATAGAAGCCGAGGGACGGTATTTCATGGCGAAAATGTCGCTGGACGATTGCCAGCGGTTTCAGGCGTTATCAAGCCTGCACATGGAGCTTTCCACCGCCGGGGAAGATAATCTTTTCTCCTATGCGTTCACCCTGGGTATGCTTCTGGCAATGGACGTGATGAAAGAAGCGGAGGTGGTTTTGGGTGGCTAAAACCCTCCTGCAACAGCTCTACGACGGCGAGATTTATCCCGCCGAACAAACTGTCCCGCAAAGCCCGCAATACCGGGAGCTTTGTCAAAAGCTGGGCGAGGAAAAGCAGCATCTCCGGGAACAGCTTTGCGAAAGCGACCGGGAACGGTTTGACGCGATGGAAAACCTGTCTCAGGAGATTGAAAACCTGTACAGCTACGATGATTTTTCCTGCGGCTTCCGGCTGGGTGCGGGTTTGATGATTGAGGCTTTTATCAGCGGGAACGGGTTTTCCCGCGACAGCGAATAGGACATGCCACTTCGGGCCTCGTTGGCGCAAACTGTGCTAAGAGACACGAATAAAAAAGGCCATCCAATGGCGGCAATGCCGTTGGATGGCCTTTTGATATGCCTCGATATAATACGTTTTACTGCCTGCGCTACTCGTTTTCCCGCAGCCGCCGCACCACGCTGTCCTTTGAGATGCTTTTATACACCCGGATCGGCAGTATGCAGGCCAAAAGCAGCAATACCGGGAAGCAGATCACAAGAGGGGCAAAGGTGAATTGATAGGTATAGGCGGCGCTGCAAACGGCTGATGTTGACGGGCAAGCTCTCGCCGTCTTCCAGTATCAGAATCGTTTTCATAACGAACTCCGTTGCTCTCCTAAACCAGCTATATTATATGCGCCTGAACGGGCAGACACAAGCTGCCCGCTCGGCGGGGGGGCAATCCACGGTAAGAAAGCCGCTTTTTTTGCGGGAAAACGGAAATTGTTTCAATTTCCCTGCTTTTTTGCCTCGACATTAGACGAGCACTGTGCTATACTATATAAAAATCAATGAAATGGGTGAAAAGATGCGCAAATAATCTGCCTTTTGTTGAAACGGAATTGCTTTCAGGGACCTGCCGTGCAGGCTCTCGTTCCGTTTGCCGAAATGCAGGTTATACGCTTATTTTGCCTTGACTTAAGTCCGGGTATGAATTTGTCTGTTTATCAATCTGCTTTCGGTTTCGCCGAAAGCAGATTTTTTATCCGGAGATGATTGATATGCTGCAGATCAGAAACCTGACGATCACCCATTTAAAGGATCTCCGCACGATGATCAAAGACTTTTCCTTCACGCTGAATCAGGGCGATAAGGCGGTGATCATCGGCGAGGAAGGCAATGGGAAATCCACGCTTCTAAAGCTGATTTACGACGAGAGGCTCGTAAGCTCTTATGCCGAATTCACCGGCAAGATCATAAAAAACAATATCCGGTTCGGCTATCTCGCGCAGGAGCTTACGGCGGAGCAAAAAGCGCGGAGCATCCTTGATTTCTGCGCACAGTTGCCCGGGTTTTATGATTTGTCCCCAAGGGAGATAGGCGACATTGCGGCGGAGCTTGGCGTAAGCCCCGAACTTTTTTACTCCGATCAGGGCGTCGGGAGCCTTTCGGGCGGCGAAAAGGTAAAGCTGCAGCTGGCCGGGATTCTGATGGCCCGGCCCAACGCCCTTCTGCTCGACGAGCCGTCAAACGATATCGATATCGAGACCCTCGAATGGCTTGAGGGCTTTATCAATAACTGCGGCTTGCCCGTTATGTTTATTTCGCACGATGAAACGCTGATCGAAAACACCGCCAACGTGGTGATTCACTTAGAGCAGGTAAGGCGCAAAACCCTGCCGCGGGTTACCGCCCTGAAAATGCCGTACGGGCAGTATGTCGAGGAGCGTTTGACGAAGCTTTCGCGCCAGGAGCAGGCCGCAAGAAAAGAACAGAGCGAATACGAAAAACAGCAGGAGAAATTCTCAAGGATTCAGGCCAAGGTGGAGCATCAGCAAAACGTGATCTCGCGCGCAGACCCCCACGGCGGCCGCCTTCTGAAAAAGAAAATGAAGGCCGTGAAATCCATGGAAAGGCGCTTTGAGAAGGAGCATGAAAACATAACGCAGCTTCCCGATGTCGAGGAAGCGATCATGCTCGGTTTCGGCGAGAACATCGGGGTTCCGAACGGAAAGACGGTTTTGGACTTTGAGCTGGACAAATTAGTTGTTGAAAACCGGGTCTTATCGGAAAACATTAAGCTTAACGTGACGGGCCCCGAGAAAATATGCATCATCGGCAAAAACGGAGCCGGGAAAACCACCCTGCTGCGCGCCATAGCGAAAAGCCTGCTGGCGCGCGGGGATCTAAACGCCGCGTATATGCCGCAAAACTATGAGGATCTGCTTGATTTCGGTTTGACGCCGGTCGAATTCCTGTCGAAAACCGGCCATAAGGACGAGATCACAAAAATCAGGACCTTTCTCGGCAGCGTGAAATACACGGCGGACGAAATGGAGCATCAGATCTGCCGCCTGTCCGGCGGGCAAAAAGCAAAGCTGCTGTTTTTAAAAATGATACTCGACGGGTGCAATGTGCTGATACTCGACGAGCCGACAAGAAATTTCTCGCCGATATCCGGCCCGGTGATCCGCGGCATTTTAAGGTCGTACGGCGGCGCCGTTATCAGCGTTTCCCACGACAGGAAGTATATCGGAGAGGTCTGCGACAAAGTTTACCGGCTTACGGATACCGGTTTGGCGCCGCTTTAAGCATAAGATACCCAAAAATCCTTATTTTTTGAAACTTTTTCAAAGCGGTATCGGTCTAATATTCAATAGGGAATTTTTGTCCAATCGAGGTTATGCCGTGAAGGAGGCGCAGGATGTTTCATAAAAGCTCGGTCAAAAAAGTACTTGCCCTGGTGATCCCCGTTTTTCTTTTGCTGATTCCCGTAAACTACGGGGCGGTCTCCGTAGACCAGATACGACTGACAATGGACGGAAAGGACGTGACGGCGTCGGCCGCCCCGGTCAATGAAAACGGCAGGACGCTTGTGCCGGTCCGCTTTATTTCGGAAAAGCTCGGGGCAACGGTCACATGGGACGGAGTAAACCAAACCGTTTTCGTTTCAAAGGGAGACAAAAGCGCGCTTTTGCGGATCGGAAGCCGCCTCGTCGAATATAACGGCGGCGCAGTCTGCCAATTGAGCGACGTCGCGCCGAAGATCATAAACAGCTATACATATGTGCCTCTGAAGCTGATCGGCAACGCGCTCGGGATCGGCGTCGACTGGGATGAAGATACGAGAACCGTCGTCGTCGATTCAACAAAGACGTCCGATATCGAGCCGTTTTTTGACGTGAAAATCACATCACTCCTTCCCGGCGCCGCTATAACGGGAAAAACAAGCGTTAAGATTACCGTCCCCGAGAGCGTGAGCAGCCGGACAAAGGAGACAAAGCTTTTTCTGCTCGATAAGGATACCGGCAAAGGCTTTGTCGTGGCGGACATAAAACAGCTTGCCGCGGAACTCGAATATCTGCCCCGGGTTGAGGACAGGGGAGAAAAGGTCCTTGTCGCGGCCCTTTATGACGGGGCTGGGGCGCTGGTCGGCGGCGACGCCGTGCAGGTGAATGTCGATGTAACGCCAGAGGTTTCTTTAATGGGGCTTCAGAATTCGGACGTGGTCGCAAACACCGCCGCAATCGGCCAGACCCTCAATTTCCTGGCCCCGTACGTCCGGTACGAAATGGAGAACCTGACCAGCGGCAAGGTGACGGCAGTCGACCAGCAGGATCCGCAGGGGACGTATACATGGGCGCCGACGGCCGAACAGAACGGTTCCTATTCCGTTCGGGTAATCGCCTATGACGGAAACGGAAACGCTTATGAGAGTCAAAGCGTGCTCGTTGAGGTGCGCGTCGATAAAAGAATCTCGTTGACCGGCGTATCGGCCGGCGCGACGATCAACAAGCCGGTGACACTGCTCGCGTCGAGGAATTTTGACGTCAGTGAGACCCAATATGTCGTAAAAGACGTCGCGACCGGTTCAGAGAACATTCTCGCGACCATCCCTTACGGCCAGTACGTCTGGTTCCCGGGCCCCGGGTATTCGGGCGACAAGGACCTCTCCGTCAGGGTCAAGGATGTCCGCGGGGAAACCTATGAAAGCAGCCCTATACGGGTGAAGGTCGACGGCAGCCCGAAGGTGCTCTTAAAGGGGATCGGCCCGAAGCAGGTCGTCACCGGGGAGACGAAGCTCTCCGCCGACAGCAACGTAACGCTTGAAAGCGTAAGCTACGTATTGACAAATACCGCCGCCGGAACGAAAAGGACCCTTACGTCCAATGCCGACCGGACTTTGAGCTTTACGCCCTCGAAGAGCGATCCGGCGGACATGGCGATTCAGGTCGTGGGGACCTATCAGGGCCAGACAATCGCGAGCGAGAGCGTTTCGTTTAAGCTTTACCTCGGGACAATATACGGGCCGAAGGCGATCATCGAAAAGGACAAGTTCCTCGGGTTCGCGTCAGGCCTTGCGAAAGGCTCGTCGGATCAGACGGGGATGTCGGCGGCGCTGCAGACCGCGCAGGCGATCCTTGAAACGGGCTGGGGGCAGAGCGTGCCGGTGGATAAATACAGCGGCACGCTCTCCAACAACCTTTTCGGGATAAAGGGCACCGGCCCGAACGGCTCGGTGACCTCAAACACCTGGGAGGTCTACAACGGCGTATCCTACAGGGTCGACGCGGCGTTCCGGGCGTATAACAACGTCGGGGAAAGCTGGGACGACCGAAACAGCCTGCTTCTGACCGCTTCGAGATACGAGCCTTTCCGGGCGGTCATGTACGACAGCACGCTCGGCGCGTGGGCGGTCAAGCGGGCGGGCTACGCGACCGATCCGCAATACCCCATAAAGCTCATAAATATTATAAACCAGTACAATCTGCTCGAGCTCGACAAGGTGGGCATTTAATATCAAACAAAACACAAACCGTTGAAAACGTCAGTTTTCAACGGTTTGTCTATTTTGTTCATCAGATACCGTTTCGATACCCTTCCGTATGCCGGCATCTTCACGCCGATCGGAAATCCGAAAGTCGTACCTCAGTCCTCCGCGTCGAAGCGATAGCCGTACCCGCGCACGGTCTGGATACGGTCTCGGCCGCACGCGAGCTTTGCCCGGAGCTTTTTGACATGGGTATCGACGGTGCGCAGGCTTCCGCAGTAATCGTAGCCCCATACGGCGTTTAGGATTTTTTCCCTGGACATGGCGACGTTTTGGTTGTTTTTGAAATAGGCCAAAAGCTCGTATTCCTTTGGCGTGAGGGGGAGGACGTCGCCGTTTAAGAGCACGATTCTTTTCAGCTCGTCGATCCGAAGCCCACCGGGCCTTAAAACGCCTGCCTTTTTTGGCCTTGAGCGCCTTTTCAGGGCGGAGTCGACGCGCGCCGAAAGGACGTCCAACGAGAGAGGCTTGCCGATGTAACCGTCGGCGCCGAGACCGGAGCCGAACGCCTCGCCGGTCTCCCCGCTTTCCGCCGTGAGCATCAGGGCAGGGGTTTCGGGCGAGAGCTTCCGGATGTAATGCAATACGCTCAGGCCGTCGCAAAAAGGCATTGCGACATCGAGGATGGCCAGATCAAGCGTTTCAATATTGCTGTCGATCAGATTCATCGCCTCTCTCCCGTCCTTTGCCTGAAGGACGCGATAACCTGATTCCTCCATAAAATCACTGATCGAGCTGCGGGTACGCTCCTCGGCGTCGGCAATCAATATCGTGATCATTTTTTGTTGCACCTCTATAATGCCCCCGAATGAAATGGGAATTTTACCTGGGTGTGGCGACGATAATGCGGATCCGCCCGCCTTCCGACTGGGGCTTGTCATAATAGGCGGTTAAACGGTAGGCGCTTTTATCGGAAACGATGGAGACGCTGCTTAAGTAGTACCCGGTATCGTTTTTGACATATACCTGGACATCGCCGCTTAAGGAAAAGGTGAGGGCTTTTGAGGTCGCATAGGTCTCATTGAGGCTGTCGAGGTCGACTGACGTCAGGCTTTTGATCTGCGTTATTTCGCCGTCGTCCCTGATCAGCATGCATGCGCCGGAGCTTACGTTATACACCCCGATGGAGGCGGTCAGAGTCGTTTCCGTTCCGTCTACGAGGTAGGTATATTGCCTGCTCGTTTCACCGGATGAATCGATGTCGGTGATCAGGCCGAAGTCGTGCATGTCGTTTGTCACGCCGTTTAAGATCAGGCGGCTTAATTCCCCTTTGTCATTCAGCGAATAGAAGGCGACGTCGCCGGATGCGAATGTGATACCGCTCAGGCGCGACGGATACACCCTTATATACTGGTCGTTTTTAACGTCCAGGATCTCGATGTCGTCGGCGATCGGATACCTGCCGATGGTGTTCTGGGTGGTGTTGACGACCCCTGTCAGAGAGGAGCGGGACAGGGAAGAGATATCGGTCTTCCCGCCGGAAAAGCTGACCCGGACAAGGCTGCCCGCGGAGAAGTAGCTGTTGTCGAAGACATATTCCCGCGTTTCGCCGGCCGTGTCCGCGATCGTCAGAACCTGGGCTTTATAGCTTTTGCCGTTTGCGTCCTCAAAGTCCTTCGTGTCGACGGAGACGACCACGCCGTATACGTCGGTGTTTGCCTCGTCCGGCGAGATCACGCCGGCGACCGATCCGTCCTTGCCCAAGAGCAGCGTGACGATATCTCCGATTGAGAAGCCGCCGAGAGAGGAAAGCGCATAAGCGGCCGACGAGGATGATACGGTGTAGTCCTTGCCCGATATGGTGACGGTGGTCGGGGAGGTTGCGTTCGGGGAGGCCTTTTCGTAGGTCCCGCTCACCTTGTTGTTATAGGCCCATACCGTTTTCATCGACAGGGAATAGTAGACGACGTCGTAGGCCGAAATATCGTTTATCGTGCATTTTGTGCCGTTACGGTAGAAGGTGGCGCCGCTTGTGGAAAAGGGCAGCGCGCTGTACCATGCGCCGGATGCCGCGATAAAAGAGCCGTCGATTGTGTCGTTAATCAGCTGCGTATAATCGATTTCATTGTTGTCGTTTACCGAATAGCCGAGCGTTGTGATGTAAATGTCACCAGTATCCTTTGTTTTTGCGGAGAGGATATTATAGATCAGGTACATGCAGTCCTGCCTCGTTATGTAGCTGCCCTGCGTTGCCGTAATCTTTTCGGACAGCCCGAGGGAACGGTAAAGCGCGAGCTGCCCGTATGGGTAAGAGCCCGTGAAATCGCTTCCGGAATAGCCGAGAAGCTTTAAGGCTGCGGTCACCGCTTCCTCCAGGGTCAGATAATTGTTGGGACGGTATGTTCCGTCTAAGTATCCGGTGATCCATCCGTTCTGCGCGGCGGTTTTGATATAGCCCGCAGCCCAGTGGGAATAAGACACATCCTTAAACGGGGAGACATTGGAGGAAGACGCCACGCTGTCTTTGTAGGTCGAGGCGTTGACGAGGATTTTTGCGTACTCGGCGCGGGTCAGGTAGCTAGAAAGCTTTAAATCCCCGCTTGCGTCCCCGGTCATGATGCCGAGCGTGCCGACAATCTGTATGACGGTTTCCTGGGACTGTTCCGCCGCCTGCGCCAAGGGAAGCGAGCAGGCTATCATCAGAGCCGCCACCATGGCGGCGATTATTTTTTTCTTCATTTTGGACGAACCTCCGTATTTAATCATAGCGCAGAGCGTCAATCGGATTCAGTTTCGCCGCTTTATTCGCCGGCAGGAAGCCGAAGGCGATACCGATGGACAGGGATACCAAAAACGCGGTCGCGATTGCGAGTACAGACGGGTCTGCCGACATGTCCATGAGCTTCGCCGCCACATTGGCAAGCCCGACGCCCACGATAATGCCGATAACGCCGCCGACGGAGCTCGTTGTCGCGGCTTCGATGACAAACTGGCTCATGATGTCCTTCTTTTTGGCGCCGAGCGATTTGCGGATGCCGATTTCGCGCGTGCGTTCGGTAACGGAAACCAGCATGATGTTCATGATGCCGATACCGCCGACCAGAAGCGAAATCGCGGCAATCGCGACAAGCACAAGCATCAGCGAGTTTGTAAGCTCCGTCATCGTTTCCATCATTTCCTCCTGGCTCCTGATGGAATAATAGTCGTCGCTCACGTAAACCTCGGAGAGTAATTCGTCAAGCAGCTCTGTCGCGTCAGCCACCGAATCCGATGAAACGGTGCTGAACGCATAGCTTGACACCTGCGCCGACCAGGACATCTTTGTCGCAAGGGTATAGGGGATTATGACCTGATCGTCGTCGGTGCTCTCCTCGGAGGACGCTTTTTCCTCCAAAACGCCGATCACCTTGTATTCCTCGCCGTTTAACCGAAGCGTTTCTCCGAGAGGGTCCATGCCCGAAAAGAGCTCGTTTAAGACATACGTCCCAATCACGCAGACCTTTTGGCGCCTTGAAATGTCGATATACTGGAGAAACCGGCCCGAGGTGACCGCATAATTCTTGATCGCGCAAAAATCTTCTCCGACACCGGTTATCGTAGTCGTGTCGGTGGAGTTATCCTCGTACTTCAGGGTTGCGGACGAAAGGGTGACGAGCGGCGTCACGCCGGCAAAAACATCGCTGTTTTCCTCGGTAAATTCGTAGATCTGATCCGGCGTGATGGTCCTGGAGCTGCCGCGCCCCCTTAAGCTCACCGTAAGCAGGTTCGTCCCCATGCTTTGAAACGTTTCTTTCATGTCGTTCGCCATGCCCTGGCCGAGGGCGACGATGATAATGACCGCCGCGACGCCGATGATAATGCCGAGCATGGTGAGGATGGAACGGGTCTTGCTCGACAGGATGCTTTTGATGGCAAGGCGGAAAGACTGGCTGAAATTCATTGCGCTATCAACTCCTTTGCCTCCGTCCGCCCGGAAGGCCCGTCGGATACGATTTTTCCGTCATGAATCCGGACGATCCGCTTTGCCTGATTGGCAATCGAATTGTCGTGGGTAATCAGCACGATGGTATTGCCGTCGTTGTTCAGTTCCTTCAGAAGCTCCAAAAGATCGTGCCCGGTTTTTGAATCCAGCGCGCCCGTCGGTTCATCCGCCAGAATGATCGATGGGTTGCCGGCAAGAGCGCGGGCGACGGAAACCCTTTGCTGCTGGCCGCCGGAAAGCTGAGAAGGCAGATTGCGCAATTTATCCAAAAGGCCGACGCGTTCAAGCGCTTCCTTCGCGGCATTGACCCGTTCTTCATACTCCTTCCCGGAATAGAGGAGGGGCAGCTCAACGTTTTCGAGCACATTCAGCTTTGGAATCAGATTGTACTGCTGAAAGATAAAACCCAGCTTTTTGTTGCGGATCTCCGCGAGACTGTCGTCGGAAAGGGTGCTGACATCGCTGCCGTCCAGAAAATAGTGTCCCGAGGTGGGGACGTCGAGGCAGCCGATGATGTTCATGCAGGTGGACTTGCCTGAACCGGATTGCCCTACGATGGCGACAAATTCGCCCTTCTCGATTTCCAGGTTGATCCCGTCGACTGCCCTGACCTCGGTGTCGCCCATCTGGTAGATCTTGTATATCTCGCTCAGTTCAATTAAATTTGCCATGTGTCTACTCCTTAACCCATCGGTCCGCCGGGTCCGCCGCCGCCGGACGGAGGTTCGCCGCCGCCGCCGCCCATCATGCCGCCGCCCATGCCCATGCCGGTGGAAGTAGTGGCAGTCTGGGTACTGGTGCTTTCCGTTGCAACCTTGACGATTGCGATCGTATCGCCTTCGTCGAGCCCGCTTTTTACCTCGATGTAGTCCTCGTTGTTGATGCCAAGCTCAACCTTGACCCACGTATAGCCGTCGGGGACGTCTTTATTTGACGACGGGGCTGCGGACGCATTTGTACCCGATTGGTTCGGCATGGAGGAATTTGTACCGGCCGAATCCGTACCGGAAGCGTTTTGACCGGACGTCTGATCTCCGGGCGTCGTATTTGCGGGCGACGCAGTATCGGTGTTCCCGGATGAGGAGCCCCCGCTTCCTCCGTCCTTTAATAAAACGAGATTTCCTCTGGACACGGCGCTTAACGGAATTGCAAGCACGTTTTCGGCGGATTCAACCACGATGCTCGCGTTTATGTTCATGCCGGGGAGCAGGCCGTCGGCGTCCTTGACCGAAACGGTAACGGGATATGTTGTAACACCGTTGGAGGTGGTGCCGTTGATGCTGACCGTGTCCACGGTACCCGTGAAGGTCTGCCCTTCGAGCGCGTCGGCCGTAATGCTCACTTCCTGACCGACCTCGACCAGCCCGACATCGAGCTCGTCGATAGACATCTCAAAAACAAGACTCGACAGGTCGTAAATAATGGCGAGCGTCGTTCCGCTTGAGGTGGAATCGATCGTATCCCCGACCTTATAGTCCTTTTCGATGACCGTGCCCGAGATGGGGGATGTGATGTTGTAATCGTCCATCTCGTCGATGGTGTTTTGGAGGGACAATTCGGCGTCCTTCAATGACAGGGCGGCCGTGCTGATTTCCGTGTCGATGCTTGTGCTCGTGAGATTGACGATTGTGGCTCCGCTTTTAATGCTGGCACCCTCGTCATAATAGATTTTGCCGACTTCTCCGGAAGCCTTTGCCGAAATGGTCTTCTCTGCGGTGGGTTCAAAATTCGCGCCACTATTGCAGGCAAAGCCTCCGACGACCGCGGTCCCGTAGCTGTCGGACGTGATTGCGCCGGGATTTTTTACGCTGATTGTCACATACCGCACCAGCATGTTGCCGTCTAAGACGCTCTCCACGTTGCTGACCTTTGACACGGTGCCCGAAAGGGTCTCAAAGCTGCCGTCGAGCGTTACCGAGGCGCTCTGCCCGACGCGGAGCTGGGCGGCGTCGTTTGAATTAAAAGGCACCTTCAGAAGCATGGTGGAATTGTCGTTCACAAGGGCGATTTGCGCTCCGTTCGATACGGAATCCCCGACCTCGACGTAAAGCTCCTGTATCACTCCGCTGATGTCCGACGTAACGTTTAAGTTCTTTTTTGTTTCAAGGGTCTCGTTATAGCTTTTCTGCGCCTTTTCGACGGAGACCCTGGCTTTTTCAATGCTGTTTTCAACATTGCTCGTATCGATCGTATAAAGCGGATCACCCTTTTCGACGACATCTCCCTCCTCAAAAGGAGCTGCCAGGACGTCTCCGGATACGAGGGCCTTGACCTCGTATTGGTTGACGGGAGATACGGTCCCGGTCCCGGTCAGCGTGACGGTTATATCCCGGCGCTCGACCGCAACGTCCTCATATGTGGTTTCATTGCCCGACGCGCTTGATTTCATCCAGTAATTGACTCCGAAAGAAACGGCAAGCACGATCGCGAGCGCAGAAAGAATCAGTTTTCGCTTTGTCTTCTTCTTCTTTTGTTGGAAAGCGGTTTTTGCTTTTTGCAGGTTCTCCTTTAATTTCAATCTCTATCGCCCTTTCCGGATTTTGATTGTTGCCAATAGAAGTAATTATTTCCATAGTAATTTGTTATGGTGTTGATTTTGTGAGTTCCGGGTGAAATTTACATAAAGTAATTGATGAAATGATAAAAAAGAGGAAAACCCCGCTGTGCAATGCAGGATCGCAACAACGGGGTTTTCGTTATTTTGATTTGGGCGGGGCGGTACGTTAAAGCTTTTTGCTCACGGCCAAAATAAAGGTCTTGAGCATATCTTCCACATACGGCAGGTATTTGGGATCCAGATTTGAGAGCAGCTCGTTTGCCTTTGTCAGGTCGTTTCCATTCTTTCGGCCCATCACGATATAGTCTGCCGAGGCGCTGAGCGCCGAGCATATTTTATATAAAGTGGCCGACGACATGCCTTTGTTCCCGAGCTCGATCTGAGCCAGAAACTGAGGAGCAATACCGATACATTCCGCAAGCTTATCGCGGGTCAGCCTCGCGCCTTCCCTTTTTTCACGAATACGCATTCCGATTTCCCTATTTAAACTACTTCTCATTGCTTCCACCTCATGGGTATATTTTAACTTACACCGATGGATTCAAAAATAACCTATAAGGTATTGAAATTATCACCTAATAGGTTATAATAAGTATTATTATGAGTGTTGAGTTATCGTTTTATACGAGTTCTTGACAAAAAATGAAGGGCCGGCTGCACGTAATCCTTGTAAAACAGTCGCGGACAAAAACTGACGAGAGAAGCTTGCAATGATTGCATATGAAGCCATATCGGAAAAAATAAAATATTTCCAAAAAGGAACCGCCTGCATAAGGCTTATTGATACCGCGGATCGGAAGTTACTCGGTGAGAAACGTTTTTGCACTTTAAACCGGGTGATCCCGCCGTTTGATTTTCATTTGGGACAGGAATTATATGAAAACTGCGTTGCCTCCGATGAAACGGTATTTCATGTCAGGCATGAACAGGGAAAGCGGTATCTTGCGGTATTGGTTCCGTTTGCCGAGGACGGAAAAGGAATTGTCGCGGAGTTTTTATATGACATGAGCGGAAGGCTTTATATGGACAATCTTCCGCTCACAGACTGCCGTCTGAACTTATGCGACAAGATGCATATGCTGGTTATTACCGATGAATTAACGGGGCTTTACAACCGGCGGTATATCAACGAAGCTCTTCCTGCCGATATTTCCGCCTGTGCAAAACGAAATTGCCCGTTGTCGGTTATTTTTGCCGATCTGGATTATTTCAAGGCGGCAAACGACAGATACGGGCATACCGCCGGGGACCATGTGCTGCGCGAAATTGCGGCGGAACTAAAACGGCATATCAGAGCGGATCGGGACTGGGCGGCAAGATACGGCGGAGACGAATTCCTTCTCTGCTTAAACGGCGCGGACGGTGAAGAGGCCAAAAATACGGCAGAGAGAATCAGAGCGGCAATCGTCGACAGGATTTTTGTTTACAACGGACATGAAATAAAGCTTACCTGCAGCTTCGGGATATATACGATCGAGGATTTTACGAAACCCCTTACCGTTGACGCCGTTCTCGACGCCATCGACGAAAAGCTTTATCAGGCAAAAGACCGGGGAAAAAATCAGGTCATATAGACATAAAACCGGAGAATCGGTTTAGATGTATCATGTATAAGAAAACGCCGGAAACTTGACCGGCGTTTTTTTATATTCCAAATATATTTTCGTATTAAACAGTACGTTATTTAATAAAAACAGTTTCCATTAAAGGAAAAATCAAGAAAAATTCATTTATCCATAATACTGACTTCACACTGCGGTACTTTAATATACTTGCAGCTGCGGTTTTGAAAGACTTTATTTGCTTAAGCCGCCGAAACGGGGTGGATAGCGCAAATAACAGAGGATTCAAACGCATCAGAAAACATCTATTGAAAGGAAGATGAGTGTGAAAGTCAAAAACGTGCAAAAGATCGGTGCATTTGTCATAAGCGGACTGCTTCTTCTCTCTGTCGGGGCAACACCGCTTAAGGCTTCGGCTTCGGAGTCCGCTGAGGAGGCGTCGGTCAGTGAGAATCAGGGGGATGTCGGGTCCGTAAAAGGAGGCTTTGGCGGATCCGGAGCCGGCGCGGACATGCGGCGTGGAGGACAGCCGGGTATGGGAAACCGGGTGCTCGGCATTCTGGACGACCTTGTGGATGACGGCGTTATCTCACAGGATACTGCGGACGCGATTACGGCCTACAATGATGAAAAAAGCGAAGAGCGGAAGGCCAAGATGGAAGAGCTCGAGAGTATGACCGACGAGGAAAAAGAAGCGTATCTCGAGAGCAAAAAAAGTGAGGAGCCGTCTGAAAAACAGAACTTCTTGTCCGAGCTGGTCGAGGAAGGAATCGTGACGCAGGACGAGGCTGATGCAATCGAAACGTACATTGAAGAGAATTCCGATGTGCAGCCTGCTGGCGGAGCCGGCGGCCATGGCTTCGGGATGGGCGGTCTTTCGGAGGAAACGCTCGCCGGTCTCGTAGAGGACGGAATTATTTCGCAGGACATCGCGGACGAGATAACCGCCTACAACGAAGAAAAAAGCGAAGAGCGGAAGGCCGAGATGGAAGAGCTCGAAAGCATGACGGACGAGGAAAAAGAGGCGTATCGCGAGAGCAAAAAGAGTGAGGAGCCGTCTGAAAAACAAGGCTTTTTGTCCGGCATAATCGAAGAGGGGATTTTAACCCAGGATGAAGCCGACGCAATCGAGGAATACCTGAAAGAAAATGTTGCGCAGCCTGCCGCCGGACATGACCCCGGGAAGGGCGGCCTGTCTGAGGAAACGCTTGCCGGACTTGTAGAGGACGGCGTAATTTCACAGGACACCGCGGACGCGATTACCGCCTTCATTACGGAACAAAGCGAGGAACAAAAAGCGCAGATGGAGGAATTCAAAAATATGACGGATGAGGAACGGGAGGCGTATCGCGAAAGCTTAAAGGATGAGGATCCGCCGACGCAAAAGGGAGTCCTGTCTTATTTGATCGAACAAGGGATCGTGACGCAGGATGAGGCCGATGCCATTGAGGAGTATTGCAAGGCGCTCAACGGAAACAGCAATGAATAATTTGGCTGTTTTGGAGGATCATTCCGTTCCATTCCATAACATCAGTGCGATACAAAGGAGACTATGCATGAATAAACACATTAGATTTTTGGCTTCAGCCCTGGCAGCCATGCTGCTTTTTGCGGGTTGTTCATCGAAGGAGGCGTCCGGAACAGGGGAGATTACCATAGAGCCTGTAAGCCCCCCTACGGAGCAAAGCGGCCAGTCGGGAGATGCCGGAAATACCCAGGCCGGTAAACAGCCGGATGACGCCAACGGCGCGCAAACTGCCGCCGTCAGCGGGATCATCACGGCCGTTGGGACGGATACGGTTACGGTTGCGGTAAATCCCGCAGGCGGAGCTTCCCCTGGCGGGGCTCCGGGCAACGGCCCTGAAAAAGGAACGCAGGGTGAGAAGCCGGACGCCCAGGCGTCCGGAAGCATCCCGAGTCAGCCGTCTTCCGCTGAGCCGGGAACCGGCGACGGGGGCGCGCAGGGACAGCCTCGGGAAGGATTCGGCGGTGAGGTCGACACGTCCGGGTGGGAGTCCGCGACATACAAAATTGATGACCAGACAGAAATCAAGATCGGCCAGCCGGGTGCGTCGGCGGAGGCAGATGCCGATATTTCTTCCCTTGAAGAGGGCGTAAGCGTATCAATAACGCCGCGTTCGGAGGATGAAACCGTTGCCGAAACGATCATTGTAATGAGCAGGCAAAGCCGCTCCGCCACACCGCCCGCCCAATAAAACCAAACAAAAAGGGAGGGTGCGGCAAGCCCTCCCTTTTTCTCAAAGCTTTGACAGGCGCTAATACTAATTTGATGTAACAGATAAAATATATAAAAGACAGGAGGCTAATAAAGATATGTATCAAAAGAGACTTTTTCGATATATTTCCCTGACGCTTGTGCTGAGCTTATCGCTGATGTGTTCGGCATTCGCCAGCCCGTCCAATTTCGGATTCGGCATAAATTCCGGTCAGAATGCAAATTCAAACGCGGGTTTTAATCAAAACTCGGGGAATTCCGGCCTCGGAAAAGCCGGCAACTATGTTGTCAACCAGGGCATTATGAAGGGGGATGGAAACAACAATTATAATATGTCGGGTTATATAAAACGCGGCGACATGGCGGTGATGATCGTACGCGCGTTTAATCTCGACACCGATGCAAGCGGTAATTTTTCAGACGTTTCCTCCGGCAGCTATTATTATGACGCAATCGCAACGATCAAAAGCATAGGGATCGCGAAAGGAGACGGCAGGAACTTCAGCCCGGAAAAGAACATGACGCTTGAGGAGGCAATCACGTTTGTCGAACGCGCCGCAGAACTTTCAGCAGGCAGTAAAACATTGCCCGGCGGCGTTGACCTTCGCGGCCTGTACAGCGGGCAAACACTTTCGAACTATGCGACGCGTGAGGATGTTGCAGCGCTCCTTTATTACATCCTTACGGGAGATACCACAGGGGAAAGCAGCGGCAACTACTCCGGCATTATTGACGCCATCGCCTACTCGACCGACGGGGGCGAAGAGCTGACCTTTGACGAGGACGACTTCATCGACGCATTTGAGGACGCAACGGGCGACGACCTGTATTACGTAAAATTCACGCTGCCGTCGACCTCTTCCGGCAAGCTGTATTATGACTACAGTTCATCCTCGAGTTATGACTCGCTTGTTACGGCATCGACCAGGTATTACGTCGATTCCTCGCCTTACCTCTACGATGTGACCTTCGTGCCGAAGAGCGGATATGCCGGAACGGTTTCGATCTCCTACACCGCCTATAGCGAGGACGGCGACTCCTCCACGGGCGTTGTCAAAATCACCGTATCGGAAAGCGAAGTCTCGATCGGCACCATCGCCTACTCGACAGAAGAAGGCGAAGCGCTCGTCTTTGATGAGGACGACTTTATCGATGCATTTGAGGACGCGACCGGCGACGACCTGTATTACGTAAAATTCACGCTGCCGTCAACCTCTTCCGGCAAGCTGTACTATGACTACAGCTCCTCCTCGGACTATGATTCGCTCATCAAAGCCTCAACCAGGTATTATGTCGACGAGTCGCCGTATCTCTCCGACATCACTTTTGTACCGAAGAGCGGGTACACCGGAACGGTTTCGATCTCCTATACCGCATACAACGAGGACGGCGACTCCTCTGCGGGCGTTGTCAAAATCACCGTATCGGAAAGCGAAGTCTCGATCGGCACCATCGCCTACTCGACAGACGAGGGTGAAGCGCTCACCTTTGACGAGGGCGACTTTATCGATGCATTCGAGGACGCGACGGGCGATGACCTGTACTACGTAAAATTCACGCTGCCGTCGGCCTCTTCCGGCAAGCTGTATTATGACTACAGCTCCTCCTCGGACTATGATTCGCTCGTCAAAGCCTCGACCAGGTATTACGCCGACGGATCGCCGTATCTCTCCGACGTGACCTTCGCGCCGAAGAGCGGATACACCGGAACGGTTTCGATCTCCTACACCGCGTATGATGACGACGGCGATTCCTATACGGGAACGGTCCGGATCATCGTTGAGGACGATTAAATCAAGCTCCGGATTCCAGGACACGTAGGTTGGTAGCGGCATGCAGGTTATAAAATTTTTAAAGGAGCTGTAGCAAAATAAAAAT
>DIWE01000018.1 GCA_002423435.1 Clostridiales bacterium UBA6114
GACCTCCGCCATAGGGAAATTCGTGATTGGCGCAGCGGAGGACGACGGCATACCAGCGTATGCCTAGGACTTAGGCAAAGCCAGGCGCGAATTTATCAGGGCGGAGGCGGGTTCGGTTCGACCCTCCTAGCCCTATGCCCTTTCAATATCCGAGACCAGCCGCCGCACGGCGTCCTCGTCGGTCGCGAAGCTTGTGCAAAAGCGCACGGCGCTGTGGCTGCCGTCGATCCTCTGCCAGTACGAATACGCATACTTTTCCGCAAGTTTCCGAAGCACGTCGTCCGGCATGATGGGGAACTGCTGATTCGTTGTCGAGGGGGTCAAAAATCCGTACCCTTTTCTGATGCAGGCGTCCTTGATCTGCGCGGCAAGTCTGTTCGCGCGGCGCGCGATGTCAAAATACAGGTCGTCCTCAAACAGCGCGACAAACTGCAGCCCGAGCAGCCTGCCCTTGGCGAGCATGGCGCCTCTTTGCTTCAGTATGTAACGGAAATCGGCGCCGAGCGTACGGTTTCTGATGACAAGCGCCTCGCCGAACAGGGCGCCGGCCTTTGTCCCTCCGATATAAAAGGCGTCGCAGACGCGCGAAAGCGTCGGAAGGTCCAAATCGTTCCCCTCGGCGCAGAGCGCGTAACCCAGGCGCGCGCCGTCGAGATACAGGATCAGGCCCTTTTCTCGGCACACCTCCGAAAGGGAAATTAGCTCCGCTTTCGTATAAATCGCGCCGTTTTCCGTCGGATTTGAAATATAGACCAGCTTGGGCTGCACCATATGCTCGTGGGTTTCGTCGTGCACATGGCCGTCATACGCCGCCCGGACCTGCTCGGCCTTGAGCTTCCCGTCGGGGCTTCGAAGCGCCAGCACCTTGTGGCCGGTCGCCTCTATGGCGCCGCTTTCATGCGTGTTGATGTGCCCGGTCTCGGCGGCCAGCGCGCCCTGGTGAGGGCGCAGCACGGCAGACAGGAAGGTCAGGTTCGTCTGGGTGCCGCCGACGAAAAAATGGACGTCTAAGTCCTGTCGGCCGCATTTTTCCCGGATCAGCTCCGCGGCCCTTTTGCAGTACCGGTCTAAGCCGTAGCCCTCGGTCTGCTCGAGATTGGTCTCAATCAGTTTTGCAAGGACCCTGGGGTGGGCGCCCTCGCTGTAGTCGCAGTCAAAGCGGATCATCAACGCAGCCTTCTTCCGTTTATTATAATAGCGCGGGTTTACGCGTCCAAAGGCGAAAACCCACGTCAAAAGCCCCGGGTTATATTTGCCCGGAGCTTCTTTGTCATATAATAGCAAATTATATAGTTGCCGGCCTCATATGTCAATACGTCGCCGGATGACAATTTCTGCACCCCTGGCCCGTATCAGGAGATATTACCGCGGTTTAAATACTCTATAAAGGCCTGAACGACGGGCAGCTCCAAAGAGGAATAGTGGCAAAAGATCCATGTGTTTCGCGTGACCGGGGTGCCGTCCTTCCAATACAGGTCCTGTTTGCACAGCGAAGGATATTCCTTCATAACCAGCGGCGAGGTTACCATCCACCCCCAATCTCTCATAATCATCTGGAGGCAGATCGCCAGATTGTTTGATTCCATGGACACATACGGTGCAACGGTAAAGTGCTGATGCCACCAATTCCGGGCTATGTGATTGACATAGGAATTGGGCTGAACAATCTGCGGATGTTTCGGCAATTCGTCCAGCGTTAAGGGGGTACTGGAAACAAGACAGACCGGCTCTTCCGAAATCAGGATTTTTTCTTCCGTCCACGGGTGATCCCCACGGATAATGCACAGCGTAACCTCGCCCTTTTGCATCATTTCATAAACACATATGCTCCGGTCCGCCTTAAGGAATATTTCGACCTTCGGGTATCTGTCGATAAACCCTTTTAATATGTCCGGCAGCTTGTAATAAGCGAAAATCGTTGTGACGGCAATCCGCAAAGCGCCCTCGACCGTTCCGTTCATGCAGTGGATGGCCTGCTTTGTGTTGTTCAGCTGTGTTTTCATGTTTTTCGAATAGCGCAGCAGATATTCGCATTGAGGAGTGGGGATAACGCCGCTCTGAGAGCGGATAAACAATGTGGTCTTGAATTCTTTTTCAAGCTTTTTGACTCGGTAGGAAAGGGCCGATTGGGTGATAAACAAGCGTTCGGCGGCACTGGTAATGTTCCTTTCCTCCGCAATTGCCAACAGCATGTCCCAGTCCCGGTCATCCATCTTTGCTCCCCCTTATATTGTCATTAAAAATATTGATTAACCTCTGCAAAATTATTCTATTTTACAGATTACCCCAATTGTACTATGCTTTATATTATAATTTTGCTCACAAATTAGACCAAAAGTCAAATCTGGGAGTATTTTTTTTACAAACAGGAAGGGGTTTTAAAAATAGTACCTTTTGGCACCAGTGAGCTTGTCTGTAGCGAAACAGCCGAAACCGGGGAAAGCCCCTTCGCCGTGCCGGCATTTCTCCGGGACGCGTTGAGGCGGCGGGCGGAGCATCCGATTTACGGATGCACCTTTATTGACGAAAGCTTCTATCAGGTGACGGCCCGCTGGCAGGAAAAGCGCCACGGCTGGACGGTTTGCCCGGATTGGGTGCTGTTTTTGCCCGGGATTGCCTCCGGAATACATACGATACTCCGCGCGCTGACAGAACCGTCCGGAAACATTGTCATCCTGGGCCCGGCTTCCCGTAAGGTGATTCAAGCCGCAACCGACACCGGAAGAAAAGTACATTTCTGCAATCTTTTTTCAGACCGCGGCGGCTGGAGGATCGATTTTAACCGCCTGAAACAATGTATTGCCGGTTCCGGGCTGCTGATCCTGGTAAATCCCCATACGCCCACCGGAAAGGTATTCACAAAAAGGGAGCTCGGAGAAATCGGCGCCCTCTGCCGGCAAAGCGAAACCGGCATCCTAAGCATAGAGAGCGGAAGCGACCTGGTGCTTCCGGTCAATACCATGTTCCCCGCCGCCTCGGTTTCCGAAGACCTGGCCGAAATCACGGCGACAATGGTCAGTCCGGGTGCGGCCTTTTATATTGAAGGTCTCCATACCGCGGCCGCCATCGTGCCAAATCCGGCGCTGAAAAATAAAATCCAGGCGCAGGCCGACAAGGACCGCACCGCGATGCACAACATTTTCGGCCTTACGGCTTATCTTGCGGCCTGGCAAAAGGGCGCGGAGCATGTGGAACGGCTGCGCGGTGCCTTACTCCGGAACCTGGATCTGGCGCTTAAAAAGCTTGAGGGTTTCCGATGCGCGCCGATTGTTCCCCAAGCCGGCGGCCTTTTATGGCTTGACTGCAACGGGTGCGGCAGTATTCGCCGCGCCGGGCGGTATTTTATGAAGGGAGATCCGCCGCGGGAAGAATATCCGGACCTTAAAGGCCTTTTTCCCGTAGACCTGGCCCGCCCTTCCGAAAAGCTTGCCGCCGATCTCGACCGATATGTAAAGATATTGAGCCCGAAAAACCGGGAAGACGACGAGAATTAAAATGATTTACAACTTTGACGAGCGGATCGACCGCAGAAATACTTTTTGCACCAAATGGGAAAATTTTAAGCGCATTGGAAATCCGAACGCCCTGCCCATGTGGATTGCGGACACGGATTTTCCGTGCTGCGAGGCCGTTTTGCGGGCGGTACGGGAAGAAAGCTTAAGCCCGCGGTACGACAAGGCCGCCGTCGACCCCGAACTGTTCAGGGTTACAGCCAAATGGATGTATCGGCACTATCGCTGGGCCGCAGAAGAGCGGCAGATGCTTTTCGCGCCGGGCGTGATCCCCGCGCTGAACGCCGCCATTCAGGCCCTTTCGGCCCCGGGAGACGGAGTCATTATCCAGCAGCCGGCTTACGGTACCTTCACCAGATCCGTGCTAGGTAACGGCAGAAAAGTATGCGCGAATAACATGAACCTGATAAACGGCCGCTATATGCCTGATTTTGAAGAGCTGGAGCGCCTGTCGTCAAAAAAAGACACAAAGCTCCTGATTTTTTGCAACCCGCATAATCCGACCGGCCGCTCCTTTACCCATGAAGAGCTTGTCCGGATCGTTGAAATCTGCGCCAAATGCAACATCACGATCTTAAGCGACGAAATCCATGCCGATTTGGTTTACGAGGGCGCGGGGCATATTCCCGTCGCATCCCTTTCGCCGGAGGCCGCTTTAAGAACGGTTACCTTTACCTCTCCCAGCAAGGTGTTCAACATTGCCGGATTAAGAGCCGCCGTAACGACCGCGGCAAACCCCATTCTGTACCGGAGGCTCAAAGCGCAGCTTAAATGCAACGGCGCCGATATCCCGAATCCTTACGGAAACGCCGCCTATATAGCGGCTTATACCGGCGGTGAAGAGTATTTAAGACAGATGAAGCTCTATCTCAAAGGAAATATCGATTATCTGGACCGGTATCTGAGGGCGAAAATGCCCCGAATCAAGCTCATTTATCCGGACGCCACTTTTATAACCTGGCTGGACTGCCGGGAGCTTCATATGGATTTTATCGATTTGGAGGATTTTATGCTGAACAGATGCCTTGTGGCGACAAGCCCGGGCAGCAGTTTCGGCGAGGCGGGAAAGGGTTTTTTCCGGTTTAACATCGGGTTCCCGCGTTCGTTGGTGTCCACAGCACTGGATCAAATATGCGGACAATATCAGCTTCTGCCCTGCGCCACATAACGGCGATAAGCTGTTTTTTAATCATTTGTAAAGGAGCAAGAGGGTTTGAAATACGATTTTGACGAAGTGATCGACAGAAAAAATACCCAGAGTTCCAAATGGGACAACGTGGGAGTCCGTGTGGGAAACCCCGACGCGCTGCCCATGTGGGTGGCGGATACCGATTTTTGCTGTCCGCAGCCGGTGGTCGACGCGGTAAAAAAACGCGCCGAGCATGTGATTTATGGGTACCCCTACGTTGTTCCGGAATTTAAGCAGGCAACGATGGGTTGGATTAAAAAGCGCCACGGCTGGGCAATTTTGCCCGAATGGATTGTGTTTACAACCGGCGTCGTTCCGGTATTTAACACAATGGCCCAGGCATTTACCGAACCGGGCGACGAGATCATCATCCAACGGCCCTGCTATCACCCGTTTGGTTACGCGATCGAGGACAACGGCCGCGTTGTCAGCAACAACAGCCTTATCTATCAAAACGGAAGATATACCATTGATTTTGAAGACCTCCAGCGGCGCGCCTCAAGCCCAAAAGCCAAGCTGATGTTTTTATGCAGCCCTCACAACCCGGTGGGCCGGGTATGGGCGGAAGACGAGCTCAGAACGATGGCGGATATATGCCTTAAGCATAATGTCATCGTGGTCAGCGATGAAATCCATTCCGACCTGATGCTGTTCGGCAGCAAACATATCCCCATAGCGGGGCTGGACGAAAAATATGCGATGAATACCGTCACCTGCTACGCTCCTTCCAAGACCTTTAATATCGCGGGCCTGCGCGCTTCCGGCATTGTAATCCCGAATCCGGAAATCCGCAAGGGTTTAGAGGCCCAATTCAAAAGGAACCGGGGCATTCAACAAAACATTTTTGCCGTACCGGCATATATAACGGCTTACAGCGAGTGCGAGGATTATCTTAGTCAGCTGCTTTCATACCTCGAGGGGAACGTCCGGTTTTTGGACGACTATTTAAAAAAGAACATGCCGAAAATCAGGCTCGTAAAACCGGAGGCGACATATCTGATGTGGCTTGACTGTGCAGACCTGGGGTTCAGCGGTGATACGCTGGCGGACTTTTTTATTAATCAAAGCCTGGTCGGGGTGAGCCGCGGCGACGGGTTCGGCCCGGAAGGGGCAAGCTTCGTCAGGCTGAATGTCGGCTGCCCGAGAGCGACTTTGAAAAAAGGCCTGGATCAAATTCTTCGGCAATACGAAAAAAACAATAAATAAAAATGGAGGGAATTTCTGTGAAAAAGCTTATTTCATTTCTATGCGCCGTCAGTTTACTGTTGGCAGTCACCAGCTGCAGTGGTACCCCCGCGACGCCGGATTCGTCCGCCGCGCCGGCCAATGCCGGCTCGTCCGCTCCGTCAGGTACAACCGAAGCCGAAAAGCCAAAGCTGGATTTTCCCACGAAGGATATAAAAATTATCGTTCCGTTCGCTCCCGGCGGAGGAACCGATGTCGCTTCCCGCATTTTTGCGGACGCGGCCGGAAAGGATTACTTTAACGGTCATTCTCTGGTTGTTGAAAATATGGAGGGCGGCGGCGCGGTTATCGGACAGACCTATGTTGCAAAAACAGCGCCCGCCGACGGCTATACCGTTATGCTTTTCACCAGTTCGGCAATCAACAACACCATATTAAAGGAAATTACATATTCTTACGAGGATTTTAAACCCATCGTGATGATTAACCCCGACGCGGAAATTGTGTGCGCCCCCAAATCCGCGCCCTATAAGACGCTGGATGAATTCTTTGCCTACGCAAAGGAAAATGAGGTCCTGGTTTCCACGCCCGGCCATTCCTCCGGTCATCATATAAGGGCCCTTAACCTGGCGAGGCTGATGAACCTGAAATTCAAGTATCTGCATAACGACAGCGGCGCCATCCAGCTGCAGCAGCTGATGGGCGGCCACTGCGACGTATCCTTCATGACGGTGACGGAGGCGGACGGCGCGATTTCTGACGGAAGCGTTATCGGGCTGGGGGTAATGAGCGAGGAACGGGTCGACAATGTTCCGGATGTCCCCACCTTTAAGGAGCTCGGCTACGACGGCTGGGTGGACGGCGCGTCACGTGGCTTCGCAATTCGCAAAGATACTCCGGATGAAATTTACAACTATCTCGTGGAAGAATTTACAAAAGTTGCCCAGTCGGAAAAATTTATCAGCAAAATGGAGGCTGCCGGCATGATCCCCGCGGCGGGGAATCCCGAAAGCTTCCAGGAATATATCGATTTCACGGCGGATGCGATTACAAATCTCAAAGATGTACTGTTGAATAAGAGCTGATTTGCGGCCCGGCACCGGAATGGGGGGCTCGGCGCGCCCTCCCTCCGGCCCGGTTATTTGGTTTTGAACCGTCGGCGTCCTCTGAAAGATATTTTAGACAGGAGGTATCACCTTGCGAATAAGGAAGCTCATTACAGATCTTTCGATGCCGTTTTTTTTCCTTATTTTATCCGTATACATTTTAATAGAATCCGGTAATTTTTCTGGTCAGGAAGGGGTTTTCCCCCGATTGATCGGCATTTTTATGCTTATCGTGTCCATATTTATTTTTTTCACGACGCTGAAACAGAATGAATCAAAGGTCAGCTTTAAAAAAGTGAATATCGGAAAAGTCGCCGAGCTTGTCGCCGTGCTGGCTTTGTATATCGCACTGATGAAGCATATCGGTTATGCAGTCGACACTTTTCTGTTTTGCGGATATGCGATGGTTACCCTGGGCTTTAAGAAATATAAACGGGTTGCGCTTTATTCGGCAGTCACGACCACCATTGTATTTGTAATCTTCAAGGTACTGCTTCATGTTCCGTTGCCTCTTCTGTTCCTGGATTTTTAATGGGGGTGTTTGCATTTGGAAGGAATTATGATGGGCGCGCAATCCCTGTTCGATCCCTTTGTGCTTGCCGCTCTTTTTTTTGGCACGCTCTTAGGGCTGACGGTCGGCGCCATACCGGGGATCAATGACTCCATCGCCATGGCCGTCATCATTCCCGTTACTTTCGGCATGAACCCGTATGTTGCCCTTGCGCTGCTCGTAGGAATTTACGCCGCATCCGCCTGCGGCGGCTCCATCCCTGCAATTTTGGTGGAAATCCCGGGGACCGTTTCCGCGATGATGACCTCGAGCGACGGCTACCCGATGACCAAAAAGGGCAAGGGCGGCCTCGCCTTGAGTCTGGCGGTGGAAAGCTCCTTTATCGGCGGGATCTCCAGCTCGGTGGTGCTTTTATTGTTCGCCCCGGCGTTAGCGCGCCAGGCTTTGAAATTCGGGCCTCCCGAATATTTCATGCTGGCCGTGCTCGGGCTCAGCACCGTCATCGGCCTGGCCAGCAATAATATCAGTAAAAACCTGATTTCCATGGCCTTCGGCCTGTGGCTTTCCACCATCGGAATGAGTCCTCAGGCCGGGCTTGCGCGTTTTACCTTCGGCACCTTTTCACTGATGGAAGGCATCCCGCTTATTCCGAGGATGATCGGCCTGTTCGGCATTACATCCGTTTTAAAACTGGCGGAAAGCCTGAAAATTTCCGAAACCATCACGAAAGCCCCGGAGATAGAAAAGGTAAGGCTGCTTGACAGGCCCATGGTAAAGCGACTGATTCCAACCTGGATAAGATCCAGCGTGATCGGCAATATAATCGGCATTATTCCCGGCGCCGGCATGAGCATGGCAGTGTTTATCGCCTATAATGAAGCGGTAAGGATTTATAAGAAATTCGCTTTTGGAACCGGCATCCCCGAAGGCGTCGCCGCTCCGGAATCCGCCAACAACGCCGTGGTCGCAAGCTCCATGGTGCCTCTGCTTTCACTGGGCATTCCCGGGAACAATACCTCCGCCCTCTTTCTGGGAGCCCTGATGATCCAGGGTATACAGGCCGGCCCCACTCTTTTCCGAGACAGGCCGGATATGGCATATATGATTATTCTCGCATTTATCGGCGCAAACCTAATCATGCTTCCGATGAGCCTTTACTACTGCAATATACTTGCAAAGCCGGTGCTGCAGCTAAGACAGGAGATATTAAGCGCGGTTATTCTCGTTTTATGCCTCACGGGCGCCTTTGCCATAAGCAACAATCTGTTCCATGTGGCAACGGCGGTGGTATTCGGGATCATAGGCTACTTCTTCTATAAATTCAAGATCCCCCAGTCGCCCTTGATTCTCGCCTCCATACTGGGAGGCATGATGGAGAGCAATTGGATTCAGTCCATGGTATTTGGAGACGGATCACTGCTGATTTTCGTGACCAGACCAATAAGCTTCGTGCTTTTAATCGCATCCGCCCTCTGTTTCGGCATGCCGCTGGTGCGAAAATACAAAGGCAGCAAAAAAGAGGAGGCTAAGGAAAAAACTAAAGTCTAAAACAAAAAGCCGGGGCAGCCAACACCTTTTGGTGTGACTGTCCCGGCTTTTTTATGCACTCTTCTGCAGAAACTCCTTGAAAGCTTTTTTGCACGCGTCACCGGGCGCAGGGCACGCGGGTTACCATGCGTACCCGCCGAGCAAAAGGTTCGGCACACCGAGCGTCAAAGCGGGGAAAACGTTTATCAACACGACAACTGCAATCAGCGCGATCAGATACGGCGTGACCGCCTTTACGCCCCGCTCGAAGCTGATCCCTCCGATCTTTGAAGCGACAAAGAGCACCGATGCCGTCGGCGGCGTCAGCATGCCGATCATCAGATCGAGCACAAATATGACGCCAAACTGTACCATGTTCATGCCCAGCGCCTTTGCTATGGGGAAAAGGATAGGGGTCGCGATCATAATGCCGGAGGTCGGGTTTAAGAATGTCCCCATCGCCAGAAGAAAAAGGTTGATCAGAAGCAAAATCACCCATGGGCTGGATGAAAACGCGAACATCGCGTTTGCGACCCCCTCAGCAATCTTCTGGTCAGCCAGAACGGTTGAATAAATCTTAGCGGCGGACATCATAAGGAAAACCAGCCCGCAGGCACTCATGCCTTCCGCAATCGATTCGAACAGCTCCTTGAGGCTGATCTTCTTATAGACAACCTGGTTTAGAAACAACGAGTAGGCGCAGGCGATACAGCCCGTCTCCACCGGCGTTAAAAAGCCGCAGGTAAGCCCTATGATCAAAATGACCGGCGTTAAAAGCGCCAGAAAGGAATCGGCAAAGGACTTTAAAACCTCCGACAGCGACGCCCTGGGCGCGACATAGTAATTCTTCCTCTTCGCCAGAAAATAGACGGTCGCAAACATAAAAAGCGCCATCAATATCCCGACGACCATTCCACCCAGAAACAGCGCTCCGATGGAGGTGCCGGTCGCGACCCCGACGAGAACCATCGGGTTGCTTGGAGGGAAAACAGGTCCGATTACCGACGACGCCGCGGTGACGCCCACCGCGAAATCGGCGTCGTAGCCTCTATCCTTCATTGCTTTGATCTCGATCTGCCCGAGCCCCGCCACATCGGCGTTTGCCGAGCCGGACATGCCGGAAAATATCAGGCTGGCAAATACATTGACGTGCCCGAGCCCGCCTCTGATATGGCCGACGCATTTCTCGGCGAACTCAAATATTTTATCCGTTATCCCGACTCCGTTCATGATCTGGCCGCAGACAATAAAAAACGGGACGGCGAGCACTGTATACGATGTCATCGAAATCGCCATGTTCTGCGCGACCAACGACGGCGCCAGCCTTCCCGTAAAAAGGATATATGCGAGGGAGGTGACTGCCATGGAAAAACCGATGGGCATCTTAACGCAAATCAGCCCGATGAAAACAATCAGCAGCAGAATTCCATATGTAGGATTAATCACCTTTTTTCACCCCCGTCCGTTTTCTCATCAGCTTCATAAGGTCTTCCGTAAAAAAACTTGCCATTATGATACAGTTTAACGGGAAGGAAACATACCAAAATGATCGAGGCCAGGACAAAATGGAGGATACCGTATGCCATTGCCGCTGCGCGAATCCGACTGATGTGTAAAAGACATACAGCAGAAATGAGGTCATGGCAAGATACGTTAATGTACTGAGATAGAATTGGATTCTGCCGCTCAGCTTATTGTAAAAGTAATCCAGAAATGTATAATTGTATTTCCGAATCGAATAAGATATTGCAAAAAAAGCAAAAACCGACAGCAACAGGGTAGAGACCTCTTCAATCCATGAAAAACCGCCGCCGAAAAGGTTTCTGTAGATGATTTGGATCAGTGTCAGGATAAAAATAATGACAAACCCGAAGCTGGAGGCATATTTAGTAAGCCTTTCCAGGAATATATTCAACTTTTTCATTGCTTTCTCCCGTTTTCAATTAAACCCGACTGATTCCGTCTGCCTTGATGAAACGGACGGACATCGACTCTTTTTTAAATTGGACCTGCATGGATCTGCCGTTTAGTACTTTTCTCCGAGTTCGGTGATCTTATCCCAGACCGCCTGATTCCAAATATCCGTTTTCTGCAGGCCCTCGATCGCCTTTTCCCTGAACTCGTCGAGCTTCATCTCGGAGGCCGGGATCACATTCATGCCCTTGCTCTTTAAATCCTCGATCAACTTCTCTTCGATATCCTCGGTATCCCGATTGTAGCCGTCGCAGGCCTCGTCGGCGACCTGTGTGAACAGCTCCCTGTCGGCATCGTTTAAGGAATCCCAGAAGGTACCGTTGGTGATGTAGTGGCGCACAGGATAGTAATGCCTTGTGAGCATTAAGTATTTCTGGACCTCGTTGAAGCTGTAGGAGCTGATAAACTCAATCGGATTTTCCTGAGCGTTTACAACGCCGGTCTGCAACGCCCCATACAGCTCGGCGAGCGCGATGTTGGTGACATCCGGAAGAATTGCTTTCCACGCGTTTACAATAACGATGTTGGAGGATGTGCGGAGCTTGATTCCGTTCATGTCTGCAAGGCTGTAAACAGGCTTGTTGGCTGTCAGGCAGCGCGCCCCCTCAAGCTCCATCGTATCATGGTTTACCATGACGATATTGTATTTATCGCGTGCCCTTTTGGCAATCTCGTCCCGGTAATAGAGCCAGAAATCCCGGCAGTGCTCTTTACTCTTGAACGCGAACGGGATGCCCGAGACTCCGACGATATCATCGGCGACGGAGGATATGACGGCCTCGCCGCCCAGGAGGATCTGGATGCTGTTTTCGGAAATCGCGGTCGAGGCGTCCTCATCGCCCAGGCCGAGCTGGCCTTCCAGATAACGGTCGATTTTATACCTGCCGCCGGAGCGTTTTTCGAGCTCGTCGCAGAAAAATTTGTTCCAGGTCAAAACCGGCTCGGTTGAGTTCGTGTAAACAACCTTGAACTGAATCTCGCTGCAGGGGTTGTCCTGAGTCCCGGATACCGGGGCCGAAGCGGAAGGCGTTATGGGAGCCTCCTGAGTAGATCCACCAGCCCCGGGGGTTTTTAAGCTGGTTGTGCCGCATCCGAAAAGCAGGGCGGCGATCAACAAAACTGCGCAGAATAAAGCGATCTTCTTCATTTTTTTCCCCTTTCTCAAACCGATCTAAAAATTTTTTGTCATCAATCGTCGTAAACCGATCCGTCAATATGCAGACGAGTTATCATCGGGCGGGGCCTATACGGCAGGCGTTCGGATGCGTCGGGCAAAAGCTCGATACCAAGCCCCGGGCCGTCCGGGATGATCAGGAAGGGCCCCTCCCTTTTGATCTGGGTACTGGTTAAGTCCTGATACATCGGGAATCCCGGGTCTCTCGGCAGTTCCTGGATCGTGAAGTTTGATATGCAGGCATCGAGCTGGAGGCTCGCCGCCGTTATGACGTTGCTCGTTCCCTGCGGGCTGTGCGGAATGATTCCAACGCCGTTTGCCTCGGCAAGCGCCGCGATCTTTTTAGCGCCGGAGATACCGCCGCATATTCCGAGGCTCGGGCGCGCATAATCCACTGCGTCCCTCCTTAAGAGCATCTGGAATTCCTGTACGGTATGCAGTCTTTCACCGGTCGCGAGCGGTATATTGATCTGCGACGTGATATGCGCCATCGAATCAAAGTTGTCAGGAATGGTCGGGTCCTCAATATACATCGGATGAAACTGCTCGATTTCCCATGCAAGATCGATCGCCTCGGCGGGCTTCATGCGCCTGTGCAGCTCCAGGCAAAGGTCGACCCCGCTGCCGACCGCCTCGCGGAAGCTTCCGATCCTCTCGACCGCTCTTTCAAGCTTTTGGGCATATGTTTCAAAATACGCCTCTTCCCTCACGACATCCATGAACGGGCTTAAATGCCCGACGGCGGAATATCCGGCCGCTTTCGCCTCCCGGCAGCCCTGCACCAGCTTTTCGAGACTGTCCCCCTTCACATGGATATAACATCTGGCCTTGTTTCTCGTCTGTCCGCCGAGCAGCTTATGTACGGGGACATTATAGTATTTTCCGGCGATATCCCAGAGGGCGATGTCGATGGCGCTGATCGCGCCCATCATGGCGGCACCCCTGAAATGGTAACACCTGTACATATACTGCCAGATATGCTCGATATCCAGAGGATCCATGCCGATCAGCTGGCTGCGGAAGGCGTCCACCACCTTCCCGGACGCCTCGATAAGCCCCCAGGCGCCGCTTTCGCCTAACCCAACCAAGCCTTCATCCGTATACACCTGGACATACATGAAATAGTCCACAAAGACGGTTTTAATATCGGTTATTTTCATTTTTGAACCTCACATTTAGCATAATGATGTCTGCCGAACAAGCCGATCAATCGGTCTGTTCGCGCGGCTTTGGCCGCGCACAGCTTGGGAATGTTATTAAAGTGATCTATGCGGAATCAAAATAGGGGGTTTTAAGAATGCTATTGCGGCAGACTGTAAATCGCCCTTTGAAATTGGACAAAACGTGCATATCTTTCCCTCCTTCCCGTTTGATAAATCCCTTTTATCCGCTCTGTTTCATTTTTCAGGTATTCATTTAGCCATTTAACCCGTTAAAAATGTCCTGTCCCGCATGTCGGGCTGCAGGCCATGCTTATTTGCGAAAGCGCTTCCATATCGATCAAAAAATTGTAGGGTATTCCCACCTGTTTTATAATTACCGCATCCCATTATGTAAGCGCTTACATAATGGCCATAAAAATTATCTGGGAGGACAGCACGACCGCCGCACGATCAGCTTGCAGTCGAGCATTTCGGATTTTGGCGGATTATTGGCGCCACCCTTTTTCGGTTTGATCAGGTCGAGCACCTTTTCCGCGATCAGACGCCCCTTATAGAAGCTCGACTGCCTGATGGTCGTAAGCGGCGGAGAGAGCAGGCTCGCGATTTTCCCGTCGTCAAAGCCGACGACGGACAAATCCTCCGGGATCGAAACTCCCTTTTCCCCGGCCGCCTTGTAAACGCCGGCCGCCATATCGTCGTTATAGGTGAAAACGGCCGTCGGACGAGGCCGCATTTCAAGAAGCTCAAGCGCCGCCTTATACCCGTCCTCTTCAAACGTCCCCTCGCAGGGTTTAACAAGTGCGTCGTCGAAGGCGACCCCGGCGCTTTTAAGCGCGAGCTTATAGCCGGCAAGCCGGTTTGTACTGGGCGGGAAGTTTCTGGGGCCGTTGAGCATCGCGATTTTCCTGTGGCCCAGCTTTATCAGATAGTCAATGGCGTCGAACGCGCCCCTTTTATTGTCGATATATACCCTCAGGCATTTGTCGTTTTCATTGATTGCATCGCCTAAAAATCCGATCGGGGTGTCGTTATCCATGATCTCCTTCCACAGCTCCGTGTCGCGTGTCTGGCTGATAAAGATGATCCCGTCGATTCTTTTTTGCTTATAAAGCGTTATACAGTTTGAATCCACCGACCCGATATCGAGCAATACGCTATAACCGTTTTCATTGACATAATCAATAATGCCTGCAAGCGATTCCGAAAGAATCCCCCTCATAAAAAAGTTTTTGGGAGACAGAGCGGATACCACCCCGATGGCATTGGACTGCTTGGTAGTGATCTGCCTTGCGGCGGCATTGGGATAGTAACCCTCCATGGCCGCCTCGATTTTGACTCTCGCTTTGTCGCTTACATAGCCGTTGTTGTTCAAGGCCCTTGAAACAGTGGCAATCGATACGCCGGCTTCCCGGGCAACGTCATAAATTGTTTTGTGCATAGGCTCAACAACACCTTCCCCGATTATGGAAGCGGTTACATCTTCTATATTATACCATGTTTATTTCAGATAGTCAATACGGTTTTATGGTTTTTCCGCGTACGCCCGCGCGAAGGACGGGGCCGCCGCTTTTCGAGCATGGAAGGCGGCAGCCCGGTTTCGGTTTTGCGGCGCCCGTTTCCTAGGTCACACCGACGCTCAAGTCGTAAATACTGTCGTCGCAGCCGCGCCCGACGATCGTTATATTCATATAATTGCAGTCGTGCAGCAAATCGATATCTTCCGAACAGGTCCCGTCCTTCCTGAGAATCCGGACGACCGGACGAAGCGTGTTTTCCGGAAGGCTTTTGACGACAAGGGCGGTCTGCCCGTCGCTCAGGATAACGAAAGTACCCGCAGGATAGGCCGCCACGCTTTTGAGGAACGCATCCAGAATCTCATAGTCAAAATGGATTTCCGAGTTTGCCATCATGTATTCGACGGCTTCGCCGGGGAAGCAGGCTTTCCGGTAGGGGCGGTTGGAGGTCAGGGCGTCGTAGACGTCCGCCACGGCCAGTATCCGCCCGTACAGCGGAATAATCCTTCCTTTTAATCTTTTCGGATACCCGGTGCCGTCAAATTTCTCATGGTGGCTTTCCACCCCGCTTAAGACCGACATAGGGAAAATTTTTCTTTTCTCAAGCTGTTCGCAGGCAGTTCTCGGATGTTCCTTTATAATCGCGAATTCTTCTTCCGACAGCGGGCCCGGCTTATTTAAGAGGGTTACGTCTATTTTCATTTTGCCGATGTCGTGCAAAAGCGCGCTTGCCGCAAGCTCGCTTAAAACCTGCTGGCTGTATCCGAGCCGGAGCCCGATCGTGATGCCTAAAACGGCGACGCTTAGGGAATGGCAGTAGGTGTAATCGTCATAACCTTTTAAATCGGATAGGTTGATCAATATCTCATCGTTAAACAGAATGTTTTCAACCAATTGCCGTGAAAGGTCCTCGATCGTTTTCAGGGCGTTGTCCGTTATCAGCGTTGAGCGGGAAAAGTCCTCGAAAATCCTCTTGACGTTTGTAAGAACGTTTCTCTTGAGCTCCTTATCGACGACATCCCTGACGACAATGTCGTCAAACAGCTTGCTCTCAACGTAAATACCCGAAACGTTCAGATCGCGGATCCGTTTAATAAACCCGTCGGTCAGCATCTGGCCTCTGCTCAGAAGTGGTAGGGTACCAACACCAATATCAATGTCATTTGCCAGCACCATACCTGCACGTAAATGCTCGGTAGGGATGAAGATCATGTCTGATACCTCCGTATTCTTTTAACCGCTGCTTAGAAAACACGGCAACGGCAGGCGCTTCTCCCCTTAAAACCTGCGGTTGTTTTTCGCAAAATCGCCGCATTTTTCCGCAACGTTACATTATCTTTTCCATTATAGCATATTCGACAAATTTCTGGATAATTTTTGCTTTTTATTTTATCTTTTTTTATCGGATGTTTCCGGCACAGGGAGCCCGTACAGACAAAAACAGTTTTCCATTTATCTCCATGGGAAAACTGTTTTGCGCGAAACCGCCGCCCTTGCGCGCGGAGCCCGTTTATGGTAGATTAAAGTTAGATTTCAGTCGATATCATTATCGCTAACCAGAGGTGAGCACAGTTGGCGCGGAAATCCTTTGTCACCAGCATGCCGGACAAGGCCGGCGCTTTTCTCCGCGCGTCTAAAATCATAGCCGCGCACCATGGGAACATTGTGCGCGTAAGCTATAACAAGGCGGTCGACCTCCACACCCTTTTCCTCGACATCGAGGCTCCGGACGACAGGCTCGGTGAGATCGAGAAAGACCTGTTGGACATCGGATATTTAAACGACAAAATCACGGAAATCCGGGTGATCGAGGTCGAAATCAAAATTCCGGACAACCCCGGCGCCGTCCTGCCGGTGCTGGAGATCTTAAACAGCCATAAAATCAATATTTCCTACCTGAATTCAAGCGCCGGGGACGAGCCGTATCAGAATTTCAAGCTCGGCCTTCTCATTGAGGATCCGGGGATTATCAAGACTCTTCTCGATGAAATCAGCGAGATATATCCGATCAACGTCATCGAATGCGACAGCTCGGAGGAAAATCTCGACAACACCGTATTTTACATCCGGCTTGCAAACGAAATGCAGAAGCTCCTCAGCCTTGGCCCAGAGCAGACGATGCAGTTTATCTCCGAGTCCAACAGAATCCTTCAGGCGCTGCAGAGCGAGGGCGAGGACGCCGGAAAAGTGTTCCGGTACATCCGGCGCTTTGCCTATTTTGTCAGCTTAAACCGCGGCGATAACTTCAAGGCGAATATCGAAAAAATAATACTCGACGGAGTCACTTTATACAGTATCCAACCGCGCTGCGGGAGCAACACCTATGTGCTTAAGACCCCGGACGAGCTTTTTCTGATCGACACCGGATATGCGATTTACGCACGGGAGATGTTCCGGACGTTCGGGTCGCTCTTTCCCGACTGGGAACGCCGGATCAGGCGGGTCTGCATCACGCACGCCGACGTCGACCACTGCGGGCTTCTCTCAAAGCTTGAAAACGCCGAGATCCTCCTGAACAAAAAAAGCGCCGAGAGCCTTTTGCGGCAGATGGGCGGCCTTCCCGACTTCCGCGAAAATACGCAGCTGCGCTTCGGCTACAGCAGGATCAGCCGGATCATCTCCGGGTACGAGCCGCCGGACGCCGACCGTTTCAGGATCCTCGACAGCGGCACGCCGGAGGAGCACGACCGTTTGATCGAAATCGGGAAAATTACTGTGGGAGGGCTCGATTTCAGCGTATATGAAGGCAGCGGAGGCCATCTCTACGGCGAAATGGTCTACGTATGCCGGGAGGCCGGCATTGTTTTTACCGGGGATCTCCTAGTCAACATCGACGGATTTTCACGTGAAACGGCCGAATTCAACTCTCTCGCGCCCTACCTTATGAAAAGCGTCAACGTCGATTCCAAAAAGGCCTCCGAAATGCGGCGGCAGGTGATCGCGCTGATTGAGGGCATAACGGAGAAAAACCAAAAGCCCTGCATCGTCTGCGGCGGCCACGGGCCGGTTTCCGAATTCCGGGACGGCAAACTTGTCGCTCTGCGCGGCGAGGAAGAAAAAGACCGGCCTAAAAGTCTTTAGGCCGGGCACAGACTATAGATAAAGTGTCTATTAGCGGATAGCCGTGGCAAAGCCTCCCTTGTTAAAGGGAGGTGGCGCGAAGCGCCGGAGGGATTCAAATAATGCAAGCATAATCCCGCCTTAGCCGATAAAGCAAAAGCCCTTCGAAAAAGCATGACAAAAGAAGAGCGCCATTTATGGTATGACTTCCTGAAAAACTATCCTGTAAGATTTCTGGGTCAAAAAATTATTGGCAATGCATAGTCGATTTTTATTGCGCGAGCGCTAAGCTTGTTGTTGAGCTTGACGAAGAAATCCCTCCACCGCCGAGGCGGTCCCCCTCCCTTTAACAAGGGAGGCTTTTTAACGAAAAAGACGTAAAAATAGCCGCCTGACGCAGTTACTACACAGAATGTCAGGTTGGCCATTGCAATTACGGGACTTTGGCGGGGAGGTATCCCCCTCGAAAGGCTGCCCTAAAAGTCTTTAGGCCGGCCGGGGAATCTTTTAATACATCAGTTATCTCTGATCAATGGAAGGCGGAAGCTTATGCGGAGCCCTCCGTTTTTTTTATTTTCCGACCATATCTTCCCGCCGTGCGCCTCGACGATCTCCCTGCAGATCGAAAGGCCGAGCCCCGCGACCGAGCGGCCCTTGTCCGACGTGTAAAACGGGTCGAAAATCCTTTTAAGCTCCGTATCCGGAACGCCCGCGCCGTTGTCCTCAACCGAGAAAAGCGCGGTGCCCGACTCCCTTTTACAGCGGACGGCGACAGCCGGAGTCTCCCGGCCGGGATGCTTTAAGCTGTTGTCGATCATATTTCCGAAAACCCTGCGCATTTTCGAAATATCCGCCAAAAGCGCGCCGTCCGGGCAGTCGGCGTCTACCGAAAAGGCGACCCCTCTCTCCCCGAGCTCCCCCCCGAAATCCGCGTTTATGACGGCGCAGAGCTTTGAAACCGTCAGCCGCTGCAGCTTTAATTCACTCTGCTTATGGTAGCTCAGATAATCGTCAAATTCCTCGATCAGGTTTTTGATCGAGACGGATTTTTGATAGATCGTGTCGACGTAGAAGGTATGCTTCTCTTTCGAAAGGGCATTCTTTTTCAGCCGTTCGGCGTAGCCCATGACGGAGGTGAGCGGCGTTTTGATGTCGTGGGAAATCGATGCGATGATCCGGTTTTGTTTGCTTTTTTCCTCCTCGATCGCCTCCGTCAGCTCCACGAACCGGTTCTGGAGGTGCCCAATCTCATCCCTTCGCCAGGTTTTTCGCGGTTTCAGCCCGGATTGATAGGACTCCATGCTGCCTCTGAGGGAGACGATCGGTTTCACGTATCGGAAATAAATCAAGACGGCAATGAGCAGCAGGATGATGCAGACGATCAAAACTTCCGCCTTAAAGAGGTTCCACACGATTTCAAAGGAGGACAGATCGGTCAGCAGGATCGGTTTGATCAGCCTCAACAGATAAGTGTGGCCGTCCTGGTAAAAGAGGCTGGACGCGGTGCATTCGATGTTGACGCCCGTCTCGTTTCCGATATGAAAAACGGCGCCGCCGGACCCGTCCTCGACGCGGATGATGATGCTTTCCGCATTCGAGAGGTTTGTAAGCTCCCGGGCGTAATCCGGCCTGTCACGCAGCGCCTCCGAGGTCCGGTCGGCCAGGTCCTGGAGCTCTGCCCGCATGCTGCTGTTATACTCCGAGATCTCGCCGGACAGGAAAAAGGTATAGTACCCGTAAAGGAGCAGGATATTCACAAAGATCGCGGCCAGAACCAGGGCCGGAAGCTTTACCTTAATGCTCATCTTCATTCTCCGAATATCTCACAAGCTTATATCCGACGCCCCACACCGTTTTGATATAGCGGTTTTCCCTGTCGATCTTGCCCCTTAGGTTTTTGATGTTTACGGCGACCGTGCCGATATCCATAAAATCCGTCCCCCAGACCGCGTTGAAGATCTGTTCCCTGGACAGGACCTTCCCCGCGTTTTCGCAGAGGTACCAAAGAAGCTGGAATTCCCGCGCGGACAGCTCGACGGCCTTCCCGTTTAACGTTACCTCGTAGCTTTCCGGATTGATTTTGATGCTTCCGACCGTTATCGCGCTGTCCTTTTTCAGAAGGCTCCGCTTTTCACGGCGAAGATGCGCCTTTACGCGGGCGACAAGCTCCTCGACGACAAAGGGCTTCGCGATATAATCGTCCGCGCCCATTTCAAAGCCGAGCATGGCGTCGAAGGTCCGGTTTTTAGCCGTCACGAACAGGATCGGGCAGGACACCTCGTTTCTGATCCCCCTGAGGATCTCGAGCCCGTCGATGTCCGGCAGCATGATATCCAGAAGGATCAGCGAGAGGCCGGGGTGTTCCCTGACCGACGAAAGCGCGCTTTCCCCGTCAAACGCCAGAACGCATTCATAACCCTCGTCCGAAAGGGCGTCGGATATCAGCATCGCGATTTCCCTGTCGTCGTCGACAATCAGTATTTTCTCCATTCTCCCTCTCCTCTCGTCCCATTTTCCGGGCCCGTCCGGCTTTTTTGGTTTATTTCTTTACCGGGAAAAACACATCCGCGCTGTAGCCGGGCTTTAAGACGCCGTCCGGGTCCTGCGGCTTTACCTCCACCTTTACGATCCGTTTGCCGTCCTTTTCCACGGCGACATTGGAAATCCGGGTGACGGTCCCGGGAAGCGTCAGATCCCTGTCCGATTCGGGCACAATCCTTACGGTTTCCCCCGCAACGACGTTTTTGATGAATTCCTCGTCGACCTCGGCGCTTACGACGATCGAATCCGCGTCGATCAGCGAAAGCACCGTTGTCGGCGCGTTCTGCATGCCCAGCCTCGTCCCGTTTACCACGCGGATATCCTGCACGATCCCGTTTTTCACGTTTGACACGATCAGGTTGCCGCTTATATAGTCCTTCACGCTTTTATTTCTCATGATGTCCAGATCGATCCGGGAGGCCGACACACCGGTATTTTGCTGCGCGGTGTTCGCGCTGTTTGCGTCTTTCAGCTGCGAAAGCTGGACCTCCTTGGATTTTAAGGAGAGGTTTAGCTGGTCGAGCGCGGTCTGCAGGTCGCCTCGGGCCTTTGAGAGACTTTCCTGCGCGTCCGACACCGCCTTTTGCCTCTGGTCCAGGATATCGGCATACTGGTCTAGCGTTTCCTTGGGCACGGCTCCCGATTCGTACAGCGCCTGGTAATTCGACACGTCCTCCTTCGCGCTCTCGAATTGCTTTTGCGAAAGGTCGAGCGCGGTCTGAAGCATTTTCAGGTTTGCGTTGGTCCCGGTTGCCAGTTCCCCGGTCTTTGTCCGGATATCCTTTTTCGTCTGCGCGATATCGGCCTCAAGGGCGCTTGTGTCCTGCGAAACCGCCCCGAGCTGCGCCTTGTCGGCTTCGAGCTTAAGCCGGAGTTTCTCCAAAGTCCCGAGGTATTCCGTCATGTCGAGCGTCAAAAGCGTCTGCCCGAGCGTAACGCGGTCCCCTTCCCTGACGTTTACATCGGTGACAACGGAGGGAAAATCGATGCTGATGTCGTAAACCGTGCCGTAGCTTACCTCACCCCAGGCTTCGATGCCTTGCTCGGGCTCGGGTGATGTGTCCTCCGGGGCCGTTATTTCCGACGGGCTGCTTTTATCAAGGCCGCGGCCTATCGCGAAAACGACCAAAAGCACCGCGGCAAGGACAAAAACTCCCGTCGCAAGCCATTTTTTCCTTTTTTTGATCGTTTCTTTCATTATTATGACCATTCCTTTCGAATAACGCAAGTCACAAAGCGACCGGGCGTTCAAATCGATATCGGTTTGAAAATCTTAAGGTCGGTATCTCCGACTTTTCTATTCGACGCTCTTTAGTGCCTCAAGCATATCGATATTTTTCATTTTTTTCGCGACCAGGACGTTGATGATAAGCGCGAAGGCCAGCGTTATGATACCCGCGAGCGCCACGTTCCCGAGCGTCACATGCCCGATCAGGTCCATCCGGTCGTCCAGTCCTCCCGCGACGATCACGGCGAGCGCTTTGCCGACCGGGATGCCTAGCACGAGCCCGAACAATACGGAAAGGATATTCTCCGTCAGCACCTGCGCGCGGACCTCCCGCTGATAAAACCCCAGGACGCGCAGCGTCGCGAGGTCGCGGATCCGCTCCGCGAAATTCAGGATGCTGCTGTTGTAAAGGACGACGAACGCCAGAATTCCGCCCATGACGATCAGCATGACCGCCGCGATATAGACCACCCTGGTATTGGACGCGATATCCTCCATCTGGTCGACGCGGTTTACAGCTTCGTCGACATAATCGCTTTTTAAGAAAGCCTCGTCCGGCGCGCCGTTCCATCTGACAAGGGCCGCCGTCGGCCGGAAGGTTTCCCCGAGGGACTCGAAGTACGCATCGGTCATGAACATCCCCTGGCCGGCCGCCATGTATACGATCTGCCTGACCGGCACCGACACATAGCCCTCGTCCGCGCGCTTTAACAAAATGCTGTCACCCAACCGGACGTTCAGTTCCGCGGCAAGCTTTCTCGTCATGGCGATCCCGTCGCCGCAAAGCGTCACGGGATTTCCGTCTATGTCCTTTAAGTGCACAAGCGGGCTTTCCTCCGGGATAACCGTCAGCGCCTTCATCCCCCGCGCGCCGTCCGGGCAAATCACCTCGCGGGCTTCCTCCTGCGCCATCTGCACGGTTGCGTCGAGCCTTTTGTTTCGGATCAGACGGGAGTCCGCCTTGTCGGACAGGATGACCTTCTGGTCATAGGTATAGATTTCACCGTAGACCTTCTGCGAAATCCCGCTGATCATATCGCTTATGGTAAAGGCGCCGATGATGAGCCCTGTGCAGCCCGTAATGCCGAGCACGCTCATGATAAGGCGCATCTTGTTTTTCAGGGTATTGCGCGCGATCAGCTTGGCGCTGAATTTCATCCTGTTCCAGAGCTTCGGCAGGAATTCAAGGAAAATATGGCTTCCCCCCTTCGGCGGGCGCTCCCGGAGAAGGGACGCCGGCTTGTCGCCCTGCAGCCTGAGGCAGGCGAAAAGGGACACGCCGCCCGTGCACAGAAGGATCAAAAGCAGGCTGAATATAAAATTCCGGTAATTGACCAAAAGCCGGTCGTCGCCCAGGGTCAGCCGAAGCCATGGGATCAGGATCCCGCCGAAAACCCTCGGGCCGATCAGAAGGCCCGTAACGGCCCCGGCGAGCCCCATATAGACGCCGTAGGAGGTGTAGTGCCAGAGGATGCTCCCCCTGCCGTAGCCGAGCGCTTTTAAGACGCCGATCTCGGCGCGCTGGCTCTCGATCAGCCTTACCATGGTGCTCTGCATAATGAGCGCCGTCACAAGGAAAAACATCAGCGGGAATACGGCGGAAAGCGTTCGAAACTGCTGGATATAGGAGCTTACGCTGTTGGCGCTCAGGCTGTCGTCCCGCTCGACGATGCCGATTAGGTCGTCGCCGAAAACGTCGTCGATCCGTCTTTTGACCTCCGCCATATCCGCGTCCGCTGACAGCCCGACGCTTATCTGGTTATAGACCTTTTGCCCGAATGCGCCCTTTAGAATATCTTCGTTTACGACGATGAAGCCGAATTTCGCATGGTTGGGCAGCGTGCCCGTCGTGCCCTTGGCCGCATAGATCTGCTCGCTCGAAAGCGCGAGCCCCTCGATCGGGAAATGAATCCATTTTCCGTTCAGCTTTAAGAAAATCTCGTCGCCCGCCTTAAGCCCGTGCTCTTCGGCGAAGGCGGCATCGAGCACCGCGCCGCCCCGGCTTTCAAAGCCGCCCTCAATGAGCTTCGGCCGGTCGAGCGTGCTCCTATCGGAAACCGTGTAGATGCAAAGCGTCGGCGCGCCTTTTAAATCGGCTTCGACGTTCATTGTAAAGCGCTTTTCCGCCGTTTCGACGCCGTCTATCCTTTTAAGGCCCCACAGCTGCTTTTCCGTCGGATTCGGGGCGGTGACCCAGAGGTCGGAGAGGTTCGTCGCCTCATACATCGCCCCCGCGTGCTCCTCAATGGTTTTCCAGATGCAGTCGAGGCCGGTGACGATGCTGACCGCGAGGGTGGCCATGACGAAGATGGAGATGAACTGGGTCTTTGCCCTTTTCATATCCATAATGGACTTTCTCATCAGCGTCCTTTTTACCATGCGATTTCCTCCGCGTCCTTCGGGTGCGGATTGCGTTTGATTTCGCTGATTTTCCCGTCCCTCATATGGATAACGGTCTGGGCCATTTCCGCGATCAGGACGTTATGAGTGACGATGACGACGGTTTTGCCCATGTCTTTGGCCGCGTCGCGGATCGTTTTGAGCACCATCCGGCCCGTCCCCGAATCGAGGGCGCCCGTCGGCTCGTCGCACAGCACGAGCTGCGGGTTTTTAGAAAGCGCCCTTGCGATCGAGACCCTTTGCTGCTCCCCGCCCGATATCTGGGTCGGAAAATTGTCCATCCGGTTATGAAGGCCGACCTTTTTAAGCACTTCCCTCGCATCGAGCGGGTCGGCGCAGATCTCCTCCGCAAGCTGCACATTTTCCAGCACCGTAAGATTGGGCACCAGATTGTAAAACTGGAATACAAAGCCGATTTTATTCCTTCTGTATGTAGTGAGCTCCCGCTCCGTCATGCTGGAGATCTCCTGGCCGTCGACATAAATCCGCCCCTTTGTCGGCGAGTCCATCCCGCCGAGCAGGTTCAATATCGTCGTTTTGCCCGCTCCGCTCTGCCCGAGCACGACGTTGAAGCTGCCCCTCTCCACGCCGAAGCTGACGCCGTCGACCGCTTTAATGGTATTTGCGCCGACGTGGTACTCCCTCTCGACGCTTTCGAATGCGATGAAGCTCATGGAATTACTCCCTTTTGCGCGACACAAATTCCCGCCGGTGAAAAGCCCGGCGTTGATAATCAATATGTGAGGAAAATAAAATTACAACCGACTTTATTATAAATAAAACAAATTAGGCGGTAAGGGGAAATTTATTAAGAAATATTAAGGTAGTGCATATATAAAAAAACGGTCCGAAATCAAAGATTCCGGACCGAATATCAAAGGGTATCGGATACCTGTACTCAATTGAATTTATACAATTTCCTCACGAAACGGTAGAGGCGCGCCGTGATCTTCCGGCCCTCCTTGCCGGGGAGGTTCGCGACCGTGCCGAATATGCTGAACCGTAACTGGTAGTAAAGCTTTTTGTCCCTGTTTTTCAGATAGGTCCAAAGCTCTTCCTTTTTTTTAAGGTTTTCCTCGGTCCCCGAGATCTGCAAAAACACGGACGAAATCGTCATCATCATGCGCAGGTAGCTTATCATATAATGCGCGAGCTTTCTGTCCGGGATATCCTGGGGCAGGCGATAGCAATCGATCATGAGAGTGTTGACGCGAAGCTGCTGGTCGATCCGCCGGATCATGATCTGCTCGTTGACCGACTGATCCGCTCTTCCGATAAAATACCTGTAAAGGTTGATATTCATATAATAGAGCGTCTTCACATACGGCAGGGGCTGATAGGAAAACAGGTTGTCGACGTAAAAGGTATGCTTCGGAAGTGCAAGACCGCTTTCACGCAAAACCTCCGTGCGGTATATGATGGAGTGCATCATCAGGTACTGCGAGGGCTTGAAAATCCCGATATCGCTCCAGGAAAACACGCGGTTTTGCGGGAAGACGTTCGTAAAGCGCACATAGTGGCGCGTATTGTCCTCGGTATGCTCATACACATAATTGCACACGATGAGGTCAGGTGCCGTTTTTTTGTCATACAGACTCTTAAGCGTCCCGAGCATCTTCAAAAGGCCGGGCGTGTCGAGCCAGTCGTCCGAGTCGACGACCTTGAAATAAAATCCTGTCGCATTTTTAAGCCCCGTGTTGACGGCTTCGCCGTGGCCGCCGTTTTCCTGATGGACCGCCCTTACGATACCGGGGTACTGTGCTTCGTACCGGTCCGCTATTTTCGCGGTGCCGTCGGCCGAGCCGTCGTCGACGATGATGATTTCCACATCCTCTCCGCCGGGCAGAAGGCTTTCGACGCAGTGCTCCATGTAGGCTTCCGAGTTATAGCAGGGGATCGCGAAGGTGATCATCTTCATACTTAAAACGTCCTTTTCAGCCAAGGATCCGGTCGCAGAGGCTCAGTGCGCGTTCGACGACCGCATCCATGTTGTAGTATTTATATTCGGCAAGCCTTCCGAGCAAATAAAAGCGATCGATTTTTCCCGCGAGGTCTTTGTATTTTTCGTAAAGCCGGCCGCTCTCCTCGCCGGCGACCGGATAGTACGGCGTCTCGTCTGCCGAGCCTGTGTATTCCCTTGGATATTCCTTCATGATCGTTGTCTTCCCGTCGATCTGCTGGCCCGTCAGATGCTTAAATTCGGTAATGCGCGTATAGTCCCTGTCGACCGTGTAATTGACGGTGCCCTTTTGTTGATACCATGTCCTGTCGTACGTTTCGAAAACGAAATCGAGGGTGCGGTAATGAAGCCGGCCGAACCGATAGCCGAAGAACTCGTCGGCGGCGCCGGTATAAACGACTATCCCGGAAAACGGCGCGCCGTCAAAAAGGATCTGCGTACCTAAGAGGCTGATCACCGCGCCGGAATCCGTGTTGAGCCGGAGATCGATATTGGGGTGGCGGAGCAGGTTTTCAAAAAGCCGGGTGTAGCCGTCTAAGGGCATCCCCTGATAGGGGTCCTGAAAATAACGGTTGTCATGGGCGATAAGCACGGGAACCCGGGCCGTGACCGAAGGGTCGATCTCATCGGGCGAGAGGCCCCATTGCTTTTGAGTGTAATACAGGAATATATTGTTGTAAACATATTCGTAAAGCTCCCGAAGCTCGCCGTCCGTCTGTCCTCGCAGCTCGCTTATTGCGACGCGCCGGCCCATGCCGTACGCGCCGACGAGCTTTTCCTTAAGCCTGTCCCCCTTTTGCGTCCCAAACGCCGCTTCAAGCGAATTTAAGTTGAACGGGACAGGGATCAGCCGGCCGTGGACGTCGGCCAGCACCTCATGGGAATACTCTCGAAACCGCGTAAAGCGTTTTAAGTACTCAAAGACCCGGCCGCTCGCGGTGTGAAAAATATGCGGTCCGTATCGGTGGACCAGGACCGTGTCGTCATTGACAAAATCATATGCCCCGCCGCCGATATGGGGCCTTTTTTCAATGACCAGGACCTTTTTGCCCGCCCTCTCGGCGAGCTCTCTCGCGGCGACCGCTCCCGCGAAGCCGCAGCCGACAACCAGGCAGTCATACTGGCGATCCATAAATTCAGATTACCCCTTACAGAGCTTGTTTACACGATAAACATCGCCCAAACAAAATTTTTGTATAATAAGCGCTTTGCGGTTTTTATACCGTAGCTGCTTTGCGGTTATGGTATAATTGTCCATCTTCGGCGGTTGCCCGTAAGGGCGAGCCGAAGGGACACAAAATCTCGTATAATAACCGCTTTGCGGTTATTATACCATAAACGCGGACGATTAGAGATCTCTTTAAAAGATTCTTTGGACAAGCTTAAACGGGCGATATCTTTTTTCAGATACCGCCCGCCGGCTGCTGATATCAATTATGTACAGACGAGTCTGGGAATATTTTTTCGGCAGTCCGCGATTGCCTTTAAGGTCGGGATGGCCGAAATCGCGCCGCGGCCGGCCGCGCACAAAGCGCCCGAGGCGTTTGCGAAATCAAGGATGTCCTCTATCTCATCCCTGCCCGCGGCATCGAGCCGGAAGCCTTCCCTGGTTATCCTGTATAAGACCGCGCCCCAGAACGCGTCCCCCGCGCCGGTTGTGTCCGTGACCGGGGTGTCGTAGGTCGGTAAGTACCCGGCGAGATTGCCCCTGCGATAATAGCACCCTCTCGGGCCGAGTGTCACCGCGACAAAGCCGATCCCCATATCGGAGAGCACCCCGGTGCCTGTCTCGGGATCGCTCCTGCCGCTCAGCAACAGGAGCTCCGTTTCCGAAAGCTTGAGCACGTCGGCATATCGAATCCCCTCCGACATCCATTTTCTTGCGGTTTCGGCGTCCGGCCAGAGCGGGGGGCGAAAGTTCGGGTCGTAGGATATGAGCTTCCCCGAAGCCTTCGCGTGCTTTACCGCGGCAAAGGTGGCGTCGCGGGCCGGCTGGCCCGACATGGACAGCGAGCCGAAGTGAAACACCCTGCCCCCGTCTATCAGCCTGTAATCAAGCTCGTCGGCGCGCAGCATGACGTCGGCGCCCGGCTTGCGGCAGAAGGTAAAGCTGCGGTCCCCGTTTTTATCGAGGTGAACGAAAGCCAGGGTCGTGGCCACGTCGTCATCCACGAGCAGTCCGGAGGTGTCTATTTTGTTTTGAACCAGAACGTCTTTGAGAAAAAGCCCGAACCGGTCGTTGCCCACCTTCCCTATAAAGCCCGCGCTTGCGCCGAATTTGGACAGCGCCGCAAGCACGTTTGCCGGAGCCCCGCCCGCGTTTCGCTCAAAAAGCGGGTTGCCGTACTTTGAGGTGCCGGCCGGCGTAAAATCAATGAGCAGTTCCCCCAGCGCCACAACATCCATTTAAACATTCGCCCCTTTTCAATAAGCCGCAACCTCTGTATGTCCGGCAGGCAAAATATATAAACTCGTCATACAAATTTATAAATATATTATAGGAGCTGGCGTAGCTTAAGTCAAGCTTGACGATTCAATGTCCCCGATGCCGCGCCGGGTGCCGCCCTGCAAAAGAAGCTTATCTGCGGATCTCGAACACCTTTTGGGCGAAGGTGTGCTGGATCGGCTCCCAGGATACTTTTTTGAACAAAGCGGCGATCGAAATCGGCACATAGGTAAACATGAAGACCGGAAAGGTAAACAGGTACAGGAATTTCTTAAACGCGCTGCAGTAGATCTGTTTCCATTCCGTGATGGTCGTGACCAGCCCGAAGAAAAACAGCGAGAGGTACACGCCGCAAATGCCGTCCCAGATTGCCGCCAGGGCCGTATCTATGATCCTGTAGCGCGAAAACGCAAGGCCATAGCCGACAAGCCAGAAATTGACTAACAACATAGCGAGGGTAAGGAGCGTTGCCGGCGCGATCGTCATCAGCATGTCGAAGCACTGAAATTTTTTCCCCTTAAAGCATCCGCGCAGCAGCTTGACCCCGTATCGGCGTATCACCTGGTAGAATCCTTTTGTCCAGCGCATTCTCTGGTTCCAGGACGTCTTGAAGCTGACCGGCTGCTCGTCGTATAAAACGGCAGTTTCACAGTACCCGATCACATATTTATGGATAATCTTGTCCACGGAGAATTCGATGTCTTCGGTCAGGAGATTGTATTTCCAGCCGTTGTCTTTTTTTATGACGTCGCTCGACACCAGAAAGCCGGTCCCGGAAATCGCGCAGCTTGTCCGGCAAAGCATTCTTGCACCGTTTAAATATTTCGATTCCCGCAGAAACCAAAGCGCATATCCCGCCGATATCCAATTATATCCGAAGTTCTTGGAATTTCTGTAGCTCGTTACAATCTGGTAGCCCGCGTCGAACACATTGTTGATTTCCCGGATATAGTTCTCGTCGAGCACGTTATCCGCGTCGAGGACTAGGTAGCCCTCGTAGCTGTCGATACCGAAGCGCTTTTGTATTTCGTGGAAGGCATAGTTTAAGGCGTAGCCCTTTCCGATCTTTTTCATGTTGTGCCGCTCGAAAACGACCGCGCCGCGCCTGCGCGAGACCTCCGCGGTCTCATCCGTACAGTTGTCTGCGACGACAAAGACGGTTATAAGCTCCCCGGGATAATTCTGGTCGGATATGCTGTCCAAAAGCTCTCCAATCACCCGGCTCTCATTCCTCGCGGCGATCAAAATGGCGTATTTGTGCAGCTTTCGCGCCGGACGCACCGAAAGTTTTTTGATAAAACGGATAACGATATAGGCAAGCTGATAGGAGTAGCAACAAAAAAACAAAATCATTATCAGAAAATTCAGATATTTAATCCAATGCAACACAGGACTTTCCCTTCTTCGTACCTTATCTGTTATAGCCCACAATTTTGTAGTATAGTATAATAAAATCGTATTTTCAATCATATTTTTTTAAATATTGCAGCGCCATCCGGAGCAAAAATCATCCGGGCGGAAATACCGAATAAGCGTCCTTATTCCAGATGTCCGCCGATCTATTTTACGTAAAAACAAAGCAAAGGTTCCCGGACACGCTTTTTTTGTCTCAAAGTTTTAAGATGCGGCTTTTCATTTCGGAACATTTTTAATAGTTTTTTCAGCCTTGGCGCTTTCTACGCTGAGCGGACCTCAGGCAAATTTCGGCAGGAAATCCACTTAAACGCCCATTTCGGGGGCGGAATTTTTTTACAGATCCCTTTAAGCTTTGATACTATGTACATTTTCTTCTCTCATCGGCCGCCGTATGATCATACGGCGGCTTAATTATGAAGGCTTGTTGGCGATGTTCTACTAATTTTTTTTTGATTCATATATTTTTTTGTTGACATTTTATAGTATAAGTATTAAATTAAAAGCATATAGTTTATAAATGCAAACATGGTTCGTATATACAAACCAAGTGACGGCATTGGAATAATTAATAAATTAAGGAATGGTCATAATTATGGCGGGTAAAGAGTACGATGTGGCGACCGTCTCCAAGGTAATAAAAATCCTGGAATACATCAAAGAGAAGGACGGCGCCTATTTTACACAGATCTATACGGATTTAGGACTGCCCAAGTCGACTACATATCAGATTCTGAGCACCCTTAACAAGCATCATTTTGTATCGAAGTCGGAGGACGGGAAATTCGATCTGGGAATCAAGCTGTTTGAGCTGGGGTTTGCAATGTCCGCAAAACTCAATATCCGGAAGATATCCAATAAAATATTGAGGGATCTGACGGAAAAAACGGGCTTGACCGCGCATTTATCCATTCTCAACGAGGAGCTTCAGGGCATCTATATCGAAAAAATCGACGGCGCCAAATATCTGACCAACATGACGGCAATCGGGCAGAAGGTCTATATGCACTGTTCCGCCACCGGCAAAGCGCTTTTGGCCTGGCAGAGCGAAGAGGTAAAAAATCAGATCCTTAAAAATCTGGATTATGTAAAATTTACGGACAATACCATTACAGACGAAAAAGCACTGCAAAAGGAGCTGGTCCTGACAAAAAAAAGAGGGTTTTCCATTGAAAACCGGGAAAGGGAAAACATCATCTGCAGCGTAGGCGCCCCGATATTCGACCGGAGCGGGAAGGTTGTGGCCGCCATCAGTCTGGGCGCCATTGTTCTGGAATTTACCGATGAGGACATCAATTTATATGCCGGGCTCGTGAAAGAAGCCTGCCGGCAGATCTCCGAGCAGCTGGGCATCGAACACCGACTGTAATCGTTTCGACCGGAAACAGTAAAGCTCTAAATCCATGTCCGCCGATTTGTTCGGCAGACACGTACTAAACTTGTCTAAAAATGGAATAACGGGGGGATTTTGGGCAGCTTTAAAAACTAAGTTTAACATATTGAACCTGTAAATCTTTATATCGTCTGCGAGAGCCGCGCAATTCGTTGTAAAAGCGAATACCCTTCACCGGTGACAACGTTCATACTATCCTATTTCATAAAATTTATCAGTTATATGAGGTGCTAACCATGTTGGAAGGAGTCAAAGTATTAAGCTTCACCCATTTTTTGCAGGGGCCGTCCTGTTCCCAGACACTGGGGGATTTGGGCGCGGATGTGGTCAAAATCGAATCGACCGGCGGCGCGTTTGAACGCGGCTGGGCGGGTCCCGGTTCCTTTGTAAACGGCGTCAGCATGTTTTTCCTGCTGGGGAACCGGAATTTAAGATCGATCGCGATCGATCTTAAGTCCGAAGAGGGCAAAAAAATGATCTATGACCTTGTGAAAACCTATGATGTTGTCGTTGAGAATTTCAGGCCGGGCGTGATGGACAGACTGGGATTTTCGTATGAGAAATTAAAGGAAATAAACAGCAGGGTGATCTACTGTTCCTGTTCGGGGTATGGCTCCTCGGGGCCGTACGTAAATAAGCCGGGCCAGGACTTGCTCGCCCAGAGCATCGGCGGGCTCGTCGATATGACGGGCCGTGAGCAGCCGTCCGCCGCGGGGTCTTCCATTGTCGACCAGCACGGCGCGATTCTGGCGGCGCTCGGCATCGTTTCCGCGGTGTACGAGCGGGAGAAAACCGGACACGGACATAAGATCGACGCGAGCTTATTAAACGCGGCGCTCGACCTGCAGATCGAGCCGCTCGCCTACTACATGAACGCAAAGCCCACGGTGGCGGAGAAAAGGATCACAACGGGGCTTGGAACAAGGATTCACGGCTCCCCTTACGGAGTATACAAAACGGCGGACGGGTATCTGACGATGTCCCTGACCGGGTTTGACAAGCTTGCGGAAGTATTTGAGCCCGGCGCGCTTGATGGGTTTACCGAGAAGGATCAGGTGGAGCGGCGCGCCCAGTTTGACAGGGTGCTGTCCGAGCAGATGGAAAAGAAGACGACGAAGGAATGGACCGACATATTTGAAAAAAACAAGATGTGGTACGCGCCGGTCAACACATACGAGGACGTGATAAACGACCCGCAGGTGGTATGGAACGAGTCGATTATGACGATGGAGTATCCGAAGGCGGGAAAAGTCAGGGTGATCTGCCATCCACTGCGCTATGACGGAGAACCGCCGAGGCTTAACAGGCGCCCTCCGAGGCTTGGGGAGCATACGGCGGAGGTGCTGAGGGAATGCGGCTACAGTGACGAACAGATCAGCGCCTGCAAAGACAGAGGCCTGCTCTATTGGGAGGAGTAAACGCAATATAACGGCTAAACTCAATAAATAAGGCGGTGAAAGGTTTGAAAGCTTTGATCCTTGGGGGCACCGGAGTCATCAGCACGGAAATTACAAAAGCCCTGCTTTCGAAAAACTATGAGCTTGCCCATTTCAACAGGGGCAGCAAAAAAACGGAATTTGCAAAGGACGTACGGGTTATCTGCGGCGACAGGAAGGATTACAGGGGATTTTACGAGCTTTTGAAAAACGAGAGCTTTGATGTTGTCATCGATATGCTCTCCTTTGCGGAGGAAGACGCGAGATCCACCGTCGAAACCTTTCGGGAGCGCGCCTCTCAGATCATCGTGTGCTCCACCATCGCGGCGTATAAAAGACCTTACAAAAGTATCCCCGTCCGTGAGGACGAGGAGGAGCTTTTGGACGAGAGTGATTTTTCTTACGGCTTTCACAAAGCGCGGGCGGAGCGTTATTTGAGAAAAGAAATGAAGGAAGGCGTCCCGATCACAATTCTGCGGCCTTCCCTGACCTTCGGCTACGGTTCCCGAAACGTGGGGGTTTTCCGGCAAAACTACGGCATTATCGAAAGGATCAAAGGCAGAAAGCCGCTTATCATGTTCGGCGACGGGACGCAGTCGTTTACCTTCAGCTTTGCAAGGGATGTCGCCAAGGGCTTTGCCGGCACCGCGGGAAATCAAAAAACCCTCTGTAACGCCTACAACGTCGTCGGCGACGGAAGGCATATCTGGGACGATCTGTATCTGGAGTTCGGAAAAATCGTGGGCGAGGAACCCATTATCTATCATCTGCCGGCGGAATTCTTGAAAAAGGCCGCGCCGTCTGTCTGCGGGCATTTATATTATGAAAAGGCCTACAACGGGATTTTCGATACGGAGAAAATCAAGAGAGATGTGCCGGAGTTTAAGCCGTCGGTCGGCATTCATGAAGGGCTTTCGGAAGTGGCGGAATATTTCGAAAAGGAACTGAAAGAGGTGGACAGGGAAAAAGACGCCCTTGAAGACGAGCTTTGCAGCCTTTACGAGGAAATGTACCGCAAAATCGGCACCTATTGCGACTAACAGATAATTTTGAGATATCCACAATCTTGACGCAATCCAAATAGGCATTGAAGGAAAGGAGGCTTAAGGAAAGAAAGGCGCTTTCAAATGGGAGAGGGGGCGATTTTATATTTTAATCATTGAGCCCGTTTTACGAAATCAAGGGGAGGATCAAAATGGAGTATAAGAACGACAAGGTATTGGTGGAGAAATTCGACACCGGCGTTGCAAAGCTTACGATCAACAACCCGCCGCTCAACATGGTTACTCTTACAATGTCCCAGGAGCTTTATGAAACATTGAAAAAAATCGACGAGGACGACGACGTAAGGGTCGTCGTAATCACGGGATCGGGCGACCGGGCATACTGCGTAGGCTCCGATATCAAGGAATTCCCCAGCGTCTGGAGCGATGTTGTCGAGCTCAAATTAAAGAAGGAAAACGAAGCGTTCAACATGCTGGAGCTTCTTTCGAAGCCGGTTATCGCGGCTATGGAGGGCTTTGTTCTGGGCGGCGGCTGCGAAATGATCCAGGCATGCGATTTAAGGATCGCCGCCGAAAACTGCATGCTGGCTCTGCCGGAAATCAATCTCGGCGTTGTGCCGGGAAGCGGCGCCATGTTCCGACTGCCCAAGCTTATCGGCCTGGGGAGAGCTTATGAGCTCATGTATCTCGGCGAAAAAATTTCCGCCGCCGAGGCGAAGGAAATCGGGCTTGTAAACAAGGTGGTGCCCGAAGGCACGGCATGCCAGCACGCGATGGAGATGGCGGAAAAAATCGCCCAGAAATCGCTCCTCGCGGTCAAGACCATCAAGCGGTATGCGCGGGAAATGATGGAGGAAACCACCTCGGCAAATTTCTATAAGAATTTGGAGATGAGCCATCCGGTGTTTGCATCGCCCGAGTGCGAGGAAGGCGTAAAGGCATTTTTCGAGAAGCGGAAACCCGTTTTTTACAAAAAATAAACTGATAGGAGTGCTGTTTATGAAAAAGAATTCGTTCAAATCGTTTCTTAGTCTCCTGGTTATCGCCGCAATGACGGTCACCGCGCTCGCCGGCTGCGCCGGCGGCGGCACGCAAACAGGCACGTCCGCAAACACCACCGCCCCCTCGGACCAGACAATCAAATGGCGTGCGCAAAGCACCGAAGTCGCCGGAACGGCGAGATATGAATGCACGCAGTATTTCTGCGACAAGATCAAGGAAGCCACCGGCGGCAAATTTGAAATCGAGCTGTATGCCGCGGATACCCTTTACCCGACCATGAACACGATGGAAGCCGTCGGCCAGGGCGTCACGGAGGCGGGATTTACCTCCGGCGACTATCAGGCGGGAAAAGAGCCCATGCTGAAGCTGCAGGCATACCGCCCGGCGGACCCCTGGGATGATTTCGACACGGCGAATCAATTCTTTCTGCAAAACGAGCCGCTCGTAGAGGAGGCTTACAAAAATTTAGGCGTTATTTACGCGGCCACCGTTTTAGCGCTCCCCAACGAATCCTTCCACAGCAACAAGCCGATCAATTCACTCGCCGACTACAAGGGCCTCAAGGTCAGATCCTCCGGCCTCGGGCAGGAGCTTTATCAGGCGCTTGGCGCGGCGGTTGTAAACATGCCGATGGGCGACATCTACCAGGCAATGAAATTAAACACGATCGACGCATTTGAGGCCGGCGGATATATCGACAACTTCCAGAGCGCGCTGCAGGAGGTCGTTTCCTACAACATCGAGCCCGCGCTCCATTGCTCGGCGGCAATCATGGTCGGTCAGCTGCTTGTAAATCAAAGCGCGTGGGACAGCCTTCCGGAAGATATCAAGGCGGCGATTCCGGCGGTTGCGGAAGACGCGAGAAAGCATACCTATGATTTCCTGACGGAGGAAAACCAGAAGGGCAAACAGCAGTTTGAGGACGCCGGCGTAGAAAATATCACCCTCCCCGACGCGGATATCTCGCAGGCAAAGGAAATTGCGGCGGGAACGCTCAAGGCCTATTGGGGCAAGAGCGATCTGTCCGACCGGTTCCTCGACCTTTATATCAAATTCTTAAATGACAACGGGTATGAAACCGTCGCAAAGGCAGTCGAAAAGTAGGTTAAAACCAGCAGCCGGTTCGCCGTTCCGCGCGTTTTATGCGCGGGACGGCGGCCGTAAACTTTCGGTTTAAGCATAAGAGGCTTATGCAAGGGAGATGAGTTAGTGAAAATACTGCAGGCAATAAAGGATAAGATAGATAGATTCGGTTATTACTGGTCCTTTTTAATACTGGCGATTGTATTTTTCCCGACACTGGAATCCGTGTTTCTGCGCACGTTATTTAACAACCCCTCCATCTGGACCGCGGAGCTTACGACAATCATTTTCGGCATCTTTTTTTTCATCGGCGGGGCCTACTGCGAGGCCCGCTCCTCTCATGTTTCGATGGATCTGTTCTACGGCAACTATAAAGGCGTGGTCAAAATCGTAGCCGATACGGTTATTTTTATTTTTTGTTTCATCTATTGTGTATTGCTGATTTATTTCGGCGGGCAGCTGGCAATCAAGGTCCTGATGACGGGGGAGCGGTCGGAAACCCTTTGGGCCCCTTATATCTGGCCATCGAGATGGGCGATCCCGATCGGCGCGTTCCTCCTTCTTCTGCGGTCATTTATCTCCTATGTGGAGAAAATCAGAGAATCCTGCCAATGGATAAAGGAGGGCAAAAATAAATGAGCTTTGCACTGATTCCCGCCGTTATGTTCGGTTCGCTCATTGTATGCCTGATGGCAGGCATTCCGATCGTCTACGCTTTAGGCATCGTCGCCGTTTCCTGCGCCTTTGTCCTTTGGGGCCCGAACAGCATATTCGGCCTTATCACCGCGTCGATCGGGACGATGAACAACTGGACGCTTCTGGCGGTGCCGCTTTTCACCTTTATGTCCCTGACGCTTTTTCAGACGGGCGTGGTCGAAGAGCTCTACGATACCTTCTACCGCTTTACGGGCAAGCTGCGCGGCGGGCTTGCCGTCTGCTCGATCCTCGTCGGAACGCTGATGGGCGCCATGACGGGCGTTGTCGCGGGCACGGTTGTCGCGCTGGGCACCATCGCCCTGCCGCAGATGCTGAAATATAAATACGACAGACATATTGCGATGGGCGCGGTTCTCTCGGGCGGGACGCTGGGACAGCTGATTCCCCCCAGCACGGTAATGGTTGTTTACGGGACCATGACCGGGGTATCGGTCGGAGGGCTTTTCGCCGGAGGCATCAGCAGCGGCTTGCTTTTGTCCCTCATCTATTGCTCCTATACCCTGATACGTTCCTATCTGAACAAGGATCTCTGCCCCGCAATGCCTGTGGAGGAGCAAAAACCGTTTAAGGAGAACCTGAAATACTTAAAGGGCGTCATTTCTCCGATCTTATTGGTTATCTGCGTCCTCGGCTCAATATTTTGGGGAATCGCAACCCCGACGGAGGCGGCGGCGGTCGGTTCCGCGGGCGCGATTGTCATCGCCGCGTTTCGGAGAAAATTAACCTTCCGCGCAATCAAGGAAGCCTCGCTGGACACCCTGAAAATGACCGCAATGGTGGGCTTTATTACGGTTTCGGCCTCCTTTTTCGGGCAGGTGTTTATCGCGACGGGCGGCAATAAATTCGTTCTCGGCCTCGCGGATGTCATACCCTTCGGCAGATTCGGCATTTTGCTTGTGACAATGGGCATTGTTTTCTTCCTCGGCTGCTTTATCGATACGATCGCAATCGTGGTGATCTGTGCCCCGATTTTCACACCGCTGATTACGGCCGCCGGATTCGACCCTCTCTGGTTCGGACTGGTATTTATGGTAAACATCCAGACCGCTTATCTCACACCCCCTTTCGGCTTCAGCCTCTTCTATTTAAAAGGCGTTGTGCCGAAAGATATTATGCTGAAGGATATTTACCGCTCGGCGCTGCCGTTTCTTGCCCTGCAGCTGATCGGTCTGATTTTGTGCATCGTATTCCCGGCGCTTGCGATGTGGGGCACCAAGGTGTTCATGTAGGCGCGATCCATTTCAGCGTTTCTCAGAAATTCAATTTTGAAGATAACAAGCGGAAATTAGAATGGACCCGTTTTCATTTTCCGCTTGTTATCTTGCATAAGCATAAGAGGCATATCCGAACCCGTTTTTGAGGGGCAGGATTCCGCCATTGCCGCAGAAAACCCCATTGCCATACGTCGGTATTGCCAATGTGCTTTTCTTTGCACTACCAAAATCCCGCTCCCTCAAAAATCTTCGACCTCTATGCTCCGATTTTTGGTGGATTTTAAGGCGGCCGACGACGGCGGGCTGGCGCCCGCCGAGGAGAACAACGCAAAAAGACGCCGAAAGGCGGGGCATAGAGGCGGGTTCGGATTTGCCTCTTATGCTTAAGCATGATAATGGAAAGGCAGGTGCCAAAAATGCGGGCTTCCAAAATAATACCCGTCGAAAAAGCGGTTGATTTGATTAAAGACAATGATACAATAGTCGTATGCGGATGCGAAAATTTATTGCTTGCGGAAAAGGTATTAAAGGCGATCGAGGAAAGGTTCGTAAAAACCGGGCATCCGAAAAACCTGGCCGAAATGCATCCGGTGACTTACGGGATGGGCGACGGAGTGGGACTGGAGCATTTCGCCCACGAAGGCCTCCTGAAAAGATCGATGGGCAGCGGCTTCAGTTATCTGAAAACCTCCAATATGGCCCGGATGGTCAGGGAAAACAAAATCGAAGCGTATGTCATGCCGATGGGAACCGTCTACAGGATCATACAGAACGTCGCCTCCGGAGAGGCGTATACCCTGACCGACGTCGGCCTTAACACGTTTGTCGATCCCCGGATCGAGGGCGGCTGCATGAACGGCGCGACCCCCAACACCTTGGCCGAGGTCATTCGTTTTAAAGACAAAGAACTGCTTTGCTATCAAAATCCCAAAATCGACATCGCCATCATCAGAGGAACCACGGCCGACGAGGACGGAAATCTAAGCCTCGAGGAGGAGCCGCTGAACCTGGGGATCGCAGCCATGGCCATGGCTGCGAAGGCATGCCGGGGGAAGGTGATTGCCCAGGTAAAGCGGGTCGCAAAGCGGGGGTCCATCCACCCGAGGTCGGTCATTGTGCCCGGGATCATGGTGGATGCCGTAGTCGTCGATGAGGAGCAGTATTTTTCCGGCGGCGCGAAATTAAACCCGGCGCTCACCGGGGAGATCAGGATGCCGATGGGGCAGATCCCGTTTTTGCCTCTCGACATTCATAAGGTAATAACCAGAAGGGCGGCGGATGAGATTGCCGCGCCGCCGCAGACCGTCAATCTGGGAGTCGGAATCCCGACCGGCGTGCCCGTCATCCTTGTGGAGGAAGACAGGCTGGACGGCATTACCTTTTTCCCGGAGCACGGTTCTTTGGGGGGCGTTCCGGGCGAGAGGAGCATTTTCGGGACCAATATCAACCCGGACGCGATTATCGACCCCACCCAGGTGTTCCAGTCCTTCCGGGGCGGCGGGCTCGACATCACCTTTTTGGGCTGCGGGCAGATCGACTTAGACGGAAACGTAAACGTCAGCAAGTTCAACGGGATCGTCCCCGGCTGCGGCGGGTTCATCGATATCACCTACAAGACCAAGAACGTCGTGTTCTGCGGGCCGTTTTCCACGGGCGGCGCCGACATCCGGGTGGAGGACGGGAAAATAAGGATTTACCGGGAAGGGAAATATCTGAAATTCGTCCCCAGGGTGGAGCAGATCACGTTAAACGGGCAACAAGCGCTTAAAAAAGGCCAGAGGGTGGTCTATGTCACCGAAAGAGGAGTATTTTTTCTGCAGGAAGACGGCATCCATCTTAAAGAAATCGCGCCGGGCATCGACGCGGAAAAGGATATTTTAAGCCATATTCCGTTCGAGATCATCGTTGACAGAGACCTAAAAGTCATGGATAAGAAATACTTCGAATAGAGTAACGGGCCGCAGCGAGGGCGAAACGCACTGCTTTTTATGGAGGGCGGGAAAAGTGATCAACGCATTGATGATTGACGTTAAGGACAATGTCGCCGTGGTAATCGAAGAGATCAAAAAAGGCGCGCAAATCCGCTGGGAGGAAAAGGGCAAAACCAAAACCCTGACCGCGCCGGAGGACGTGACCATCTATCACAAGATCGCCGTGCGGGAAATCCGCGCCGGCGATAAGGTGGTCAAATACGGGGAGCACATCGGCGAGGCTGGAAGAGATATTTCGCCGGGCGAGCATGTGCATGTCCACAATGTGATCAGCGTGCGGGAGGAGTTATAAGGTGGAAAAGATGCAGTTTCAGGGATACAGGCGCCCCGACGGGAAGGTCGGCGTCAGAAACCACGTTCTGATCCTGCCGGCGAGCGTATGCGCAAGCGACACCACCCGGATGATCGCGGGCAGGGTTTTGGGCACGGTGTCTTTCAACAATCAGAACGGCTGCGCGCAGGTCGGCCCCGATCTGAAGATGACTATGGACGTGCTTTCCGGCTTTGCAGCAAACCCAAACGTTTACGGGACGATCGTCGTGTCGCTGGGCTGCGAGACCTGCCAGATGGATCTGGTCGTTTCGGAAATCGAAAAGAGGACCAACAAGCCGATCAGGACCCTGATCATTCAGGAGGCGGGCGGCACGCTCAAAACGGTCGAGCGGGGCGTTTTGCTCGCCGAGGAAATGGTCGCGCAGGCCGCTTTGCTGAAACGGGAGCCGGTTTCGATGTCGGAGCTTATTGTCGGCACCGAATGCGGCGGGTCCGATCCGACGAGCGGTATCGCGGCAAATCCGCTGGTCGGCAGGCTGAGCGATCTTCTTGTGGAGCTGGGCGCGACGTCGATCCTGTCCGAAACGACGGAGTTTATCGGCGCGGAGCATATCCTTGCCCGCCGCTGCCGGAACGAGGCGGTGGGGAGGCGCATCTATGAAATCGTGCACCGCTATGAAAAAGCGATGGAACTGATAGGCGAGCAGATCCGAAACGGGAATCCGTCCCCCGGCAATAAGGCGGGCGGGATCACCACACTTGAGGAAAAATCCCTCGGCTGCATCCACAAGGGCGGCAGCAGCACAATAAACGCGGTATACGATTACGCGGAAACAGTCGGGCAAAAGGGCCTTGTCGTCATGGATACCCCGGGGCAGGACACGTCGTCGCTTACCGGCATGATTGCCGGCGGCGCGCAGCTTTGCGTGTTTACCACCGGCCGGGGCACGCCCACCGGCCACCCGATCGCGCCCGTTATAAAAATCACGGGCAACAGACTTACCTTTGCCAGGATGGGCGACAATATCGATTTCGACGCGAGCGGCATCGTTTACGGGACCGGGAAGATCGAAGCGCTCGCGGAGAAGCTTCTGGATATGGTCCGCGAAACGGCCGACGGAAAGCCGACCAAGGCGGAAGCCCTGGGGTATGTCGAGACCTCCATCGCGCGCGCCTGCAATTACGTATAAAACTTCATGCTTCATGCACCGGGATGAGCATAAAGCGGCCGGGCGGCCTGACCCGATTGAGTCAAGCCGCCCGGCCGCTCTATTTTTGAACATGAGGATGCATCATGTCACTGTCCGGCTTTCCCTTTTTTCCGGCTCTTTCCCCGCTGCGCGCCGCCGGCCTGGGCGGGATTTGTTTTGCGCCACATTGTGCTGCGGCTGATACGCAGCCGCTTTGCGGCGCGGGACTGGTTCATGTTTTCATCGTTTATTACATAATTGATGATATCGCGCTCGATTTCGCCGAGCGATTTGGAAAGGTCCAGCGGGAAGCTTGTCGACGTCCTGATCTCCGAGCTTATAAGCACTGTTTTGACATCCTTTGCGGAGATATAGGATTTGTCGGTGATCATGACAAGCTGGCGCATCGCCCTCTGGAACTGATCAAGATTTAATTCCCAGTTGAAGTTTTTCAGAATATCCAGCGCTTCGTCGTCAAAGCCGACGACCTGCTTTGCAAATTCCATATTGTAAAGGCTGATATACAGGCTTGCCAAAGCGGGAATATCGTCCTGCCGCTCGTTGAGCGAAGGCGTATAGATCATAGCGCCGCAAAGCTTCAGGTACAGCGGGTGCAGGAAGGTTCCCTGCGTCACCAGGCTGTGAACGTTGCGGGCAAAGGATGAAATCACATGGTGTCGGCTCAAAAGAGACGTATCGTCTATATAACTGTTCAATATCCTCTGCATTGCGGGCGAAAGCGAGTGGGCATTCTGAAAAAAGACGGTGCACGCCCTGCCGTTTACGGGAGACGCCGGATTGTCCACGATATCCTGCCACCATTTTTCCGTCAGCACCTCGCAATCGACCGTGATAAACGGCGATGTTCTGCAGGTGCCGGCCGTATGAATATACCTTGCAAGCGCCTCGATCCCCGTGCCGGCTTCGCCGTAGATCAGCACCGGTATTGCGCCCGAATCCGGGCGGGTTACCTTGTCCACCATGGCGCGGACCGATTCGCTGCCCACAAACAGCGGGTTCGGCGTGTCCTTTTCGTCCGACGGATTTTCCACACGAACGCACGGCGCAAAGGAGGCGCTTCTTGCAAAGCTGCTTATATAAAATATAAAATAGCCCTGATCGCCTTGGGTAATTTTACTTCCGCTGATGTCGAGCTGCATATTCTCCCATTTCTTCCAGATGTGAATCTCATCCTCGCTGCCAAACCGATCGATGTATTCCTGGAGACAGCTTTTGAGCTTTGGGCTGCCCATTACCGCGAAGGCGGGATTTTCGTATTTCGGTTCCCTGTTTTCATCAAAAACCAAAATTCCCTGCACCGAGCGGTCAATAATGGATTTACAGGGGAGGTCACCGTTCTGAAACTTAAAAATATTCTGAAACAGCGAAATCGAATCGCGAAACGCTTTTTCAACGCTTTCAGGCCCGGACGTGATCAGAAGGTTGTTCATCCCAGCCTGCCGGGCAAGCTCGGTCGTGACGACGTCGCCGATAATGAGCTCGATATTGCTCTGGGACAGCCGGCTTAAATACTCGCGGGCATCGTCCCCGCTGTTGATTTCAAAAATCGGAATTTCGTATTTCAGGATATCGCAGATGATCGTCGAAGCCTTGGTCACATTGGAAAAGCCCATGATCGCGAATTCTTTTCCCGACTGCTGCGCGGTTTTGATGACCCGCAGCATGTCGTAAACCGTCACCTCGACCTCAACGACGGGTATGCCCAGGGCTTCCTTCAGCATTTGCGCCGTCCCGCCGCGGGAGATGATAACGTCAAATTCCTTGTTCTGGATGGCTTTTACATTCCGAAGGGCATCCTGGAGGTTGCCGGTGAATACATCCAGGCTGATCTCGGGAAAGTCTTTGGCGGAATTTACAAAAAAATCCTTCAGCCCGGCGTACGGGGCAATTGCCAACACATTAAGAATCCTCATAGCAAACACCTCTCTGCGTTCTATTATGTAACAATATTATAAAAATACAATACAATAATAGGATAAAATATGCAATATTTTTTTTGCCACAGAATTTTGTAGCAATTTGAATCATATTCATATCCCTCATATGTTGCTTAATGAATATAGTCTTCATATAATTTAAAGTATCAAGTATACTGCGGCAAATCCAGGGCTTTTTTGAAAACCCGCGCAGCGGAAAGGAATGGTCATATATGTCGGTCGACAGCTCGGAAATCAAATTAAACAGATTAAAGTTAACCTTCAAAAGCGCACCGCTGAGCGATATCCGCGGAGAGATCGCAAAGGAGCTCGAACATATCCGGCCTTTTATCAGGAGGGATATGCGGATTGCGGTCGCCGTCGGAAGCCGCGGGATCGACCACAATGCCCTGATTGTGAAAGAGGTCGTGGACAGGTTTATTTCCTACGGCGCAAAGCCGTTCATCGTGCCCGCGATGGGAAGCCACGGCGGGGCCACCGGCGAGGGTCAGAAAAGCCTTCTGAAGGAATACGGCATCACCGACGAAGCCATGGGCGTTCCGGTTTTGTCCTCCATGAAGGTAAAAAGCCTGGGCACGCTGCCGGACAACAAAAACGTCTCCCTTTATATGGATGAGTACGCGTATAACTCCGACGGCGTGTTCGTGATCAACCGGGTAAAGGCGCACACCGATTTCCACGGGCCGAACGAAAGCGGCATCGCGAAAATCCTGGTCATCGGCCTTGGCAAGCACGCCCAGGCGCTGTCCGTCCACGAGCACATGGTCGGCGGTCTCAGAGAATTTATTCCCAAGGTCGCCCAGGCGATCGTCGACACGGGCAAGATCATAGGCGCGCTCGCCATTGTAGAGGACGGCTACGACAAAACCTCGATCATCCGGGCCGTGCCCGGCAGGGACATCGTCAGGGCCGACGCGGAGCTTCTCATAAAGGCGAAGGCGATGATGCCGAGCCTTCCGTTTCACCGTTTTGACGTGCTGCTGGTCGACTTTATGGGCAAGGATTTAAGCGGAACGGGAATGGACCCCAATATCATCGGACGCGTCAATATCCGCGGCGAGACGGACCAGGCGCCGTACATCACAAGAATATGCCTCCTCGACATCACGCCCCAGGGCCACGGAAACGCACTGGGGATCGGGCTTGCGGACATCATCCCGAAAAGCCTTTATGAAAAGATCGACTGGCAGGCCACATATGAAAACGTGCTTACCAGCAGATTTGTAGAACGGGGCTTTACTCCCGTCATACGGCCGACCGACCGGGATGTCGTCAATACGGGGCTTCGGACCTGCGGCTTTAAGACAAAGGAAACCATAAAGCTCGTCCGGATCAGAGATACGCTGCACATCGACGAAATCTACGCGACCGACGCACTCCTTGACGAAGTCAGCAATAACGCCGATGTGGAGATCTGCGAGCGGAATATCCCCCTGGTTTTCAGCGAAAACGGGGAGCTTAAGAGACTGTAACCATACATATTCATTCATAACGGAGGAGAATCAACGATGAGGCCAGTGATCGGAATTACGATGGGCGACCCCGCGGGCATCGGCGGGGAGATCGCCGTAAAGGCGCTTGCGAAGAAGGAGATTTACGACAAATGCATCCCGATTGTCATCGGGGATTTTGAAGCGATCCGGGACGCCAACGAGTTTTCCGGTACAAAGCTTTCGCTCCGGGAGATTAAGGAACCGGGCGAGGCGCTCGGCGAATTCGGCACGGTCGAATATATAAGCTTAGGCTATCTCGCGCCCGGAAGCTGGGAGTACAAAAAAGTGCAGAAGCTTTGCGGCGAGGCGTCCTTCCAGTACGTTGTCACCAGCATCAGGCTCGCCATGGAGGGGAAAATACACGCGGTCATCACCGGCCCGATCAACAAGGAGGCCATCAATCTGGCGGGGCACCACTACAGCGGCCATACGGAGATCTTCGCGGATTACACCCACATCAAGGATTACGGCATGATGCTGATCACCCAGACATTAAAGGTGATCCACGTGACGACCCACTGCTCCATGCGCGACGCCTGCGACAGGATCAAAAAGGACCGCGTCCTCGCGGTGATCAAGCTCGCCGACGAGGGACTGAAGCTGATGGGATACCATGCCCCCAAAATCGGCGTCGCGGGCTTAAACGCGCACAGCTCGGAAAACGGCCTGTTCGGCTGGGAGGAAGCGAGGGAAATCATTCCGGCAATCGAGGAAGCCCGGGCTCTCGGCATGGACGTGGACGGCCCCGTGCCGCCCGACACCGTGTTCGTCAAATGCCAGGCAGGCCAGTACGACATTGTCGTGGCCATGTATCACGACCAGGGCCATATCCCGGTCAAGTTAAGCGGGTTCAAGCTTGATCTGAAAACAAACCGGTATTCCTCCGTAAGCGGAGTCAACTGCACCATCGGCCTGCCGATCATCCGCTCCTCTGTCGACCACGGCACCGCCTTCGGAAAGGCGGGCGAGGGCCGCGCCAACGAGGAGAGCCTGATCGACGCGATCAACATCGGCCTTGTCATGGCAAAAAACAAGTTCGGCCTGTAATAGAAAGGTTGAGACGTTAATATACTATAACGACTCATGCGCCGACGGCTTCAAGGGACAGCCGATGCCGATATTAAGAGTAAGAGAAAGAGAACAGCGTATGATAAAGCTTTTAATCATCGCGGACGATTTTACCGGGGCTCTGGACACCGGGGTCCAGTTTTCCAAGAAGGGCATCCCGACACTTGTGACAACCGACAGGCGGGTATGCTTTCAGACCATCGGCGGTGAAACGGAAGTCCTCGTTATAGATATTGAGAGCAGACATGCCTCGGCCCGGCAAGCGTATGAGAGCGTAAAGCAGGTTATAAAAGCCGCGGCAGGGTGCGGAATCAGATATTTTTATAAAAAGACCGACTCGACGCTCCGCGGCAATATCGGCGCCGAGCTTGCCGCCTTGCTTGAGACATCCGGGTCGAATCAGCTTATGTTCATCCCCGCCTTCCCGAAAAGCAGCCGGACCACCAAAAACGGCATTCAGTATGTCGACGGGGTGGAGCTTTCAAAAACTGTGTTCTCAAAGGATCCGTTCGAGCCTGTGCGGCACAGCTCGGTAGCCGAAATTATCCGGCAGCAGTCCGACGTCGGCATGATCAGCATCCCGTCGGACAGGTACGCCGAGGCGATGCAGGATTACACGGATAAAACCGTCTTCATTTTCGACGCCCAGACCGACGAGGATATGCTGAGGCTGGGCGGCGAGCTCAAGCGGTCGAACCGGCTCAATGTTCTCGCGGGCTGCGCGGGTTTCGCGGAAATGCTGCCGGAGCTTCTGGAGCTTAAAACGGTCAAAATGAAATGGGAACCGAACCGGGACAACATTCTGATCGTTTCCGGAAGCGTAAATCAGATCGCGATCGATCAGATCCTCTACGCGAAAAAGCATGGGTACACCGCGCTGACCCTTTTACCGGAGCAGAAGCTGGACAGCGCCTTTCCGGACAGTCCGGCGTGCGCCGAACTTGTGGACGGCGTGGTCGATGCCCTTCGAAAACACAAAAAGGTCATCCTGGAATCGGTAAGCTCCCGCGAACAGATTTCTCTTGCGGAGCAATACGCCAAAAGCAAAGGGATCCCGCTCGAAAACCTGCATCTTCTGATCACCCGAAACATCGGAGAGATCGTGAAGCGGATCATTAAGCGCATTTCTGTCGGAAACCTCGCGGTTTTCGGCGGAGACACCCTCTTCGGCATTATGGAAAAGCTCCGGTGCGACGGCATCCTTCCGGTCGTCGAAATTTCCCCGGGCATTGTCGCGGCAAGGGTGATTTCCGGAACGCACGGCTTTTGCATAATCACGAAGGCCGGCGGCTTCGGCGGGAGCAGCATTATCAGGGTGATCGACGAATTTGTTTTCAAGGAGGAAGACTGCTAGCTCCGCGCACCGGGTTTTAGACCGGTGTGCGGAGCTCCTTTTCCGGTGCGTTTATTGGAATCAGGAAATAAAAAAGAGCATAGACCGGCTTAAAACCGCAAAGTTTTAAGCCGGTTTGTAATTTTGTTCTGAGATTATACTATTTGTTTTCTTCCGATCATATTCCGGTTCTCTTTTCGACATGTCAATTTATTTCTTATGCCGTCTTGACGAAGAAAGATTTTATGATATACAATTTATAAGATCTGTTTGCAGGTATAAGCGGCATGTAGCAGAAAAGCCTTTTTATATCCGATATAAGGAGATTGACTGGTGAAGTTTAACGAGGAATATAACCCGATAGACAGCAAAACGATTGCCGAGCGCGTGGCCGACCGGCTGCGAGGCGACATCCTTCAAAAAAGGATTCCCGAGGGAAGCCGCATCACGGTCAAGGAAATCGCGCAGCGGTACGGGGCCGGGCTTACCCCGGTGAGGGACGCCTTCCAGGTGTTAAAATCCGAGAGGCTTTTGGAGATCACGCCCTATACCCATGCGAGGGTGCTGAAGCTGGACAAAAGCTTCATCAAAAACGTCTATGACCTTGTGCGGCAGCTCGAATGCATGATGGCGGAAGAGCAGCCTTGGCCTTGGGATCGGTGTTCGCGGGTTTTAAAACGAAAACAGGCCAGCGGCCCTGCGGCGGAAACCGGTTATCATATCCGCCGTAAAGGCTGCAAGCACTGTCCGAAAAAATGATATTCTGCTATGAAAAAACAAATTTAAGTGCGTGGCGTTTGCCGCCAGAGGCGGCAAACGCCACGCGCGCAAAGACTTTATGCGCTTAAAGAAGACTGGGAGCTATACCGACGGGCTCCTGTTTTCTCCGAACACCTCGTCGAGCACATGCAGAAATTCCTGCACGGCGGAGGACAGGTAGCCGCCTTTATAATAGGCGACCACAATAGTCCATTGATAATCGTACTCCTCTTCCAAGTAGTAATAATTGACGTTTTGAATGGGGGTTAACTGGTCGATATAATGCTCCGGCATGATCGCAAGCCCCATGCCGGTGGCCGAAATGCGCTGGATTGTGGAAATACTTTTGGAGGTGAACGCGATCTGCGGCTTGATATGCGCCTTCTGAAAAATCAATTCGCTCACCTGGCGGATGCGCTGACCCTCCTGACCCAGCAGAAACGACTCCCCGTCGGCGATGCGGATGTCGATATATCGAAACCGCTCCGTCTTTCCCGGCTTTTCGTAACAGCATTGGTTCAGACGATGGCCGTTCGGGACCTGCACCACCATCCGGCTTGTAAAAATCGTCCGGTATTCCACATTCGGGTCCCTGATCGGAAGGGGCAGGATCGCAAGATCGACCAAGCCGTTTAGGATCATCGATTCGAGCTCGCGGGAGGTGCCCTCCAAAAGCTGAATTTTTACGCCGGGAAACCGGCTGCGATAGCACAGGTCGAGCTGCGGAAAAATAAAGGAGCCGAGCAAAAACGGCACTCCAACCACGATCCGGCCGCCGTTTAGGTTGGCGATATCGTTGATCTCGTTTTCAAGGTCGCGAAAGATCTTTGCGCATTTGATGCCCGCCTCCACAAACCGTTCCCCCTCGTAAGTAAGCTTGATTTTATTTTTGACCCTTATAAAAAGCTTGGCGCCGATCTGCTGCTCGATTTTCTTGACCGCCTGGCTTAAAGACGGCTGTGCGATAAAGAGCTTTTGCGCCGCACGCGTAATATTCCCCTCGGCGGCGATTGTCACAATGTATTCGATCTCACGCAAATTCAAGTTCCAATCCATTTGCAAAATCACCTTTACCTCAAGCGCAAATTTGCCTGATTTTAAAAGTCATATCATTCCGAACCCGTTTCTATCTTAATTGCAGGAGGTCCCTTTGTCAAATGGCTGCGTTAAAACCGGATCTTATATCAAAAAAGAGAGCACACCTGTGAAAGCCAAAACGGTCTGCAAACAAATCCGTCTGAACCGGGCCGGCACAGATATGCTCCTTTTTCCCATCCGCTCAGTCATCCCGCAGGATACAAAACAGCGCTCGGGCCTCCGCTACAGCCCTCTGAAATAAGTATCCACGGTGACGTGCATGAGCGCTGTGTCGATCGCGTGCTGCGACATTTCCTGACCGAGTCCGGGCAGGTCCGGCACGATATATCTTCCGTTTGCAGGCTGATAGTCATATTTGCACAAAACGGTCAGCGCTTCCTGTGTGCTTCTGAAATGATGCTCATGGATGCAGAAATTCGGGATCGCGGCCTCCAGATGGAGCGCCGCCGCGGTGGAAATCGGCGAGCCCGCGCAATGCGCCTGAACGGTTGCATCGAACACCGCCGCCATATCGCAGATCTTCTTGCCTTCGGTGATACCGCCGCAGTTGCAGATATCCGGCTGAATAAGCTGAACTGCGTCCAGCTTAAAGAAGCTGTAAAAGCCCCTGGTGCCGAATACCCGCTCGCCGGTGGCGATCGGGGTCTTAATTTTGTCGCGGATCACCTTGTGCATATCCGGATTCAGAGGAACAGCGGGCTCTTCGTAAGCCATAATCTTGTACTTGTCGCAAAGCTCACCGATCATTACGCCGCTGATCGCGTCTGTGCGGCAGTGGTTTTCCACAATAATGTCAAAATCATAACCCAACTGACTGCGAATGGCGCCCATCCGCTCGTCAATCATCTCAATAAAGGGACGGGGCAGAATGCCCTCTGCCGCCGTGGTAGGCAGGCGGTTGCCCTCCCGATCAAACTGGGTAAAATCGATTTTTACACAGTCATACCCCTGGGAGAGCGCATACTCGGTAATGGCCACATAATCCTCGGTCTTGCCGTAGGGACCGATTTTATCCACCCAGCCGAATTGCAGCTGAGAAGCGTAGCAGCGCACGTCATCCCGGCATTTGCCGCCGAGAAGCTGATACACCGGCACGCCCAGCGCCTTTCCCTTGATATCCCAAAGGGCGATGTCCAAAGCGCTGATGCCGGCGAAAACCACCGGGCCGCCTCCCATTCCCCAGAAACTGCTCTTGAACAGGCGGTGCCAGATGAATTCGGTATTCATAGGGTCGAGACCAATGATGAGCCGGGCGAGGTCCTGCACCATGCCGAACGCGGCGGGCGCGCCCGTGCCCAGGGCGATTCCCGCCTCGCCGTCGCCGTAGATGCCCTCGTCGGTATGGATTCGGCAGATGATCGGCCGGCGGCTTGCCCTCTGGACCGTCGCGTCGAGCATATAAACATCAATTTTTGTGATCTTCAAGTGAACTGTTCCTTTCTCTATTTTGATGAGGAGACGGCTTCCGCCGCCTTATTCTGTTTTGCCTCTTTCACTTTCCTCCACAGGGGCATGGCCAAAAACAGAATTGCGAGAATCAGAAGGATGAGGCTTATTGGCCGCGTGACAAACAAGGAGTAGTCGCCGTTTGCCAGAACCATGCTTTGCAGCCAATAGCTTTCCATCATCGAGGCCAGGATGTTTGCCAGGATCATCGGAGCCATGGGAATCTTGAATTTGATGAAGAAATATCCCAGAATGCCGAACACAACGGCAATCGCGACGCCGCCGACGCTGTAGTCGCTGGCAAAGGCGCCGGTGACGCAGAGGATCAGGATCAGCCCGCTTAAGACCTCTCTTCTCAGACGCAGGACATAGGTCGCCATGTAGTTGCAGAAAATAATCATCAGCGGAAGCAAAAGGATGCTTGCAATCAAGAACGCGACAATCAGCGCGTTGACGGTCTCGGGATTGTCCCGAAACAGCGCGGGGCCGGTGCGCAGGCCGTGGATCATCAAGGCACCCAGAAAAACCGCGGCGGCGGGATTGCCGGGGATGCCGAGCGCCAGAAGCGGCACCATCGAGCCGCCCGTCACGGAGTTGTTCGCGCATTCCGGAGCGGCGACGCCTATCGGCTCGCCGGTTCCAAACTTCAGCTTCGGATAGCTTCTCTTCGCCTGGTCATACGCCATGAAGATCGCGATGGTCATGCCGGCGCCCGGAATAATGCCGACGATGTTTCCGATAATCGAGGTTTGCATCCAGATCGGCAGAAAGCTTTTATGCATCTTTTTATCCGGAAGCCGGAGCTTTATTTTTTCGACAGTCTCTTTGATTCCGGAGACACCGCCCATGGTCTCAAGCATTTCAAATATCGAGCTGATGCCGAATAAACCGATCAGCATCGGAACAAAGGAAACGCCCTCAAGTAAAGTGACGGAGCCCAGTGTATACCGCGCCACGCCGCCCTGCGGGCTGATACCGATGATGCCGATAAAAAGCCCGATCGCCATGGACAGGAAATTCTTTGCCATTTTCTTTGAATCCATGCCGATAACCGAGGCCATGCCCATCACGGCCAGCATAAAGTACTCGGGCGGGCCGAAACGAAGCGCCTGCTGCGCCAGAGCCGGCGCGCAAAAGCAAAGCACCAGCGCCGAGACAACCCCGCCGAACATCGAGCTTGTCGTCGCGATGCCAAGCGCGAGGCCCCCTTGCCCTTTTTTATACATCGGATAGCCGTCGAAGGCGGTCACAACCGCGGCGCCCGTACCGGGTACCTTCAGTAGAATCGCGGCGACCGAGCCGCCGGCGGTCGCCCCCTCATAAATGCCCGCGCACATGCAAAGCGCCACCGCCGGGTCCATGCCGAACGTAAGCGGGGTCAGGACCGAAATCGTAATCGCGCTGTTGAGGCCCGGGAGAGCGCCGACAACAAGGCCGATCATTGTTCCGGCAATGACTGCGACGAGGCACATCGGATTGCCGAAAATCTGACCGAGGCCCATCAATAAATTTTCCAAAGCAATATCACCCCTTAAATATCGAGAAACAGCGTCGGCAGCGGAACATTAAGCAATATCTTAAAGGCAAAAAACAAAATCAGTACGATTGCCAGCGGATATAATATCGCCTTTTTAATATCCCGAAGCCCAAGAGAATAAATGGCGAACACCCCCATCAGGAAGGTGGAAATAAAATAGCCCAGGGGCTCGAAAATGAAGACATAGACAATCAGGGCAAGCGCTATTTTCAGGATATTCCACCAATTGACGCCCGAGACGTCAATCACGCTTTTCGATGTTCTGATGTTTTTGATCAAAATCGTCACGGACGACAGAAACATCACCGTTCCGATCATTGCCGGGAAAATGCCCTCGATGCCGGGAAGCATGGCCGCTTCTATAAAAATATAGATCGAAAGCAATATGAAGGCAATCGGCATGCAAAGTTCAACGCGTTTGTTTTTGTCCAAGCAAATCTTTCCTCCTCTTTAAAACCAATCCCGTATCCTTAAGGTGACGCAGGTCAACCTTCCATCGCCTTAAGCTCTGCCGGACAAAGCAGCGGTGAGAACAGTTTCAAAAACACCGCTGCTTTGGTCTTAAATATGTTCAGCTCGAATGTGCAAATCCTGTTTGAAAGCTAGCCGGCCAACGGACCGGGCCGGCCGATACCCTCCTGAAATTACTTTGAAGCCTCGGCATCCGCCTGAAGAAGGGGCAGAAGCTCGGTGATCGTGTTATAGGTCTTATCCATATATTCCCTGTATTCTTCCGGGGTCTGATAATTGCCGATGACGCCCAGGTCCTTTTCCCTCTCGGCAAATTCGGGAGTCTCAATCACCTTTTTGGCTTCCGCGCAGAGGTACTGGTAAATATCGTCGGGTACATCCTTATGCACCGCGATACCCCTGTTGGCGCCGTCGACCAGGTCTTCGCCCAATTCTTTAAAAGTGGGGACGTCGGGGATATCCTCCAGGCGCTCGTTCGCCATGATGGCCAGCGCTTTTACGGCACCCTCCTGAACCTGGCTTACACAAGCGCCGACGGTCGTGAAGGAAACGTCGCAGTGGCCGCCCATGATCTGCTGGAGCTGTACGGCGGCGCCGTCGCTGTGCATGTATTTGAAGTCAAAGCCCTTGTCCTTTGCCATTTTGAGCCCGCGGATGTGGTGTCCGGTGGTATGTCCGGGTGTGCTGACGTTTACCGTATGTGTCTTGGCATACTCGTAGAATTCCTCCAGGGTGCTGTAGGGCGCGTTGGGGGGTGCCAGAAGGATTTCAGGGTCCGAGCAGTAGCCGGCGAGCGGCTTAAAGTCGTCGTACTTGTAAACAACGTCGTTAAAAATGTCGTTGTTTATAAGCGAGCTTGTGTAAAGCAGCATGGTATAGCCGTCGGGAGCCGCATTGAACGCCGCGGTTTGTCCGATAACCGCGCCGCCCGCGGGGATGTTCTCGGGGACCAGGGTTACTCCTTCAAAGAAATCACCGTTGTTTGCGACCTCGCAGAAAATGCGCATGGACAGATCGGCGCCGCCGCCCGCGCTGAACGGAATGATCACTTTGATGTCCTTTTTGGGGTAATTTGCGGGCTTTGCCGGCTCACCCGAGCCTGTGGAACCGCCCGAATTGGTTTCGCCGGTCGACGCGGGAGGCGTGGTTGCGCCCGATGACGTTCCGGATGAATTGCCGCATGCCGCCATGGATAACACGATGCTGATCATACAAAGCAGGCAAATAAATTTTTTCATGATCCGACCTCCAAAAAATAATTATGCAAGAGACGTTTTTATACGTCTAAATGCCGGACAAGGTGAGATTCTATGCCAGAATTTCCATGGAATCCATCATTAACTTGTGCAAAACATGCACATTTTACAGACATATTCAAGCTGCATTGTGCATTTTATAAATAGATGATAGCATTTATCATATAGCCTTTCAAATATTTGATTCTAATAATTTGCATAGGAGTTGCCTATAGTAAAAAGCGCTCCGGACATCTTAATTAACGGCGGCGGATCGCGGGCGATGCCCGCGATCCGCTANNCCGCCGCTTTGATGTACGCTCCGCTTATCTGCCCGAGGATATAGGAGAAACCTATTACCCTGATAAAACCTATATATTAGACAAGGTTTCCCGGCGCTTATATAATAAATATGGGGGAGCTTAAAAGGCTCCCCCGTGTAAAGCGGCATCATATCGATACATCATACATAACAAATATAAAATGCCGGGCTCGCTTGTCATTATTCCGCGAAGCGGTTTCTGCCCTAAAGACTTTTTGAGCAGCCATTCATACACGCTCCGGCATATCTCATATCAATGAATATAAACCGTTGGGAGGAAATAAATTGGGAAAGACTTTGGTGGAAAAACACAGGTCTTCCGGTATGCAGATGCCGCATCTTTATTTGCTGACAAAAGGGGAAAACCACATGGATGAACTGGAAAAACTCGCCGGGTACATCTATCGGTTTCAGTTGGAGGATGCCCCGCCAAGCGTCGTACGGGCGGCCAAATATTGCGTGCTCGACACGGTCGGCGCCGCAATGGGAGCGGCGCGCTGCGAGGAGATCCCGCAAACCGCCGAAGAGATGTCCCTCTGGTCAAAGGGCGCCCCCGAGCAAAGCGCCTCGATCTGGGGACTCGGGAGGAAATCGGACATCTTTACAGCGGCGCTGATAAACGGCCTCATGGCGCACGCCCTGGAACTCGACGATATGCACACCCGATCAAAAACCCATGTGGGCAGCGCGGTTATTCCGGCGGCCTGGGCCGTCGCCGAGGCCACCAAAGCCAGAGGGCGGGATTTTCTGGAGGCAGTTATCGTGGGATACGAAACGATGGCCCGGGTCGGCATGGGCCTTGATGCCTTCAGCCATCGGAATCGGGGCTTTCACGCCACGGGGCTCTTCGGCACTTTCGGCGCGGCGGCCGCGGGCGCTAAGCTGCTCGGCCTGGATGTCGGGCAGATCGTAAATGCGCTGGGAATGGCCGGGACGCAGTCGAGCGGCCTCCGGGCTTTCCTCGCCGAGGGATCGGGCTGCAAAAAGCTCCACCCCGGAAGAGCCGCCGCCAATGGGCTGACCGCCGCGGTCCTGTCGAAAGCGGGCATGACGGGGCCTTCCCATATCCTGGACGCCGAAGACGGGGGACTTTACCGCGCCGCCGCCGATTCGTTCGACATGAGCGCCGTTTGCAGGGAGCTCGGCAGAACTTACGAAATCATGAATATCGACAAAAGGCTCTATCCCTGCTGCCGCAGCACCCATCCGGCGATTGACGCGGCCCTTTTCCTGCGCCGTGCGCATGGGGCTGAAGCGTCGCAGATCGAGCGGATCACGATTGATACCTATAGCTTGGGGGTTTTGCAGTGCGGCTTTGAACATTATCCGACAAGCGGAGCAGACGCCAAATTCAGCACCGCCTACGTGACCGCGGCAGCTTTTGTATGCGGCAAAGTCTCCCGGGAGCAGTTTTTGCCGCAGGCGCTTAAAAACCCCTTGATAAGGCAAATCGCGGGGAATGTTTCCGTGCGGGAAAACGCGGAATTTACAAAGAGATATCCGCATCGGCGAGGCTGCCGCATGACGGTCAAATTAAAAAACGGCGACATCCGCAAAAAACAGGTCGACGACATAACAGGCAGCGCCAATGCGCCGCTTAACCCGGAACAGGAAATGGATAAATTCATGGGGCTTTTAGCCTCCGCCCTTGAGCCGGAAAAGGCAGGGATGCTTGCACAGGCGTTACTGGCGATCGACGAGCTTAAGGAGATGCCCCGCGTTTTCTGAAACAGGAAGCCCGGCCAAAAGGACATGGGGGGTGGCGCGAAATGCATATCCATGCATTTCGGCCACCCCCGGTATTTTGCTTCATTTTTTCCCCGAGGATTTTAACATCCTCGTACAAACAGTATGAGACTATTTCGTTTATTTAATGTAGCCGGCTTCCTTTAAATAACGTTCTGCGCCGGGATGCAGCGGGATATCGGGTCCGAAGGTAATCATATCCTCGCTTAAAATGGCAAAGCCGGTGTCCGCGATCGCCAGTTCCTGCAGGTTTTCCCAAAATGCCTTCGTAATTTGATAAATCGCTTCCTCGTCGGCGTCGTCTCTGCAGTACAGCATGTTATAGCCAACCCAGGTATGGCAGTCCGCGTCCTGTCCGTTATAAGATCCGGCAGGAATCACGCCATAGCCGAATGCGCCGCCGGCGAGTTCGTTAAATTTATCGAATACGTCTTGCGGAACGTCCAGCAAATTGACCGGAATCTGGCTTGCAAGCTCCGTTACGGAGGAATTGCCGACACTCATGCCGTTGAAAGTCGCGTCAAACGTTTTGTCGCGCAGGCCGTCCATAGCGCCGCTGGTAGCGATTTCAAAAATTTTGAATTCATCCAAAGTGCGGTCCATGCCGGCAATCAGCATCTTGTTTCTGGTCGCAGTAACGGAAGACGGCGTATTGATATTCACCTTTTTACCGACCAGATCATTAAGCGTTTTGATGCCTGAGTCCGCTCTGACAATCTGATGGCCGTATTCGATGGAGTAAAGGGAAATCCGTCTTAACTTTTTAAATTTTTCGTCTTCAAAACCTTCTTTTTGCGTGTAGGCCAGAGCCAGGTCCAGACAGGTGCCGAGACCGACCTTTGCATCTCCGTCGGTCACCAGATTCAAATTTTCGTTAAAGCCTGCGGAAACCTGCGCGGAAAGCGCTACCTTGTCCTGATGCTCATTGACCACATTCGAAATGATGGATCCGAGCATATACGGGCTGGAACCGGAGCTGGAAGTTGCCAGACTCCAATTCATTGCTTTGGCGGGGGCGGAACTTGATGCAGCGGATGTATCGGTGCTTGTACCTGCGGGACCTGATGTTGCGGGAGTGCCGGAAGAAGCGCAGCCGGCAAGCATGCTGAGAGCGAACGCGAAAACCAGGATGAATGCGCTGAATTTTTTCATCATTTTCCTCTCCTCTATTATTTTTTTTTAATAAATCAGTTTCCCGATCAATAAAAACCCGTTTAAACCGCAGGCGCGTTCTTTTTCTTTTTCATGTAGGAATACACCGCAACGAAGACAATCAATGCGAAACCGATCACATCGGTCACTATTTCCGGCAGTAACAGGCATAATGCGCCGGCAAACAATAGCGCCCGCTCGACTGCCGAACACCCGGTAAACATCCACCCCTGAACGCATCCGGCCATTGCCACGACGCCGAAGAATGCGGCAATAAAGGATAATGCAATAAACCAGGGGTCTCCGACCAAAAGCAGCGCAGGATTAATCAAATATCCGAATGCAACCAAATAAGACGCCAAGCCGAACACCGTTCCCTTGATCGCCGTTTTCCAGAAATCCGCACCCGCGATACCCGCCGCAACCGCGGCCACAACGGCGACGGGCGGCGTGGAGCCCGACTTGATCGCGAAGTAGAACAGGAACATGTGGGCTGCCAGAAGCGGAAACCCGACTTGAACCAGGGCCGGCGCCACAAAAATCGCCACCAGAGAGTATGCGATCGGAGTTGTCATTCCGCAGCCCAGAATCAGGGTTGCAACCAATGCGATCAACACAACCCCGACGACGGAACCATGGGCGGCATCCACGAGAATGGTTGTGATTCTTGCCCCCAGCCCGGTAATCGTTACCGCCTGGGTAACAAGGCCAAGCCCCGCCAGAATCGCGACAACCCCCGCCACGTCGCGGACGCCCTGCTCAAAGATATCCAGTATTTTTCTGATCGATATCCGGGTGCCCTTGCGCAGCATTGCAGATATAATGATCAGTACAATGCAAACGAAACCGGAAAACATGGTCGTGTAAGACTTTCCCATCAGAAGATAGAATAAAACGCCGATCGGAGCAATCAGATGCCACCCGCTTAATAGTTCCTTTTTCCAGTTCGGCAGCTCCTCTTTCGGCAATCCTAAAATGCCGCTTTTTTTGGCTTCAAAATGAACAATAAAGAAAGCGTTGATATAGTATAGAAACGCTGGAATAACAGCGGCAAGCGCGATCGTCTTATAGGCAATACCGGTCATCTCCGCCATAATAAACGCGGCCGCTCCCATAATGGGCGGCATAATCTGCCCGCCTTCCGAAGCCGTTACTTCAACCGCCGCGGCAACATGCGGTTTAAATCCCAGTTTTTTCATCATGGGAATCGTAATGGAACCCGTGGTGACAACGTTTGAAATGGAGCTTCCGGAAACCGTTCCCATAAGCGCGCTGCCGATAACCGAAGTTTTCGCCGCGCCCCCGTCATACCTGCCGACAAGACCGTTGCAGAAATTCATCAGAACATTGGCGGCGCCGGTTCCCTGCAGGCAGGCGCCGAACAGAATAAACATGAACAGATATGTAGAAGCGACGGACAGTCCCAGGCCAAAGACACCCTCCTCGGTATAGGAGGTCAGATAAACCAGGCGTTTGAAACTCATCCCCGCATGGCCAAGCGCCCCCGGCAAATGGTTGCCGAACAAGGTATAAAGAACGCCGAGCAATGCGAGAACAAAAAATGTAATGCTTGTCCTTCGCGCCATTTCCAGCACAAGAATAACCGTAAGCGCCGCAATGGCGATTTGTAATGCGCTCAGTTGATTTGCCGAGCTCAGGTTCAAAATGGCCCGGTATTCCAACACGATATACCCTAAGCAAAAAATGGAAATCGCAATAAAAAGCCAATCAATAATTTTAGCAAGCACCGGGAAATGATTCTTTTTCCCGAATTTTAACGGTTTTCCGACAGAAAAGTAAATAAAACTCATGACGATTAAGAATAACGCCCTGTGAACAATCGTAGTCTTGTAAGGCCCAAAGATTGTCGCATAGAACATATACGCGCTGAAAACAATCGTCAGGACGCGGATTACCCATTGCAAAGGCGTTCGCTTTCCGGTAGGAACCACACCTCCCGACGGCTCTTCTGCGGAAATGATCTGATCCACTGATTTTTCATGTCTATTGCTCATGTCTTGCCTCCCGCCAAAATTTAAATGAAACTGTACCGCCTGTTAACAGACGAGGTGAACCCTCATGCGCGAATCATCTCGACCGGCAACTCATGTTTTTCGCCCGTTTGCCGGATACGTCCTCAGAAGCCCGCTATTTCAGCTTTTTTTCGAGGTGGGGAATAAGTCCGCCGTCCTGCACCAACTCCATGACATTCGGGGGGAGCTTCGTGCATTGGTATTCCTCGCCGGTGGTGATATTTTGGATAATGCCGCCGATCGGATCGACTTTAAGCTCGTCGCCGTCGCTGATCTTCGACACACAGTCGGTGGTCAGCACCGCAAGTCCGATATTGATGGCGTTGCGGTAAAAAATGCGCGCGAAAAACTCCGCGATGACAACCGAAACGCCGTTGCCCTTGATTACGAAAGGGGCCGTTTCCCGGCTGGAGCCGGAGCCAAAGTTCTTTCCCGCGACAACGATGTCGCCCGGGCGGACCTTTTTCGTAAAATCCGGGTCGACGCCCTCCATTGCGTGGGCAAACATGATCTCGTCCGCCATGCCGATATAAAAGGCGGGGGAAATCAGGTCGGTGTTAATATTATCCCCATATTTATGGACGCGCCCATGGATTATAAAATTGCTCATAACCGTCTCTCCTTATAAACAGGCCCGCGGATCTGAAAGCTCGCCCGCGATTGCCGAAGCCGCCACCGTCGCCGGAGACGCGAGATAAACCTTGGAATCGTAGCTTCCCATGCGCCCCTTGAAGTTGCGGTTTGTCGTGGACACGCATGTTTCCTCGGCGGCGAGGACCCCCGAATGAAGCCCGACGCACGCGCCGCAGGTCGGGGCGAGAATCTTGGCGCCGGCGTCGATCAAGGTGTCGATAATGCCGAGATGGATCGCCTGTTTATAAATTTTCTGGGAGCCGGGGGAGACGAGCAGGCGGCAGCCGGACGCCACCTTTCTGCCCTTCAATATTTCCGCGGCGGCCGTAAGGTCGCTTAATCTGCCGCCGGTGCAAGAGCCGATATAGGCCTGGTGGATCACAGTGCCCGCCACGTCCGAAATGTCCGCGACATTGTCGACCGCATGGGGGCAGGCGACCTGCGGCACAAGCTCCTCGGCCCGGTAGGAATACCGCTTGGTATAGTAGGCGTCCGGGTCGCTTTGGAAAACGGCATACGGTTTTGTATTGCCGAGCGCCTCGAGATAGCTAAGCGTAACCTCGTCGGCGGCGATCAGCCCGGCCTTCGCGCCCGCCTCCACCGCCATGTTGGAAATGCACATCCGCTCGTCCATGGGGAGGGCGCGGATGGTGCCGCCGCAAAATTCCATTGCCATATAGGTGGCGCCGGAATGGCCGACGTCCCTGATCGTCCGCAAAATAATATCCTTGGCCATGACGCGCGGGGCAAGGCTTCCTTCCCAGGTGATCAGGATGGATTCGGGGACGCGGAGCCAGATTTCGCCGGTCGCCAGAACTCCCGCGGCCTCGGTGGAGCCGATCCCGGTTCCGAAGCAGCCGAAAGCGCCCGCCGTGCAGGTATGGGAATCGGTGCCGACAAGAAGGGTCCCCGGCAGATCGTAGCCATGCTCACCAAGCACCTGATGGCAGGGACCGCAGCCCTCGAAGTAAGTAATCCCATGGGAGAGCGCCCATTTCCTGGTAAACGCCACTATCTCCGCCTGGTCGACGATCGCGGAGGGACACAGGTGGTCGGAAATCACAACCGCTTTGGACGAATCCCAGACGTTATCCCCCAAACGCTTGAACGGTTCGGCCGTAAACCACGGCCCCAGGCCGTCGTCCAGCATGGCGCAGTCCACTTTCGCCGTGATAATATCGCCGTAAGATACTTCACTCTTAGCGCTGCACCGGGCCAATATTTTTTCAGCCAGTGTTTTTCCCATTTTATATCTCCTCTTAAAATTTGCTCAGTCTGACAGCCGCCGCGGCCGCCTTATGGTCAGGCTCCGCAGACGTCGTCGGCGCCGATATTGATCTGATGCCCGCTATAGCTGCCGCTTATATGAGCGTTTACAAATTTCGCGGTGTTAAGGATCTTGTCGAAGGATATGCCGCTTTTAAGCCCGCATTTATCCAGAAGATACACAAAATCCTCGGTCGAGGTATTGCCGGAGGCGCCCGGCGCAAAGGGGCATCCGCCCAGGCCGCCGATGGAGGTCTGGATGTAATTGAGGCCGTTTTGCAGGGCGACCCATGTGTTTAGCATACCCATATTTCTGGTGTCATGAATATGGGCGCCAAATTCCATCGACGGAAATTCCCGTTTCGCAGCTTTCAGATAGCGTTCGACCTGGGTGGGGTAGGCGTCGCCGATCGTGTCGGCCAGCTCGACAATGTTCGCGCCGATTTTAATCCCGCGCTCCATAACGGAAAGCGTCTTTTCAAGAGGGGTTTCCCCTTCAAAGGGACAGGAAAAAGCCGTCGCCAGGCCAAGGATGATCGCCATATCCGGAAACTCCTGCCGGATTTTTTCAAGCTCCTCAAAGGACTGCTCATGCGTTCGGTTGATGTTTGCCTTGTTATGGGACTGGCTTACCGAAACGACATAGGCGATTTCGCGGATCCCGCACTGGTAGGCGGCTCTCGCCCCGTACAAATTGGGCACGAGGGCGCCGAAGGTCACGCCGGGATATTTGCCGACGAGGCTTTGCGCCACTTCCTGCGCGTCGCTCATCTGAGGGACCGCCCTGGGGCTTACAAAAGAGGTGATCTGAACCCTTTTGACCCCCGCGTCCAGGATTTTCTCAATGATCTCGATTTTGAGCTTCGTCGGAATGAACTCCTTGATATTCTGGAACCCGTCTCTCGGTCCGACCTCATAGATATCGGGCAATTTCGGAAGGGACATCAGAAAACCCCCTGGGCTTCAAGCGCATCGTACTGCGCGCCCTCGATTCCGAGCAGCTCGGAAAGCACCTCTCTGTTGTGCTGCCCCAGAAGGGGCGCGGGGCGGTCAAACTGAACCGGTGTTTCGCTCAGCTTGATCTGGTTGCCCGTTATTTTCATTTTGCCCGCTTTCGGATGCTCGATTTCCACAAACATTTCCCTCGCGACCGCGATATGCGGGTCTTTCGTCACGCGCTCGATCGTATTGATCGGGCCGGCGGGGACGCCCTTTGCGAGGAGCATGTCGACGGCCTCGTCGATGGTGTAATCCTTGAGCCAGGACTCGACGATCGCCTTTAACGACGCGTTGTTTTCGACGCGCAGGGGATTACTCTTAAAGCGCTCGTCGTTCGGAAGCTCGGGCATGTTCATCACCTCGGCCATCAGGTTAAAGAGCTTGTCGTTGCCCGCGCCGATGACGAGGCTGCCGTCCTTTGCCCGGAAGGAGTCATACGGATAGGAGGCTTCATAGCGGTTTCCGATCCGCTCCGGGTTTCTGCCGGTCACGAGGTAGATCTGGTTGATGATCTCGAGCGCGGATACGATGGAATCGACCAGCGCAACGTCGACAAGCTGCCCCTTTCCGGTTTTCCGTTTCGATATGTACGCGGCAAGCACGCCGACCGCGAGGCTGACCCCGGCCATGACGTCCGACATCGCGGTGCCGCTCCGGGTCGGCTCCCCGCCGGGCCAGCCGGTCGTGCTCATAAGCCCGCCCATGGCCTGTCCGATGATATCGTAGCCCGCCCTGTCCTTATAGGGGCCGTAATGCCCGAACCCGGAAACGCAGCCGTAGACCAGGCCCGGGTTAATTTCTTTTAAGGTGTCGTATCCGAGCCCCAGCTTTTCCATTACGCCGGGTCGGTAATTTTCAATTAAAATATCCGCTTTTTTGACGAGCTCCTTCAGAAGCGCTTTGCCCTCCTGCGTTTTTAAGTTCAGGGTTACGCTGCGCTTATTGCGGTTTAAGTTCATATAGTAAGCGCTTTCCCCATTGACCATGGGGTAGTGCGCCCGGCTGTCGTCCCCTGTTTTCGGCATTTCGATCTTGATGATGTTCGCTCCCAGATCGGCCAAAAGCATGGAACAGTACGGCCCCGCCAAAACGCGTGTGAGATCGATGACTGTAATTTCCGATAATGCGCCTTGTTTCAATGCTGTACCTACTTTCAGTTTTAAACGGCTTTGCGCCGCCCGATTTTTAAAAAAGATCCCAGAGGGGGGCGTATCCGGCAATCAAAATCAGGCGGGTGCGCCCCCGGTATAATGCTTTATTTTATATTTTTGCCCTTCGAAACGCTCAGTCTTTTATCCGGCTCGCTTTCACATAGGCGCAGCCGTCCATCAGAATCCTCGCCGTTCTGAATACATTGATCGTTTTGATTGCCGCCTCGCCGTTTTCGCCATACTCCACGATTGCCTCGACGGGCATCTTCCCCGCGCCGTGTCCGATGAGAAGCACCGGCCGGGTTTTTGCCTCCTCGCTCAAAAGGTTCCACAAAACGCCGCCCTTTATCCTGGCCGCGGCGCCGGTGCAGGCCGCGCCGCTTCCCGCGTATGTCTTGTTGACAAGCCCCATGTTATAAACCTTTGAAACAAAATCGATTTCGCCGGCAAGCACTTTTTTCCCCGTAAAGCAGGTGTAGTCGGCAGGCTTGGCGACCGGGCACAAAAACGGCAGGTAGGGGGTTTCTTTGAGCGAATTCTTCCAGTCGGTGACAAAGCCCAAAAGCTCGCAGGCCTTTCCCCGCACACCCTCGAGCAGCGCGCACAGCTCCTTATTGGCTTCAATCTCCTGGGGCGTTTCCGTTCCCGTCATTCCGAGCTCCTCCGCGGGGACAAAAACGCTGATCGACCCCGCGTCTACGATGCTGGCATGATACTGCCTGCCGTCGAGCTCCAATATATCCTGCGCGTTGCCCGTGGGCAGGAGCTTGCCCGTCTTGCTTCCCACAACCTCGCTCCAGTCGAGAGCGATCTTCGCGCCCGTTCCGGGAACGCCGTCGATGGCAAAGTCGCCTTCTACAGCGGCCTTTCCCTTTACGACCGGCACCTTTGCCACCATGATCTTCCCGATGTTTGTAAGATGAATCCTTACGGTCGTATACGGCTCGACCGGGCGCACGAGCCCGTTGTCGATGGCGAAGGGGCCCACGGCCGAGGAGATGTTGCCGCAGATGCTGTTAAACTCGACGAAGCTTTCGGTCAGGCTCACCTGTCCAAAGGTATAGTCCACATCGGCGTCGGGGCGGGAGGGGGGGCCGATGATCGCGAGCTTCGAGGTTAAAAGATCCGCGCCTCCAAGACCGTCGATCTGCCTGATATCTGGGCTGCCGAACAGCGCCAGCAGGATTTTTTCCCTGGTGACCGGGTCCTTCGGCAGTTCATTTTCCATGATGAAAATCGCTTTGCTGGTTCCTCCGCGGGCAATGGAGCATTTTAAGGCAATTGATTCGCTATTCATTCTGATCCTCCTTTTGAGATATTAGGAAATGTTAAGGTTGGCAGTCGTTTTGTGTTGAAAGCGCTTTCTAAATTCTTGAAAAAAAAAGCGATTCGTAAATATGAAACAGAAGAACTGACTTCCAAATGCAAATAAAAATGAAAGATTTTCCAAATCAGAAAAATAAGCTAAAGCGTTTTTACGAAAGGGCTTTCATTATTGATGTTATTATATAATTCACTGCAAATATTGTCAATTCAAAACTCTACGTTAAAATAAATGAATTTTCGCTATGCAATTTGTTTATTTTTAAAAGATATCTCTGTTGTTTTCTAGATATAATTCTATTTTATAATTATCTTTCACATTGACTCTGATTGATTTATAGAAAGCGCTTTCAGTATTTTAGCGATTTTATGGGATAAATGGGGTTTTACAGAAATCCCGTAACGGCGGCGCGTCCGAGCCGGCCGGGCATAAAATAAAAAAAATTTGAATTTGCGCAAAAAACACCCCGCCCGGGCGGGCAAACCGGCTTGACAGGCGGGCTTTTTCCGATATAATTGCTGGCAAGGGGCAATGTTCCCGTCACGCCTCCGCCCCCACGATTTTCCGCGCCGCGGCGGAGGAAGTATTGATTGACCGGGAGAAAATGAAATGGAAAAAGCGTTGGACAAATTAAACAGATTGGACCGCAAAACCGTGATGATCCTGGTTTTTGCTTTATTCGTCATCTCGAGCGTCCTGCGGGCGGCTTTGGCCTCCTACCCGAAATCGCTGCAGATCTATCCGGACGAGATCCGGTATATCGACATTTCCAGAAGCTTATTTGCCGGCGACGGAATCAAGGTCCACAACGTGCACATGAATTTCGACCAGATCCTGTACCCGCTATTTATCCTTCCGTTCAGCTTCATCAAGGATCAGGTTCTGCAAGTAAAGGCGATCACCGTATTCAACTCCGTTTTAATCTCGTCCGTCCTCTTCCCCGTATTTCTGCTGGGCAGACGGATCTTAAGGGACAATTCCACTCTGCTGCTATTGGTTTTAACGGTATTCGTTTTGCCGGATCTGTCCATGTCGGCCACGTTTATGTCGGAGAATTTGTTTTATCCGCTGTCCGCGTGGCTTATTTTTTTTGTCTTCCGGTTCTTTGAAAGCGAGGAAAAAAAAGACGGGATACTCTACTGCGTTCTTTGCGCGTTTTTTTGCTTTCTTTTGTATCTGGTCAAGGTCGTGGCCGTCTATTTTATCGGGGCCTTTCTCTTCGCTCTGGCCTTCGACTGCCTGTTTACGAAAAAAAATCCGGTGAGGCAAAACATAAGGTACGGCATCCTCTTCTGCCTGGTCGCGGGCGGGACGATCCTGGGATATAAGCTCCTATTGTTCTTATTGCTGGGGCCGGGCGTTTCCTCCTATACCGGAAACCGCAGGCTGTCCGTTTATGACTTAAACACGTTCATTTACTTTTTTTATGCGAACATTTACAACGGGATGCTCGCTCTGACCGCCTTTTTCTATTTCCCCGTCGTCATGCCGCTGATCCGGTTTAGGCGGTTTTGCAAAAGCGAAAGGAACCTATTGGTTTTCGCAGCCGTCTCACTTATTGCCATGATCGTTATCATTACCCTGAGCATCTCCTTAAACGAAGATTATCCGAAGATGTATATGCGGCAGCACACGCGCTATTACGCACCGCTTTTGATTCCTTTTCTGACTCTGTTTTTCAAGGAGCTCTTTGCAAAAGGGGCCTACGAGGAGGGCGATCCGCCAAAAAAGCGCGCGGCGGTGCTTATCGCGCTGACGGTTTTCTCCTGCATGATTGTTTTATGCGTATTCCGTTTTTTTTCGAACGTGTGCATCGACGGGGTCCTGCTGCAAACGTTAAGCTCCCTCGGCGAAAAGTATGCGAAAATCACCGGAGACCCGAACGAATTTCACGTCACATGGCAGCTTATGCTCGCAAAGGGCCTTTTGGTTTTGGGCGCCGCCGCGTTCACGGTGCTTTTTTTAAGGGAACGAACCAGAAAAGCGGGATCGCGCGTATTTGTCGTGCTGATCGTCCTTGTAAGCGTCCTGAACAACTTCTTTGCCATGAAGGAGTTTAAGCGCATCTATGAAAAATCGCCCGACCAGATCGGCCAGGCAATCGCAATCAACCAATATCTCGAAAAAAACGGCGGGAACGTCCTTGTGATCACCGACGGCTATAATCCCGTGCTCGACACCTACCTCACCGTGCCCGTCTATTGGACGAAAAAAAGCGAGGCTCTGAAGCTAATTGAAAACCGGGAGTTCATCGACCTTTCGGAGCAGAAAATCATCAGCAATTACCCCTCGACCCCATATGAGGATCTTAAAGAGGCGGACTATATTATCACCGACAACAGCGTGCGCGTCGACGAAGCGTCGCATGAGGAAATCGAGCTCGAAGGCGTAACCAGATTCAATATTTATAAAAACAGTGAAAAGACCAAATTATATCTTACGAAATGACCGCGGCGCGGCAGGCCTTTTTAGATAGTGTCTACATGGGCTGAAATGTCTGGATTTTAAGCGGATTTTTCGCAAGGCAAGGCAAATTTTCGCAGGCATAATTGGTTTATGGCAAGAAAATTTAACGAAGCATGGCGAAAAATCCACCAAAAGACGGGCGTTTTGATCTTGTGTAGACACTATCTAGGGAATGCCGGCCGGGAAAACGGGTGGCGATCGTTTGCGCACAGAGGATCAAAAGTTAAAAAAATCCGGGAGAGCGCGGGAAATATTCCGCTTTATCGTGGGCGGCGCGGTCACGTTTCCGGTCGATTACGGGGCGCTCTATTTCCTTACGGAGTTTATGGGCGTATATTATCTGATTTCGTCCGCTTTGAGCTTTGCCGCATCGGTCATTGTCAATTATTTGATCTGCGCGCTCTGGGTATTCGAGGGGGCGACGGGTACCGGAAGAAAGGCGAAGCTTATTTTCGCGGCATCCAGCATCGTCGGGCTGGGCATCAACCAATTACTCATGTGGGTTCTGGTCGATCGGGCGGGGCTATATTATATGATCGCGAAAATCATATCGACCGTCTCGGTAATGGCCTGGAATTACGTTATGAAGCGCAGGGCGCTATACTTGCGGTAAAGGAGAGCCAGAATGGGTATTGCAGTGCTGATCCCCTGCTACAACGAAAGCATGACCATTCAGAAGGTCGTGCGGGATTTCAAGGCGGCCCTGCCGGATGCGGATATTTACGTATATGACAACAATTCGACCGACAATACCGATTCACTGGCCCGCGAGGCGGGGGCGATCGTCCGTTACGAGCGCCGCCAGGGAAAGGGAAACGTCATCAGGACGATGTTCCGCGAAATACAGGCGGACTGTTATTTAATCGTCGACGGGGACGACACCTATCCGGCGTCGCACGCGGGGGAAATGGCGGAGCTGGTGCTTAAGGAAAAGGCGGACATGGTCGTCGGCGACCGGCTTTCGTCGACCTATTTCACGGAAAACAAGCGGCTTTTTCACAACTCGGGCAACATCGTCGTGCGGAAGCTGGTCAACCGGTTTTTCAAGGGCAACGTCACCGACATCATGACGGGCTACCGGGCTTTCAGCTATCTGTTCGTCAAATCGTTTCCGGTGCTGTCGGAGGGATTTGAAATCGAAACGGAAATGACGATTCACGCGCTCGACAGGAATTTCCATATCAGATCGATTCCGGTGGACTACCGGGACAGGCCGGACGGCAGCTTTTCCAAGCTGAACACGTACGCCGACGGGGGCAGGGTTTTGCGGACCATTTTCACGCTCTTGAAGGATTACAGGCCGCTGCAGTTTTTCTCCGCGATCGCCGTCCTTCTTTTTATATCGGCTGCAGTTATGATATCGCCGGTCCTGCTCGAATTTTCAAGGACCGGGCTCGTGCCGAGGTTCCCCACCCTTATTGTCGCGGGCTTTTGCGCGCTGTCGTCCATTCTGCTTCTTTGCTGCGGGCTCATCCTCGACACGGAATGCAAGCGAAACCGGCAGGCCTTTGAGATCCAGTTAAATCTCATAGAAACGCTGCGCCCATCGGGCGAAAAATAACGGTGCTGACAAAATCCGCGGAAAACGGCGTATTGCTTAAAGCAATACGCCGTTTTCCGGTATAACGAAAAAATTTGATGGGCAATTTTGCCGGGGTATCGATCCGACTGCGGGTTTGCTCTTAGCCGGAGCACGATAATCCGCTCCGGCTATGTAGGACCCTTTCCCTATCAGCTGCCGGTCGTCTCCGAATTATTGTACATCGCCATGCAGGTGGAGCTGACAATCGCCACGTCCGCCCAGGGCTGCTGGCACGAACTGCCGCTCCAGAAGCCGATCGGCCATTGGCATTGCGCCAGCCTTTCTTCCGGCCGAAGACGCATAAACGTCAATGTCGGTTTTTGATAAGCTTTTTTCATATGATTCCCTCCTGATGCCTTTAAAAATAAATAAACCGCATGCAAATTCATTTGCAGCGGTAACTGGCAGTCATATCTCAGAGAGATTTAGACCCTATAGTTTTGCGCCGCAGGGTTTCCCCTGCTTTGCTTTTCACATATGCTTACATTTCGGGAATGTCATATATACAGCTTATCCGATATCCTTTCAGAAAATTGTAAGATACTGTCGATATTTACCATATTTTTCTATTCATCGGATTTTTAGACTAAAACTTGATAGTCCTCCATAAGGCAGCTTATCAGGCATGCTGCCTTATGGAGGACTATCAAAAACCGGTTCACAGGCCGTACGGCGCGGCTACACGAGTACGATCCGTTCCTTCAAAGAATTAAAATCGGAAAGCACTTCCTGCGAAAGCTCTCTGCCGCAAATGATTTTGTCAAAACCGTCGATATCATACACCTTGACGACGGCATTACAGCCGATCTTCGTATGATCGCAAAGCATGACCCGCCGGGAGGCGCAGGAGCGAATCTTTTGTTTGATTGAAACCTCTTCAATATTGGTAATCATGCAGTCGTTGGTCTTACTGATCGCATCAATACTGCAAAATGCGATATCCGCGCTGAGCGTCTGGATCACGTTCTCCGCAATATACCCATACAGGTTATAATAGCCGGAACGCAGCTTGCCGCCGATCACCGTCGTTTCAATATTCGGATAGTAGCTGCAGCTCGCCGCAATAATAACATCGCACGTGATGATATTTACATAGGGAAGCTGTGCAAGGAATGGAATCATGTGTTTTGTCGTGGTTCCCGAATCCAGAACGATCGTGTTGCCCGCCTGCACCATCTGCGCCGCCGCTTCGGCGATACGAAGCTTTTCGGCGGAGTTAACCTCGAGCTTCATATTGTATGGAAGCTCAAAATTAGCGGTCGTCTTCTTTGCGATCGCGCCGCCCCGCACCAAAATAACCCTATTTTCTGAATTCAGAAGCTCAAGGTCTCTCCGAACGGTTGCCTTTGAGATCTGGAGCTGATTCATCAGTTCCTGATATGGCACGCGCTTATGCTGGTTTACATAGTCCTCTATGTATTTCAGCCTTTCATCTTTCAACATCTAAAAAACCTCTGATATCTCTGCCGTTTCGTTCGGGCATCATCCCGAGCAAAAGGGCCAAAATGCCATACACGGTTATTATATTTGATAAAGAATGCAGTTTCAAGTCTCATGTTCATTTTCCTCAATAATTACTTTCTCATTTTCCAAGAAAACAGGTGCCGCAATGAACTCCGATTTATAATCGGGCAGCAGGAACGCGGGGAATATCCATAATCGGGCATTCCCGCTGCCCTGTACGGCGCCGGTCCGAATATTGCGGCTCAGCTTGTTTATGCGGATTAAAAGCACCGGCTAAGACGTACGCCTCCGCCGCATTGACCTTCATCAGCGAATCCCGATCACATTCGTTTCCGGCAGGGCCGCCCCGCCGTCAATTGTAATATCGATGCCTGTGATATACGAGGACTCATCCGAGCCGAGAAACGCGATCAGTTCGCCAATTTCGTCCGGCGTGCCGAGCCGGCCGAGCGGCACGGTACGGGCGATGCCGTCGAGCACCGCCTGCGGATTCCGGGGGTTACTTTGCTTTGCAGCGCCGTCGACCATGGGCGTATGGATGTATCCGGGGCAAATGGCGTTGACCGTGATGTTGTGTTTGGCGAATTCAAGCGCCAGACCTTTGGTCAGTCCGATCACGCCCGCCTTTGTTATGCCGTAGATGATCTCTCCCTCATCGCTGACGTAAGGGCCCGTCACCGAGGAGACATTGACGATTCTTCCATAATTCTGCTTGACCATGTGGGGCAAAACAGCGGCACACAGATTCATTACGCCGAAGAGATTGACATTAAAATGCAGATCGATGAGTTCCTGAGGCGTCTCCAGAAACTTGGACAATATGGACACTCCCGCGTTGTTCACGAGGACGTCGATGCGGCCGTACAGCTCGATTCCCTTCGAAACCGCGTCCTTGATCTGCCGCGGGTCCGTTATGTCCATCCGGATGGGGCAAACATCATAACCCTGCGCTTTGAATTCTTCCGCCGCGGCAAACACCTCGTCCAGCTTGTCCAGCATGATCACCTTCGCGCCGTAGCGCGCAAAGCATCTCGCGGTTCCAAGGCCGTTTCCGCGGGCGCTGCCGGTTACCAGCGCGACTTTGCCGTCAAGCTTGCCGACAACATACTTATTCATATGCATGTCCTCCAATATCATTATAATGTCTTACGAAATTCTTTTACTTCGTCCATAAATTCCCTGACGCGGTTTAAGTCGACGCCGTTTTCAAACACGCCGTCGAACTTAAGGGTGGTGGCGACCACCGCGCCGTCCGCGATTGCAAGCTGGCGGCGGATATTGCTTTTGTTGCAGCCGGTATTGCAAAAGATCGGCGTGCGCTTGACGGAAGCCTTCACCTTTGCAAGCACCTGGGAATCCGTTTCGCTGCCTGCGGTGAGGCCGGAAACGCAGATCGCATCGGGCTTGTTGTTAAACTCCGTGGAACGGGCGATATCGCAGATATCCCGATCCGCGAGATATCTCGCCGCCTCGGGCACAATATTATAGAGCATGCGCACATGGTCCGCGCCGATTTCTTTTCTGTGTCTGGCCGTTTCACCGACCTTGGTGTTCCAAAGGCCAAAGTCGCTGGCATATACGCCGCTGATGACCTCTCTGATGAATTGGCCGCCCACCGCGACCGCCAGATCGAGCGAGGCGTTGGGGTCCCAGAGGCAATTGACACCGAAGGGGACTGCGATTTCGTCTTTCAGTTCCCCGATCACACGCGCCATCGATGCCACCGTAGCGGCGCGGACAGTGGTAAGATAAGGCAGGCTGAACTCATTTGAAAACATGACGCCGTCGACGCCGCCTTCCTGCAGTGCCAGCAGATCCTTGCGGGCCAGCTTTACAACCTTATCCATGCCGCCCGCAGCATCGTAATCGGGGTCGCCGGGCATGGCCTGCAGATGGCACATGGCAATAATCGGCTTTTCCACTCCAAACAGTTCTTTTAACCAACTCATTTTTTATCTCCTTCTTATTACTTCATCTAATAATATCCATGCGCGGTTTACCGCTTCGATCCGTTTTGCACGTTGCAGCAACCCTCAGCGCGCCGAATAACCGCCGTCGACAGGCAGAATAACCCCGCTTATAAAATCGGAAGCCTTCGAGGCCAGGAACACCGCCACGCCCCGGAAATCCCCGGGGCTTCCCCATCTTCCCGCAGGCACGCGCTCAAAGAGGTGATCATATCTGTGCGTACCGTCATGAATAAAGGGGAGTGTCAGGTCGGTTTCCACATATCCGGGCGCGACTGCGTTTACGCATATGCCCCTGGGCATCCACGCATCTGCCAGGGACTTTGTCAGCTGCGCCACCCCGCCCTTGCTCGCCGCATAGGCGGGCGAATCCCTGTTTCCAAAGAAGGAAGACATGGACGCGATGTTGATGATCTTGCCCCGAATGCCGTTTTCCAGCATATGCCGGCCGACCTCGCGGCACATATAAAAGGTCGCATTGAGGTTCAGCTGCAAAATATCGGTAAACAGCTCCGCCGGAAATCGCTCGGCGGGCGCGACGCCGCTGCAGCCGGCCGAATTGACCAGTATATCGATCCTGCCGCCCAGGCGCTTTTTTGCTTCCCCGGTCAGGCGAGCCGCTTCCGCCTCCCCCAGCCGCAAGTCCGCATGCACCGCGTGCGCCCCGTATCCCATGGCGCGCAGGCGGTCCGCCTGCACGTCGATCCTTTGGCTGCGGCCCGCCAGCACCACCGAGGCGCCGGCCCCGAGCAGGCCCTCCGCCATTCCGAGGCCAATGCCGCTTCCGCCGCCGGTGATCAACGCAGTTTTCCCGTCGAGCCGGAACAAATCCGGACAAATATATTCTTTCATACCCGCACTCTCACAGACGATCGGTATTGATTCGCCGGACGAAAGCGGCGCGCCCCGCCCGGCGAATCCCTCCCGGATATAAGCCCGTTACGCCCAGTAGGCCCCGTCCCAGAGACAGAGCTCCTGGCCCAGGCCCTGCTTTACGGCTTCTTCATAGCATGCAAAGCCCCAGGCCACGTCCTCGAGCGGCATACCGCCGGAGATGAACAGGATGCGCTCGTCATTATTCTTTCGCGCCGGCACCTTGCCGGAGACGATATCGCCCAGGCTGTGGAGCTCCTCCTCCCTGATATGCCCTTCGTGGAACATTTTCAGGACCGGATAGGTGGAGATTGTCTCGCGAATGCTCTCGATCCCATCCTCATGGAGCAGGGACTCCTCCAGCCAGCATTTGTGCATCGGCCAATGGTCGAATACGATCGCGTTGTTCTGAAAGAATTCCTGGTCCATTTCCGCATGCCCGGTAACTGTGAACAGGCAGCCGGGCTTGAGCCATTCCTCCTCCACCCGAACCTTGACGGCGCCCGAGGCCGCGATGCTGATCACATCGGCATCAACGACGCACTGTTTCAGATCATCCTTAATAATGTACTCAAGATCGAACTCCGCCTTGATCTCATCCCGGAACTTTTCCGCAGCGTCACGATAAATGTCATACAGGCAGACTCTTTTCGCGCCGGGCATATTGTTCAGGATCGCGCGCACGCAGGAGCGGCTGATCACGCCGCAGCCGACAATGCCGACGCTTTCGGCGCCTTCCCTCGCCAGATACTTGGCCGCCACCCCCGGCACGGAGCCCGTGCGGATAGAGCTTAGGAGGTTTGCGGACATCAGCGCGACCGGTTCCCCGGTATCCGCATCGTTTAAGCAGACCATCAGAACCGAACGGGGCAGGCCCTTCTCATGGTTCTTCGTGTTGGAGCCATACCACTTAACGCCGGTCATATGGAATCTGCCGCCAAGATATGCGGGCATGGCCATGTATCTCCTGTCGGGGCCCGCGAGCGGCATATTGGGGAAGGGGCTTTTTTCGGGGAAGGTGATCAACGCGCCATGGCTGTTTTTGTTATGTCCGGACATGATGTAGTCACCCCGGCCGATGAGCGCAAACATCTCGTCCATGACCCGCGTGCATCCGACGGTGTCGAGCACGCCCGCCTTGATCATATCCGACTCATTCAGAAACAAGAATGTCGTTTTTTTACGTTCCATCATTTTTTGCTTCATTTCCTTTATCTACTGTTTATATTGGGTTTCGCGGTATGTCCCGCCGGCCGCGGGATGGCCTCTCAGTAGCTTAACGACTGCACGTGGTCGTAAAGGTCCTTGGTGTCCCAGAAGTTCGCGGCCTCAAGCTCAGACGCGTAATTGACAACCGCGTCGAGGAAGCTCTGACGGTCGATCTCGACAAACTCGCCCTTGCTGTCAAGGATCGTCTTTTGATCGGCCTCCCAGGCCGTTTCAAGGAGATCCCGGAAGTATGCGGCCGCATCGGCGCAGCATTTCGTGTAGGTCTCCTGCTGACCGGCCGTCATCTTATTCCAGGTTTGGGTATTCAGGACCACGCAGTTTTTCGGATAGGCATATTCGACAAGAGAAATATAAGGCGCGGAGAGATAGAGGCCGTTCGGAACGATGTCCTCCTGGGACGCGTCGCCCGCGTCCACAACGCCGGTCATCAGCGCGTAGGGATATTCGGACCACGCGACATAGGTGGGAACTGCGCCGAGCGCGGAAAAGTTCTTCTCATAGATCTCGATGTTCGGGATGCGCCACTTAAGGCCCTTCATATCGCTGGCCTTTGCAATGGGCTTGGTGGACACAAAGGAACGGGGCAGGCGATCGAACGAATAGTCGGTGACGACGATGTTGTTCGACTCAAGCTTATTAAAGATACTCTTGCCAACGTCGGAGCCGAGAAACGCATCGACATGTTTCGTGCTCTTAAACGCGAAAGCCATGGTGGTGATGTTCAGATCGGGGGCATAGGTCGCGAGGGTATCCAGAGAATCGCCCCAGCCCTGCTGGAGGTCGACCTGAAGATTCTCCAGCATGGAGGTCGCATCGCCGAGCTGCTCGCCGAGATATACCTTAAATTCCACTTCGCCGGCCATACGCTCGTTTACGATCTCTTCCAGATACTTCAGGGACTGGCCGAAGTAGGATGCTTCGGAAGCGCCGGTGCCGAAGATAATTTTGATCGCTCCGGAGGCGGCCGCGGTCTGCGTTTGAGTCTGCGTTTGGGTCTGCGTTTCGGTCCCGGACGCGGTGCCGGAGGTCGTCGGACTGCCGCTGCAGCCACCGACTGCCGTCAGGCCCAATACCAGCGTCAGCATGATTGCCACGAGTTTTTTCATCTTAATCCTCCTAATATATTTATTTTGCGGGGAGCAACATAAGGTTCATTGTCTGAACATCAGGTGATGGTATAGCCCAAAAGACTCGGAAGGAACTCGGTCACCGCCGGCACAAAGGTGATCAGGAGCAAAACCGCTATAAGCGGTATGACAAACAGCGCCGTGTATTTCAGCGCACCGTTGAACGACGTGCCCGTCGCCTGACAGGCTACAAACAGCGACGGGGCCAGCGGCGGCGTGATCAGGCCGATGACCAGGTTGAACACGGCGATGACGCCCATCTGGACATAGCTCATTCCCATGGAGGTCGCAATCGACATCAGAAGGGGGCTCATCATGATGAGGATCTGCATGGAGCCCATAAAGCAGCCCATGACCAGCATGATCAGATTAAGAATGAGCAGGATGGCCACCTCGCTGTTGATCGTGCCGAGAACGCTGGTCAGGGAATCGAGGAGCCCGCTGGTTACGATCATCCAGTTAAAGATCAGGCCCGTCGCGCAAAGGGCCATGACCATAGCCGTGGACGACAGCGTTTCGCGCATGGCGCTGCGGAACATCTTAAAGTTGAGCTTCTTTAAAAAGAACGAGAGGATGATACAGTAGACCGCTGCGATCGCGCCACACTCGGAGGGGGTGAAGATTCCGAACATGATGCCGAATATCAGAATAGCCGGCCCGCCCAGGACGGGCAGGGCCTCCCGCGTCGCTTTGCCGCGCTCGCTCCAGGTGAATTTTCTGGTCCTCGGCGCGCGGATCTTGTAGGCCTTGATCAGGATCACGCAGAAGATCATCATGAATACGCCCATCAGAATACCCGGAACCAGTCCGGCGATAAAAAGCGTAACCGTCGCGGTTGAGGACAGATAGCCCCAGATCAGCAGGTTGATGCTCGGCGGGATGATCGGACCGATGGTGGATGACGCCGCCGTAACGGCAACGGAGAAATTTTCATCGTAGCCCGCCTTGCGCATGGTTTGAATCTCGATGACGCCCAGGCCGCCCGCGTCCGCCAGGGCGGAGCCGGACATGCCGGCAAATATCATGCTGCCAAGAACGTTGGCGTGCGCCAGGCCTCCGGAGATATGGCCGATCCACTTTTCGCAGAAGCTGAAGATCTTGTCCGTCATTCCCACGTGGTTCATATAGATGCCCACAAAGAGGAACGACGGGATGGCCATCATCGTGGAGTCCGCATAGGATTTAGAGAGCTTCTGCGCGAACATCAGCAGGCTTTCGCCCGTCGCCGCCGCATAACTCATGCTACCGGCTACGATGGAGAAGGAAACGGGCACTTCAAAAAGCAGCAGCAGGACGAAAAGGACAAAGGCGATAACGGCGTTAATCAACGCTGATCCCCCCTTCCCCTTCTTCCACTTCAGGTGCGCCCAACATCAATTCGTCGTCGCGCACAAAGGCATACTCCAACAGGCGGAAGACGATGAGCAGGCACAAAAGCGCGCCCAGAACCATCATCGGAAGCGCATAGTAATAAGCCCGGGGAAACGGCAGGCCGCCGACCGTGGCGCTCACAACCTGCAGATTGAACAGCGTAATGCCGCCTTGAAGCAGCACATACCCGAAAATAAACGCGATTGCGTAGATCACCACGTACACAACGACGTTCACCGCATGCGGCAATTTTTTCAAAAACACTTCGATCTTTGCGTGTTCGTTATTCCAAGTGACAACAATAAAGCCGAGTGAGGACGACCACACCAGAAGCACAACCACGAATTCGTCGATTCCGTAAATCGGATTATTGAATACATAGCGCATAATAACCTGAAATGCGACCAGCGCAATCAGCGAGATCGTCATTACCGCCGCAACGTCATGTATAACCGACACCAAGGCATTTACGCCTTTCTCCGCTTTGCGGAACACCCGGACCATTTTTGAATCTTTTTTGCTCAAGCAGAACCCTCCTTTTATTGTTGGATTGATCCGCGATTCTCGGACGGTTCAAAAAAAGGTGATTTGAGGAATCGAGCCGTTTGGCTTTCCCGCTTTTGCAAATCAGGCAATTGCCGGCAAAAGGGGAAGCGTCCAAAAAGCAATATCCGATTTCGCGGCACGATATTTACACGTATGTACTTTTATCCGGCCTCCCGGGCAGCCTTTGTGCCTGCGGCGTCGACCCGGTATCCCCGGTCCCCGTCTTTCTCGACAATTACGCCGTAGTACCCCTTTGCCTCGTCAGGCGTGATCTTTGCTTCAATGACGTCCACCAGCACGGCGTCGACATCGCGCGTAAAGCCATTGCCATATCCGCCGCTGCCCGGCGTGATGATGCTCAGCCGGTCCCCTTCATGCAGGTGGAGGTTGGTCACCTTGGAATCCAGCTTCTCCGGCTCCTGCCGTCCGGCACGGGTGAGCAGATACGCGCCGCAGGCGCCGCTTAAGCCGCCCCCGAGCCCCCACGGCGGAAAGATCTGACGATCGGCCAGCGCCGTGCACACGCAGTCGCTGAAGATCTTGAAGCGGCGCTCCATGCCCAGGCCTCCGCGGTATTTTCCCGCGCCGCCGCTGCTTGTGCAAAGCTCATACTTCTCCACCATCAAAAGCGGAAATTCCATTTCGAGCGCCTCGACGGGCAGGTTGGAGGTGTTTGTCATGTGCACGTGCACGCCGCTTAAGCCGTCCATGTCCGGGTGCGCGCCGGAGCCGCCGCCGATGGTTTCCATATAGATCAGGTAGCGTTTTTTCTCCGTGTCGCCGCGGTCGTAACCGCCGAAGATCGCCGAGGTGCAGGAGCTGTTGCAGCACGCCATGGCTCGGTTGCCGACGATTGGGGCCAAGGCGCCGAAGATCACGTCGACAACGCGCTGGGCGGTGTCGATGCGCTCGCCCACGGGCGACGGGTACAGGCAGTTGATCAAAAGGCCGGGCTCCACCTTCACGTCAAAGGTTCTCGAAATCCCCACATTGGAGGGGACATCCGGGTCGATGAGCGTCTTCATGCAGTAAAACACCGTGGCCATCAGGCCGTTATAGGTCAGGTTGATCGGCGAATCCACCTGCGGATTTGTTCCCGCGAAGTCGAAGCTCATGGAGTCGCCCTGCTTTTTCACCCTGACGGCGATTTTGGCGGGCTCCTTCGAAAAAACGCCGGCCGTATCCATGAAATCCTCAAAGTAATATTCCCCGTCCTTCAGTTTTGCAATGCCGGCGCGCAGTCGGCGCTCGGTATACTCCTCCAGCGCATACATGCACTCGACAAGCGTATCGCCCCACCGCTTATAGGCCTCCTCCAGCCTGCGGCGGCCGACGCGGTTGCCTGCGATCTGGGCCTGGATGTCGCCGTAGCGCTCATTCGGCGAGCGGCTATTGTCCATGATGAACTCCACAATGCGGGAATCCGCCTTGTCGTTTTCACAGATCTTGATCAGCGGAATGCGGAGCCCTTCCTCAAAAATGCTTACGGCGTCGCCGGGAATGGAGCCCGGAACCTTGCCGCCGATATCGCTGTGGTGTCCCAGATTGGCGATCCAGCCGATCAGCCTGCCGCCGCCGAAGACCGGCACGGCAATGGTGATGTCCGAAAGATGGGTGCCGCCGCCCTGATAGGGGTCGTTGCCGACGAACATATCGCCCGGGCGGATCTCCTCTCTGGGAAACTTCTTGTAAATCTCCGTGATGGTGGAAATCAGCGAGCCCAAGTGCATGGAAACATACTCTGCCTGCGCGATCAGGTTTCCGTCCGGATCGAACACGGCGGTGGAAATATCCCTGCGCTCCTTGATGTTGGTGGAGTAGGAGCTCTTGACAATCGCGACGCCGACCTCTTCCGCCACCGACAGCAAAAGATTGCCTATAATTTCAACCGTTACCGCATCAATCTTTTTCGCCATGCTCTTCACCCCCATAAACTGCCAGAAGATTGTAAAAGCCATCCATATGCGCCGACCAGGCGGGCGGAATGACGGACGTGGAATCCATCTGCTCGATGATTGCGGGGCCTTTCATGGTGCAGCCGGGCACGATATCCTTCCGTTGATAGACCTTGGTCAAAATACGTGCGCTTTCCCCGTCGAAACGGACCATTCTCTCCTCAACCGGCGCCGGAGGCGCCGCGCCGGGAATTTCGGGGACTGCCGAAAGCGTGGGCTTTTGGATCTCGCCGACGGAGCTCACGCGATAGTTTACCATCTGAATGCCCGTTTTTTCGTTAAAGTATCCGTAGGAACGGTTATGCTCGCTGTGGAAGGCCGCGATCATGTCCGACAGCGCTTTCTCCGACATGGAACAGTCCACTTCGACGGGGATCTCGTAGTTCTGGTGCTCATAGCGGCACTCGACGCTGCACGTAAAGCTCCTGTGCCCGGGGGCGATATGCTCTTTATCGAGCAGCATATTGCCTTCGGCAATCAGCTGCGCAAAAATCGCTCTCACGCGCTCCAGGTTTTCAGGAACCGCCGGCATAATATTGGAACGGATGCCGTCAAACCGCGTGTCGGCCATGAGCAGGCCGAGCGAGCAGAGCGTCCCGGGCGACGGCGGGATCAGCACGCGGGAGATTCCGATCTCGCGGGCGATCTCGCAGGCATGCAGCGGGCCGGCCCCGCCGAACGTCATCAGCGTAAACTCGCGCGGGTCGTATCCGCGTTCGACGGAAACCACGCGCACGGCGCGGATCATGTTGGAGTTTACCACGGAAATGATGCCCGCGGCCGCGTCCTCCAGATTCAGCGAGGATTTCGCGCAAATTTCTTTCTCAATGACCGCCTGCGCAAGCGAACGGTCGACCTCCATCCTGCCGCCGAGAATTTTTTTCCGGTTTAACTTGCCGAGGATGATATTGGCGTCGGTGACCGTGGGCTTTTCCCCTCCGCGCATATAGCACGCCGGGCCGGGCGTCGCGCCGGCGCTCCGCGGGCCGACCTTCAGCGCGCCGCCGGAATCGATGGCGGCGATCGAGCCACCGCCCGCGCCCACGGTGACGATATCGATCATCGGAATCCGGCAGGGATATCCTTCGACCAGCCTTTCGTTCGACAGCTGCGCCTTTTTGTCTTCGATCAGGCTGATGTCCGCGCTGGTGCCTCCCATATCGAAGGTGATGATCTTGTCCACGCCGCACTGGATCCCGATATAGATCGCGCCGACGACGCCCGCGCTCGGGCCGGAAACCGCAGTGCGGATCGGGCAGTCGATGGTTTCGGCGATGGAAATGACCGAGCCGTTGGACTGGGTGACATAGGGGGCGACCCTGACCCCGGCTTTTTGCACGGAGCGTTCAAAGTTGTGCACGTATTTCTCCATCACCGGTCCCAAATAGGCGTTTAACACCGTGGTGCTCATGCGGGAGTATTCGCGGAATTCCGGGACCAGCTCGTGCGAGACCGATATGTATGCCTCCGGATATTCCTCCCGCACGATCTCCTTGATGCGTTTTTCATGCTTTGGCTCGATAAATGAGAACAGCGTGCAGATCGCGATGGTCTCCACCTCCTGCGCCCTGAAATAGCGCGCGACCCGTCGGACCTCTTCCTCGTTCAGCTTCGTTTCGATCCGCCCGTCATAAAGAATCCGCTCCTCCACCTCGCACTCAAGGCCCGGCGGAATCAGCCGCTCCGGCTTCTGGCGGCGCAGATCGTAAAGGGACGGGCGCTTCTGGCGGCCGATTTCCATCAGATGCTTAAAGCCCTTGGTCGTGATCAGGCCCAGCCTGCCGCCGCGCTTTTCAATCAGCGCGTTTGTGGCCACCGTGGTGCCGTGCGCCAGATATCCGACGTCTTCCGGCGCGATGCAACGCTCGGTCAGGATGCTGACGATTCCGCCGACAATCGCTTTCGAGGGGTCTTCCGGGGTGGAGCTGTACTTGTAATGCGACAGTTCGGAAGTCTCCGTGTCGAATATCGAGAAGTCTGTAAAAGTCCCCCCGACATCCACTCCAATCATGTAACTCATACGTCCACTCTTTTCCTTCTTTCTCTATTTTTTACTTGCAGGTATTTACATAAAAACAGATTTTTGATTCGGAGAATCCATTTTTTTGAAAAAACAGTATATATTTTGAAATTTTGTATCATTATAGCACGCCAAATAATTCACTGTCAATTCTAAATAGCTCATTTTGATTCATCGATTTGCACAAATATTTCATGTATGGATCAAAACATTTCATTTCCGCCGTTGTCCAATTTCCTGTGGTTCACTTGCGCACGGCTGCGCCAGTTATATCGCATGAAAAAGGGAAAGGGCATCCAACGCTTTCTCAAAGCGCGCAAACTTGTGTTCATACAGCGCTTTTCTGCCGCGGTCGGGCTCATACCTGCCGGCCACCCTTGTCATGGCGGAGATGGCGTCGTGTGCGTCTGCAAACCGGCCGCACGCCATTCCCGCACCCATCGCCGCGCCCATCGCGCTCTGCTCGCTGCCCCGCAGCACTTCCACCGGGACCTGCAGCACATCGCAGAACATCTGCGCCCACACGGAAGACCGCGACGCGCCGCCGGAGAATCTGGCGCACGCGTATCTGCGCCAGTCGCCGCCGGTCAGCCTCTTCACATGAAACATCGTGGAAAACGCGACGCCTTCATATACGGCCTGCATCAGATGATCCCGGGTGTGGCAGCCGCTTAAGTTGAAAAACGCGCCCTTTGAATTCGGGTTGGTCGCCGACGCGTACAGATACGGAATAAACAGCACGTCGCCGTCCTCCGGCTTCATTTGGCGCAGGACGTCATCGCATCGCAGATACGCCTCATGTCTTAAATCCCCTTTCTTCTCGGCAAAGTTGCGCACGAACCAGTCGAAATTGCTTGCAGACGTCGGGCTTGAATCCTCCACGACGTAATAGCCGGGCAAATAGCCGACGGTGTTTGAAAATTTACCGAATCCGCTCTCAAGATCGGTCGTGATATACTCATTGATCGACCACGTGCCCGCGATCAGGCACAGCGTCTTATCGTCGCCGACGCCGCTCGCGAGCGCCCCCGCGTCGATATCGAAATATCCGCCCGCCACCGGCGTTCCTTCCGCGAGGCCGGTGAGCGCCGCCGCCTCGCGGCTGACGCGCCCCGTGATATCCGTCGAGCCCACAAACGGCGGCGCCATATGAAAATATTCTTCGATGCCCAAAAGCCGGAAAATTTCCCTGTCATATTGCCGCGTCTTGATGTTCATCAGGCAGCCGGAGGAGGCGTCCGTGATTTCCGCGCAAATTTCTCCCGTCAGCTTTGCCCGAATAAAATCTTTGATTGAAAGCGTGTATTTCGCGCGTCGGAGCACCTCCGGCATGTGGTCGCGGAACCATGGCAAGAGCGCCGCCGGCTGGGCGGCCCAGAGGTTTTGATAGGTGTACCTGTAAACCGCGGCCTCGGTCCCGTCTTTTTGCCAGCGGTCGAGGTAACCGCTCGCGCGCGAGTCCGTCGAGACGATACAGTTATAAACCGCCTCGCCCCGCGCATCCACAAAGCAGGCGCCGTTTCCGTACCCGGTCAGGCCGATCGCGGCGATTTCACCGCCCCGAATCCCCGCGTTCGAAAGCGCCTGGCGGATCGCCTGGACATTCGCGCGCCAGACATCCTCCGCTCTTCGCTCCGTCATGCCGGGTTTCGGCATGATCAGCGGCAGACGGCGGGAGCCGACCCCGGCTTCGTTTCCTTTTTCATCGTAAATCGCGCATTTGATCATGGAGCCTCCGTTGTCGATCCCCATGAGATATGTACCCATGCTCTTTCCTCCCGTTGTTGATTCTTGAATCATTTTGATTTCTTTTTGATGTATTTTAACACTATTTGCATTTTATTTCAATAATAATACATGTTTTTACATTTTTTTCTTTGAAATATTGACATCATTCCCTCCATATTCTATAATAAATATGCTTGCGCTGGTTTTTTTGATTCATTTTGATTTAAAATGAATCGTTTATATGCCGTTTTGGTACGGCGAGGCTGCATACACGGGAGGCGAACGGTGATGGCATACTATGCGCTTGGAATCGACATCGGCACCACTTCGGTAAAGACGCTGCTTTTGTCCTCGGACGGCCATATCGCGGACGAGGAAAGCGCCCAGCATGATTTGATCTCGATGCATGTGGGATGGGCGGAGGAAAACGCGGCGGACTGGTGGAACAACACCTTAAAGACCGTCCGGGAAATCATAAAACGAAACCCGGACAAGCTGCGGCGCATCGCGTCAATCGGCGTAAGCGGCATGGTGCCGGCCATCGTCATGCTGGACAAGGACGGAAAGGTCCAGCGCAACACGATCCAGCAGAACGACGCCAGGGCGATTGACCAGATCGCGCGTGTCAAGGGAGCGCTCGATCAGGACGTGCTGTTTCGGCGCACAGGCGGAAAAACCAACCAGCAGCACGTCATTCCCCGGCTTCTCTGGGTAAAAGAGAACGAGCCTCAGGTCTGGGAGCGGACCGACTGCGTGCTCGGCTCCTACGACTATATCGTGTTCATGCTCACGGGCGCCCGTTCCATAGAAGTAAACTGGGCCGTGGAAAGCGGAATGTACGATATCCGCGCCGGGGAATGGATCGCACCGTATCTCGAAGAGTTTGATATTTCCCCTGCGCTTTTCCCCGCGGTGAGTCCCTCGATGTCCTTTGTCGGCAAGGTAAGCCGTGAAGCCTCCGCCGCCACCGGGCTGCCCGCGGGCATTCCGGTCATCGCCGGTTCCGCCGACCACGTGGCCTCCACCCTTGCGGCCGGGATCGTCGACGAGGGCGACCTGCTCATCAAATTCGGCGGCGCGGGGGACATCCTCTACTGCGTTAGGGACCTTTACATAAACGAGCGGCTGTTTTTCGACTACCACATCGTCCCGGACCGCTATCTTTTAAACGGCTGCATGGCCGCGAGCGGTTCTCTGGTCAAATGGTTTACAAACGACATCCTTGAATGCTCCTCGCCCGACACGTTCAAGCAGCTGGACGACGAGGCGGCCAAGGTTCCGCCCGCATCCGACGGCCTGATCATCCTGCCCTATTTTATCGGTGAAAAAACGCCGATCTTCGACCCTACGGCCCGCGGGGTATTTTTCGGGCTGACGCTTTCGCATCAGCGTCCGGCGATATTCCGCGCCATTTTGGAATCGGTCATCTATGGTTTCCGCCATCATATCGACGTGCTGGCCGAAAGCGGCTTAAGTCCCTTGCACATCTATGCCACAAACGGCGGCGCGAAGAGCAGGTTCTGGTGCCAGATCGCGGCGGACATCCTCGGGCAGACCGTCAAATCCTTCCCGTCTCATCCCGGCTCCGCGCTCGGAGTGGCGTTTTTGGCCGGCATGGCGGCCGGCTTGTTCCGGGATTGGCAGGAGATTCACCGGTTCCTCGATCATTACCGGGTTTTCGAGCCCGATCCGCGAAACCACGAGATCTACAACCGTTCCTATCGGATCTACCGCGATTTGTACCGCCGGAATCGGGACGGCTTTGCGGACATCCGCCGGCTATACTCCTGACGGCCGCCGGAATTTTTCAGCGCAAGGGAGAAAAGGATATGGCAAAAATCTTGATCGAAGGGGAAATCTATTCCCCGGCGCTCATCGTATTTGACAAGGACGGGCTGTTGTTCGACAGCAAAAGCTTCTGGGCCGAGCTCGCCCGGCTTCGCGCCGCGGAGCTTAAGCGCCATCTGAGCGCGCGGCAGCTTTGCTCATGGCTTAAGCTGTGCGGGGTGCACTATTCCGTACAGGGCGACGGCTTCCCCGCCATTACCGGGGTGCAGAGCGACGGTGTGACCGCCGTGGCCTCCGAGGACGAGGAAGCGATGATCACCGGCACGTTTTTAATGCAGGAGCTGGGGCTTTCCTGGCCGGCGGCCCGCGAAATATCCCGCGGCGTCTACCGCGAATCGGATAAGAAGCTTGATTTGAACCGCTGCGCCGTGCCGAAAAAGGGTTTCCCCGATATTTTCAGGCGTTTGTACGACGCCGGGATTCCTTACGGGGTGGCCACATCGGACGACATGCAGCGCGCGATCGGCTCAATCTCCATGTTTGACGACGTGGAGCATATTTCTTTTATTATTACGCCGAAAGAGGTCGGGCGCAACAAACCCGCGCCGGATATGCTCGAGCTCATTTCCGAGCGCACCGGCGTTTTAACAAGTGACATGATGATGGTCGGGGATTCATATGTCGACGTTTCCATGGCGCGCAGCGTAAACGCCGTCGGCGTAGGCATCCCCGAGACTCCTGCGATGCGCGAAAAAATGCGCCCCTATGCGAGCGTCATTATCGATTCGCTGGATCAGATTGAAATCGTGGGCTGAAGAGGCCGATACAAAACGTTAAAGGAGGTTCCCGATGAAGTTTGCTTTCATCACCCTGGATTTCAGGCGTTTTCCCCTGGAGTTCTGTTTCCGGAGCGCCCGCTACTACAGCATGGACGGCGTCGAGATATGGTGCGGCCGCCCTCACGCATACCCGGACGACATGAACGCGGACAAGCTCCGCGAAATCATCGGCTGGAAGAAAAAATATCAGCTGGACGTCCCCATGATGGTCCCTTCCGCGCTGAACGTCGACCGCGGTCTGGCCTCTCCAAACGAGGCGGAGCGCGCTGCCGGCGTCGCGTGGATCAAGCGCCACATCGATATGGCGAGGGAGATCGAGTGCCCGCGCGTGCTCGTCGCACCGGACCATCCCGGCTACAATCAGGACGGCGCGCTTATATGGAACGCGTTTGCCGACAGCATCCGCGAGCTCGTCGATTACGCGAAGGGCACCGGCGTGCGCATTACCGCAGAGCCGCTGACGTCCAGGGAAAGCCCCGTCCTTTGCAGCACGGACGACTGCGTGCGCCTCGCCCGCGAAACCGGCTGCGGGGAGCTGCATTTCATGATGGACATCGTGCCGCCCACCATGGAATTCGAGCCGTTTTCCGATTATTTCACAAAGCTCGGGCCGCGCATGGATTACATACATATCTGCAACACGGACGGGATGACCGACGCGCATCTGCGCCTGGAAAACGGCATCATCCCCATTGAGGATATGTTTGCCGTATTCAAGCGCTGGGGATACAACGATTATGTCTCTTTCGAGCTGTATTCGGAGAATTACCGGGATCCCGAGCTGTTCCTCGCGGGAGCGGCGAGGGTCGTGCGGGACATCTGCGACAGGCTCGAGATCCCGGCGAATCTGAGTCACAAAGGCAGAAAAAATGATTGATTTGTCCGCGGAGCGAATGGAGGCTCGCGGAGCGAATGGAGGTTATTATGGAAAATCTGTATCGCGCGGATCAAAAGATCGCGGTCGTCACCGGCGCCGCTACCGGCATCGGCAAGGCGATTGCAACCCGGCTTGCGCACATGGGGGCGCTGGTCGTCATTGCGGACTTAAACCTTGAGGCCGCGCAGGAAACCGTCGGGGCTTTGCCCTGCGAAAAACCGGAATTTCAAAAGCACGAGGCCGTTTATATCGACGTCACCGACGAGGCCTCGGTCAAGGCCGTATACGACGGCATCGGCAAAAGGTTCGGCCGCATCGATATCGCCGTCAACAACGCGGGCGTGTCCACCATGAACCATCTGGAAAACCTGACGGAACGCGACTGGGATTTCAACATGGACGTCAATGCCAAGGGCGTATTCCTTTGCACCAAGCATGAAGTCCCCTGGATGAAGGAAAAGGGCGGCGCCATGGTCAACACCTCTTCCATGGCCTACCTGTATTCCGCCCCGCTCCTGGCGCATTACACCGCTTCCAAGTTCGCGGTCGCCGGCTGGTCCCAGACGGCCGCCAAGGAGCTTTCCAAATACGGCATCCGCGTCAACTACGTCTGTCCCGGCTATGTGCTGACCGATATGCAAAACCGCGAGGTCGTCTGGGAGGGCAGCCTTCGGAGCATGACCGGCGAGGAGGTGCGCGCCGATTATGTGCAGCAGACGCCTCTCGGCAGGCTTTGCCGTCCGGAGGACGTCGCAAACGCCGTCGGCTTTTTGGTTTCCCCGCAGGCGGAATTCATCACCGGCGCCGCGATTCCCGTCACGGGCGGCGCGGAGCTCTGAGTACGGAAGGGGTCTTACGCCCTCCGACGCAGGGCTTCCCCGCGTTCACTACATAGAGGGGGAGGGCTTTTTACGGTCCGCATTTTACCATCCATTGCTTCGGCGTCCCCGCTGCATCTCGCCACAACAATCGACCGCCTCAAGCCCCACGGCCTGCTGCACATCGACATTGAGGACGGAAACTTTATTCCCAACATCACATTCGGTATGAAAGCCGTGCGCGAAATCGCCGCGTACGCCGATATGCAGCTCAATGTCCACATCATGGCGACAAACCCCATGCAGTATGTCGAGCCGCTTTTCGGGCTTCCATCTGTTTCGGAAATCGCCGTGCATATTGAAGCCCTGCCCTATCCCCTCGCGGTCCTGCGCGGCATCCGCGCCGCAGGGAAAAAAGCCGGGCTCGCGCTGAATTTCAGCACGCCTGTTTCAAACCTCGCGCCATTCATCAACGATCTCGACTTCATCCTTATTATGAGCTCCGAACCGGACGGCGCCGACCAGTCCTTCCATATATCCGCTCCGGACAGGATCCGTGAAGCGCGCCGCCTTCTCGGGCAGCGCGGCCGGGTATGGGCGGACGGCGGAATCGTCGACGAGCAAACGCTTTTGCTGGCATGCAAAAGCGGGGCGGACACCGTGGTCATGGGCAGGGCAATCGTCGGCTACGATGAGCCCATGCAAAAAATCGCCTTTTTTCGGCAGATTCTGGCGGAGAATAGGCTATGAGCGGCACATACGATATCCGCTCCCCTCTGGGGATTTATGAAAAAGCGCTGCGGCCGGAGCCGCTTAAGAGTCTGTTTTCCATTGCGGCCCGGCTCGGCTTCGACTGTTTTGAAATCAGTCTGGACGAAAGCGACGCGCGGCTTTGCCGCCTCGATTGGCCCCGGGCGCAGGCCGACGCCGTACGAAGGTGCGCGGCCGACAGCGGCATCCGCCTGTTCTCGGCCTGTCTGAGCGGGCACCGCAGATTCCCGTTGGGCAGCGCCGACCCGGAAATTGAAAAACGCGCCGTGGAGATTTTGCAAAAAGCCGTCATTTTTTGCGAACGCGTGGGCATCCGCGTACTTCAGGTGATGAGCTACGATGTGTTTTACGAGCCGTCGAGCGGCGATACGGTGCGGCGTTATCTCGAAAATCTCGCCGGGTGCGCGCGCTTTTCCGAGGCTTACGGCGTCACGCTCGCCGTCGAGCCGATCGAGCATACGCACTTTCAATCGCCCTCCGACGTCCGCAGGATTTTGGAGCATTGCGGTTCCCCGTGGCTTAAGATCTATCCGGATGTCGCGAACATGGCCGCGGTCGGCATCGACCCGCTGCCCGAGATCGAAGGCTGTATGTCCGATATGGCGGCGCTCCACATCCGCGAGGCGTTACCGGAATTTTTCGGAAACGTTCCGTTCGGCACGGGTATCGTCCCGTTTGACGGGCTGTTTTCGCTTCTGAAACGAAAGGGCTACGCGGGGCCGATCAATATCGAAATGTGGTATGAGGAAGGGATGGACGACCTATCGTTTGTCCGAAATTCGCTTGATTTTGTGCGCTCCGGCCTGGCCGCCGCGAAATAACGGCGCAAAACCGGGGAAATTTGACAGGAGGGACTCCCTAAAGTGTACGAACAGGAAAAGCAACTGATCCTGAAAACAGCTTTATCCATGGTAAAATACCGCTTGGTTGCCTTATCCGGCGGCAACGTCACCATGCGCATGCCGGACGGCAACTACTTGATCACGCCCTCCGGCATGGTCTACGAGGAGATGGCGCCGGACGACGTGCTGCTGGTCAACGACAACGGCGAGGTGGTGGAAGGGCACCGCAGGCCGTCGGTCGACACCGCCGCCATACTGGACGTGTTTCACGCCATGCCTTCGGTAAACGCGGTGATCCACACCCATCAGCCGTATGCGACGGCCGTCGGGCTCATCGACGACGAGCTGCCCGCCTGTCTGACGACCCTCGTGGACGCGACGCGCGGCGCCGTCCGGGTCGCACCGTACCTTCCCACCGCCGACCGGGACATGGGGCGTCTGACTGTGGAATACGCCGGCGATTCACTTGCCGTGATATTAAAGCACCACGGCGTCATGACGTTCGGCAAGGACATCCCCGAAGCGCTCATGGCCGCGGTCTACCTCGAGGAGGCGGCGAAATCTTACATGCTGGCGCGCCCCTTCCGGACGTTTTCTTCCTTTGACCGTTCGGAAATCGAGCACGCGAGGGCGGAGGCCCTGTGCTACGGGCAGGTTGAAGATTAGCCGATTTTTGTGCTTGGCGCGTATTTGCATAAGGAGCATAAAAAAAGAGGGCTGCCCTAAAAAGTACTTTTTAGGGCAGCCCTCTTTTTTATCGAATTATTTATCTGCACAAAAGCTTTTGTAACACGATATCCGAGAATAATTCCATTTTTTCCGTTCTGGCAACGAAAAGCACATCCGAAAAGCCTTTGCTCTGCGGCAAAAGGGATTCCAGCATATTGGCCTTACTCAGGATATACTCGGGGTGATACACCACATCCTTTTGTCCGGCAAAAATAGCCGCGTAAAAAATCCCCGTTTCCACAAGATCCTGAAAGAAATGGCTGCCATAGGACAGCTCCGGGATAAATCCCTCTTCTCCCGACGCGACCTCGCAAATAACCGACATATTGCAGATCTCCGAAAAATGCACGGGCAGCCCCAGCGACGGCGTCGTGGTTCCCCATCTGCCCGGTCCGACCAGCATGAGATTTTTCCCCTTCAGGGCAGTGTTAAGGGCGCCTATCTGTCTCGCGACGGCATATTTATCCCGCTCATTTCGTTCCAAATAGGCTTTTGAATCGACAAACACGACATAGTCAATGGGAAGGCGCACATTGCCGCCCATAAAATTCCCCCGAGTCGAGAAAAAGCAGTTTTGTTCGTCATCGAGGTCGGGTATATGAACCGGCTTTCCAAGCCCCCTTGTCTGTAAAGGCCGGCACTGCAGCAGGTTTACCTTAAACTGTCCGTCCTTTGCGAAATTGGCGGTGAATTCGATATCCACCGGATAGTGATAAACGCTCGACAAAAGCGCCAGCATGTCTTTCATAAAGGCTGAAAAGCCCGTATTTGCAAGGAGCTTCCGGAAGTCAAGAATGTCCGGGACGCTCCTGTCGGCATGTCCGAGATCGCGCAGGCGGCTTTCTGTTTCGCTGTCCGGCCTTAGGAATAATTCCTTATCCGTTTTTATGTCATACGCCGTAACGTTTTCCACGCTTTTTGTCACCAGGCTGTTTTCTCTGAGCGAAAGGATATCCACATAATGCTGGGTAAATTTTTGCTGATCCCCATAATTTACCGGGGGAAGGCGCGAGGGGTCGTCGAGATACACGAGCCGCGCGTAATCGCCCTCGGTCCTGTCCACCGCTCTCGTCCCAAGCCCAAAAACGAGGCGGAGCATTCCGGTGTTCATATCCATGCTTTTGTCCCACACATAAAGATTCGACGAGTTGCCGACTCCCGCCACATGGGGGAAGAAGTTCTCCCGGTAATAGTCTCCCGAAACGCGCTGGACCAGGATTGCCATTTGTTCATCCTTTTCGAAAAGCCCTCTGTTCATCCTGTAAGAAAGCGCGTCTTCATCCATTGTGCTGGCGTAAACGATGCGCACCGCCTGTTCAAAGGCCTGATAGCGCTGCTCCGGCGTACCCTGATTGACGCAAAAAATGCTGTCGTATTTGCCGGCGAAAGCGTTGCCGAAATTGTCCTCGAGCAGGGAGCTCGAACGCACGATGATGGGAGACTGTCCGAAATATTCGAGCATTTGAAGAAACTGCTCCCGGATACTCTCGGGAAACCTGCCGCCCAGCAATTTCTCCTTGAGCTCCGGCGCGCATTTGAAAAAACCGTCTTTGGTCTTTTGCATTGTGCGCAATTTCCACCAGCCGTTTTCAACAATATACGTGTAAAATATATCCGAGCCGAGGTAATAGGAATCATGGGGCTCGAGAAAAGGCGTGAAGCGGTTTAGAGCGTCTTTCTCCAGAATCTTTCTGGCGACAAGCATGCCGACGCTCTTTCCCCCTATAAAGCCCGTGCCCACCTCTCTCGCCGCGATCGCCAGCACATCCCTAAGCGAAAGATACCGTTCGCAAAGCTCGAAAATCCTCGATTTTCCGCCTATGAGCATCGACATTAAAAGCCTTTTTGTTTTTTCCTGCCGCTCGAGCGGCTGCGAAAGCATCTCTTTTGCCTTCGCGAACACAACGTCCCAGTAATCAAGCTGGTTCCCGCCGCGGTTGATACTGGAAAACAGCTCGGCGGCCTCCGCGCTCGCGGTTATGCACACCGCCTCGTCCCCCCGTATCAAATGAGGGAAAAACATTGTCGGCGAATAGCGCCCCCAGGCCTTTAAAGGGTGAATGTAAATTTTGCCGTTTACCTCATACAGGTCGAGCAGAAGCTGCGTCGTTTCCCTGATCCCCGCAATGGTGCTGTAGGTATGGGCATTGCGTATGATTGCAAAATACGCAACCGTGTCCAGCTCATACAGAAACGGACAAATGATCTTGAAAAAGTTGCCGATCATCAGGTCAGAATGCCAGTACTCGAGCAAATCGGTCAGGCAGTCGAAGACATAGAAGGCGTTCCTTCCCTCATGCTTAACCAGGCCGTACACATATGTCGCAAAGCTTTCAAAGCCCTTCGACGCATCCACCCGGCAGATGCTGACAGGCTGCTTGTTATCAAAAAGCGGTTCATGGTTCCCGAAACGGACATAAATAAGCTTTCTGTCGTCCCGGATCGCCTGCCCGATAAAAGGCGTAACGACTTTTTTATAACTCGATACCGAATCCACCTGCCAGACCGCGTTGTCTCCCAGCCGGAGCTTATCGACCATAAGGTCGAGCCCCTGATGTCCCGTGCTCACTTTGTCATTCATACTCATTTTGACTCCCCGCCCTCCGAAACCGGGTTCTTTCCGCCGGGCCAAATCCGGAAAATACAATATATTCGGGGTTGTTTTTCGCTCAGAGCTCGCTGCCGGCGCTTTTGATCAGGGAGATATAGGTTTCCACCGCGGCGCCCAGGGAGGCGTCCCGAATCAGCTGATCGTTCTGCTCCGACAGGTTTCGCGCCTCCAAAAGGAGCGGGGACATGCGGTAGACCCGGTCGCAGACCCTTTCGAAGTGCCGTGCGCCGTTTGAGCAGACCGCGACGGCCGGGGCGATCAGGATTCTTCCGAACCGCTTTTTCACGGCCCGGTAGATCATCCTGTACGCCTCCGTCTGCGTATCCGATATGGCGGAGGGCTCCCACGTTTCGAGCTCGTGGATGGAAACGGGGAGGTCCGACGTGATATCCCTTAAATAATCGACGACAAATCCGGCGGAGTCCCCGTTTAGGAGCCTGATATCCAATAAAGCCTCCGCTTTTAAGGGCCCCGATTTTGCCTTCGCCCCTTCCGCACTACTCCGGACGTCGATCGTCGTCGTGAGCATCGGACAGTCCGAGGGCTCATTGCGAAACAGCCGGAACAAAAGGCCGCCCGTAAAGGGCAGGTTGCCGACGGCGAACCGCTTGTCAAACGTCAGCGCGGGCGCCATGATTTTATAGTACCGTCTGGCCGTGTCGGTGATCCGGTAGCGCACGGGCGCCGCCTCGATCCTTGAAAGCGCTTCCTCAAGCACCTTCTGCGGATCCTTTTCTACCGCGCCTTTTTTCTTGTTTTTCCGTTCGGTCGGTTTACCCGTGCTCCCCGATGCGACAAGCTTCAATTTGAGCCTGCCTTTTTCGGTGACGCCGATCGCGGCGCTCGCAACGGACCGGTTAGAAGCGGCAAAGGGAAGAATCCTGCCCGAGGCGTACAGCACAAAGGCCGGCCTGATTTTTTTCCGGTAAAACATTCTTGCGATGTTGAACATCCCGTTTTGACCGCCGGACTCGCCGTCGTGGCCGAACGCGAAATAGATATCCCGCTTTGTCGGGGCGTATCCCGCCCGGATCAGATATTCGGCCGCCTCCAGCATTGCGATCACGTTGCATTTCCCGCCAGCGGCGCCAGGGCCGGTAATCAGGCTTTTTTCGATATATTCATCCTCTTTTTTGGGAGCCGGCTTCGTTTTTTTCAAATCCACGTCGAAATGCGAGCAGAACACGGCGGGTTCATTCGTCTCGGCCGACTTTGACGGCCAGTAAAAAAGCAGGCTGCCCGCGCCGTAAATATCGAAGCCGAACGTCTGAAAGACCCCGGGGTACCGCTCCTCCAGCATTTTCCGGAACAGGGCCAGCGATTCGGGGGCGTCCTCCCGCGTCTCGATGCCGGCCGCAAGCTTGAGGCTTTCCGCGGCGCGCTCCCTCACATCGATGTCGGGCGGGCTTAATTTATAGCGTTCCTTCCCGCGCGGGATCTTACCCATGCGCAGCGTGCTGATGAGCGGGATGAAAACCGCCGCCAAAGCGAGAACGGATATGAAGAACCAGAAAAAATCCACGTTCTGTTCGTAGAAGCTTCCAAGCTCGATTCTGATCCAGGCCAGAAAATTCTGAAGCATCCGTATGTCCCTTCCTTAAGCATAAGAGGCAAATCCGAACCCGTTTTTGAGGGACGGGATTCCGCCATTGCCGCAGAAATCCCCATTGCCATACGTCAGTATTGCCAATGCGTCTTTCCTTGCACTGACAAAATCCCGTTCCCTCAAAAATCTTCGACCCCTATGCTTCGATTTTTGGTAGATTTCGAGGCGGCCGACGACGGCGGGCTGACGCCCGCCTAGGAGAACAACGAAGAAAGATGCCAAAAGGCGCTGCATAGAGGCGGGTTCGGATTTGCCTCTTATTTGTGCCCGGCTTCGTTAAAGTATTCCCCGGCCGATTGGATATCCTGTTCGATCTGCCTTAAGAGCGCGTCCGCATCGCCGTATTTCCGCTCGGGCCGCAGATAGTGCAAAAGCTGCAGCCTTGCCTGCTTTCCGTACGCGTTGCCCCGGTAGCCGATCGCGTTGGTCTCGATGGTGACGCCGCCTCCGGTCCCGAACGTCGGCCGGACGCCGATATTCGTCACTGCCGGATAGCGCTGTCCGTCGAGCTCGACCCTTGTGGCATATACGCCGAACGGCGGCAGCAAGATCGACGGGGCGCACACCATATTGATGGTGGGAACCAGCCTTTTCGAGCCGACGCCCCTGCCGTAAAGCACGTTTCCCGCGATTTCATGGGCATGTCCCAAATACGAATTTGCGCTTTCAATATCGCCGTTTGTCAGGAATTCCTTGATTTTGGTCGTGCTCACCGTCTGTCCGCCGAGCCTTACGTCCTTTATGATATCGCAGCCGATCCCGTGCTCTGTGCAAATCTCACGGAGCTTTTCGGCGTCGCCGAGCCCCTTGTGGCCAAACCGGAAGTTTTCGCCCGCGATCAGGTGGCGGGCATGATATTTTTCCAAAAGAAACCGATGAAAAAAATCCGTCCAGGGAAGGTTCATCATCGCCTCGTCGAACGGGAGCATGAGCACCTCGGAAACGCCGCCGATGCGTATTAGCATCTCGGCGCGCTGTTCATTGGTCGTCAGCGTTTTGATATCCCGTTTCAACAGCAGGGCGTCCGGATGATGGTCGAATGTGAGCGCCGTACTGCGCAGGCCACGGCTTTCGGAAAGCTCACGGCAGCGATTTAAAAGCTTCTGGTGTCCGATGTGAACGCCGTCGAAAAAGCCAAGCGCAATGGCCCTGTTTAATTCCATAGGCCCCTCCAAAGGTCAGCAAAAGAAATTTTTTTCGCAGAAAATCGCCTGTCCGCCGGAAAAAAGGGGTTTCTGCCGCCCCAGCATGAGAAAGGCGCCGTCGGGCGCATAAACGCGGCAAAGCCCGCCGGGTTTCAGCGGCGGTCCGTCTTCGACCGACGACAGGGGGACGAACGCGCCGTTTCTCACCCGCGTTTCCCCGTAGGAGTCCACCCGCAGCCCGGGATATTCCATAAACAGGGTGTCGGGCGCGAGAATATACCTTTCGATCTCCCCGCTTTCGGCGAGCTGCCCGACCCTTTGGAGGGAGAGCGCTTCCTCGATCCGGAACATCCCGGACCTCGTCCTGCGAAGCGCCGTCATGACGGCCCCGCAGCCGAGAGCATCCCCGAGATCGGTGCAGATCGTCCGGATATAAGTACCCGCCGAGCAAAGTATCCGCGCCTCGTATTCCGGCGGCGTCTCGCCCGCGTTTATAAGCTCCGCCCGATAGACGGTGATTTCCCTCGCCTTGCGCTCGACGGTGACGCCGCGGCGCGCATACTCGTAAAGCCTTTTGCCGTCCACCTTGACCGCGGAGTACATCGGGGGCACCTGGGAGATCCGCCCGACAAACGAGCAAAGAGCCTCCCCGACCTCCTTTTGGGACACGCGGACAGCCTTTTCCCCGATGACACGTCCCGTGATATCGCCCGTGTCGGTGGAAAGCCCGAGCCGGAACCGGACGACGTATTCCTTGTCGTGGCCGGAGGCAAACTCGCAGCACCGGGTAGCCTCGCCCAGAAACACCGGCAGCACGCCGATCGCCATCGGGTCGAGCGTCCCGCTGTGACCGATCCTGCGCATTTTGAAGATCCCGCGAAGGACGGCGATCACGTCGTGGGACGTATAATCCCGCGGCTTATCGATTACAATGATTCCTCTATGCATTGCACTGCAGCCTCAAGCACGGTAAGTTCATTTTCAGCGGGCGCCCCCTTAAGGCTTCCTCCGGCGGCCCGCTCGTGGCCGCCTCCGCCGAACCGGGCGCAGATGCCGGCGGCGTCGTAGCCGTAAGAGGTCCGCACCGAAATCTTCGAATTCCCGTTTATTGTTTCGGAAATCATGATTCCGGCGCACACGCCCCTGATCTGGCGGGGCAGCGCCGCGAGATTTTCAAGGTCGTCCTCGGTCGCGCCCGTACTGTCGATCACGGCTCTCGGCAAAAGGCAGATCGCAATCCTTCCGTCCTTATAAAAATGCAGGTTGTCGAATACGTACCGCTCCACTTCGAACCGCGCCTGTGTTTTGCTTTCAAAAAATTCCCGGTTGATTTCGGAGGCCGGAATCCCCGCCTCATAACAGTCCGCCGCGATTCTTAAGGTGCGCGCCTTTGTGTTGGAATATTTAAAACACCCGGTATCGGTGGATATGGCGACGTAAATTGCCTCGGCGGTTTTAAGATCGAACGGCGCCTCGAGCGCGCGGATAAGCTCATAAACGATTTCTCCGCAGGCCGCGGAATTCTCCTCGAGCAGGTATTCTCCCGCATTTAAAGTATTTGTCCTGTGGTGGTCGATGCAAAGGTCGATCCTGTCTTTATAAACTTCGGCGTTTCTGCAGATCAACTCGTCGCTTGCGACATCGCAGCTTACGACGAACGCGGGCTGAAAGCCGGCGGGCGCCGCAAGGCCGTCAAACAGCGGTTCAAACCGCGGCGTGATCTCCGGGTTTAAGAACACGAAGACGCGTTTATTGAGCCCGCGCAGCGCCCTGCAAAGCGCCGCCGCCGATCCGATCGTGTCCCCGTCCGGGCGGCGATGGGTCAGGATCAGGATATCGTCCGCGCCCGACAGGCGGGAGGCCGCGTCACTGATCGTCATCGGTCTTCCGCTCCTTTTCATTCAGGCTGTTTATGATGTTTGAAATCCGAACCCCGGTCGATATGGAATCATCCGGGACAATGATCAGCTCGGGGGTGTACCGCAAATTGACCCTCTGCGAAATCTCGCGCCGCAGGTACCCGAGGGCCGACTTGATCCCAGCGAGCGCATTTTTTTTATCCTCTTCCGTGCCGAGCACGCTTACATACACCTTGCAATAGCGCAGGTCCCCCGTCACGTCGCACCGGGTGATGCTGACGAGCCCGTGAATCCGGGGGTCCTTCAGCGTGCGCATCGCGTCGGACAGCGCCCTCATGACCTCCTCGCTGATTCGGTCGATCCGATTATGAGCCATATGATCAGCTCCCAACATAAAACAAATAAATTCAGGGCCTGTTCACACAAACGCCCGAAGCCCATCTACCTGGGTATTTCCTCCATTGCGTACACCTCGACAATGTCGCCTTCCTTCAAGTCGTTAAACTTCTCAACGCTTAATCCGCATTCAAAGCCGGACGCGACTTCCTTTACGTCGTCCTTAAACCGCTTGAGCGAGGCAAGCTCTCCCTCATGGATGACGATGCCGTTTCTGACGACGCGCACGGAGGAGGAGCGGATGATTTTCCCGTCTAAAACATGGCAGCCCGCGATCGTGCCGATCCCGGAGACCTTAAAGGTCTGGCGGATTTCGGCGTGGCCGAGGACGACCTCTTTGTATTTCGGCGCGAGCATGCCCTTCATCGCCGACTCCATTTCCTCAATACAGTCGTAAATGATCCGGTAAAGCCGGATATCGACATCCTGCCGCGCGGCGCTGTCGAGGACCATCTGGTCGGGCCGCACGTTAAAGCCGACGATGACGGCGCCCGACGCCGACGCAAGCATGACGTCCGATTCGTTGACCGCGCCGACGGTCGAATGGATGACGCGCACGCGGACCTCGTCGTTGGACAGCTTTTCAAGCGACGTTTTGACCGCCTCGGCCGAGCCCTGGACGTCGGCCTTGACGATCACGTTTAATTCCTTGACGTCTCCCTGCTGAATATGCTCGAACAGGTTTTCGAGGGTGATTTTTTCCGTATTGCCTAACTTTTCGGCCTTCTCCTGGTTCTTTCGCTGCTCGACAAGCTCGCGGGCCATGCGCTCGTCGTTTACGGCGTGGAACAGGTCTCCGGCCTCCGGCACTTCCGAAAGGCCGATGATCTCGACCGGGACGGACGGCCCCGCCGACTCGATTTTATTGCCCTTGTCGTCGGACATCGCCCTCACATGCCCGACCGCCTTGCCGGCGATGATGACGTCGCCGAATTTGAGCGTCCCGTTTTGCACCAGGACGGTCGCGACCGGGCCTCTGCCGCGGTCGAGCTTCGCCTCGATCACGACGCCCCTGGCCGCCCGGTTGGGGTTGGCCTTGAGTTCCCGCATATCCGTCGTCAGCAAAACCATTTCCAGAAGGTTCTCGATGCCCTCGTGGTTTTTGGCCGAGACCTTGCACACGATGGTCTCGCCGCCCCAATCCTCGGGCACGAGATTGTGCTCGGTGAGCTGCTGCATGACGCGGTCCGGGTTTGCGCCCGGCTTATCCATTTTATTGACCGCGACGATAATCGGCACGTTCGCGGCTTTTGCGTGATTGATCGCCTCGATCGTCTGCGGCATGATGCCGTCGTCGGCCGCGACGACAAGGATCGCGATGTCGGTCGCCTGGGCGCCGCGCGCGCGCATGGACGTAAACGCCTCGTGCCCCGGCGTGTCGAGGAATGTGATATTCCTGCCGCTCAAGTTTACCCGGTACGCGCCGATATGCTGCGTGATCCCCCCGGCCTCGCCGGAGACGACATTGGTATGCCGGATGGCGTCGAGGAGGGAGGTTTTTCCATGGTCGACATGCCCCATCACGACGACGACGGGGTCCCTCTGGGACAGATTCTCGTCAAGGTCGTCGGAGTCGTCGATCAGCCGCTCTTCAATCGTGACGGTCACTTCCTTTTCGACCTTTGCGCCGAATTCAAGCGCGACCAGCGCCGCCGTATCGTAATCGATCATCTGGGAAATCGACGCCATCACCCCGAGCTTCATCAGCTGCTTTATCACATCGGCAGACGTCTTTTTAAGCCGCATCGCGAGCTCGCCCACATTTATTTCCTCGGGAATAGAAACCTTGAGCTGCGCTTTTTTCGCCATCTCCTGCTGGAGACGCTTCATTTTCTCCTGCTCTTCCTGATACTTCTTACTGCCGACAAAGGGCCTTTTGTCGTTTGTCCGCTTCTTCGCGAACTTTTGTTTGCCCTGGCTGAATTTATTCGCCGACTCGGGTACCAGCGCATCCACCTTATCGTCGTATTTTGAGAGATCGACGGCGACCGTTCTTGTATCGACATACCGCACGTCGGCCGGGCCCTTTCTGAGCGTCCGGTTTTCGGCGTTTGCCTGCGGCTGCTGCGCCGCGGGCTTTTGGTCGGAAGGGGGTGCCGCCTTTTCGGGGGCCGGGCGGCTTGTGCCCGGCGAAGCCTTCGGCTCCTCTGTCTTCCCCGCCTCTTTTCCTTCCTCCTGGGACTTTATCTCGGGTGGTCTGGACGTTGCAAAAATCTCCTGTATGTCCTCCACCTGTCTGTTGAGCGTGAGGTAATCGAAGATTACATCGAGCTCCTTCTCCGTAAGCACCTGCATATGGTTTTTAGGCGCTGTCAGGTAGGTCGAGAGTATGTCGGCAATCGTTTTTGTCGGAACATTAAAATCTTTTGCCACCTCATGTACACGATATTTAATCATCATAACCCTTCACGCTCCCCCTCGGAATTTTTGTTTTTGACTTCTTCTCTTTTTCCAATCCGGATCAGGCATTCCGGCGGCAGTTTCCGGATCAGCGCCTGCGCGAATTTTTTGTCGCAAACAGCCGCGACGGCGAGGCTCTCTCTCGAAAGAAGCCGCCCAAGCTCCGCCTTTGTTACGGGAAGCGTTATCAGCTCTCCCTTTATCTCCCCCGCGTACCCCTTTGCGCGGTTTATCAGGTTTGGCGATGCGTCCGACGCGATCAGCAAAGCCTTTGCCCTCCCCGTTCTCACAGCATCATAGCAAGCCTCGTCCCCATACGCAAGCTTGCCTGCTTTTTTCATCAGACCGAGAAAATTCAGGATATTATTCATCTTGCGGCTGATCCTCCATCTCGCGGAAAAGCTGCATGAATACCTCTTCGGGCACGGCGCAGCCAAAAGCGCGTTCGATTGCCTTGGTTTTTTTCGCCTTGTTCAGGCATTCCGTTTGCCGGCACACGTACGCGCCGCGCCCCGGTTTCTTGCCCTTGAAATCGAGCGAGATCTCCCCTTCGGCGGACCGCACGATGCGCACCAGGGCACGTTTTTCGAACATCTGCCGGCAGCCTAAACACTGCCGGAGCGGCACTTTTCTCTTCTGCACGTCTATGACCATTCCTTTCGCGACATCGGGTGCTCAAATCGGACGTTAAGATTGGACGGCCGTGCTGCGCATATGCTGCGGTTTTACTCCGTTCGAGCAATGCATATAAAATAAAACAAACTGATCTGTTCAGACCTTAAACCCCTCAATAGACCGGCGCTTTATATCTGCGACGACGGCTTGATATCGATTTTATAATTTGTCAGCTTCGCCGCCAGCCGGGCGTTTTGCCCCTCTTTCCCGATCGCGAGGGAAAGCTGGTCGTCGGGGACCTCAACCCGGCAGCTTTTCCCCTCCGCCAGGATCTCGACCGACACGACGTTTGCGGGCGACAGGGCAGAGGCGATAAATTCGGCCGGGCCGTCGGAATATTTGATGATATCGATTTTCTCGCCGTGCAGCTCCTCGACGATATTTCCGACGCGGGCGCCCCTCGGGCCGACGCAGGCGCCGATCGGGTCGACGTTTTCATCGTTTGACCAGACGGCGATTTTAGTCCGGCTGCCCGCCTCGCGCGCGATCGACATGATCTCGACGACGCCGTCGTGGATTTCCGGCACCTCAAGCTCGAAAAGCCGTTTTACAAGTCCGGGATGGGTCCTCGATATCAGGATCTGCGGGCCCCTCGCCCCTTTCCTGACCTCGACGACATACACCTTGACGCGGTCCCCGTCGCGGATCACTTCCCCCTTGACCTGCTCGGACAGGGGCAGCATCGCCTCGGTCTTATCCGATTTCCCGCCGATTTCCACAAAAATATTGCCGTTTCTCTGATCAACACGGCTGACGACCGCCGTAAGTATTTCATGCTCTTTCGAGGCGAATTCCTCAATCATCATGCCCTGTTCCGCTTCCCTTATGCCCTGGATGATGACCTGCTTTGCATTCTGGGAGGCAATGCGCCCGAAATTGTTGGTGTTGATTTCGACCGCTATCGTATCGCCGAGCGCGCATTTCTTTGAAATCTTTTTCGCATCCTCGAGCGTGATTTCCGTCGAGTGGTTGGAAACGGTCTCGACCACCGTTTTATTTGCAAACATGCGGATTTCCTTTTTGGCCTCGTCGGCTTCTATAAATACATTCTCGGAAGTGCCTCCGCTGTCGTGCTTGTAGGCGGTGATCAGCGCGCGGGAGATCTTTTCAAGCATATAATCCTTTTTGATCCCCTTTTCCTTTTCCAATAAATCAAGAACATTAAACAACTCGGCGTTCATTTTTTCCCTGCACTCCTCTTTCCTTTATCGCAAATACCATTAAATTTCAATATACAATCTGACCGCCGCGAGAGCTTCCTTCGGATACGTCTTTTCCCCTCCGGAAACCAGAACGGAAACGTCCCTCTCCGTAGCGCCCATAAGCTCGCCGACCACCGATTTCACGCCGTCGGAGGCCTTATAGAATTTAAGCTCCACGGTTTTCCCGACGCACGCCGAAAAGTGCTCGGACTTTGTAAGCCTCCGGGTAAGTCCCGCGGACGAGACACAGAACATATACGACGGCAGCTCGTCAAATTCGCGGCCGTCGAGGATCGGGTCCATTTTGCGGCTTAAGCCCTCGCAGTCGTCGATCGACACTCCGCCTTCCCTGTCGACATAGACGGTCAGCTGATAGTCTCCGCCTTCCTTTACAAATTCGACATCCCATATTGAGAGCCCCCCGGCCTGTGCAAGGGGCAGGGCCAGCGAATAAACCTTTTTTTCCACTTCTCTTGGCTGCATAGGGCACATCCTCTGTTGAGATCGCAAACCGATCGATATTTTCGCAGCTTCAAGCCTCGCGGGCAAACCGGTTGACCGGTCTGTTCGCCAGACACTGTTTTAACAAGAAAGAGTGGGTTTCCCCACTCTTTTCCCTACTTTCCTTCTAACAAAGATACTTTACCATTAAAACAGCGAAATTGCAAGCTTTTTTTGCGGTCAGCTTTCCATTTGTTTGCTTAAAAAGGCGGCAATCGTCTGCGCAAGCTTAAATTCCGTCTCCCCGGGCGCCGGCGCGCCTTCGCTTTCGATAAAAAGCACGCATCCGGACACGTCGCCCTCGGTGATGATCGGGGCCGCGATGGTGCAGTTTTGCCGCTCGTTTCCCTCGCAGACCGGCACTTTCCTCTCTCCCGGCTTATACCGGTACAGCTGCCTGCTCTCCATCAGCTTTTCGAGCTCCTCGCTGATGCGTTTGTCAATGATTTCACGCCTCGATACGCCTGCGGCGGAAATCACGGTGTCGCGGTCGCAAATCGCACAAGCCTGCCCGGTCGTCTTGTTAAGCGTCTCGCAGAGCTGGGTCGAAAAGGATGCGAGCTCGCCCATAGGGGAATACTTTTTAAATATAACCTCTCCGTCGCGATCGGTGTATATTTCAAGAGGGTCGCCCTCGCGGATGCGCATTGTTCTTCTTATTTCTTTTGGAATTACCACACGTCCGAGATCATCTATGCGGCGAACAATTCCCGTTGCTTTCATATATATTATCCCTCCGGAACAAAAATTTGTTACGCAGATATTGTTTGTAAGAGAGGGTAATTTATACAGAAAGACGCTTGGCAAAATTTGATTTTTTCTTTTGCGGATTTTATGAATATTATTCAAAAAGGCGATTTGCCGGTTTTTCGGTTTCCCGCATATAAATATCAGGGGTGCCGCGAAATGCAAATCCATGCATTTCGCGACACCCCTGTTTCGTGCTGTGTCCGCCGCTGCGGCGGCGACGCGGCCGGGCGCGATGCAGGCAAAAAACCGCCGGCGCGATACGGATCAGTCCTTAAATATGTTCTTTACCCCCGCGAAGCCGGCTGAGAGGAAATCGATATCCGTCTGCATCATCACGAGCGTGAGGTCATCGCAAAAGCGTTTGAGCATTGCGGGGCCGGCGTGTATTCCGAACGCTTTGTTATGCCGTTTGCAGGCTGCGGCCACTTCGCCGATCGCTTCGATTTCGATTTTGTTATTCAGGTCGCCGGGAATCCCAAGGGAGATGGAAAGGTCGTTGGGGCCGACAAGCAGAGCGTCGATGCCGTCGGTTGCGGCGATCGCATCCAGATTTTCAAGCGTTTTCGCAGATTCTATCTGCGCGATGCTGATGACGGCCTTATTGGCATTTCTCATCACTTCAAGATGAACGCCGGCCTTATAGCCGCTGTGCGCGATACCGCTTGCATAGCCGCGCTCGCCCAGGGGCTGATACTTGGAGTATTTGACATGCTCCCTGGCCATTTCGGGCGTTTCGAGCATCGGCACCATCACGCCGGTTGCGCCCTGGTCCAGCGCGCGGGAGATATATTCCCTGGAAAGGGCGGGGACGCGCAGGAAGCTCTCAAGCCCCAGCGCATTTCCGGTGATGAAAAGATCGTGCAGCGTTTCCATGGTATAGTTCGAATGCTCGCAGTCGTACATCACAAAGTCAAGGCCGCTGTTTTTCGCAATGTAGGTTACCGCGGGATTTCTGGATACCCGCAGCATGGTGCCATATATTTTTTCTCCGGCAAGGAGTTTTTCTTTTAAGCTCATAATAGCAGATCCTTTCATAAGGATATCGCAGCGATATCCGGGAAATATTCGGACAGAAATTTATGAAAATCAGAACAATGTCTCGGCAGGCGTATAAGTAAGCTTCTGCGTATCGGAAACCGGCTTGTTGGTCAGAGCGCCTTTATAGACATTCAGACCCTTAAGCAGCGCGGGGTCGGCTTTCATTGCGGCTTCGGCGCCCATATTGGCGATCCTGGACGCATAGGGGAGCGTCGCGTTGGTCAGCGCGAAGGTTGAAGTCCGCGGGACGGCGCCGGGCATGTTTGCGACGGAATAATGCACCACTCCGTACCTGATAAAGAAAGGGTCCTCATGGGTGGTAATACGGTCGATCGTTTCAATGGAACCGCCCTGATCAATGGCGACATCCACTAAAACGGAGCCCGGCTTCATCTGCTTTACCATGTATTCCTTGACCAGCTTTGGGGCCTTGGCGCCGGGAATCAAAACCGCGCCGATCACGAGGTCGGCTTCGCGCACCGCGTTCTCAATGTTATAGGAATTGGAAACAAGGGTATTGACATGCGCTTCAAAAACGTCGTCGAGATATGCAAGGCGTGCGCCGGAGATGTCGAGCACGGTGACCTGGGCGCCCATGCCATAGGCCATCCTGGCGGCGTTGGTTCCGACATTGCCGCCGCCGACGATGGCGACCTTGGCTTTTTCAACGCCCGGAACGCCGCCCATGAGTATGCCGCGCCCGCCGCTTATGCTTTCGAGCATACGCGCACCGATCTGCACGGACATGCGGCCCGCGACCTCACTCATCGGACAGAGCAGCGGAAGCGTACCGTTTGCAAGCTGCACGGTTTCGTAGGCGATGCCGATCACTTTTTTGCGGAGCAGCGCCTCGGTTTGCCCGGGATCGGGCGCCAAATGCAGATAGGTGAACAGAATCTGATTTTCCCTGAACAGATCGTATTCCGCCGGAAGAGGCTCCTTGACCTTGATAATCATATCGGCCGCATCAAAGACCCCGGCCGGTGTTTTGAGCATTTTGGCGCCGGCTTTCCCGTATTCCTCATCGGAAAATCCGCTGCCGCTGCCGGCGCCGTTCTCGATATATACCTCATGGCCCGCCCTTACAAGGGTATCCACGCCGGCAGGCGTGAGCGCAACGCGGTTTTCCTGCGCTTTGATTTCTTTCGGAACCCCGATTTTCATAAAAAAACCCCCATCAATAAAAAATATATAATCATTGGCTTTATAATACCCGCTGCACATGCCTTGGCAAAAGGCGTGCGCAACGGGTTGTCAGACGCCGCCAACACGATCCCCGGATACCCGGAAAGCCGATCGGCATTATGGCAAACGGGCAGGTATTCTTTTATTTAATGTCCTTTGTACCAACGCGACAACAGCGGCAATCGCAATACCGATGACATCGGTTATGATGCCCGGCTTGATCAGCACGCAGGCCGCAAGTATCAGCGAAGCGCGCATCCATAAGGGGGTCTTTCCAAAATAATATCCCTGGAACCCGGACGCGAGCAAATAGACGCCGATAAACGCCGTAACGGTCGAGAGGATGATTGAGAGTACGTCGCCCTGCATAACCAGGACGGGGCTGAATACGAATATGAACGGTACAATATAGCCTGCCGAAGCGAGGATAAACGCCTCGACTCCGGTCTTCATGGGATCGGACTTGGCTATATTGGCACCGGCATAGGCCGCAACGGCAACCGGAGGGGTAATATTCGAGATGACCGCGAAGTACAATACAAACAGGTGTGCCGCGATTGGCATAACACCCATTTTTACAAGCGGAGAAACGCCGACGGCCGCCGCAATCACATACGCGGGGGTAGTGGGGACGCCCATGCCCAGAATAATGGTGACAACGGCGATGAGCAGCATCGCCAGAATCAGATAACCCTGCGAAAGCGAAATGATCATGCTTCCGATCATCAGGGCAAGGCCGGTGACAGTCAGACCGACAACGATGATCCCCGCGCCCGCAAGCGCCACGGCAACCATGCACGCACTGTTGGCGCCGCTGGAAAGCGCGTTGATAATTCTCCTCGGAGTAAGTCTGGACGTTTTTTTACAAAAGCTCAAGGCAACGCAGGCCACGATGGAATAAAATCCTGAGAAAAGAACGGAATAACCCTTGCAGAGGAGATAAAACAGGATAATTACCGGGACAAACTGATATATGTCGCGCAGGACCTTTCCCAGCCGGGGCAGATCTTTTTTGTCCTCGCCCTTAATATCGTCTCTTTTACATCTGGCGTCGATCATCATCCAGATTGAAAAATAATACAAGACGGCGGGAAGAATTGCGCATAAGGCGACATCAATATACGGCAATCCCAGATTTTCCGCCAAGACAAACGCGGCGGCGCCCATGATCGGCGGCATGATCTGCCCCCCCGTGGAGGCGGCCGCCTCCACGGCGCCGGCAAAAGACGGGGAAAAGCCGTTTCTCTTCATCAGCGGGATCGAGAACGTGCCTGTCGCGTAGACATTCGCTACCGCGGAGCCGGAAAGGGTGCCGAACAACGCGCTGCTCAAGGTCGCGATCTTCGCGGGACCGCCGCGGGCCGCGCCGGCAATGGAACGGGCAAACTCGGTATAAAACTCTCCCGCGCCCATTTCGATAGCGAATGCGCCGAAAAGTATAAACAAAATGACCTGGGTCGCGGAGGTGCCCATCAGGTTGCCGTAAACCCCGTCACTGGAAAGCAAAAAAATGTTTTCGATCATTTTGGGCAACGAAAACGCTTTGTGGTAAAAGACTCCGGGCAGATAGGCCCCCAAGGGGAGATACAGAAGGAAAAGCGAAACCAGTATTGCCATGACCGGGGCGACGCAGCGGCGGACAGCTTCAATAACAAGGATGATCAAAATGATCCCCAGAACGATTTCAATATCTTTGACCTCTGTCACGCCCATCAGGCGGCCTTCCAGATATTTTCTCTGCAAAACCACATATAACGAAGGGAAAAAAGCCAAAAATGCCAGCACCCCATCGAGAACCGTGATTCTGTCTTTAGGGGACTTCTTTGTGGCCGGGAAAATAAGAAAGGTCAGGGGCAGCAGAAACAAAAGATGGACGCCTCTTTGCGTGAACGGAGGATAAACGCCGCTGACCGATGTGTACAGGTGAAAAAGGCCGACGCATGCCCCAATCACGACAGCGATATATTTCAAGGGACCATGAAGTTCTCTCATAGGATGATTCTCCTATCTCTTCAAATTAAATCATGCTACCTTTTAACCGCGGCCATATGAGCTTGTATCTGTAAAAATATTTTTATACCATACAAAGTTCATATGGCCGCTTTTTTTAACTTACGCTTTGCCGGAAAAACGATTACTTCATATAACCATGGTCCTTATACCATTTCTCCGCGGCGGGATGCAAAGGCGCGCCGAGGTTTTTCCAGCCTTCCGCCACGCTCCAGCCCTCCCAGGAAGGATGTATGGCTCTGACCTCCTGCTCATTTTCAAGAAGGATGTCGAGCAGCGCGGTGATCGCTTCATCTGGGACGTTTACATTGGTTGCGATCATATTTTTCGTTCCCATCGTCTTGACCGCTTCGGTTTGGTTGTTGTATGTATTTGCGGGAATTTCAACATCGATATAGCTGTAAGTCTCCTTGACGAAATCGATAACCTCCTGAGGCGTCGGCAGAATAACGATGTCCCTGGTGGTCTGAATCTCTCTCAGCGCGGAGGTGGGGACGGTGGAATGCTCAAATATCAGGTCAATATGCCCGTCCTGCGCGAGAGAAGGCCAATCGCTGTATGTGGTATACAGCACGACACCGCCGTTTTTCTCGATATCCGCGGGGGTGAGGCCATAGAATTCAAGGATCTTGGTAAACATCCAGCCGGTCATGGTGGACTGGACATTTGTGAGGATTCTCACGGGTTTGCCGGAGGTAAGAGCCTCTTTGACATCGGTGACGCCGCTGTCGGCCAGGGTTGCAAAGTGGCAGTACTGCTGGCTGAAACCGCCGATCACGGTGCGGAGATCCGGATACGCTTTATCGCCGTAGGGATCGGTTCCCGCCACGCATGCAGCCGCATGAACCGGATAAATCCAGCCGAGATCCGCCTCGCCGGCGCCAAGAGCCGGGGGATTGGAAACGCCGCCGCCGGGAAGGCACTGGAGTATAACGCCGCGGTCCTGCTTGTTCACAAGCTCCGCGAGAACAGCGGCGTTGTTGTAGACGGCGCCGCCGACAGCCGCGGTTACCATATCAAGCGTGATGGATCCCGGGGAGCCTGCCGCAGGGACCGTCGCGGGCGCCGCCGAGGAATCCGTCGGGGAGTCCGTTGAAGCTGCGGGAGTGCCGCCGCCGGAACAGGCGGCCGTTGCCAAAAAAAGCGCAAGCAAAAGGATGGTGCTGATACAGCGTTTAATCATAATAATTCTCCTTTTTTACTTTTTTTGATGAATTTATCTGGCTTTTTGAGGCTTAAGCGGGATGTCTGTGAATTCGCCGTCCTTCATAAGGAGCTTGCCGTCGATTTCAATTGTCGGAGCAACAACAACCGCGTCAATATGTCCGGCGGCGCGAATGGTTCCCCCCTGTGCGATGTTGGTGCCAAATCCGATATGGCAGGTGGAAATTGCGCTTTCGTCCTCTAAATAGGAATTCCCGGTAAGAATTGCACAGGGGTTCATGCCGATACCGAACTCTCCGGCATAGTAGATATTCGGATCGTTGAGCGCTGCGAGTCTTTTTGCAAACAAATCGGCTTTTGTACCACCCCCGATTTTTACGATGCGGCCGTTTTCAATCAGGCAGCTTACCGGCGCGTCCAGAGGACCCACATCGGGAATGCTTCCGTCGACAACGAATATCCCCTGTGTGCTTTCCTCAAGAGGGCCGATGTTGGCTTCCACGCTCATTGAGCGGAAGGCTCCTTTCCCCCGGACCATGGCATCCAGTCCCCGGCCGGCTCTGCCGGTCCCGTCAAACGCAATGTCGGTTCCGCCGGGGGCCGTTATCCTAAAGCGCTTACCGTTTGTCAGGCGCTCGGCAACCTGGTGCACATAGGGGGAGACAGCCGCAAAATCGGCCTGCATGAGCCGCTGCGTCAAATCGCTTTCCTGAACATCCGGGAAGTTGATCCAACGGGCGCCCGCCTTATTGGCCTCCATTCTCGCGTTGGTCTGCGAAAGAGAGCAGGAGTTAAGCGCGAAGACGACATCCGTATTCTTCATTGCCGCGGCGGCTTCGGGGAGAGGCTCCTCTCCCCCGACCGTCTGAGGGGGCATGACCAGCATGGTCACATTGCCTCGCATTTCTTCCAGGATATACCGCTGGACAGCTTGTGCGATCCGCAGCTTGTTGTTGTCGGTGATGATGAGGGCGTGCTCCTCAGGCGTGAGGGCGGCGCAGACGGTCACAAGTCTTTTGGCCCCCTCGTCGATACTGATCATCCGGGATCCTCCTTTATTAACTGTTTTGTTGAATTGTTCTCGCCGGAGGCTGCAAGGCCGATTTCCGGGCCGGCGTAGCCAAGCTCCCTTGATATGCTGTTTACTGTTTTTTGCAGCGATTGGCACAGCGCCTGCATACGATCCCCGGTAAACTGGGTACACAGGCCGGCGATGCTGATGCAGGCGATAACCGCACCTGCATTGTCTCGCACCGGCATCGCCATGCCTGCGGTCCCCTCCACATATTCATGGGAGCTGAAGGAATACCCCCTATTCCGTTCGTTTTCCAGCTTTGTGCGAAGCTGTTCCACAAAGCCCCTGTGGAGGTCATCCTCCTGCCGGAACCTTTCAATCAGGGCATTCAGTTCGTCCGTAGCCAGAAATGCAATCAATGCACGCGAGGTGCCCAGATAGAGTTTCATCCTGAGCCCCGACATATTGTAAATGCCGATATTCTTGACAGGAAACACCTTGTCGATGAAAATCGCTCTGTTCCCGTCGCGCACCAGAAGCCGGACACATAAGCCGGTTTCATTGCAGAGCTGCTCCATATAATGAAACGCTATCTTGTGGAGATTGAGCTGGGACAGCACAAGGTTCCCAAAGTGCAGCAAGGCAAGCCCCAGCTTATACTTTCCATCCGGCATTTTTACAACAAAATCCTGCTGTTCCAGCGTGTTGAGGATTCTGAGCGCCGTGGGCTTCGGCATGTCGGAAAGCTTGGCGGCTTCAGATAACGTAAGAACCGGTCTCTCGGCTGAAAAAAGCTTCAGCATTTCAAGCACCTTTGCACAACTCTTATTAATCAATTGCAGCCTCCAGATTATTACAAGAACAAAGCTCGTAGTCTTTGATTAAAGCTCCCCGGAAGCGATCTTTGCGGTAACCTCCAGGAACCGGTCGACCTCATCCTTGGTGTTGTAGTGCATGGGGGAAACGCGGACAAGCCCGGTGAGGCCGCAGCCGTCAAGCGTCCTGCGGGACATGGGGTTGGTGCGTTCGCGCTGATAAACGGAGATGCCGTTCTCACGGTATTTCCTGACAGCCGTTGTGGGATCAACTCTATCAAACGTAAGCGGGATGATGCAGTCGCGCTTAGTCAAATCATCGACAAAGTGGATGGCAGCGCCGGGGATGTCCCTTACGCCGGGAATGGTCTTTGTGCCGTTGAGCATTCTGGAAAGGATGGCCCTCTCGTGCAGCTCAAAGGCATTCATGCCGGCGACGTACTGCTCCCGGCGTCCGGTTTCTTTTGTAAAGTGGCTTCCCGCCCAGCATACGTAGTCGACGACCATACTCCAGCTTTTCCACGCCGCGGGTTCGCAGCTGCCGAATTCCCAGTTCGTAGGGGAGCCGCTGACCACTCTTACATGGGGGATGGCGGAGATCCTCTCGGAGACCCAGCCAACGCCGAGGCCTCTTTTGCCCATCAGCTTATACGGGGTAAAGCCGGCCGCGTCGACGCCAAGGTCCTCAACGTCAACTGCGCCGTGAGGGATATGCTGTGTGGAATCAAGCAGGATAACCAAATCGGGCTTGATCCTGCGCGCTTCTTTTACTATGTACTTGGCATCGTTCAGCGCGCCGGTGATATTGGAGGCATGGATAAACGAAAGTAGCAAGGTATCCTTGTCAACTTTGCTCAGCAGGTCGTCGACATCAATGCCGCCGGTCTTTTCATCAATCTTTGCGGAACGCAGCTCTTTGCCGGCAACCTGCGCATAGTAGGTTGCAGAATCGGATGTGGCGGGATGCTCGAGATCGGTTGTAACAATATTGGTGCCCGGCGTAGAAAGGACGACCGCGCCGGTAATGTTGGCGAGGCACCAGGAGACGGTTTGCTGGGAGCAGACAACCCCGGAGCTTGCGCCAAAGGTAATAAAGGCGTCCTTCACACCTTCCTCGACCATTGCGGCGAGCTCGGAGGCGGCCTTGGAGGGGCGTTTGTGGCAATCGGGAAATCTGCTGAGCTCGGCGACCATATCGCTGCAGCTCTTCAGGCGCATTGCGCCGCCCGCGTTCTCAAAGTAGATCCGTTTGCCGGCATACGGGTCCTCGTCCACATAGGAGATCTTTTCCCGGATCTCTTCCACCAATTTGTCCGGCATAAATTGACCGTTTTGTTCAAAACTCATAATCATTCCTCTTTCCCGTAATTATTTGTGCTTTAAGGCAATTTCCGACCGGTGAATGAAAATTGCTTATCAAGCCGGTTCCCATGCAGGTTTCTTTTTTCCATGAGCGCGCATCATTTCAAAATAAGAAACGCTGTTTCGTAATTTATCGTCTTGATTATAATACAAGGAAAAGAAAATCGGCAATTCGCATAATAACTAAAGTTGGTTTTTGTGTAATACGCTAATTGACAATTCATGAAAACTATATAATTTGCATAATATGGAAGGATCCGATGTGCGAGTCATTTCAAAATAAGAAATTGCAGTTTTTTTGTATGTTGCCGGACGAAATTTTTATGGGCAAAACCGACAAAGCAAGGGAATCAATATAAGGGAAACATTTCATAATTGAACAAGAAAATTTTTGAAAACGCTTACTTTGTCTACAATCTGAAAGAAGGTGTCGCAAAATACATATCCATGCATTTTGCGACACCCCTTCGTGCTGCGCACGCCGCTGCGGATCTTATAAATATTATTCAAAAAGCCGCTTTGTCTTTTTTTCAATTTCCCGGCGCCGTTTCTCCGTATCCGCCGGGTCCGGGAGATACGCTCCGTTTTCCTCGATCAGCGAAGCGCCTTCCGAAAGGCCGTCCGGAAGCGACGACCGTTTTACCACGACGCTTTTTTTCGCGTCGTCGATCAAAACGGCGGATTCCCCCTCAAACCGGTCGAAGATCAGTCTATGCCGCATTTTGCTCTCCTTTCTTAAGACGCACCTCAAGCCTGCCCTCCGGCGAAACGGTAAAAACGATGTCTCCGTTTCGGTCGGTGCGGTACACCTCGGCGCCCGCGTCCGAGAGGCGTCTGAGCACCGCCTTTGCGGGGTGTCCGAAGCTGTTTTTGGCGCCCACCGATATGACCGCATACTGCGGCGCGGCGGCTTTCAGGAATTCCCCGGTCGTCGAGGTCGAGCTCCCGTGATGTCCGACTTTGAGCACGTCGCATTTCACGTTCTGTCCGCCCTCCAGCATCCGCTCCTCCGCCGGGCGCTCGGCGTCGCCGCAGAACAAAAACGTCTTTCCGGCATAGGTGACGGAAATCACCGCCGAGTAATCGTTCAAGTTATCGAAGCCGGAATCCTGCGGCGGGGAAAGAAAAGAAAGCGACAGCTCCCCGACCTCGAGTACAAGCCCCGTTTTTGCGGCCTTGATTTTTTTGTTTTGGGCGGACACCGCGTCCAAAACATTTTCAAAGGCTTTGGTATTTGCGGAAACCTTCGGCATGACGACAGTCTCCGGGGAAAATGCGTCTATGACCTCGTCAAGCGAGCCGATATGGTCCTCGTGCGGATGGGTTCCGACTGCGACGGTGAGGGTCGCGATTCCGGCCGAGCGCAGATAGGACAGCACCTTATCGCTTTCCTCGTCCGACCCCGCGTCGATCAGGACCGAGGAATCCGCATTTTTTAAAAGGATGCAGTCGCCCTGCCCCACATCGATAAAATGAACCTCGAGGCCGCCGGCCGTGACGGAAAAGGCGGGCACCGGCTCGGGGCCGGAAGCACACGAGCACAGCAGAATCAAAAACAAAACGGATACGGCCGCGATTTTTTTCAAAAAAGTCCACCATCCTAAAGAGCGCGTTTTTTGTTCTGATCATATCAAAAAAACGGTCGGCGGTCAAAATCCGCATCATGCGCCCGCGGTCAGATAGTTTGAGCCGGCAGTCAATTTTTCGACCGCCGGCTCTGTTTTTGCGAATATTACGCTTTTATTTCATTTTTAATTACATAAGGCCTTGTTCGTACTGCTGTATCATCTTTTTTACCATGTTGCCGCCGATTGTGCCGGCCTGCTTCGCGGTAATATCGCCGTTATAACCCTGCTTTAAGGTCACGCCAACCTGGGAAGCGACTTCCATCTTGAATTTGTTCAGGGCATCCCTTGCGTTCGGCACTACACTCTGATTCTGATAGCTCATTTATTTTCACTCCTTTTCTAAAGGTTTTGCATTCATAGTTTGATCTTTTTTAAGCGTCATATGCAGATCAATTTTTTCCTCGGCTGCACCATTTCGTTATTTAAAAATGTTAAAATTTGTTTGAGTCGGCGCCCCTTATTTTATTGCGCCGGGGCGTCCCTAAATCCGGAAAAGGACGGGAATACAATCGGGGTTTGCTCCTTCTCCTTCGGAAAGATTCTGGTTTCCTCATAGATGCCGTAGCTTTTTCCGCCGTCCGACGCATATAAAAAATCAAACGACATCGTTTGCCTGTTTAAAAGCCCGTCGGGGCCGATCTCGTATATAAGGTTTAAGCTGCCGACCGTTTTTTCGGCGATGTCCGGGCCGTTTTCACCGGAAAAATCGATCGCCCCGTTATAGAGCGAGCCGTCCACCGTAAGCTCTATATTTAAGTTTTCCCCGTTTTTCGTTTCGGTATAAGCCGAAATCTCCCCCGCGCCGAAGGGAAGTCTTCCCGCGTCGGGATCTTTTGGGAAAATTGTCTCGATTTCCGTCTCAAATTTAATTTTTTCATTTGCCGAATTTTCGAGATATGCGATACCGTTTTTATAATAGAGCCTGCTCCAGCCGGTTTCCCCCGCGCTGTCGTAGGTGATTTCGGAAAAGGCCTCCGGCTCTTCCCCGTCTAAGCTTCGTTTGACGACCGCTTTCTGCGAATACTCTCCGCCGGGGATCAGTTTCAGCGTACAAGAGGAGTGCGCCTCGCTCTTTGTCAGAGCGTCCGTGTTTATAAGCGCCGCCTCAAGAGACGCGCATACTTCAAAAAGCCCTTTGATTTCCGCCGCCGGCTCCGTCTGCCCGTTTTCTTCGATCCACCGGCCGAGAAGCGTTTCCGTTCCGCCTTCGCCTGAAGAAGGACTGCACGAAAGCGCCTCAAAGGTAAGCGCGGCCATATGGCCCCGCAAAAACGGCTTGTCCTTGAGCTCGTTCGACATGGCCTCGTCTAAAAGCCCGATGCCGAGCGCAAAATCCCTGGCCGTATTTGAGTTGAAATCCCCGTTTGCGTCGCTATAGCCGAGCGCGCGGAGCAGATAGGTCAGATACATGTCGGCGGTGCACTCCGCGTAGGGCTTGAAAAACCGCCCGGACGAGCCCTTGACGACGCCTTTTTGATACAGGTATTCCACAGAGGGATCAGCCCAGGACGGCACGTCGATAAACGGGTGCGCATCACCCCCGCCCGCCGCCTTCCCGGCCGAAATCAGCCGCGAAACCAAGACGGCGGCCTCAAGCCTCGTAGGCGCGCGGGAAAGCTGGTAGCCGCCCGCGCTGCCGCGCAGGAGCTGCAGCCGGTTTAAATAATCGGCCTGTCTCGAAAAATCCGCGGCAGACGCCGCCGAGGTAAAAAGGAACATCAAAATCGCGGCAAGGGCAACTTGCAGCAGTCGCTTTTTCATATGGCACCTCCTGTGTTGCGGTAATGAAAAAGCATCCGGTTTCTATTCCGAATGCTTCATAAGCGGCCAAACTATATGCCTTATTCTACCGAGATAATAAAATAATAAACCGGCTGTCCTCCGTCGACAACGGTAATTTCCGCACCCCGCGCCGCTTTTTCAAAAACGGCTCGTACCGTTTCGACCTGTTTTTCCGACGCCTCGCAGCCGGTGACGATCGTGACAAAAGAAGCGTCCTTTTTCGACATCTCGTTTGCCAGCCGTTTTACGACATCGGTGAACCTTCTGCCGTGGTGGAAGAGCCTCCCGTCGAGAAGCGCGATAAAGTCGCCTTCCCTGATGCGTCGCTCGCCGAACACGGAGTCGCGCGCGGCATAGGTGACGAGGCCCGTCAAAACCGTTTTCATCGCTTCGGTCATCGCGCTTACGTTCTGCTCGACGTCTGAATCCGCGTTAAACGCAAGCATCGCCGACATTCCCTGGGGAATAGATTTCGACGGCAGCACGATCACTCTCTTCGGCGAAAGCGGGATCGCCTGTTCGGCCGCCATGATAATATTCTTGTTGTTCGGCAGCACGAAAACCGTTTCCGCCTTCGTCGCGTCGACCGCGAGAAGGATATCCTCGGTCGAGGGGTTCATCGTCTGCCCGCCCGAAACCACATGGTCGGCGCCGAGATCGCGGAAGATCGCGTCAAGGCCCGCTCCGGCCGCGACGGCGACAAAGCCGTATTTCTGTTCCGGCTCGGCGACTTTATGCTCGGGGGGCGGCGCCGCCGTGCCGTTTAATACCTTTTCGGTATGCTGCTGTCTCATGTTCTCGATTTTGACGTTTAGGAGCGCTCCGTATTTCAGCGCCTCGGAAAGGACGCGGTCGGGCGTGTTCGTATGCACGTGCACCTTGATGAGCTCCTCGTCGTCGACGACGACGACGCTGTCGCCGATCGATTCCAAAAGCGTCTTCAAGCGCCCCACGCTCCGCTTTCCGTCTTCGCGGCCGACGATAAATTCCGTACAGTAGGCATACCGGATCTCGTTTGTGTCGAAGCTTCCGAAATCCGCGCCCTTCGGCGCCTCTTCGACCGCCTCGCCGGCCGGCGCGAAGGTCAGGACGCGCGGGGCTTTCCCGGAAAAGGACTGCCGCATCCCCTCGAGGATCACGATATAGCCGAACGCTCCGGCGTCGACAACGCCGGCTTTCTTGAGCACGGGGTTCTGCTCGGTGGTTTTTTGGAGCGCGTCATGCGCCGTGTCGATCAGAGTGTCGAACATGCTCGCAATATCGGCGCCGTTTTCGGCCTCTTCGACCGCTTTTTCAGCCGATACCCTCGAAACGGTGAGAATCGTGCCTTCCGCCGGCTTCATAACCGCCCGGTAGGCGGTTTCAACGCCGTCCTGGAGCGCGTGCGCGAAATCGAGAGCCTCGGCGGTGTTCAAATCCTTCAGCCTTTTCGCGATCCCGCGGAACAAAAGCGACAGGATCACGCCGGAGTTGCCGCGCGCGCCTCTTAAAAGCGCGGACGCGGTCAGCTCGGCAACCCGTCCGAGCGGCGGCTGGTTGTCGAGCTTTGAAAGCTCGGAAAGAGCGTTTGACATCGTAAGCGACATATTGGTTCCGGTATCTCCGTCCGGAACCGGGAACACGTTTAATTCATTTGCCTGTTGTTTTTTATCTTCAATCGCGCAAGCGGCCTCAATGATCATATTCTTGAAAGTCAGACCGTCAATTACCTTAGCCAAAGAGCGCTCCCCCTGTTAGCCGACGCTGATCGAGTCGACAAAAATTTCGACATTGTTCACCTTAATGCCGGTCATGCGCTCAACATGATAGCGCACCTGATTGATAATCGCCTGGCATGCGGCCGTAATGTTCACCCCGTGCTCAACCGCGATGTGAAGTTCGATTTCAAGCTCTCCCGCCTCGTTTTGGGTGGCCTTCACCCCGCGGCTCATCGATTCCTTTTTGAGCAGTTTTACAATTCCGTCGGCCATATTGCGCACGGTCATGCCCTTGACGCCGAAGCAGTTGGTCGCGGCGCACCCGGCAATGGACGAAATGGCCTCGGGAGCGATGTCGATCGTTCCTTTATCATTTTGTATTGTCACGTGATTAGTCCCTCCTTTAATTCGGGAATCAGGACGGATTCGGGAAATCCATGTGTGTTTTACTATTTTATTATATCTGCCCCGTTTTTACAACCCCTTCTTCCGCTATGCGGTCACTAAAGGCATTTGACCCGGTCGTGGCAGCTGAAAATGATCACCTGTCTCCTCTGCGCGATTTCCTCGAGGACCCTGACCGCAAGAGCGAGGCGCTCGTCGTCGAAGCTTATGAACACGTCGTCTAAAATGAGCGGCGCCAAGGTATCGCTTTTCAGGATCATATCGCACAGCGCAAGCCGCAACGACAGATACAGCTGGTCGGCCGTGCCCTGGGAAAACCAGATGACTTCGCGCATTTTTCCGTCCGGGCAGGAGGCCATAAGCTCCCGGAAGCCCTGTTTGATCAGCACCTTCTCATATTTGCCGCCCGTCATCCGCTCGAAATACTCGCCCGCTTTTTGGGAAAGCACGGGCGAGACTCTTTTCGAAAGCTCCTCCGACGCTTCCCGAAGTACCTCGGCCGACTCCTCGAGCGCCGCGTACTTAAACTGCAAAAGGTCGATTTTCCGGGCGGTGTCCTCCCGCTCGCTCTCCAGCACCGCGAGGTCGCCGATCTGCTGCATGCGCCCCGTGACGGCGTTTACTTCGCCGAACAGCGAGGCGTAATCCTCGTTTAAGAGGCTTAATTTGTTCTTATAAGCCGATATATCACCCTCCGGCCTCACGGACGCCGGTTTTTCCTGCCGGGATGCGTCGATCGCGTTATAAAGCGCCGCCTCGGTTTCCTTCGCCGCTTTGAGCCGGTAATGAAGGTCGTTGAATTCGATGATTTTTTTATCGAGAGCCTTGAGCTCGCCTAAAAGCTCCTCGGTCGTTTTTCCGGACAAACCGAGAAAATCCGTGATGTCGGCAAGCGTTTTCGAGGCGACTTCCAGCTCTTTTTTCGCCTCCTCGCTCCTTGCCTGCGCTTGCTTGTATTTTAATTCGAGCTCCTCTGCGGTCTTTTCAAGCTCCGCCTGTTCCTTCTCCTTCTGCTTTACAAAAAGCGCCTGTTTTTTCTGCGACGAGAGCTTTAATAGCCCAAAAAGCAGCAGCAAAAGTCCGAGGGCGGCAAGGGCCGCGGCGCCCGGCGGCATGGACAAAAAGGCGAGGGCGGCGGCACCCGCCTCCATGATCAACGATATGATTATAATCGCCTTTGCCGGAAATTTTTTAGCGCTTTTCGGCATATTTTGCGCGTTTCGCCTAAGCTCGGTTTTTTCATAGTCCTCCCAGAGCGACGAACGATGGTCGTCCGCGGCTTTTTTGACCGTCTTTTTTTCGCGCACCGTGGAGACGAGATCCGACACGTCGCTTAAAAAGGCCCGGTCGATCTGCTGGTCCGAAAAGGTGACGTTTTGCCTCGCTTTCTCGTACGCCTCCTGTATGTTTTGCACCTGCGCCTGCGCCGCCTTTACCTTCTGTCCGCGGCCGTAAGCGTCGTGCTCTTCAATCAGCGCGATATTCCGAGCGAGCTCCCTCTTTTCGGCGTCGAGCGCCAGAAGCTTTGCGCGAAGCGACGTTTCCCTCTGCGCAAGGTTCCGCAGGGCGAAAATGTTCCCGTCCAGCTCGTTAAGCCGCGCCTCAAGCCGGGGGATCAGCCCCTTGGCCTTATTCAGGCGGATATCGTTTTTCATCCGCTCCAGGCGGCTTAATGCTTCGTTGAAGGAGGTCGCCTCGTCGCCGGACGAGGCCAGCGCCTGAATCTTCCGCTCAAGCTCCCTCGAGTCGCCGGACGCCATTGAATTGTGGGAAATAAACCCGCTTTTTTCAAAAGCCTCGCGCCCGACCCCGCAGAGCTGCTCCCCGCAGTTTTCCTCGTTAAGCTCGGTGACGTCGAAGCCCGAATCCTCATAGTACGCCCTGAACATTTTTGTCCTGCCGGTGTCGGAAAACGTGCGCTCCAGCACGATGTTCCGCTTTTTATAGGACACGACCAGCCTGCCGAACGCGTCCTCCCCTCCGGCCCATGGCCGGTACCGCTCCTTTTCCGCGAGAAAGGTCGCGGTGGAGCGCTCCCGCTGGGGCATCCCGTAAAGCATCGCCCGGATAAACGCGCACCAGGTCGATTTTCCCGCCTCATTGGGCATGGAGCGGACGGTGAGGCCCTCGTCAAAGGACATTTTCGCATGGTTCAGCGTCCCGAAATACGCCTCCGCCTTTATGATTCTCATACCGCATCCCCTTCAAACGTTTTGACGTTTTCCCCCTTAAGCGCCGAAAACCCGAACCGGGCCGCCTGAACGATCCTTTCGCGGTCTTCGTCGCTTTGCGCGTTTTCAAGCCGCTCCTTCATCCGTTTGAGAAAGATCCCTTTGAGCGAATCCTCGTGCAGCGACTCCCAGAGGTCCTGCTTCGGCAGCGTGTTGTCGCGGACGGACACGGAAAACGCGCGGTCGGAAAGCTCCTTTTCAAGCCATGCCGTGTCGATCGCAAGATCCGTTTCTCCTTTTAAGATAAATCTCAGGATATCGGGCGACGCGCTTTTCGGCAGGTTTTCTTTCATCAGCAGGCTTAAGGAAAACAACGTCTTTATGTCGCCGACCGGCACCGTGATCTCCCGGTACCTGCGCTTTGCCACCGGGACAAATTTCAGGTCGACCCGGTTTCTCGCCACTTCTCCCAGGATCACGCCCTTTTCACCCTGCTCGTCGAAGCCCCTTCCCTCGGCGCACCCCGGATAGGCGTACACCGTCGCGCCCGCCGTCAGAAGCCCGGAAAAGGCGTGGACGTGGCCCAGCGCGAGATACAAAAGCCCGCTTTTTGCGACGGCGGCCTGTGTGACGGGATTGTACTGCGACCCCGCCGTTAACGTGTCCCCGTGCAGCACCATAACCGCGTCCTCTCCGGGGCTGACGCAAAACTCCTGCAGAATCGGGCGGTTTACCGCGGCCGAGTCGAACCCCGCGCCGTAAACCGAAAGCCCGGGCAATAAAACCTTCTCGATCCGCGGGCTTTTGAAAATATGTACGTTTTCCGGCCAGAGCACCGACCGATAAGGGGAATCGGCCCCGTAATAATCGTGGTTGCCGGGCGCGATGAACACTTTGCACCGCGCTTTTTTAAGCTCATTGGCCAGGAAGAACACCGTATCGTAAAAAGCGTCCCGTCCGTCGAACAGGTCCCCGGACATCAGCATCAGATCCACCCGTTCGTCGTTTGCGAGCTCGACGATCGAGCGGACGGTCTCCTTTTGTTCCCGCCTCCTCACATGTGCCTTCTCCGGGCTGAGCGCCTGAAACGGGCTGTCCAGATGCAAATCGGCGCAGTGCAGAATCTTAGCCATACTCTTTCTCCTTTGAAGTCATAATCGGAGCCCGTCAGCCGGGTGCGGCCTGTGCCGGGCCGTTCCAAGCCTCAAGATTATAAAAAATGTCCTGTTCCGAGGGCGTGATGTTTGGCGCAAGCTCCGGCACGGTCAAAAGCACGTCGCGCGCGAAGCCGAGCGGGATAAAGGGGACCTCCTGTTTAAATGCACCGGAAAAGGCGCCCGCGAGGCTTTTGCGCTCGTTCCCCCTCGCCGCGCGATACGCCTCGTATTTCTCGTTAAGCCCGGAATTTTCGTAATTTGTCCAGTTGAGCGCCCCGCCCTTATATAAGAATGCCGAAAGCTCAAAGCCCGCGGGAAGCAGAGCGCGCCCCACGTAAATATCAAAGCTTCTGTTTTTGACGGCCGTTTTATAATCGTCGAATGTTTGTCTGTTTACCGTCGCGCGCACGCCCAGTTCGGAAAAAGCCTCCGAAAGGGTCTTTGCGACGCTCTCCATATATGGATTGTCCGCGCCGCAGAGGATCTCCAGGGTAAATTCCTTCTTTTTCGAGCCGTTTTGGAAAAGCAGGCCTCCGCTTTCATCCTTTGTCATGCCGGCGGCTTCAAAAAGCGAAGCGGCGGCGGCAGCGTCCGGTCCGGACTTCACCGCCCCGGCCGATATATCCGTCCCGGCCGGGCTCAGAGGTACGTCGGACGGGTCCATAAGCCCTGCGAGCTCCTTATTTGCAAGCGCGTCGCGGTCGATTGCCGCGGACAGCGCCCGGCGCACGAGCGGGTCCGAAAGCGGGGCTTTTCCTGTGTTGACTCCCAGGAATATCATCTGCGAGGTGGGAAAGCTGTAGGTGTCGGCGTCGCTTCTGTAAGGCGTCAGCGACGCGCCGATTTTGGATTCCTCGACGAGGTCGATTTCCCCCGTCTGGAAGCCGTAGACCAGGATATCGGGCTTGTCCGCCGGGATCAGCCGAATCGTCCCGTACGGCATCGGCTTTCCCCCGTGCCAGCCGGAAAACGCCGCGAGCTGCCGTCCGCCGTCCGCATCCTCCGAAACGGTATAGCGGCCGGTGCCGTCGGGCAGGCTTTCCTTTCCGTCGCCCGACCGGATAATCGGCACGCAAAGCTTTTGGTCGAGCGCGCCGTCCGGCTTTTTCAGGGTGATCTGCACCGTGTCGTCCCCGACCGCCTTTACCGACGCGACATCCTTGAGCCGCTCCGAGTAAACAGCGCTCTTTCGCGCGAGATCGAGCGAGTATTTCACGTCGGCGGCCGAAAGAGTCGACCCGCCGTGAAACAAAACGCCCCCTTTCAGCCGGAGCGTCCATACATTTCCCGACACCTCGGCCGACTCGCAAAGAAGCGGCTGCGCTCCAAAGTCGGGCCCCTGCCTGAAAAGGCCGTCATAAATAAGGCCCGCGATCTGCAGATTCAGGCGGCCGATATCCTGATACGGATTAAACGTCGAGTCCGCCTGAAAAGCGAGCCCCACCTGCCCGTCAAAGGCTTTCACGGTATTGTCCCGCGGTTTGATAACGTCCGCTTGTACAGCCGCCTCAGTGTCGGAGACCTGCACATCGCTCATATCGCAGGAAGAAGAAAAAAGGGTCAGCGCGATCAGCAGAGACACCGCCAAAAAACGTTTTGCGTACATTGTTTTTCTCCTGAGCCAAAAAAACTTACACCATTGCGATAAACGCCCCTGAAACGCCCCGTTTGCCGCCCGTTTTCCGATGGGACCAGAAAAGGTCCGTCTCGCAGCCGGTGCAGTGCCCGGAGACCGTAATATTCTCCCCCGAAACGCCCGCATCCATCAGAAGCATTTTATTGATTCCGGTCAGATCCACATGATATTTGTTTCCCCGCTTTTCAATAAACGCGGCCGCTTTTTCGGCAAACGCGCCGACAAGCGCCTCCGGAACGTCCGAATCGGTTTCAAAGCAGCATGGCCCGATCGACGGGGAAAAAGCGACCAGGATATCCCCGGGGCTGCACAGAAAATCCGTCCGCATCTTATAAACCGTCTTCCGGTAAACCGCGAGCGCCGTACCGCGCCAGCCCGCGTGGGCCGCGGCGATCACCCGCCTGACCGGGTCGTAAAAAAGCGCGGTCGAGCAGTCGGCGTAAAACGCCGCAAGCGTCACGCCCTTGTCCCGGGTGATCAGGGCGTCGCAGTCGGGGCGCGAAGGCTCCGGCGGAAATTTCCCCGTGTCCTTTATTGTTACGACGCGCACCGCGTCCTTATGCACCTGCTTTGCCGGGACGATGCTGTCAATCCCGACGCCCAGGACCGCGCACACCCGCCTGTAATTTTCAACGACGTTTTCCCGGTCGTCGCCCAAGGAAAACCCGAGGTTCAATGAGGCGAGATGCCCCTTGCTCACTCCGCCGCGACGGGAGGTGAAAAGATGCCTTATGTTTTTCTCTCCTTCAAGGCTCGCGGCGGTAAAATAGGAAAGCCCGCCGTCTCTTTTTTCCTGTATCATCTGATAAAAACCCTTTCCACCGAGAGGCAGGTTCCGCTTCTTTCGTCGATCCCGAACAGGGCGCCGCAAAGCGCCGCCTCACCCGCAGCCGTGTCAAAGCGCGGCGCCGGGAGGTCCCCCCGGAAGAAGGCGATCGACTGCTCGGCCTTTACGCCGAGCACGGAATGAATCGCCCCCGTCATGCCGAGGTCGGTGATATATCCCGTGCCCTTCGGGTTAATGCGCTCGTCTGCGGTCTGCACGTGGGTGTGCGTGCCGAAGACCGCCGACGCCCTGCCGTCTAAATAGTAGCCCATCGCGAGCTTTTCGCTGGTCGCCTGCGCGTGGAAATCGACGATGGTGATATCGGCGGAGGCTTCCCGCAAAAGCCGGTCGGCCTCGAAAAACGGATTATCCGGGCCGAAATCCATCATGCACCTGCCGATTAAATTGATCACCTTGATCCTCGCGCCCGGCGCGTCATAGATGCCCATCCCTCTTCCCGGCACCTGCGGCGCCAGGTTCGAAGGGCGCAGGATATACGGGCATTCGTCGAAATATAAAGCCGATTCGCGGACATGAAACGAATGGTTTCCGAGCGTGACCACATCGACGCCCGCCGAGAAGATCTCCTCGGCCTGGGCTTTTGTGATCCCGAGGCCGTTTGCATTTTCCCCGTTCGCGATTACAAAGTCGACGCCCTTTCCCCTCTTGAGCGCCCTCAGCTGTCTGTGCAAAATCTCAATTCCGGGACGGCCGACGACGTCGCCGATTGCGAGAATATTCAAAAAATCACTCCTTGACCCCGCTTTACAGCAATTCCACAAAAAACTACAAAAAGTTCAGCGCCTAAAATGTCCATCTACTGCGTTTAAGTCCTTGCCGGGCGCCACCCGGCGGCGTCCTCCGCCTTGTAGCTGACCATTTTACCCCGCTTCCTTTTTTCGCATTCCTCTGTGGAATTGCTGTAAGCGGAGAACGGTCCTGATCGGGCATTTACCCGGCTGAAACGTGAAGATTTTGTTTCCATTGCCAAAGCCGCTTCGCGGTTATTATATCCTATTTATTTTCATTTTTCCATCTGTTTGACGCAAAAACAAATTGAAAACGCAATGGAACGCAGAAGACGGTCAGGCATTTGATCCGCCGGCGCGATCCATTTAATGGAAATTGTCGTAAAAAGTCGTTTTTTTCTGAATGAAATATAGGGCAAGCTTCCTGTATAGTAAATTTACTGTAAGTTTAGGCATTTATAAAGAAAGAGGAGGTTTATCACCATGCAGTCGATTAAAAACGTGTACACAAGAAAAATGTCGGGCATTGCGAATCTTCAGGATGAATCGGAAATTATGTACAACCTTCTTGAAACAGAGGCGGAGGGCCGGAAAATGTACGGANNACGGATGAGCTGCCTGAAATCGCTCCTTCCGAAAAAAATATCCGGGATTTATTGACCCTTTTATACGAAAATGCTATCATGATCGATGTATGGAGGGATATTGTTTCGGACGTGGTACTTAGGGATCTTATCTAGAAAACGGTGCTTTGTCCATAAGACGGGAATGGTGGGTATGGGTGTTGACAAGATCAGGGTCTTGCTGGTGGACGACAATGATGAGATCTGCGATATCCTGAAAAATTTTTTTGATCTGACCCGGGATATTGACATTTGCGGCATCGCAAACAATGGAGAGGACGCAATCGCGCAAATTCATCGCCTCTGTCCGGACGTTGTTCTGCTGGATATCATCATGCCGAAGCTGGACGGGGTCTCCGTTTTGCAGCGTTTAAATGAAAATCCTCCGCCGAAAAAACCGTGTATTCTGATCCTCTCCGCAATCGGCCAGGAAAAGGTCACCATGACCGCCTTGTCTTTAGGCGCCGCGTATTACATGATCAAGCCCTATAATCTTGAAGACCTCCTGGCGCGGATTTATCTTCTGGCCGGAAAGGACCAGCCTCATCAGATGGTTTCAAACGCGGACGAACAGGCGGCGCTTACAGGGGTGATTACAAAGCATGTCATCCGGCTGGGCGTGCCCACCCATATCATCGGCTATAAATACATCATCGAAGCCGTGAAAATCATCATACAGGAAAACAAGGCCTGTCCCATCGCGAAACAGGTTTACCTGACGATCGCAAACAACAACAGGACCTCCGTGGAATGCGTCGAAAGCTCCATCCGCAAAACAATCGACCGGGTGTTTCAGCTCAATAACGACGAGTTTAAGGATTTGATGCGCTTAAGCGCGCCGCCAATCCATAAAAAGCCCACAAACAGCAGATTCCTTACCTCTCTGTCGGAAAAAATCAAGCTGGAAAACAACGAAAAGCGCGATTTTTTTTGACGGCCCTTTTTTGCATTGTTTCAGATCGGAGGAACCTATGTATTCGACAAAATCGGACGACGCATCGGACGCGTCGGAAAGCCTGGCAGACTCCGAAAGCCTCCGGCAGGAAAACCCGAGATTCGGCAGCTGGCTGCTTGTTTTGGGCACACAGGAGCTTTGGTGGTCGGACGAGGTATATCATATTTTCGGAGTAAAGCAGGGCACCCCCGTGACGCGGGATATTTTTTTTTCCAAGGTTCATCCGAAAGACAGAGTTTCAGTAAAAGAGAGTATTTCGCAGATTTCCGTTTCAAGTCCCCAAATCGTTGCGCATCGAATCATCGTGGGCGGAAGAGTAAAATGGGTCGAGGAGATCGGCCATTTATATCTTGAGGACGGCGACGTCCCTTCCTATGTCATCGGCATCATCCGCGAAACCGACAATCGAAAAAACCGGCGGCGCGCCGGGGATAAAAATATGCAGGATATGAGTATGCTCCAGAATTATCTGGAGGAAACCGCGAATATTACGTCCCTTCAGGAAATCGTCAAAAGCGCCAGGAGAAGTCTGCAAAAAATATTGGGGCCCGATTGTACGGCGATCTTCATAAACCGCGGCGGTCAGCTCAAAAGCGTGGTTTTAACCGATGACAACCGGACCGCGTTTATGAAAAGCCTCCTGATCCGGTTGTCCTCCGTAAACGAATGCATGAGCACGGGCAAGCCGGTATTCTTAAATAAACACAATGCGTGCGACGAACAGGAAACGGCGCTTCTGAAGGAGCTTGGCGCAAAGCTGATTGTGAGCCTTCCCATAAAAACGTACGATACGACCATAGCCGTGCTGACTTTGGCTTTTTCAAACGCATCCGAGCTGTCCTGTGAACGGCTTGGATTTTGCGAGACCTTTTGCAGTTATCTGTCCATCCAGCTACAAAACGCCCTCTTATACGAAAAATTTCAGAAGGAAACGACAAAACGGAAAAGGGTGGAATCCGATTTTGACACCATATTTACGGCTGGAATCAACTTTATTGCCATTCTCGGGAAGGACGGTTATTTCAAAAAGGTCAATCAGTTCATGATCTGCAGGCTGGGTTACACCAGAGAGGAGCTGTTAAACAGGCCCTATATCGAATTTTTGCATCCTGAAGATCGTGATAAAAGCATCTTAAGGGTTCTGGAACAGGAGCCTTTAAGTACGGTCAAAGCGTATCGCAATCGGTTTATTTGTAAAAACGGCGATGTAATCGAGCTTGAATGGAATGCGAAATATATGCAAAACAAGGATCGGATTATTGCGTTTTCAAGGGATATTACCGATCAGGAGCGAATCAAGGCGGAAAACCTGGAGCTTGAGAAATCCATTGCGATGGAGAAGATGAAACTGGAGTTTTTTGCACAGCTTTCGCATGAGTTTAAAACACCGCTGAATATTATCCTATCCTCCCTCCAGCTCCTGAAGATGAAGCTGAAGGCTGTCGACGAGGCAAGATACGACAAGGAATATGATAAATTCTTCGGATACATGGAACAAAATTCCTACAAGCTTTTGCGTCTCGCATTAAACCTGATCGACATGACCAGAGTCAACAACGACTTTCTCGAGCTAAACCTCGAAAATTGCGATTTACAAAAGCTTCTGTCCGAGCTTATCGCCTCGGTCGATGTTTACGCCGCGGCCCGGAGCATCTCGCTGACCTTTTCCTCCGCCGTCGCGGAATCGTCCTATCTCTGTTGCGACAGGGACAAAGTGGAGCGCATTGTGCTGAACCTGCTCTCAAACGCCATTAAAAACACAAATTCCGGCGGAAAAATCGAGGTCCGGCTGGGAAGCTTTGAAGATTACTTTAAAATTGCGGTCAAGGACACCGGCATCGGCATTGAGCCGGCGGTGCTTCCCTTTATTTTCGACAAATTCCGGGTTTCCAAAAGCGGGTTTATCAAAAACTGCGACGGCAGCGGAATCGGACTTTCCATCGTAAAGTCTCTGGTCGAAGCCCACAAGGGTACGGTTACGGCGTCGAGCGTTGTGGGCGAGGGGAGCTTATTTGAATTTACCCTTTCAAAGAATCTCTCCTCCGGCGTTTCCGAAAGTCTGCTCTTTAAAAACAACGGGAATGTCGAAACCCGCTCGAGCCGGATCCTCATGGAGATGTCCGACCTCCACAATTTCAACTGAAAAACAATATTTTTCAATATCAAGGCCGGCGGGAAAATTCCCGCCGGCCTCAGTCTGTAGACAAAGTAGATTCTTACGTCTTTTTTGAAAAAATGCGTTGCGCTTCGCGTGACCATTTTTTCAAAAAACCGAATCAATTTGTTTTTTTTGCAATTCATTTGCCGGAAAAACATAGGGGTCCCCAACAAATACTATTTGTTGGGGCGGATACCTCGGCCCGCGCAATTCGTGCGCGAAACCGGGGGTATTTCGGCCTGAAATCTTCGATTTCGGGCCGAATATCCAGGGGGTATTGGATACCCCCTGGAAGAGTGTCGACTTTGTCGACACTCTCAGGCCGGCGGGAATTCTCCCGCCGGCCTCCGACTGCCCTAATACCGCGAAGTTTTGCGGTTTTATACCTGGTAACGGTTTACGGTATCCCAGTTGAGCTCAAGGCCCAGGCCGGGTTTTTCAAACACCTTAACCACCCCGTCGGCCATCACAATGCTTTCTGTGCACAGCTCGCTGCGCAGCGGGTTGTCGTCTAAGGTGTATTCCATATATTTAACATTGGGCAGCGACATGCCCACGCTCAGATTGGCAGCCAGCGAAATCATCGATGCCGAAAAATGCGGGATCATCTGCTTATTCCAAATGCCGGCCATCAGGCCGGTTCGCCGGGCCTCGCTGATGCCGCCGGTCCAGATAGCATCGGTCTGCACAATGTCCACGGCGTCGGATATAATGAAGTCCCGCATGCCATAGGCCGAAAGCACGGTTTCATATCCGGCGATGGGAACGTCGGTGCTGTGTGCAAGGCGTATGCAGTCCTGCAAGAAGTCGGAGGACATGGGCTCTTCAAAAAACAGCACATTGTATTTTTCACAGGCCCGGGCCATTTTCAGAGAGGTGGGGTAATCCCAGGCGTTGTTGGCGTCTACACCGAAATCAATGCCCGGGCCCAGGGCTTCCCGCACCGCCGCCACGCGTTGGATATCTTCCTCCACCGGGGCGCCGCCCACCTTAATCTTAACGGTGGTAAAGCCCATCTTTACATAGGAGCGAACCTCCTCCTGCAGTTCAGCGATTCCTTTTCCATCCATGTAGTAGCCGGCGCTGGCGTAGGGTACGAGCCGGGTCTGCGTACCGCCCAGCAGCCGGTAAACCGGCGTGCCGGTCACCTTGCCCAGAATATCCCACAGGGCGATATCGACGGCACTGATCGCCGACATTACAATGCCCCGGCGGCCATACCGGGCGGTGGAGCGATACATGAGGTCCCAAAGCTCACCCACCATGGTGGGGTCTTTATCAATCAGCAGGGGCGCCAGCGTTTCGTTGGTCAGTACTTCCAGCGAATCCAGACAGCCCAGGGCAAAGCCTTCGCCGCAGCCCTTGACGCCGGTGTCGGTTTCAATCTCCACCAAAAAGACGTCGCGGCTGGGGATCGCGGCCAGCCCGTCACGGGGCGGATTTTTTGGAAAATATTTCAGCTTAATCGGGTTTACCTTTTTTATAACCATGTCAGTCATTTCTCCTTTAATAGGTTGCGGCAGCTTTCGCGCAAGACAACGGTCGACGGCAGGGTATAGTGCTCATAATCCAGTTTGGGGTCGTCTATATGGCGTATTAAAATCTGGCCGGCAAGCTGGCCCATCTCAAACTTGGGAACATCCACCGTCGTCAGGTTGATTCCCCACATGCCGCTCCAGAAGATATTGTCAATGCCTACCAGGGAAATATCCCCGGGGATATCCAGCCCGGCCTTCAGCACCGCGTCGCGGGCACCGAAAGCCATCATATCGTTGCTGGCGAGAATCGCCGTCATATCCGTACCTTTTTCCAGCAGTTTATGGACGGCCCGGCGGCTGCATTCAAAATCCAGATCGCCCACGGCGAATAGATCCTTGTCAAAGGGCAGGCCCTGCTCTGTCAACGCGTCTTTATAACCGCGCAATTTCAGTTCGCTGCTGATCGAGCTCAGCTTACCGAACAGGAAAGCGATTTTTCTGTGCCCGAGCGAGAGCAGATGGCGGGTGGCCTTGTATGCCGAGCCATAATCGTCGAAAACAACATAGTTGCTTTTTTCATTTACCGGCTGGCGGCCGACCAGAACATAGGGGATGCCCCAGCGGGACAAAATGGGAATGCTCTGGTCGTCCTGCAAAAGTCCGGCGTGGATGATGCCGTCGACACCGACCTCCAGCAGGCTTTCGATAACGTTGGAGTTGGCCGACTGGTTGCTGCCGGAAATCAGCACGACGCCGTATCCAAATTCCGAAACCGCAGCCTCCACACCTCGCACAATCAGCGTGTAGTAAGGGTTTTCGAGCTCCGGCACAATCAGGCCTATCAGGTTCCGGCGCTGCTTTACCAGGCTTCTCGCGGCGCTGTTGGGGATATATCCGGTCGCCTTGATGGCTTCGTTGACCTTTTCGACGGCGTCCAGGCTGACGTGGGGGTCGCCGGTCAGCACGCGGGAAACCGTAGAGGTGGAAAGATTCGCGATTCTTGCCAAGTCTTTGATTGTCGCTCGCATACTTAACTCCTTAGCACTTGTAATAGGTAGATTGTAGCATAGATTGCCAAGAGACTAAAGGAGTTTTAAAGACTTCTCCGGCGTCATCAGGCATAGCCGAGCAGGACGGGAAGGAAGTTGGTCAGCGCCGGCACAAGGGTGATAATCAGACAGATAATAAGCTCCAGAATCGCATAGGGAATAATCGCCTTATACATGCTGGAAAGGCTGATGCCCGCAACGGTGGAGGTGGTGAAGAGCAGCATGCCCACGGGCGGTGTGATCAGGCCCACCGTCAGCGTCAGCGAAACCACCAGGCCAAAGCGCAAAGCATCAATGCCAAAGGCCGTGGCGGCCGGCAGCAGAATGGGCACCAAGATCAGAATCGAGGGGGCTACATCCAAAAACATGCCGGTAAAGGTCAAGAGGCAGAAGGTTATCAGCAAAAACTGGGTGGGCGTGTTGGCCAGCGAGAGGCTCCACTGGGATATCATGTGCGGGATGCGCAAGGTGGTAAGCCCCCAGCCCATGGACGAGGCCATGGCGATGATAAACACCACAACCGAGGTCATTTTTGCCGCTTCCACAAAGGCCGCGTATAAGTCCTTCCACTTCAGGCTGCGCAGAAAGAAGGCCGAAACAACGATGGCGTACATGCCGGCGACAACCGACGATTCGGTGGCGGTAAAGATGCCCGCGGTAATGCCGCCCAGGATGATAACCGGCATAAAAAGGGCGGGCAGGGTTTTCCATAAAAGCTGCCACAGCTGCCGCCAGCCGCAGAAGCGCTCCCGTTTGGGATGGTTATATTTTACCGCAAAGTAATAGTTCATCGCGATCATGCCCGCCACCAGGATAGCGGCGGGGATAATCCCTCCCACAAACATCTCGGAAACCGAAACGTTGCCGGCCGCGATGGCGTAGATAATAAAGATGTTGCTGGGCGGAACGATGGGGGACAGCACGGCGCTCGCGGCGGTGACGGCGGAGGAAAAGGGTCTGTCGTAGCCCGCCTCGCTCATCAGCTCAATCTCAATTTTGCCGAGCCCTACGGCATCGGCGTTGGCCGCGCCGCTGATGCCGCCGAAAAACATGCTGGCCAGCACGTTGGCATGCGCAAGCCCGCCCTTTACATGCCCGATCAGACCGTCACAGAACAAAAATATCCGTTTGGTGATGCCGCCGGTGGACATAATGTTGGCGGCCAGAATAAAAAAGGGAATGCAAAGATATGTAAAAGAGTTGATGCCGGTAATCATCTTGGACGGAAGAATGGTATAGCTCCCGCCGCAAAGCGCCAGGCTGATGGCGGTTACAAAGCCGATGGCCCAGCCGACGGGCACGCCTATCAGAATGACCACCATGAAGATAATGAAAATAATAAATGCGGTCATTTTTATTCGACCCCTCCGTTCTGTAAATTGCCAAACGGCACGACCTCGCCGGCCAAAAGCCCGATCATATCAACAAAGTAGCGGACAAGCACCAGCCCCATCCCGATGGTTACGGGGCCGTACAGAAAGAACGCGGGCAGCTCCATTGCCGGAGAACTGTAAAAAGCGTTGGTCTTCAGCACAACAAAGGAATATTTAAAGGCAAGGACTGCAACCGAGAGGCAGATGATGCGGATTACAATAAAGACCGCCAGCTTGGCGCGGGGGGGCAGCCTGTCGGTAAAAAAGGTGTTTGACGATTCCAGTCCCTGCTTCAGGGTAACGGGCAGCATGATATACACAATCCAGAAAAGACAGTACCTGGAAAGCTCTTCGGTCCAGGAAAAGGGCAGAATAATCAGCTTTGAGAGCGCATACCGGTACAAAACCTGGATGAAAATCGAGATAAAGGCGGTTATTAAAAGGGTTGCGCCCAGTGCTTCGGCCGCCTTATAAAGGATGTTCTCGGCACGGTCCAGCCGGGTGTAAAGTGGTAAAAGTTTTTTCTTTGCGGTCACCTAGGCTTGCCTCCTGTCTTATTTGTTTTTGCCGGTGGCCGGCGGGAGCAATGATTTTCCGCGGGCCACCGGTGAGGCTGTCGAAAAACTCGACAGCCTTTCGAGAGGGAATCCAATTCCCCCTCGAGGAGCACCCCAAGCGATCATGATCGCTTGGGGACCCCGCCTCCCCCAGGGGCGGACAAACCCAAAAGGTTTTGTCCAGTGTGTCCTCCGGCGGCGCATGTCCGCCTGCGGACTTATCCCAAGTTAAGAGGCTTCGGCCCCTTAACAATTCCCAAAATATATTTTTTCGACACTCTGGCCGGCGGGAGCAATGATTTTCCGCGGACCCCCGGTTTTATGGTGACGGGTTATTTCAGGGAGTTTACAATCGCCATGAAGTTATCCACGGTGGAGGCGCCGATCTTGTCGGCGATGTAATCATAGGTGCCGTTGTACACCGTGGACAGCCACACCTCTTTTTCGCTGTCGGCGGGGATATAGACGGTCATGCCTTTTTCCTGCAGGAATTGGATCCCTTCGTTTTCCAGGTTTTCGATAAAGGCGATGGCGGCGTCGCGGGCATAATCGGAGGCGGAGACCACCACCGGCTGCAGGTCTTCGGGCAGGCTCTCAAGCCACTTGGTATTGCAGACAAACAGCGGGATGGAGTAAACGTGGCCGTCCAGGGTCAGGTGCTTCTGCACTTCATAGGTCATATCGTTGATAATGGCGGAAATGGGGTTCTCCTGTCCTTCCACAACGCCGTTCTGCAGAGCGGAATACAGCTCGGTGGACGACATGGGGGTGGCCACGGCGCCCAGCGCCTCCACCATGGTGACATAAAGGTTGTTTTCCATCACGCGGAAGACAATGCCGCTGATGTCGGCGGGGGACTTAAGCTCGCGCACGTTGTTGGTAAAGTGTCTCGCGCCGGCCGACCAGCCGGCCAGGATGGTGGTGCCCATGGTGTTTTCGATGCTGTCGAAGCTTTCCAGCGCCTTTTCGTCGGCCAGCACGGCGTTGCAGTGCTCGTTGCTGGTAAAGGAGCCGGGAATCTGCCATACCGACAGGTTCTGGTCAATGTTCATCAGAGCGCTTATGTTGATGATGCCGGTTTCAACACTGCCGTCGGAAATCTGGGAATATACTTCGCTGAAAGAGCCCAGCTGGCCGCTGGGATAGGTATCAACCTGGAATCTGCCCGGAGCGTGCTCGTTTAAGTATTCAATGAACGCGTTGGCATAGTTGGTTTCCAGGCAGTTGTCCGCTTCCGGAGTGTTGTAAGAAAGCTTGACGGTGTATACTTCTGTGCTTGCAGGGGACGAACAGCCAGCCGGCATCGACAAAACAAAGACCAGAGCGACCAAGAGTGCCATTAATTCCCTTTTCATAAACAGACCTCCTAAAATATCATGGAAACGTTCCCATGGTGAATAATAGCACAGGAATCCAACTTTTGCAACAATAAAATTCAATATATTAAAAAAACATATGCAGCAATTTGGAGGGTGAAACAAAAATCAAGCTGAAAATCAGAGCCTTATTCCAGTGTTGTTTTGGGGAGAGATCAGGGGTAAGCTTTTGATGCGTAAAGTCTTTGTCATCACGTGCAAAGGCCGGCGGGAAAATTCCCGCCGGCCATATTTTCGACGATTAAATAATTTTATTTCGCGTATTCGATCGCGCGCGTTTCACGGATCACGTGGACCTTGATCTGTCCGGGATAATCGAGCTCCGCCTCAATCTTCTTCGAGAGTTCGCGCGTCAGAAGCACCATGTCGTCGTCGCTTACCTCCTCGGGCTTTACAATAATCCGGATCTCGCGCCCCGCCTGGATCGCGTAGGACTTATCGACGCCCGCGAAGCTGTTTGCGAGCTCCTCCAGCTTTTCAAGCCGCTTAATATACGCCTCCAGATTTTCGCGCCTCGCGCCCGGTCTCGCCGCGGAGATCGCGTCGGCGGCCTGCACGATGCAGGCGATCACCGTCTGCGCCTCGACGTCGCCGTGGTGCGCTTCGATCGCATGGACGATTTCATGGCTTTCCTTGTATTTCTTCGCGATGTCCACGCCGATCGCGACATGGGAGCCTTCGACCTCATGGTCGACCGCTTTTCCGATGTCGTGCAGGAGTCCCGCCCTTTTTGCAACCGTCACGTCGACGCCGAGCTCGGCCGCCAGAAGTCCGGAAAGATGGGACACCTCGATGGAATGGTCGAGCACGTTCTGACCGTAGCTTGTGCGGTAGCGCATTCTGCCCAGAAGCTTTATAAGCTCCGGATGGATGCCGTGGATGCCGGTCTCGAACGTCGCGCGTTCACCCTCCTGTTTGATCGTGTTTTCCACCTCGCGCCGCGACTTCTCAATCATTTCCTCGATGCGCGCCGGATGGATACGCCCGTCCGAAATCAGCTTCTCAAGCGCCAGCCGCGCGATTTCGCGGCGGACCGGATCAAAGCTTGAAAGGGTGATCGCTTCGGGCGTGTCGTCGATAATCAGGTCGACGCCCGTCAGGGTTTCAAGCGTCCGGATGTTGCGGCCCTCGCGGCCGNNCGCGGCCGATGATGCGGCCCTTCATTTCATCGTTCGGAAGCGGCACGGCCGAAACGGTCGCCTCGGAAACATGGTCGGCGGCGCACCTCTGGATCGCAAGCGAGATGATCTCCCTCGCCTTTTTATCCGAATCCTCCTTAAGCTCCTGCTCGATTTCCTTAAGCTTGATCGCGGATTCGTGACGCGCTTCCGATTCCACCGTTTTTACAAGATAATCCTTGGCTTCGTCGGCGGTCATGCCGGAAATTTTTTCAAGCAGCTCAAGCTGGCTTTTTTTAACCGATTTGATTTCCTCCTGATGCTCTTCGGCTTCCTTCAGTTTGCGGTTTAAGTTCTCATCCTTCTGTTCGATCGCTTCATATTTGCGGTCAAGCGCTTCTTCCTTCTGCTGCAGCCTTCGTTCCTGTTTCTGCAGGTCAATGCGCCGCTCCTTGATCTCGCGATCCGCTTCGGCGCGATTCCTATGTATTTCTTCGCGCGCTTCAATCAGTGCTTCGCGTTTTTTCGCTTCACACGCCTTAATTGCTTCATTCAACATTCTTTTGGCTTCTTCTTCCGCGCTGCCGATTTCCTTTTCAGCAACGGACTTTCTGTATACAAAGCCGCTAATAATGCCTATAATCAGTCCAATAAGCAAAGTCGCTATCGGAATTATAAACATTGACAGTGAGTTTCCCATCAGCTTAAACCAGCACCTCCTCTTTTTTAAATTTACCCTTTCAAATTACGGTATAAAAGCCCAAAAAAAATACTTAATCCTGAAAAAATATAAACTGCTACCACAATAGTTGATTTTATATTACTTTCGGTATTGTGTCAAGTGTCAACACCTTTACAGCAAAAACCATCTCCTGCGCCATGCTGCCGCACGGCGCAGGAAAAGGCGTATCATCTTGCAAAAACGTGGCTCCCGATCGTTTTGATCACAGGTCTCGAATAAATCCATTTGCTCGTTGTTTTCGCGGGGTTATAGTAATAGATCGCGCCGCCGGACGGGTCCATACCGTTTAACGCGTCCTGCGCCGCGCGCCGGGCCGAATCGATGATCGGCTGGTTAAACTGGCCGTCGGTGATCGCGGTGAACGCGCCGGGCTGATAAACGACCCCCGAAATGGTATTCGGGAACGACGGGTGCTTGGTGCGGTTTATCACGACGGCGCCAACGGCGACCTGACCGGTATACGGCTCCCCTCTGGCTTCGGCGGATATGATTCTGCTCAGGAGATACAGGTCGTTTGACCGGCTGCCGGACACGCCCGAGCCCCCGGCGGTCCCTCCGCTGATGCCGATCGCGGATAACGTCTGCGGGCCGCAGATCCCGTCCGCCGTAAGCCCGTGCTTTTGCTGGAAGTATTTCACGCCCGCAACGGTTTTGGAGCCGTAGATACCGTCGACCGAGCCGGTGTAATATCCCCAATCCTTGAGCCTCTGCTGGATTTGCCTTACGACCGTTCCCGACGAGCCCTGTCTGTAGGTCGCCGCCTCGGCCTCCTGCGTTGTCTGAAAAAGCCCTATGATAAGGGCGTTGATCACAAAAAGCAAACCGAGCCCGTAAATCAGTCTTTTTTTCCTTTGCATCGACATGACCATTCCTTTCGCAGCGCTCATGGCGCGGGGCGGCCGTCAAAAGGGATGCCTTCCCGCACATGCACCGCTATGAGCTTGGAGCGAACCGCACGCATGAAAGCCGTTTTGGCCGCCTTAAGCGTCCGGTGTTCCTCGATTTTTGATTATTCTCCCGCAGACAAGGCAAAATTATTCAATAAAAGCTTTCTTTGACTTTCGGGCCTTGTCCGTGTATATTGATAAAAAGGAGGTACGCGGCTATTATGCAAAGTGCGGTCTCTCTTTTCGGCGGAATGCGCCTTGTCCAGGACGACCGGTACCATATGCTCGGTCTGGACACGATTCTTCTGTCCGATTTCGCAACGCTGAAAAGGAACATGCGCGTATGCGACCTCGGCGCGGGGGTCGGCGCGCTCTCCCTTCTCCTTGCCGGACGTGAAAAAACCGCCGTAATCGACGGTTTGGAGCTTTCCCCCGGCGCCTGCGCGCTTGCGGAGGAAAATATCAAATTAAACGGCCTTTCGGACCGGGTTTTTGTCCATCCCGCCGACCTGCGCTCGGAAAAGCTGCCGCTTTGCGCCGGTGCCTACGATCTGATCGTGACAAATCCGCCGTATTTTGCGCGCGGTTCCGGCAGGATGCCGGAAGGCGACCGGTCCCTTGCGCGCTCGGAGGAAGCCTGTCCGCTTTCCTCCCTTTTAAAAACCGCAAGGCGCCTCTTGAAATGGGGCGGATATTTTTCACTGGTCTACCGCCCGGAGCGGCTGTGCGAGCTGATCGTTTCCTTAAGCGGGCAAAGGATCGAGCCCAAACGCCTGCGGCTTGTCTTAAAGGATGCGCGCTCAGCGCCGTCGCTGGTCCTGCTCGAGGGCAAGGTCGGGGCGTCGCCCGGCCTTAAAATCCTGCCGCCCCTTATTATAAAAATGGAGGCCGGCGGGGACAGCGAAGAAATAAACCGGATTTATCAACGGGAAATTCCAGGCTGAAAGAAGCTTTTTTAAGTCCGAAATGCGACTGATATATTTTGGCGTGCCGCCCGCCCGAACGCGCGGCGGCCGCGGCTTAAGTCCGGCGGGCTCCTCCTCAGCGCGGAGCTTTCTGTCGGCGGCTTATGTGTCCGCGGCCAACGGAGCCTTATATGCCCGGGAAACTTTATGTTGTAGCGACGCCGATCGGCAATCTCGGCGACATAAGCCTCCGCGCGCTCGACATTCTGAAGAGCGTTTCGTTTGTCGCCGCGGAAGACACGAGGGTAACCTTAAAGCTGCTGAACCATTTTTCGGTCAAGGTGCCCCTTATCAGCTATTATGAACACAACGCAAAGGAGCAGGGGGAAAAAATCGTCTCACGCATCCTGTCCGGCGAAAGCTGCGCTCTCGTATCCGACGCGGGAACGCCCGCGATCAGCGATCCGGGCGAGGATCTCGCCGCCCTGTGCGCCGCCTCCGGGATCGAAGTCGTCCCCGTTCCCGGCCCGTCCGCGGTCATCGCGGCGCTTTCCGCCTCCGGCATGAAAACCGGGCGTTTTACTTTTGAAGGCTTCCTCTCAACCTCCCGGAAAAGCCGGACGGAGCATTTAAAAAGCCTGAAAAGCGAAGAGCGCACCATGGTGTTTTATGAGGCGCCGCACAAGCTCAAAAGGACCCTTCAGGATCTTTTCGATGCGTTCGGCGACCGCCCCGTCTGCATCGCGCGCGAGCTTACAAAGCTGCACGAGGAATTTCTGCGCCTGACACTCGGCGAAGCCGCCGCGCATTTCGAAGAAACTGTCCCGCGCGGCGAATTCGTCCTGATCGTCGCGGGTGCGGCGCCGGAAAAAACCGAAGCCCCGCCCGACGCGCTTGAGCTTATCGGACAGCTGATCAACGGCGGAGTGGCTTTAAGCGAGGCGGTGAAAAGGGTTTCCCGCGAGACAGGCGTCCAAAAAAGCGGACTTTACCGCCTTGCCCTCGACCGGTACAAGAACGATTAAGTTGCCCCGAAAAACAGTCTTACCGCGAAGGCGGAGGCGATAAAGGCGGCCGCGTCCGCGCAGAGCGCCGCGGGAACGGCATAGCGGGTATCTTTGAGGCCGAGCGCCCCGAAATAGACCGAAATCGTATAAAAGCTCGTTTCGGAGGAGCCGAGCATGACGGCGGCAACCCTTCCCGCGTAGCTGTCCGGCCCCACCGCCCTCATGATTTCCGTTCCGAGGGCAAGACCGCCGCCCCCCGATATCGGTTTTAAGAGCGTTAAAGATGCGCATTCCGGAGGGATTCCGAAAAGGCCGTAGACCGGCTTTAGGACATGCGCGATAAAATCGATCGCGCCCGAAGCCCTGAGCATATAAACCGCGGTCAGCATCGCGACCAGCACCGGAAAGATTTTCAGCGCCAGCCGCAGCCCTTCCACGGCGCCCTCCAGAAACACCGAAAAGACGTCCACCCCTTTTATCAGCCCGTAAACCAGGGTAAACGTCAAAATACCCGGCACAAGACAATCGACGATTTTCATAAAGGCACCTCCCGCGATTTCTCTGAAAACGACCGTTTATATCGATATGCTTCCCAAAGCGGCCCTGCGGCCGCTCCGGCGATCGGTTCTCAGCCGGTTTTATGGGAAATGCCGGTTTTTATTTTTGTTTTTTCCCGGCCTCTTTGGGACATCCATCTGAAAAAAAACACGGCAGCGAGCCCCGCCATGATCGAAATTGCGGAGGAAACCCATACGGCGGGGAGAATATCATACGGCTGCTCCGAGCCGAAGGACGCCCTCACGGCGGCGACCGTCGTCGGGATCAGCTGCAGGGACGCCGTGTTGATCACGATAAACGTGATTAGCTCGTCGGAGGCCTCCTTGCCTCCGATCAGCTTCTCCATCCGTTCGGCCGCCTTCAAGCCGATCGGCGTCGCCGCGTTATTAAGCCCCAGAAGATTCGCCGTCATATTGGCCGAAATAAGCTCCAGCGTTTCATGGTCGTTCGACACCCGTTTAAACAGGATTTTTAAGAATGGCCTCATCATGCGGGCGATTTTCGAGGCAAGTCCCGATTCGGACAAAACGCGCATGACGCCCGACCACAGGCACATGATGCCGAGAATGGAGATCATGAGCTCTACCGCGCCGAACGCACCCTGCGTCACCGCCGCCGAAAGCTCCGAGGTCCGGCCGGACAAAATGCCCATAACCGTCGCGACACCGATTAAAAAAACCCATACGCGCGTCATCATTTTTAAAAACCTCTTCCCATAAAAGTAGTTTTTTTGGAGATTTGTAGTCATAATTTGTAGCACTATTACCTAAAAAGAGCAAAATATTGTAAATTATTTACAAATCGTTAATGTTTCGACAACTTTCGTTTGACAATAAATAACATATTTGCTATTATTGGAAGTGAAAATAAACTGGAAGGAGTGATAATTTGAAATCAACCGGTATTGTAAGGAAAGTAGATGAACTCGGAAGAATTGTCCTTCCCATTGAGCTACGGCGCACCCTGGACATCGAAGTGAAGGACGCCCTTGAAATATATGTTGAGGGTGACGCAATCATGCTAAAAAAGTACGAGCCCTCGTGCATTTTCTGTGGTAGCTCCGAGAGCATTCAGGAGTTTAAAGGGAAAAATGTTTGCTCTTCATGTAAATCTCAGCTTTCCAAGTAACTTTCCAACCAAAACGAAACAAAAATAAAAGCCATGTGTAAAACACATGGCTTTTATTTTTGACTGTAGACAAAAACGAATCCTTCGTCTTTTTTGAAAAAATGCGTTGCGCCGGCGTGATCATTTTTTCAAAAAACCGAATCAATTTGTTTTTTGGGCAATTCATTTGGCCAAAAAACACCCCCTGGGGTCCCCAACAAATACTATTTGTTGGGGTGAGTCCACCCGCGCCAATCGGGCGCGAAACCGGGGGTCCCCTATACCCCCTGGAAGAGTGTCGACTTTGTCGACACTCTCAAATAAATAAAAGCCATGTGTCAGACACATGGCTTTTATTTTTTATTCAGTTTCTCAGCCTTTTTTAATCGCTTCAACGGGGCAGCTTGCCGCGCAGGTACCGCATTCAATGCAGGCATCCGGATCAATCACGTACTTGCTGTCGCCGGCGGATATACAGGAAACGGGACATTCGCCCTCACAGGTTCCGCAGCTGATACACTCGTCACTGATTATGTAAGCCATCATGCACCTCCAGAATTTAATCAAATTTATTTTAACACGAACGTTTCAAAAATCAATTAAAAGTTCTTGGATTGTCTAATAATTTACAAATTGTCTTTATTTTCTGCATCTTGTCCGACAGGTAATAAAACCGCGATTGCAAGGCAACAATACAATACATAAGTTTATGGAAGCGAGGTTTTCTTTATGCCTGTTCATCATAAAAAATATGACCTTGAGGCCGGGGAGGATTTATCCCCCGATATCGCCTGCTCGAGCCGCCCCCATCAAACGCGGTTTTCCCCCCTGAAAAAACAGACGTCAAACAATGCAAAATCAGAAGAAAACACAAGAAAAAATGAGAATACCAAAGCTTTAACCGATTAATTCGATTTGAAGGTGCCGCAAAGGTCAAAAAAGGTCAGTCTTCGATTTGCTTATTTTTGGGAAAGTAGTAGAATGAAATCAAACATCAAAGATAGTCAATGTCAAATTCAGGTGGTGATTGCGTGCGTATATCCGATACGATCGCTGAATTTTTAAATTCCCTTTTAAACGATAAGGGGGGACGGGTGGAGATCCAGAGAAGCGAGCTTGCCGAGCGGTTTGCCTGCGTGCCGAGCCAGATCAACTATGTGATCGAAACCCGGTTTTCCCCGGAGCACGGATTTTTGGTTGAAAGCCGGAGAGGCGGCGGCGGATATATCCGGATCACGCGCGTTAGCCTTGATTCCCAAACGGCCGTCATGCATACGATAAACGCCGTCGGGGACGAAATCGACGTGCGCAGCGCTTCAATGTTTATCCGGAATCTGTTTGATATGGGAAAAATCGATCCGGGCGAGGCGAGAATCCTGTCCGCCGTGGTATCCGACCGCGCGCTGTCGCAGGCGCCCCCGGAGATCCGAAACAGCCTGCGCGCGGCGATCCTCAAAACGGCGCTCGTCGCTTTTCTGAGCTAGGATCTGTTCACATAAGCGCCTGACGCTGATCTTTCTGCGTATTCTGCGCCATGCCGCGCTGAATTTTCTTGGAATACACAAACCTTCAAAAATCGATCTTGCCTGACACAAAATCCGCTCAGAATCAGAGCATTCCGGTTTATGTGCACAGGCCCCCGGGAGGGCTTTTCATGCTTTGCGAAAACTGTAAAAAAAACCTGGCCACAACTTATGTCAAAACCATTACAAACGGCGAAGTCCGGGAAATGCGCCTGTGCGACGAATGCGCGGGCAGCTTCCAGGGGTTCAGCTTTTTCTCGGACGGCTTCGGCCTGGACAATATCCTGGCGAGCCTTATGGGGCAATACGCCCCCGCCCGGAACACGCCGGAGGCCGAAACGTCCTGTCCGGTCTGCGGCTCGACGCTCTCCGACATCTCGGAATACGGACGGGTCGGCTGCGCAAACTGCTACGACGCGTTTTACGAGGAGCTCATGCCGTATATCCGGAGGATCCACGGCAGCGCCGTCCACGTCGGAAGAATCCCCAAACGGATCACCCCGTCTCCGAAAAAGCGGATCAGGGAGCTTGAAAACGAGCTTGCGCAGGCCGTCGCGGCACAGGAATACGAACGCGCGGCCGTCATCCGCGACGAGCTGAAGAAGCTGAAGGAGGGGGAGGAAAAATGAGTCCGGCGAAATTTTCAGGCGATGTCCGGGACATTGTGATCAGCACGCGGATCCGCCTTGCGAGAAACCTGAAGGATTATCCCTTTGCCACGAAGCTTCAGGCAACGCAGGCAAAGGAGATGATCGCGGCAGTCCACGACGCGCTTAAAAAAAGCCCCGCCTTAAAAGCGCAGCTTTCCTTTTTCAACATGTCCGACTTCGACGAATCGAAGGTCGGGTCCCTCGTCGAGCGCCATCTGATTTCCCCCGAGTTTGCAAACTCTCACGCCGAGCGCTCGCTGGTGCTTTCCGGGGACGAACGGATCTCCGTCATGTTAAACGAGGAGGACCACATACGGCTCCAGGTCATGGGAACGGGGCTTTGCCCCGACGACTGTCTGAAAGGGGCGGTAATGCTCGACATGCTGCTCGACGAGTCGTTAAATCTCGCCTTCAACGAGGAGCTCGGCTATCTCACCCATTGCCCGACGAATCTGGGCACCGGGCTTCGCGCCTCGGCCATGATGCATCTGCCGATGCTGACGCGGTGCGGCGAGATTTCCCGGATGATCGCGGACGCGGGCAAGATCGGGATCGCCGTCAGAGGCCTGTACGGGGAGGGAAGCCGGGTCAAAAGCGAGCTTTACCAGATCTCGAACCAGCTTACCCTGGGCTTTACGGAGGAGGAGATCGTCGAGCGCTTAACGGGCATTGCCGAACAGATTATCTCCCGGGAGCGGTCGCTGCGCGAAATGGCGCTTAAAAAAGCGCGCAACGAGTTCGAGGACCGGATTTTCCGCTCGGCAGCCGTCTTAAAAAGCGCGCGGCTTATAAGCGCCGACGAGGCGGAGAATCTGATTTCCGATTTGCGGCTCGGAGTCTCCTGCTCTCTGATTTTGGGGATCGATTTTGACCTGATAAACCGGATGCAATATGAAATCGGGCCGGCGAGCATCACATTAAATCACGGCTTGCCGTCTTCTCCGGCCGAGCGCGACAGGCTCCGGGCGGCTTATCTGCGAAAGACGCTTTCCGGAACATGCAAGGATAACGAATAAGACAAATAACAGAAAGGAATGTTGTTATGTATTTTGAAAATAGATTTACCGAAAAAGCGACAAACGCCTTAAAGCATGCCCACGAGTCGGCGGTCGAGCTGGGGCACAGCTACGTCGGCAGCGAGCATCTGATTCTGGGGCTTTTGCGCGAAGGGGAAAGCGTCGCCGCAAACGCGCTGCAAAACGCGGGGGTCACGGAAGACAAATTTAAAAAGGCAATCATTGAAACGGAAGGCCAGGGAAGCCCCGGAGGCGGGGTGCCCCAGGGAATGACACCCCGCACAAAGCGTATTATCGAATTTGCCTCGGCCGAAGCAAACAGGCTCCAGCATAACTATATCGGGACCGAGCACATTTTGATGGGCATCCTGCGGGAAGGGGAGAGCGTCGCCGCAAGGCTCCTCGTCTCCATGAACGTCGATCTGCGCCTGCTCTACAAAAACGTGATCGCCATGACCGGCTCCGACCATGAGGAGACGCCCGCCCCCGAGCAGGAGCCCTCGAAAAAGTCCGCCGGAGGAAAAAGCTCGACAAAAACGCTCGATCAGTTCAGCCGGGACTTAACCGAGCTTGCGCGAAGGGGAAAGCTCGACCCTGTGATCGGGCGCGACAAGGAAATCGAGCGCGTGATCCAGATCCTGTCCCGCCGCCAGAAGAATAACCCGGCATTGATCGGCGAGCCGGGCGTCGGAAAAACGGCCGTGGCCGAAGGGCTGGCGAGGAAAATCGCGTCCGGGCAGGTCCCCGAGACGCTTACCGGAAAAAGGCTGGTCTCGCTCGACTTAAGCGGCATGATCGCCGGCACGAAGTACCGGGGCGAATTTGAGGAGCGCATCAAGACCGCCCTCGAGGAAATCTCGAAGGCTGGAAATATCATCCTGTTCATCGACGAAATGCATATGATCATCGGCGCAGGCGCCGCCGAGGGCGCGGTCGACGCCGCGAACATCTTAAAGCCCGCCCTGTCCAGGGGAGACCTGCAGGTGATCGGCGCGACAACGCTGGACGAATACCGCAAACATATCGAGAAGGACGCGGCGCTGGAGCGCAGGTTCCAGCCGGTGACGATCAACGAGCCGTCGGAGGAGGACGCGGTCCTGATCCTCAAGGGCCTGCGCGACCGGTATGAGGCGCACCACAGGATCAAGATCACCGACGAGGCGATCGAGGCCGCCGTTTCCCTCTCCGCCCGGTATATCCCCGACCGCCACCTGCCCGACAAGGCGATCGACCTGATCGACGAGGCGTCGTCGCGCGCGAGGCTTAAGCTGATGACGGCGCCGCCCGACTTAAAGGCGCGCGAGGACAACGCCGACCGCTGCGCGAAGGAAAAGGAGGAGGCGGTCAGGGCGCAGGATTTCGAAAAGGCGGCACGGCTCCGGGACGAGGAGAAAAAACTCCGCGAAGAGCTTGAAAGCCTGAGAAAGGCCTGGGAAAAGGATCGTTTAAGGACCAACGGGCAGATTGCCGAAGCCGACATCGCCGAGATCATTTCGAACTGGACCGGAATCCCGGTTGCCCGCCTGACGGAAGACGAGCAAAGCCGGCTTTTAAAAATGGAAGATATTCTGCACGCGAGGCTGATCGGACAGAACGAAGCCGTCGTTTCCGTTTCGAAGGCCATCCGCCGCGGCAGGGTCGGCTTGAAAGACCCGAAACGCCCCATCGGCTCCTTTATCTTTCTGGGTCCGACCGGCGTCGGCAAGACCGAGCTGTCAAAAGCCCTTGCCGAGGCGCTCTTCGGGGACGAGAGCGCGATGATCCGCGTCGATATGTCCGAATTCATGGAAAAGCATACGGTTTCCCGCCTGATCGGGTCGCCTCCGGGCTATATCGGGTATGACGAGGGCGGGCAGCTCACCGAGAAGATCCGGCGCAGGCCATACGCGGTGGTCCTGTTCGATGAAATCGAAAAGGCGCATCCCGACGTTTTCAACATCCTTCTGCAGATCCTGGAGGACGGCCATCTGACCGACGCCCAGGGCAGAAAAATCAGCTTCAAGAACACCGTCGTTATCATGACCTCGAACATCGGCGCGCGCAAGCTGACCGAAACGCATTCCCTCGGCTTCAACGCGTCCGAATCGGAGTCGGCCGATGAGAAAAAAATGCGGCTGGAAGTCCTCTCCGAGCTCAAAAGGGCATTCAGGCCCGAATTCTTAAACCGCGTCGACGACATCATCGTGTTCCACCAGCTTACCCGCGAGGAAATCAAGCTGATCTGTGCGAACATGCTGCGCCAGGTGGCGTCCCGGATAAAGGAGCTCGGCATCACGCTCAAGTGGGACGCGTCCGCCGAAGAGCATTTAGCCAAGGTCGGTTTCGACCCGGTTTACGGCGCCCGTCCCCTGCGCCGCGCGATCCAGTCGCAGGTCGAGGACCTGGCCGCCGAAAAAATGCTCGACGGAACCATCAAGGCGGGCGACGAGGTCCTGCTCACGGAAAAGGACGGAGCACTGCAATTCTTGAGTAACCGCGCACCGGCGCAAAGCGCGCCTACCGCTTAAAAATTCCCGGACAGAGATGCGGCCGGACTGATAACGCAGTCCGGCCGCGATCTATCCTTAAAACGCGAAGAACGGCCCGCGGCGCAGGGAAAACTGCATATTTTGCCGGAATGTCGGCCAAAGCCATTGATTTGCGCGATGAAACATGCTAAGATGGATAAGCGCTATCCGCCTCTGTGGTTAAATGGATATAACAGCCCCCTCCTAAGGGGCAGCGGCCGTCGCACAAATAGCGCCAAAACTTCATATGTCCCCGTAGCTCAGCAGGATAGAGCGATCGCCTCCTAAGCGATAGGTCGGACGTTCGAATCGTCTCGGGGATGCCAAAAACGCCGGAAAACAGTTGTTTTCCGGCGCTTTTTCATGCAAAAGGCTTCGAAGCTTCGTGTAACCTTTCGCCTTTTTGATTGGCAGGCCGTTAGCAAATCGGTGAAAATGGCTTTTTTGCTAATCGGCGATTAGCAAGGCTTTTTCGAAACCAGCTCGGCCAGAGACGCCGCGAGCTCAGGCGACCGTCGAAGCTGCTCGATGATGGATGCCACGTCTATGGCCGGAGAATTGTCCGCAGGCGGACGAACCTCCCGCAGATCGGGCTTCACGTAAAAGGACTGCTCGAATTTTTGAGCGTTGACCTTTCTGTCCTCGTCCAGAATGTGCGCATAGACGCGGGTGATCATGTCGATCTGCGCGTGCCCAATGTCGCCCTACAGCCGCATGGACTCGCAGAAGCGCTGCGGCAGCATTACCCAGAAAGAATTCAACGACTGGAGTTGGCAGGCCATAGACAAGCGCGACCGCTGCCTTGCCGGTGAGATAATGTTTGACGAATTTCAGAAATGGCTTGATAAGACGAAAAAGAGGTAATAGCCGGCAAGAAACGGGTATCGGACATACCAATGACCGATACCCGCTGATTATAGCTATGCGACAATTAATCAAAAAGTTTTGGATTCTATGCAACCGAAATGGATTTTTCCGGAGTAGATAAGTAAAGGGCCCTACCGCAAATCATAGGAGGTGGAAGGATGGAGGACAGCCGCATAGTGGAACTATATTGGACGCGCTCTGAGAGCGCAATAGAAGAAACAGCAACCAAATACGGGAAATACTGCTATGCCATCGCCAACAACATTCTTGCAAATGCCGAGGATGCACAGGAGAGCGTGAACGATATGTACTTAGGCGCATGGAACAGTATGCCGACCCATCGCCCCGCTGTCCTGTCGTCGTTCCTGGGAAAAATCACCCGAAGAATATCCATTAAGAAGTGGCAGGAAAAATATGCTGCTAAACGTGGCGGCGGTGAAATTGCGCTTGCTCTTGACGAGCTGTCCGATTGCATCCCTTCGGGGGAGAGCGTTCAAAAAGAAATGGAAATGACGGAACTGTCAAAAGTCATCGACAATTTTGTTATGGCCCTGCCGGTTACTGAAATGCGCGTTTTTATCTGCCGCTACTGGTATCTTGACCCTATCTCTGACATCTGTCAGCAATTCGGATTTTCGCAGGGCAAGGTAAAGTCCATGCTCTACAGGACAAGGCATAAGCTCTTATTGCAGTTAGAAAGGGAGGGCATTACCTGTGACAACTGAGATGCTTTTGGAGGCTATCGGGAATATAAACTCCGAGGCGATTAGGGACGCGAAAGCCAAATACTTAGCAAATCAAGAAGAATTAACGAATCGTGTAAGTCATTTTGCTCACCGCCAAGGAATAAACCGCCGAATGAGCAGACGCCGCCTGGCGACTGTGCTTATAATTGTGGCAATTCTGCTGACACTCACCATAACGGCTCTGGCCTATTTCGGCGTCGGTGCATGGTTTAAGAGCTTCTTTGCCAAACGCTCGGGAGGCGAGCTGTCGTCGGGGCAGCAGCAGTACATTGATGAAACGGCCGTGGACATAGGCCAGAGCGTAACGGTGGATGGCTATACCGTCACCGTTAATTCCGCAATCTGCGATGAGCAAACCCTCTATCTCACCATTAATATTGAGGCACCGGAGGGTGTTAAAATAGATATGGACTCTGATGAAGGGAACCTCTCTTTCGGAGAAGTGAAATGCAAAAGCACGGGAACCTATACTCAAACAGGTCATTTGAGTTCAATGGGCCGCACTTGGTTTCCGCTTGAAGATGGAGACGGCAGGGAGAATACCGCCACCCTTCTTATGCGAGAGCAGTATGTGATGTCGGCAGACAGTAATCGAGTTTATACGGATGGCGAAATCTGGAGACTCGAACTTGCAGAACTGCAAGCACGGACAAATGCGCCTTATTATGATGAAGTGACAACACTAATAGAGGGCGGCTGGAGTTTTGAGTTCCCATTGACCGAAATGAACGGAGAAGTAGAAATGATTTCTTCCCCGGTGGTCTGTGTGGCACAGTCGGGTGGTGAGATGGGCCCGAGAGAAAGCGTAGAAATGATGGTCGATTCCTTCGTCCTGCGCCCCTTCAGCGTCACTTTAAGGTATAGTTTTATCCCCGGAAACAGACCGGAGGCGGTGGATATTCTGGATGTATATTTGGTGATGAAGGACGCGAGTACAATTACAGCCCGGCCAAGGTCTGGCGGCGGTGCAGGTGGAGTGGGGTCTACCGGAGGGACGATGTCCTACGTGTTTGACGCCCCTGTTATGCTCGGCGAGGTGGCATACGTCGTGTTGCCTGATGATGTTCATGTGCCTTTCCCCGAGGAATAACAGTAAGCACTCAAAGGCCAACTTGGCCCGAAATACTGCCCTTAATTTTCGTCGTGCCGAAATTCTCCAAACGAAAACTATAGGCTTAGTCCAAACGAAAGATATATCTTGCTGCTTTTCTGCTGGCAAAGATTTTCTCTTAAACGAATTGCAAAAACGATAAGCCTGCCAATGTTTATAGCAAAAAAACGTTTGCACGCCATATTAAATAAGATTTCCAAGCCAACGTAAACGGATATCCGGACAGGACTTGAGATCGGAACTTTATGGTTCGCGGCGCTAAAGAGTGGCTATTGGGGGCTGAGCGAAAGAATGTGGGATAAGTGTGCCCCGTATTTGCGGGAATGGTACTTTGAAAAGTTTGAGAAACATATGCATATGAACGTGGTATCCACGACAACCGTGTCATTGTCGGAAGTATATACTTCTTTACGAACAAATTGTGGAGTTGAAATAGTGATTTTTGAAAACCACGATTACACAAAACCTGCGCTGTTTTATTTTTATACTCAATAGGGTTTGTCATTAGACCTTATCGAGTATATTTGTAAAATCGATGCTTAGCTTATCTGCACAAAAATGCCGCACTTTATTCCTGAGTGCGGCATTTTTGTGTTGACAGCAATTACCACTGGGTGTATAGTAAATTATTAAGTTGCCGCATTGCGAAAATGAATGAGGAGCTTTTGTGAATGGCCGAAACGGACATCCTCACGGATAAATATCAAAACATAATTAAGTACATTCAGAGCCGCGAGCAGGCTGCGGGAGGCAATTCAGCCGCGCTGCTGATCAAAACGGGAGAGCTAACCGCACTCAAAATTTATTATCGGGACATTGCGGCGCTGATCAATGCGGGCTTTCTGGAAAAGGTCAAGCAGGGGTATTACAGGGTCGTTGTTTCAAAAGAGAGTTCCGCGCCGACCGAAGCCTCTGTTATTGCTTCACTCTATCCGGACGGTGTCCTGTGCATGTATGCGGCCCTGTTTTATTATGGCTACAGTGACCGCACTCCGCTGAGCTGGGATATCGCGATTAACCGGGATACTTCAAAGGCCAGATTCAAAATAGATTACCCTTATGTGCAGCCGTATTATATGAAGCCGGAGCATCTGTCTTACGGCGTTGCGACCGCTGAATACGAGGACTGCCAGATGCAGATTTTCGATCGTGATCGCCTGATCTGTGAATGTATTAAGAACGAGAACAAAATGGATCGGGAGAGCTATAACAAGGCGATTCAGGGATACGTCGCGGATTCGAAGAAATCCGTTGTTAATCTGCTCTCGTACGCAAGGAAGCGGAATATCGTCGCAAAAGTGAAAGACAGGATCGGAGTGTGGCTGTAATGGAAGACAGAGGCGCATCCGTCCTTGCCAAGCTGAAAAATAAGGCTAAAGTGTCGGGTAAGCCGCTCCAAATACATATGCAGCTGTTCTGCCAGGAAGAATTTTTGCGAAGGCTGTCTATGTCGGAGTATGCGGACAACCTGATTTTAAAAGGCGGTTTGTTCATTTATACGCTGACAAGCTTTGAGGGCCGCGCTACCGTTGATATCGATTTCCTCCTGCGTCAACTTCCGGGGACTGTTGAGGAAATCGAGGCTATTATCCGGACAATTTTGGCCATTGATACCGGAAACAATTTTATTATCTTCGAGGCAAAAGGGTTTACTCCGATTGCCTTGGAGCGAAAATATAAAGGCGTTGAATTTCAAATCATCGGCCATATCAAGAATACCCGGACACCCTTTAATGTTGATATCAGTATAGGTGACGTGATCGTCCCCAAAGCAGAAAAACGTACAATTCCGGTGCAGCTTGAAGACTTTGAATGTCCGCAAGTCAGCACCTATTCCCTTGAAAGCACAATCGCCGAAAAATTCGATGCCATGCTGCAACGCCTTGAACTGAACAGCCGGATGAAGGATTTTTACGACATCTATTTTCTGGCACATACATTTGATTTTGACGGCAGAAAGCTACAGGAAGCGATTTTTGAGACGCTGCAAAACCGCGGCACCGCCTATAACCGTGACAGCCTGAAGGCCATTATTGCACTGGCAGACAATAGTGATATGCAGACCCGATGGCGTCAAGCTGTACGCCGAATGCAGTTGCCGGAGCTGGCGTTTACAGAAATGATAAACACGCTACAAACCTTCCTCGCCCCGGTTTTTGATGCAATAGTTAATGAAGGTGAATTGCTGAAAATGTGGTCGGTAGAAGATCAAGCGTGGTGTAATGCAATTCGGGGGAAAAACTGACAGAGCAATTAGTATTCTAAGTTGGCACCAACATGGCACTAAAGACCTGTTCATAACTGTTGACATTGTTAGATCTTTGAGCTTATAAAAAAGGCGGTAGAAATATGTTGGAGAATAATTCTGTTTTAAAAAGTAAAATAACTCAACTTTGGAATAAACTTTGGAGCGGTGGTATATCAAACCCTTTAACAGCTATTGAACAAATTTCGTATTTGCTTTTTATGAAAAGACTAGATGATCTTGACTCAAAGCGGGTTGCGAATTCCCAAATCTCCAGGAAACCTTATACATCCAAATTTGAGGGCTTCTGGATTCCTCCAGAATATGTATTCCCATTAGATAAAAGCAAGCCTCAGCAGGAAGCTGAGAAAGAAAAAGAAGAAAAAGAAAAGCCATTTGCAGTTAATAAACAAGACCTTCGATGGAGTCAGTTTAATCAGATGAAGCCGGAGGAAATGCTTGTTCATGTGCAGACTAAAGTTTTTCCGTTTTTAAAGACGCTTAATGGCGATGAATCGTCATTTACTCATTATATGAAAGATGCTGTCTTTATTATCCAGAAGCCATCTATACTGGTAGAAGCAATTTCAACCATTGAAGAGATATATGAAGAAATTGAAAAAGATGCTAATGAAAGTGGGCAAACGTTTCAGGATATACAGGGTGATGTCTATGAAATGCTTCTTTCTGAAATCGCTACGGCAGGAAAAAACGGACAGTTTAGAACTCCTAGACAAATAATTAAGTTAATTGCTGAATTAGTTGAACCTCAATTAGGAAATCGAATTGCAGATCCGGCCTGTGGAACTGGCGGGTTTCTTCTTGGTGCTTATCAGTATATAGTAACTCAACTCAATAAAAATAAAGAGAATGCTCAAACCGATGAAGATGGGTTTATTCGTTGTTCAGTAAGTGGACTGCTTTCACAGGAAGTAAGTGATATATTGAATGACAGCCTTTATGGCTACGATATTGATGTTACAATGGTCCGTTTAGCTCTAATGAACTTAATGATGCACGGAGTTGATAACCCGCATATTGATTACAGGGATACATTAAGCCAAGAATTTAATGAGTCCAATCAGTATCAGATCGTAATGGCCAATCCGCCTTTTACTGGCAGTATTGATAAAGCTGATATTAATAAAGTCTTCCAATTGAATACAACGAAAACCGAATTATTGTTTTTGGAAAATATTTATAATATGCTTAAAATAGGTGGAACTGCAGGTGTAATCGTCCCACAGGGTGTTTTATTCGGTAGCAATAAAGTTTTTATCGCCGCTAGAAGAATATTAATTGAAAAGTGTGAGCTTAAAGCGGTTATAACTATGCCAAGCGGTATATTTAAGCCTTATGCCGGAGTTAGCACTGCTATTTTGATCTTCACCAAAGGTGGCGAAACAGAAAATGTCTGGTTTTATGATATGCAAAGCGATGGCCGTAGTTTGGATGACAAGCGTATAAAGATAGTTGGAGATTATGGAGATCTACAGGATATTGTTACTCAATTTAAAAACCGAAACCCCAATATAGGAAGTAATCGTAAAGCAAAATTCTTTTTTGTTCCATTGAATGAGATCGTTGCAAAAAATTACGATCTTTCATTAAATAAATATAAAGAAGACACCTATGAAGAAATCAAATACGAAAATCCAGAAATTATTTTAGCGAAATTAAAAACACTAGAAAATGAAATAAACAGTGGATTGGTTGATCTTGAGAGGATTCTACAATGAAAAAAATGTCTTTATCAGAGTTATGTGATATTATCATTGGAAAAACACCTTCAAGAAGTATAAGCAAATACTGGGGCAAAGGATTTAAGTGGGTTTCAATTTCAGATATGAGCGAAAACGTAATATACGAAACCAAAGAAGAAATAACTGAAGAAGCAATAAAAGCCTGCCATTGTAAAAAAATTGCTAAAGGAACCCTTTTATTAAGCTTTAAATTGAGTATTGGAAAGCTTGCATTTGCAGGAACAAATCTTTATACAAATGAAGCAATTGCAGCTTTAGTCATAAGAGATCAGAATATTCTTAATCCTCAATATCTATACCACACTTTAAAAGCAACGAAATTTACGGGCGGAAATCAAGCAGCAAAAGGAATTACATTAAACTCAAATTCACTTGCAGCTTTGAAAATTTTTATACCTTCAATTGAAAACCAAAATCATATTTCTGAATTACTAAACATGGTTGAAATCCTAATTTCAAAACGTAGGGAAAGCATTCAGGCGTTAGAAGAACTCACCAGAAGTATTTTTCAAGCGATGTTTGGTGATCCTACAAAAATGAATCAAATGAACAAAATTAAGTTTAATGAAATAATAACTTTCATAACAAGTGGCTCGCGCGGTTGGGCAAAGTATTATTCAGAAACCGGAGATATTTTTATTAGAATTAATAATGTTAAAGATGCTGGCTTTGTTTTAGATGATATAAAATATGTCACTCCTCCAATAAACCAAGAAGCTGTTCGTACTAAAACAATGACAGGCGATTTATTATTTTCGATAACTGCAGACCTTGGAAGGACGGCGATTATCAACAAAAAGTTAAGTGGAGCTTATATTAATCAACACTTAGCATTAATTCGTCTTAAGCATAAGAGAATAAATCCTATGTATATTGCATGGTATTTTACTATGCCATATGGTAAGTCACTAGTTAAAAAGAAAAATAGAAAAGGCGTCAAAGCAGGATTAAACTTTGATGACATTCGAGGACTTGATATTGTATTACCACCACTCCCATTACAAAATAAATTTGCCGATATTGCAGAGAAGATTGAATCCATTAAATCAAAATACAGTCAAAATCAAAGCGAGTTAGAAAATCTCTTCGGTTCGCTAAGTCAGCAAGCATTTAGAGGAGAATTAAATTTAAATAGAATTGCAGTAGACGAAACCAAATGGACATCAATAGCTCTGGAAGAAAAGCCACTTATATCAACTGCGGTTGATCAACAATCATCAGTTAATAAATATTCGATACAAGAGCTTACCAAGGTAATTAATAGTTTTGAGCACAAGGAATTTAATTTCGAATCTCTTATGAAAACGCTTCAAAAAACCTCGTACGACGAAACACCTAGATATGATGATATAAAAAACCAAATATACAAAATGCTCGAAGGGCCAAATCCTCAATTGTCTCAAACATTTAATAAGGATAAGAAGGAAATTGTGTTGAGGGCAAACTTATGAAGCTACTAAGCCTGAAAATTACAGATCCCTTCAGCTTTAGAAGCCTACAGACAGGTTTTGCCATTCGCTTTCTGCGTGAATGGAACTTTAGTGAGGCAAGAGAATTCAATCCATATATATTGGCTGGCCCAAATGGAAGTGGAAAGTCCAATGTACTGGAAGCCTTAGCGGCAATATTTTATCATCTGGAATGTATGTATCTCAATTACAGGCCGGATTCATTTGAATATGAGGAAACAGAAAATCCACAAGGTTTTCGTAGTCATATCTCTACACCTAATGGTTTTGAACTGGAATATCTAATTTCCGTACCTCAATCGCTAAATATTTTAGGATCTCAAGAGTATGCCCATATCAAAGTAGTTAAAGAAAATAATAAGATCCCTTTGATTTATTGGGTTAACAGGGATTTATTTGATGCTAAGGCTAATGAATTATTAGCAAGAAATGACGCAAAGCAAGTCTTACCAGATTTCATCTTAGGTTACTCATCTGGTGAAAATGAGATATTAAGCTTACCTTTTTTCAAAATGCGCTTTATACATTTTGATGAGTATAAAGATTATCTTATCAATCAAGGCCCATATTCTAGAGTACCAGAAGGGCGATTGACTTTTTTAAGCAGTGAATTCAGCCAGGCTATTCTATTATGTAACCTTATACTTCAGGATAGGGTACTATTAATGCCTTTTAGAGAAGAAATTGGCGTTGAGGACATTAAAATATTTCGTATTATTATTAAGAAATACATCAAACTTGATGAAAGCCAAATTACTGAAGACCCTCAGGACACATCGAAGTACCCAATAGGTATTATAGAAACATTTGAAAATGAATATGATGAAAAACAATACCGTCTTGATATTACGCAAAATTTAAAATCTGTTATTGAAAAGCTCAAAAATTGTTCCACTTGTAATTACTATGATTCGGAAGCTGACGAGCTCTATCTTGACTATTGGGTAAATGAAGAAACTAAACAGGCATTCGCTTATAATTTTGAATCTCCAATTGAACTTTTTCAATCACTACAAGTACTTTTAACTCTTAACTTATATGCTGTTAATGAAAAGCTCAAAAAAGAACTTTATCAGTCATCCAGTTTATATGTAAATGAAACTATACCAACCTTACCTTCAGATGAACGAATTATGCGTTTTAAAGACTTATGGATACAAAAAAATGGAGTTAATGGAAATATACTTTATAAATCGCTTTCAGATGGGGAGCATCAATTTCTTCATTCTTTGGGGTTGTGTTTACTATATAAAGACAAAAGGTGTTTATTTCTTTTGGATGAACCGGAAACTCATTTTAATCCTAATTGGCGTGCTAAATTCATATCCCGCATTCGAGATTGTTTTCAAGATGATAATGCAAAAACAATAGACCGAGAAATGTTAATCACAACTCATACGCCTTATTTAATTTCAGATAGCAAAAAGGAATATGTTTTAGTTTTCAAAAAGACAGAAGGAAATAATGTTGAAGTAACGCGGCCAGATTATAATACGCTTGGGGCATCAGTTAATAAAATTACAATGAATACTTTTGAAAAAGTAGAAACTATCGGTGAATATGCCGAAAAACAGTTGAATGAAATCAAAACACGCTTTGAGTCTGGTGCACCAAAGCAAGAAATTATCAAAGAAGTGAATGATTTGCTTGGGGATTCTGTTGAAAAGGTGCTATTTATAAAGAAGGTCCTAACGAGTATGGAGGGAGAATAATGCTGTTTTCATATAAGTACATCAATCATAGTATGGAAAAAATGCAAGAATATATAGACTATATTTTTTTTCATATTTGGTGTATTGCTCCTGACCATAATTTTGAAGAGGCATTATTTGATGATGAACCAGATCTTAAAGAAATATATACAACCTTACATAATAATGATATAAAAAGTGCTGACTTTTTTATCGGAGGAATTAAGCGGATTTTTTATATTTTTAAAGATCTAAGCGCTGATGATATAGAACAATTACAGATATGGTATCAATCGAATAATAATATTGAATGCCTTTGCAATAATGATAATCAAATAAATGCAATTACATACTCAGATATTGCAAAAACAAATCTTAAATTAAGTGAAACTCTCGAATCCTTTTTTACAAACCTTTATTCTTCGGATTTTTTAGAACTAAAAGTTATCAAAGATAAGATGGGCTCAATTGCTGATCACTATAAGGAATTTGTTAAGACAAATTCTATTGGGAAATGTCCATTCTGCGGGTTATATGATATTGATAGTGAATACGATAAAACAAGAGACGCTTATGATCACTTTTTCCCCAAAAGCAAATATCCTTTTTCTTCGATAAATTTTAAGAATCTATCTCCCATGTGTTATAAGTGTAATAGTAGTAATAAGGGCACTAAAGATCCACTACATGATGCAAAAGGGAATAAACGTAAATCCTTTTATGCTTACTGTGCAGAAGGTCACAGTATATCTATAAAAATTGAACTTAAGTCAGCCGATATCCAGAACTTAAAACCTGAAGATATAGATATTTCTTATGAACCAAATGAATATTTGGAAGAGATAAATACGTGGATTGATTTATTTGGTATTGATGACCGGTATAAAGCGAAATGTTGTTCAATAGAAGCAAGGTTCTGGGTTAGTGAGATAATTGACGACTGTAGAGATTTATCTCCAGAAGAATATTTACATATTAGGCTGGAAACAGCACAAACAGCCCCTTATTTAGAGAGGAATTTTTTACGAATACCTTTTTTAAGAGCATGTGAAGAAAAACATATTTTCGCTTGATTATTCATTAATAGCTGGGAATCCATGTTCATTCCGACCTCTTGCCTTTCCTTTTTGCTAACGGTTTGCTAATTTGGACCCCGCAAAACGCCCCAAAACGTGCTAACACGAGGGAATACGGCAAAACACGAAAAAGCCGCCGAAGCCCTGGTATTGCAAGGGTTTCGGCGGTATTCCACAATACTGAAAGATACTGAAAAATACACGTCTGTGCTAACTCCTAAGCGATAGGTCGGACGTTCGAATCGTCTCGGGGATGCCAAAAATGCCGGAAAACAGTTGTTTTCCGGCGCTTTTTCATGCAAAAAGCTTCGAAGCTTCGTGTAACCTTTCGCCTTTTTGATTGGCAGGCCGTTAGCAGATTGGCGTTTGCTAATCAAAACGTGCTAATTGTGAAACGGTCAAAATCCGGGGGTTTGCTAACCAGTGATGCGCATAAATAAACCAGGGTATCGTCAATGACAATACCCTGGTTACAAAGGATACGGTGCTTATCCAACACCTTTTTCCGTTACCGGCTTAATATCCAAGCTCCCGTCATACCCGTTCGGGAAATAGATATAAGCAGCCGCTTCCTTATTTTCGCCGGTTAAGCGCACTCCCATTGCGGAACTGTCGGACAACTCGCAAACAACGGAAACGCCGCCGGCCGTAGTTGCTGAAACCACTTTGGAACTTGCTATTGAAACATTTTCAGGGAGCAGTTTCAATATTTTTTGCACCGCCATGTCTTTCCACTCCGGGTTTTGAAGATCCCGACTGTTTTCTTCTTGATAGGAAAGATCATAGGAACTTGCGTCAAGCATTGTGCCGTCGACCGAGTTTACGCTGGCAAGATACCTTTTTGTATTCTGCGTCTCCTGCGGCGCATGGAAGATGACGGTCCAGTTATCCGTATAGGGAACCGGATTTCTTGAAAAACTCGCTTCGGCTGTGTACCCTGTAAAGTCCACACCATACGCTTTTTCGAGGATGTCCGCCGCAAAGGCGGCAGCCTGCTCCGCCGATATGTCTTTTTCACCGGGGGTCATATTGGCGATGATGGTATTATACTCTTTTTCGATTTGTTCGGGAGTCATTCCGCTTTTGTCCAATTTAGTCTTCAGTGCGGCTTTGCGTTCGCTGTCAAGCCCGCTTTTGGACAGGTCGACAACCGTATAACCCGCGGGTTCCGCTGCGGCAGGCTGAACCTGACCGCTGTTTTTTAAAACTTGCGTGGTTGAAACCGCATTTGCCGATGCACTTTCCGGTACGTTGTTGTTCAGTGTAAACGCCATCGCGGAACTGCTTCCGACAACGAGCGCTGCAGCAGCTGCAAACACCCAGGTTTTGCTGATAATTGATCTTAATTTTGACATCTTTTTTAAGCTCCCTTTCGATTCATTTTGTTTGATTGCAAATTAATCATACATCCGAGGGCATTACAGAGTTTTCAGGGAGTTGTAAAGGAGTGGTAAAAACAACTTGCACTATCGTCCCTTTTCCGGGCCGGGAATTGATTTTCAATTCCGCCCCATGTAAATGCGCAATCTCACGGCATAGCGACAATCCCAGCCCCACCCCGCCGGAGCTGCGGGAACGCGCCTTATCCACACGGTAAAATGGTTCGCAAACCAGCGAGGCCTCATCTTCTTCCATGCCGCAGCCTGAATCTCTGACCTCGAGTATCGGTACTTTGTCAAAATAAGCGGACAGCCAAATAACGGAATCATTGGATGATGCTTTTATCGCATTGTCCAACAAGTTTACAAGCAGCGACTGAAGAAGGATTAGATCTCCCGGCAATGCATTCAGCGATGATTCCATTTCCAATTTGATATTTTTTTCTGTCAGCTTTGATATAAGCTCTGATTTAATCCGATCAAACAAATCCATTGGAATGTTTTGCCGAATATCCAACTTATTGTTTCGCAGCAGTGCCAGATCCAACAATTTAAAAGCGAGGTTCTTCAGCCGGTCGGTTTCGCTGACGATATAATTTGCCGCTTTAATTCGGTTTGGCTCGTTGGTGTTTGCGTTTTGGAGGTACTCGGCATAGCCCCGGATCGCGGTAAGCGGCGTTCTGAGTTCGTGCGCCAGATTGTCTATCAGCCGCTGTTTATTCCGCGCATTTCGATCAAGTTCGGTGATCTTGTCCTGGATACTTGCAGCCATCTGATTGAAATTTTCCGCCAGATCATGGAATTCATCCCTGCCGGGGATGCTTAAACGCTCCTCATATTCTCCGCCGGCGATTTTTCGTGCGGCCTTTTGCATTGTCCTGATTGGATCGGTCAGCTTCCTTAGCAGCAGCAGTAATATCAGACTGAGCGCCATTTCAACTATTACGCTGACTGTGATCAGATACCTTGTGAGTTTTGCATGGGTATCATACAGCTCGGACAGGTTACGCACATATGTCAAAGTATACTCTGTATAAGGAATACCTTCCTTTCCCGAGATAACAAGATAATTTCCTTCCTTGCCCGGCAGCACCTTTATCGTATAACTATCCTCCGAAGGTTCTCCGGTATCGATATCGGAGATGGCGGAAGGTATATTCGTATACAGAATCTCATTTGATTTTTTTAGTTCAAGGAAGATATTTTGGCTTTTATAATAATCCGCATAGGAACGCATAATGCTTTCTATGGAAGAAGTAGTCAAATCCGCCTGATTTCGGTAATAGATGGTATTCATCGCATCATAAACGCCATTTATGATAAAGTGATACTCGCCCAGTGCCCGGTCGGTATCCCTTCTCATATTTAATGAGAAGCTGTATTGCGAGGTCAGATAAATACAGATATTGATAGCTGCAATGAAAATAATTAAAACTCCGATAAATAATTTTTGCCAGAACTTCATTGTTCCGCCTCCAGACGGTAACCCATCTTATATACCGTCTTAATTCTGTCTTCCCAATTCAATTTTTTCCGGAGTTTTTGAATATGTACATCAACCGTTCTGGTTTCACCGTAATAGTCGTAATCCCATGCCAGCTTAAGCAGTTTTTCCCGTGAAAGAGCGATGTTTTTGTTTTTAATAAGAATCTCAAGCAATTCGTACTCGCGGAGGGTGAGTTCAATTTCGCTGCCGTCCACAGTTACTACTCTGCTGTTTAGATTGACAACTGTTCCGTCAAGGGAAAAAACTTTCACCGTCCTGCATGTGCGGCGGAGCACGGCTTCAATCCTCGCCAAAAGCTCCACCGTTTCAAAAGGCTTTACGATATAATCGTCAGCGCCCAGTTTAAGCCCTCTGACTCTGTCGGACAGATTGCCCCTGGCAGTGAGAAAAATGACAGGAGTTCTTTCAGGGACGTATTCAAACAGGGAAAAACCGTCAATTCCCGGAAGCATGATGTCCATAAGGATCAGGGAATACGTATTCTTTTTTATGTCGTCGAGCGCTTCAGTGCCGTCATAAGCCTGTTCACTTGAATGCCCTATAAGCTCAAGATTCATAGCAATAAGATCGTTTATGGGTTTTTCATCCTCAATAATGAGAATGTGTGCCATAATACCACCTCCATGCTTATTTTAGCATAGATGGCAACTTGAAAATGTTATGGAGTTGTAAAACCGTTAAGGTCATAAAAACAGAAGTATTACTCAACAAAAGATGTGATTATAAAGTTTCTTAAAAGTTATAAATAATCGAATCGTCTCGGGGATGCCAAAAATGCCGGAAAACAGCTGTTTTCCGGCATTTTTCTTTGCTTTTCACTTTTTTCGTTGGCATGATCCGAAGCAGATTGTCGAATAGATGTCTGATTCAATTATTTCTTTCTTCAATTAGCGCGGTGATTTTTTTGATGCCCTCCATCGGGCTCGTAAAAACAGGAACTCCGAGCTCATGCAGGCCGTCAGCGGCGCAAGCCATCGTGATCTGTGCCAAAACAATGGAATCGCAGCCTTTGGATATGAGCGCTTTCCCCGTTTCAGCAATTAACGCATTGTGTCGCTCAACATCGCCAGTCTTCAGCGCAAGCATCGCGTCAGTATTGATTCCAATTTCAAATTCGACTTTTTTCCCCGACAAATCAGCGATTTTTTCCATTTGTGCTTTTGCGGACGGGCCTGAGGCGGCCGTGGTTGCGACGATACCAATTTTTCGGCCCTGCTCCACCGCGGATGTAAGCATGGGGTTGTCGATACCGATGACGGGAATACCGGCATATGCCTTCATCCGGTCGACAAAAGGTGTGTATACGGAACAGGCGACAATGATTCCGTCAACTCCGGCATCGACTGCGTCAAAGAAGAGTCGAGTAAAAGAGCGGAACCCGAATTCATCCGCTCCGCCGACCTGATTTGCACGGTACAAGAGATTTTCATTTAAAAAATTCAGAATTGTCACGTCTTTGCCGCATTTGCGCGCCGCATCGTTCAGCGGGGGAATAGCGGCTGCGGTCGCATGGATAACGCCGATATTAATCATATTTTTACCTCTAAACATTATTTGTGATTATGCAGAGGTGCATTATATTGCGCAAAGGAAAGGGTTTTCTTAACGAGATGAAGGGCATCATGCTATCAAACCGTTTCATAAATTGCCGAACAGCCAAGGTTTCCCCCTCTTTATCTGTTGCAATTTATTTCAATTTTAATTTACGCCATAGTGTACTGCGGCTGATGTTCAGCCTTTGGGCCGCCTTTGTCTGGTTTTGATTTTCCTCATGAAGAATTTGCAGAATTATCTGTCTGATGATATCATCCAGATTTCCCTGCAACTCGATGTTCCCGAAAGATGTGTGAGCTTTATCGGACGTTCTCGATATTTCCCGCTTCAATTCGGATTCAACGGTTTCCGCCAATATGTAATATCCGTGCGTTGAAACAATCAGCTCCGATATAAAACGTCGGAATTGGTTTAAGTTTCCGGGCCAGGAATACTCTTTTAAAAGAGGTATGGCATTTGGCTCCAAGCCGATTACCTGAGAGCCGAGCTCAACGCTGAGAGAATTGATATAGAGGCTGCTGAGGCTGCCGATTTCATCTACTTGTTCCCTCAGCGGCGGGACATAGATAGAGGGTGCCTGCAGGGATTTTTGAAGGAACGATATAAGAGGTTGATCCGGAATCTTGTTGTCCTCCCCGCAATTGCAGGAGAAGAGAAATTTGTTTCTTGCCCTCTCATGCATGCTTTGCAGATATGCGATCAGCGTATCTTGTATCTGTATTGGCGTTTGCTCGATGTTTTTGAAAAAAAACACCACATCGCTTTCCGAGAGAATGCTCGGCGTCTCATGCAGAAGCTTCGTCCATGTAGGCAATTCAACGATACTGCAATCACCCACGACGACATGGTTTTCGCTGTAATGCGAGTGGTGGTGAATAATGTTGGCAATTATGTTTTTCCCGACACCGGGCTCACCGACGATTAAAATCGGAAAATGAGATTTTGCATAATTCCGCGCGTCGTCTACGATTTTATGCGTATAGGGGCTGCTGTCCAGATATCCTTCGGATATTTCATGTTTCGCCAGCTCACTGTGCGTCGCAACCGTTATTCCGCGCATTGCAATATCTTCCAGATCGTACGGCTGCTTCCGGATGTAAAAGCAGACCGCGTTCTCATCCTGCTCAATATTAACGGTATGCTTATCGAAGCTCCAATAGTGGGAATCAAGCTTTACCATAAGCTTGTTGGGTATCTTGGAAGGCAAATTAAGTTTTAAAAAATCAAAGGCAGGATCAAATTCCGGATTGGACGAGCTGGAATACAGGATACTGCCATCCTCATTCATTACGACGATCAAAAATTCGGATGCGGAAAGCGCGCTTTGAATAATATTGAGCTTCTGGTTCTGCAAGCGGCAGGTTTCGGCCGCTAACTTTGCCTGTTCGACAGCCGATGAAACGCTTGCGTTGCCGACGGTAATCGGAACGCAGCTAAGTCCTATGTCTCTGGCGATCGAGGCAGTCAGATCGTCTCCGATGACCATGCTGTAACCATCCAGCTTAATTTTCTCCAGGCGATCATGAATAGCCGAGTTATCAGTCTCCGTAATTATATCGAAGCGCAATTGAAGAAGGTCACAAATCATTTGTGCGATATTAGTGACGGAGGATCTGCCGACGATCGCAAATTTACCCTTATAATTCATGCCTATTAAAATTGAGCGCAGGACATCGGGAAATGAAATGCCGATCTCCACCATCGGTACCGCCGTAACATGTCTAAGCAGCTCAATAGTACTTTTGCCTGACAGAATAACGTCAAAGTCCTCGCAAGAATTCTGGATATACCGAATGTTTTCCTCGGTTTCGCCTACGAGAATTTGGAAAGTAAGATCGTCGTTTTCTTTGGCGATTTCTGAAAACTGTTCCTTTATGTTACTTGTCGGGACCAGTGCAAGCACATTTAGACGCTGCAAATATATTCTCTCCTATCAAACGATTGCTATTGTTTTCAATATATCATACAAAATTGAAATAATCAAGTGTGTCGCGATTTAAATTAGTACATATTTTAGAAATTATTAATACGTCGTAGTATCAACAGCGTAACTGTATAAAAAATTATCAATCGTTTTAAGGCTTTTAGAAAAATAGATGCAATTTAAAACGTTACCCTTGTTGAATTTTATGTCAATAAATGCTATAATTGGAACGTGATTATGTAGTCGTGCTAAATTGAAACAGTTTATTTGGGAGGTGGATATGTGACTGATAAAGTTGTGTTTAACGAAGACTCAATACCGTCTGTAAGCGTGGATTGGGGCAGGACGAAAGAACTGGTCGGAAAATTCTGCAAGGCAAGATCCGAACATATTTTAGTCAAGATAACAGAATACCTGCCGGGCTATATTCATTCCATGCACGTTCACGCGATACAGGAGGAGATGATTTTTGTCCTTTCCGGCCATGGTTATACAGAGACGGAACAAGGTAAAGAAAAGCTTGTCCCAGGATGTGTTTCCTTTATACCGGCGGGCGTGAAGCATGCGACCTGCAATCCAAACGATGAAACTCTCAGGGTGCTTATCGTGAAATCCCCACCGGACAACAGTTCCATTTATGCCGATTCAGCTGAGCCGCAAAATACTTAAGTATAAAAATATTATTAGGAGGCCAATATGAAAAAGGGAAAAAGAACAGTAGCAGTTATTCTCTCCGCTGTAATGCTCGTATCCATTTTCTCCGCCTGCAGTAATAAAGCCCCTGCACAGACTCAGACTCCGGCTCAGGTATCGTCCGACAGTAATAAATTCCCGACAATGACCATTCAGATAGGTCACACCAACTCATCTATAGAAAGCGACTACAAGCAGAAACTCGGCACGCTTTTTGGCGAGTACATCAGTGAAGCTACCGGGGGTGCGGTTACTATTCAGGTGCTTGGAGATTCCCAGCTCGGCAAAGAAAACGAGCTAACCGAAGGCCTGCAGCTTGGCATGATAGACATGGCAGTTCTGTCCAGCCCGACCTTCTCAAATTTCGACGACATGCATCTTTTCACGGAGCTGCCGTTCCTGTTTGATTCCACGCCCGCTGCCCGTGCATTTCTCGCGACCGGCGAATACGCCGAAATGAATGACAGCATAGTGGATAAGCTTGGGATCCGCTTCCTCACCACCGGCGAGCTTGGCTTCCGCTATGTTATCAATAACAAGAAGCCGATCAACAAAGTCGCAGATATGGCCGGCCTTAAGCTGAGAACGCCCGAGACCGAGATCGTTCTCGGAATATTCTCGGGGCTCGGAGCCAACCCTACGCCGATGGCAATTTCCGAGACGCTTACCGCGATCCAGCAGGGCACCATTGACGGCGCTGAATTTCCGGTCGGCACCATCTATTCCGGCGGATATCACGATGTTACCAAATACCTTTCCAAAACCAATCATCAGTATACTCTCTGCTATCTGGCAATCTCCGAGTCATTTTATGAGACGCTGGATCCACAGCTCCAGAAAATTTTCAATGAGGCCGCCGCTTATGCTCAGAAGGGCCAGTTTGAGTTTATAGACAAAATAGAGGCCGAGCAGCTCCAAGCTTTTGTGGACGCCGGTATGGAAATAAACGATATCTCGGATCCGCAGGAGTTTAAGGATGCAGTTTCCGTCGTGCATGAGGTTTATCGCGAGAAAATAGGCGCGGACTTTTACGACAAGGCCATGGAAGCGGTTAATGCATGTAACGAGAAAAACTCGTAACGGTTAAAAGTATGTGTAAATTGAAAAAAATCTTCACAGAGCTCAGCGATGTCATTGACAAAGCCTACAAATATGTTGGCATTGCCTTTTTGGTTTTTTTAACCGCAGCATCATTCATTCAAGTCATTAGCAGATATGTCTTTAACAACTCTTTAAGCTGGACTGAAGAGCTGGCAAGATATGCGTTCATATGGGCGAATATGCTTGGCGCGGCTATTGCCGTCAAACATGGTCACCATGCGTCGGTTGATCTGCTCCCCAACAAGCTGCACGGGAAAAAAAGGGCCGTGCAACAATTGCTGGTAACCGCGCTCACGACCTTTGGCGCGGGGCTGCTTCTGGTTGAAGGGCTAAAGATGACGGCCTCCATCTACGCAACCGGGCAATTGAGCGCCGCGGTGCGGCTGCCGATGTACCTGATATATATGTCCGTTCCGGTTGGCGGCTTTGGCATGATTATTCATTGCGTAACGTTTTTGTTCGAGGAAATAAAGAATTTAAAGGGGGGCGCGTAGGCATGGCGGCGCTGATCTTTATTCTGTTGTTTGCATTCCTTGCGATAGGGCTTCCCGTTGTATTCTGCGTCGAACTGTCCAGCAGTATTTATCTTCTCGTTACGCAAGCCAAGCCGATGCTTCTTGTCGCTCAGAAAATGATGTCCGGCATGGACCATTTCGCCTACCTCGCCATTACGCTGTTTATTCTTGCCGGCTATATCATGGAAGAAGCAAATCTCTCCAGGAGGCTTGTTGATTTTGTAAATGCATGGCTGGGGCACATCAAGGGAAGCGTGGGAGTTGTAACCGTCGTTGCCTGCGCAATTTTTGCCGCCCTGACAGGCTCGGGTCCGGCCACCGTTGCAGCAATAGGCGCGATAATGACGCCTGCGCTGCTGGAGGCGGGATATAAAGGGGAGGACGCCGGCGGGCTTCTGGCTGCCAGCGGGGCCCTGGGGCCGATTATTCCGCCAAGCGTTCCCATGATCGTCTACGGCGCCGCTCTGGGCGTTTCTATTCCGAAAATGTTTGCCGGTTCAGTCGTTCCCGGTTTGCTGATGGCGGCATGCTTTATCGTGGTAAACGTGAACCTGTCCAAGAAGATGGATCTGAAACAGGAGAAAGCAAAAGTCCCAATAAAGCAGCGCCTTATACTTACGGTACAGGCGCTCCCCGTTCTGCTTCTCCCCATCATCGTTTTGGGCGGAATCTATGGCGGGATTTTCACTCCCACGGAAGCGGCCACTGTGGCCACCGTGTACAGCCTTGTTCTGGCGCTCGTTTATCATGAATTTTCGTTTAAAAAATTCTACAGTTGTTTTTCCAGAGCGTTAGTAACTTCGGGCGGTATTATAGCGTTGCTTGGCATTGCGACGCTGTTTTCCTGGGTACTTACTTATACTCAGGTTCCTGCGCAGATCAGCCTGGCGATCCTATCTGTCGTCAACAACAAATATGTATATCTTACGCTGCTTTGCCTGATCCTCTTTATTATGGGCACGTTGATGGAGACAATTGCCACAATCGTTCTGCTGGCCCCGATCTTGGTACCTATCGGCATACAAATGGGCGTTGACGAACTGCATCTGGCCTGCGCATTCTGTATCGCGCTGATCGTAGGCTTCATCACGCCGCCGTTTGGGATCAATTTGTTTGCGGCAGTATCCGCAACAGGACAACCATATACGAAAATCGTAAAAGGAGTTATTCCGTATATGATTGCGGCCTTGCTGGTGGCCGTGCTGGTAATGTATATCCCGGCATTGACCACCTGGCTGCCAAGCCTCATCTATAGATGACTGTAGAATCACATTAATTGATAGGAGAGTTAACATGCCTAACGCCAATGAAATCACAAGACAGCAATGGATCAACGACTGCTTCCCGGAATGGGGAAAGTGGCTCGTAGAAGACATTGAAGAGACAAAAGTCAGGGCCGGTACGTTCGCTATGTGGTGGATGGGATGTACCGGAATCTGGGTAAAAAGTGAAAACGGCACGAATATCTGCATCGATCTCTTTTCCGCAAATTCCAAGACTTCACACCACGAGTGCCCACCGGGACAAAAGGGCCGGGACTATCAGCTCGCCCGTATAGCCGGAAGCATACAGCCAAATATGAATCCCAGAAACATCCCGCACGTCATGGATCCGTTTCAGATAAATCAGATCGATGCGGTCCTTGCAACTCATGATCACAGCGACCACATGGATGTATACAGCACGGCCGCGTTCCTCAAGCACGAAGGGCTACCCTTTATCGGCCCGAAATTCTCGCATGACAAGTGGGTCGGCTGGGGCGTTCCGGAGGACAGGATAATTACGGTCAAGCCCGGTGATAAGGTCGTTATCAAGGACATCGAGATATATGCCGTCGATTCCTTTGACAGGACAGCATTGATAACCGCCCCCCCTAAGGGCGAGATTATCGGCAGGTTCCCGGGAGATATGGACGAAAGAGCGGTCAACTATGTAATTAAAACTCCGGGAGGAACCCTGTACCACAGCGGCGATTCGCATTTCTCGAACTACTCTCTGAAGCACGGCCGAGATTTCGACATTGATGTGGCGCTTGCATCCTTCGGCGAAAATCCCATTGGCCTTACAGACAAGGTAACCGCTTGCGACGTTCTGCGCATGGCGGAAAATCTCAGATGCAAGGTCATGATACCGATTCACTATGACATTTGGCCGTCCTTTTACGCCGACCCGGAAGAGGTTGATTTGTTGTACCAGTTTAAGAAAGACAGGCTTCAGTATAAGTTCAAGACCTTTATCTGGCAGGTGGGCGGCAAGTTCGTATTCCCTGACGATAAGGACAACAGAAGATATATGTATCCCCGCGGCTTTTCCGATGCAATGGATTATGAGCCCAATATTCCTTTCCGGTCTTTTCTGTAAGCTTTTTCGATTAAAAAATAAAAAAGGAGTTAATTATGAGAGTTAAAAGCTTGTTAGCAGTACTCTTGGCACTGGTAATGATTTTCTCCCTCATGGCTTGCGGAAACCCTGCCGTAGAAAATACTCCTGTCAAAGAGGCGCAAAGCGCTCCCCCGGATTATCCGACTAAGGACATCACCGTTTTAGTTACATTTGAAGCGGGCGGCACTACCGACATTGCAGTTCGTACTTTTGTAAAATATCTCCAGAAGCAGGTTCCTGTGAATATCAATGTTCTCAATATTGCCGGTTCCGGCGGCAACGTCGGATTGGCAGAAGCGGTTCAGCAGGATCCAGATGGTTCTTACTTTGTAATCCAGTCCGGTCCTTTCCCGATGAATGCCGCTCTCGGCAACGTTTCCTATACATATAAAGACTTTGAACACGTATCGATGATGTTCCAGTCTTACATGGCTCTTGCCGTTCGTGCAGACTCAAAATATAAGACTTTTGAAGATTTCTCCGCAGCGGCAAAAGCCGCCCCCGATACTTTCAAGTACGGCGTGTATGCCGGATCACCAATGGTTTCTACCCGTTTGGCCTTGGAAGACGCTCTGAAAGTTCGATTCCACATTATTGATTTGGATAAATCCAAATCAACGGAACTTTTAGCCAGCCGTATAGAGGGCTATTGTGATGCCTATGCACAGCTGAAGCCTTATGTTGAATCGGGCGACTTCAGGATCTTAGGTGTTTTCGCTGACGAACGGCTCAAAAATGATCCCGATATCCCCACCTTCAAAGAAATGGGTATCGACTATGTTATTACCCAGCAATGCTATGGCATGTGGGCTCCCAAGGGTACCGATGCTCAAATCCTGGAATACATGAACCAGGCTATCAAGAAGGCGTATGAAGATCCTGAATTGCAGGCGGAAATGGACGGTCTGGGTTATGCCGCTCGTTACACCACTCGTGAAGAATACACCAAATGGCTGACCGACATCTATTCGAGCTTTGAAAAATTCGTTGCCGGCATGAATATCGGCTAACGAGCAAAATGGTAAACTCAGCCCTTTAACCAAAGCGGTAAGAATGATGCTGATTCCGGCACATACTTGTGATGTTCCGGAATCAGCAATCAAGTGCCATGTAAAAGGAAAAGGTAAGCTATGGGTGAAATTGTTTTTTTGCTTTGTATTGCAGGAGTAGGAGCGGCCTATTATCTTGAAGCAACGGGCTACGCGATGCCTAAGCTGGACAATTCAGGCGGTCCTGCATTTTTCCCTAAACTCATTTGTGCAATTCTGGTTGTTTTGATTTTAGCCCGTGTGATACAAATTATTGCACGCAAGGACAAGAATCGCTTCGTTTATAAAAATCTTTTCTTGGGAACAACAGGATTTTTTACCATTGGCGTAATCCTGTTTGTCTTACTTATGCCCTTTCTGGGATATATCATTTCTTGCTTTTTATTCCTGTCAATTGTCAGTAACGCACTTCTTTATGCAAAGACGAAATCATTTGGCACGGTGAAAAGCATTATTGTTCGAGAACTCTCTTTCTTAGTGTTTGTAACAGTCTTGTATTATTTCTTTACACATGTGCTATATGTTGCATTCCCTGATGGAATATTAAAATCTGTAATATAAGCGATGGGTTTTAACAATTAGAGGTATAAACTATGAATTACTTAGCTGTGGCTCAAAGCATATTGACCCCGGAGAATATTGGATTAGTTTTGCTTGGTGTTGTAATGGGTATTATCTTCGGGGCAATCCCCGGATTGAATACCCCTATTGCAATTGCGCTTGTATTGCCCTTTACATATTCGATGACTGTTGTTCCCAGTATGGCACTGATCCTGGGGATTTATATGGGCGGTATTTCCGGCGGTTTAATCACGGCAATTCTTTTGAAGATTCCGGGCACCGTTTCATCAATTGCAACGACACAGGACGGTTATCCCATGGCATGTAAAGGTAATGCTGCCGAAGCTTTGGCACTCGGTACCTTTGCTTCTTTTGTAGGCGGTATTTTAAGCTGCCTTGCGCTTATGCTGATTTCTCCTGTGCTTTCCAAGGTCGCACTGGCTTTCGGGGCATGGGAATATTTTAGCGTTTCAATTTTGGCATTGAGCTTTGTATGTGTATTAATGGACGGGAAAGTATTAAAGGGCTTTATTGCGGTTTTACTTGGTTTGCTTTTATCTACCATCGGCATCAGCCCTATTGACGGAACGGTATCGCGTTTTACATTTGGAAACATCCAGCTTTCCTCCGGGTTTAATATGATCGCCGTTATCCTGGGAGCCTATGCATTCCCCGAGCTATTCCGGGTTTCCGGCAGAATCGGTGAAACAATCATACCAACGAAGTTCCGCAAGAAATTTTTCTATCTGCCTAAATGGTCTGATATCAAGGATCAGGGTATCAACTTTATACGGTCTTCTATCATCGGTATTTTTATTGGCATCCTGCCCGGCATGGGGCCCAGCTCCGCCGGCATGATCGCTTATGCGCAAGCCAAGAAGCAATCCAAGACGCCGGAAAAGTTCGGCACGGGTATTCCCGCCGGTGTGATTGCGTCTGAAACAGCAAACAACGCAGTTACAGGCGGCGCCATGATTCCCATGTTGGTTTTATCCATTCCGGGCGATACTTCCACGGCGGTTATTCTGGGGGCTCTGATGATTCAGGGTATCACATGCGGACCATTGCTGGTCATCCAACAGCCGCAAATATTCAAGGCTGTCGTGCTGATTGCAATCGTGGCGAACATTTTCATGTTTGTAGTTCAGTCCAGTACAATTCGTCTCACGGCAAAGATCATCCAGGTCCAGCGCTATTTGCTGTTACCTATAGTAGTGGTTTTTTGTGCAACTGGTGCATTTACGATCAATAATCGTATGTTTGATCTGTATTCCGTTTTGTTCTTTTCAATTATCGGGTACATTTTAGAGGAAAATGACTATCCGCTGATGCCTATGGTACTGGCATTCGTTTTAGGGAGTATGACCGAATATAATTTACGCAGATCCATTATGTATTATGGTTCCGTATCAAAAGCAGCATCTCAATTCTCTGTCGGTACCATTTTGATCGTGTTAAGCTTTTTCCTGATTATTACCGGTGTGATTCGCGACCTTCCGGCGTTTAAGAAACGGAAAGCGCGCCGCAGTGCAAAGAAAATGTAGGCTTCCGAAAAAAAGAGGAAGGCTGATTAAATACCTTTTCATAAAATTAAATCTTAAGCGGGGAGACAAGCTATGAAACCTGTTATTGGCATTACCATGGGCGATCCTGCCGGAATCGGCGGTGAAATCGCGGTGAAAGCATTGGCACATCGTGATATTTATGAGAAATGCATTCCTGTTGTCATTGGTGATTATGAGGCGATTCAGGATGCAAACATATTTACAGATACAAATTTTGTTATTCATTGTATTGAAAAGCCGGAAGATGCAACGGGTAAATTCGGGACGATCGATCTGATAAACATGGGTTATCTTAAGGCCAACGGCTGGTCTTACAAAAAGGTCGATAAACTGTGCGGGGACGCGGCCTACAACTATGTGCGCAAGGGAATTGAACTGGCTATTGAAAAGCGTATTCATGCGGTAGTCACCGGACCTATCAATAAAGAATCCCTGAATCTTGCAGGCCATCATTATTCGGGGCACACGGAAATTTTTGCCGCTTTGACCGGTACGAAAGATTACGCTATGCTGCTTATAAGCGATACCTTAAAGGTTATTCACTGCACGACTCATGTTTCTATGCGTGAAGCATGTGACCGCATTACAAAAGAAAGGGTTTATACCGTCATTAAACTCGCGGATGAAGCACTGCGTTTAATGGGTATTGAAAATCCCCGTATTGCCGTAGCAGGTCTGAACGCTCACTGCTCTGAAAACGGATTGTTTGGCAGCGAAGAAGAAAAAGCGATTATTCCTGCAGTTCAGAAAGCATGTAAAGATGGCGTTAACGCAGAAGGGCCCATTCCACCGGATACGGTATTCGTTAAGGCGCAGGCAGGCCAATATGATATCGTTGTCGCCATGTATCATGATCAAGGCCATATTCCGCTTAAGTTATCCGGGTTTAAACTTGATTTAACGACAAACCGTTACACATCTATGAGCGGCGTCAATTGTACGATCGGGCTGCCGATCATCAGGTCTTCCGTTGACCATGGCACAGCTTTTGGCAAAGCGGGCGAAGGCCGGGCGAACGAGCAGAGCCTGATAGACGCCATCGAAGTGGGACTGGTAATGGCAGAGAATAAGTTTGGACTAGAGGTATCATAATGACAAATTCAATGAATGGTATCGTAAAGGAAAAGCCTGCCGCCGGCGCTTCATTCCGCACAGACTTACCGATTCCTGAAGTCAAAAAAAATGATGTGCTTATTGAAGTCAAGGCCACCGCTATTTGCGGGACAGATTTACATATTATGTCTTGGGGGGACTACGCCGCAAGCAGAGTTCCTATTCCTATGGTTTTTGGACATGAATTTGCAGGCAATATCGTAAAAGTCGGTGAAGACGTCAGGGAATACAGGGTGGGCGACCGTGTTGCCGGAGAAACCCATATTCCATGTAACGAATGCATTCAGTGCAAAACAAACAACCGCCATATTTGCGAAAATTTGAAGATTATCGGCGTACATGTACCGGGTTCTTTCTGCAACTATATTTCCATCCCCAAGGATTGTGTCTATAAAATTTCTGACAATATAACTTATAAGATGGGTGCCATGCTGGAACCTATGGGAGTCGCCGTTCACGGAGTATCCGTTGCTCAGGTTAAGGGGAAGGATGTACTGATTTATGGCTGCGGTCCTATCGGCCTGATGGCGGTCGGCGCCGCGAAGACTTGGGGTGCCAAAAAGGTGCTGGCGGCAGATATCGTCGACCGCAAGCTGGAAGCTGCGAAGCAAATGCGTGCAGATGCAGCCATTAACTCTATGTCGGAAGACATACGCGCAATCGTTTTGAAAGAAACAGATGGTGCGGGCCCCGATATTGTGATCGATTATACCGGCAGCGGCGGTGCTGTATCCAGCGGATTATCGCTGTTGAAGAAGGGGGGTACCTTTGTTATGGTTGGTTTGCCCAACAAGCCAATGACCATGGACTTTTCTGAAAACGTCATTTATAAGGAAGCTGCGATCATCGGCGTTACCGGGAGACGTATGTATGAGACCTGGAGAGAATGTGAGGAGATTTTAAGCAGCGGTACGTTCAGCCTCGATCCGGTTGTGGGGGGCGTTTATCCTCTCGCGGATTTTGAAAAAGCATTTGAGTCATTGCACAATGGCTGCCCCGGCAAGATGATTTTGATTCCCTGACGTCTAATAATCATCGCGGTTAAATATTAATGCGAGAAGCTTTTTCACTAAAAATAAAAATACAAATTGGTAATATACAATGATAAAAATTGTTATTATTGCAGATGATTTTACCGGTGTTTTAGATACGGGGGTTCAGTTTTCAAAGCTGGGGATTCCAACATTAGTAACAACTGATACGGAGCTGGATTTTTTGTCCATAAGCGGGGATATCCAGGTACTTGCTATTGATGCCGAAACCCGGCATGCTTCACCCGCCGCAGCATATAATCGCGTATACAAGCTTGCACAAAAGGCAATAAAATCAGGCATTCCGCATATTTATAAAAAAACAGATTCAACTTTGCGCGGAAATATCGGCAGCGAATTAGTTGCATTGCTGGACGCAGCGAATCAAACCCAGCTCGTATTCGCCCCCGCTTTCCCCAAAAACAGGCGTGTTACAAGGCGGGGAATACAGTATTGCGGCGATACCGAAATACATAAGACGGCCTTTGCAATCGATCCGCTGAATCCAATTACGACCAGCAATATCAAGGATATTTTGCAGAGCCAGACGGATATAAGCATTCAGCTCTCAAGTGTAGATGCATATGAAACCGTCATATCGACCACACCAACAGATAAAACAATCTGTGTCTTTGACGCTTCAACGGATGAAGATTTTCACAGGCTCGGAAATCTGATGAAAGATTACAACAAGAGCGCCCTTATGGCAGGCAGTGCCGGTTTAGCGGCAATTTTGCCGTCTGTGATTGATTTTTCACCTGTTCAAAAGAAGCAAGTCTTACATGGGGAATTTCCTCTGGTGATTGTTGGCAGTGTCAATCAGACTTCACTGAATCAGATTCAAGATGCCCGCAAAAATGGATTCCCGGTAATTGCACTGACTCCGGAGCAAAGATTGAATCCGGCTTATTTTGATTCGGCCGGCAGCGATGCATTTATGCAAACCGTAAAACAGACGTTATCCCAAAACGGCAAAATCGTAATTGGGACAATTTGCGACCGCAAGCAAATGGAGGATACCTCTGCGTACGCAAAATTATTAAACATACCGGAAGAAGAGATCCCGAGTCGCATTGTAAATAACATCGGGAGATTTGTACGAAAGGTCCTGGATTCTGAAATAACGAATACCTTTGTTATTTTTGGCGGCGATACATTATTAGGTGTTTTGAACAGCATACATTATCATGGAATTATTCCTGTTGCAGAAATCTTTCCGGGCGTTGTGTTGTCACAGATTCAATATAAAAATAAAAATCTGCTGCTGGCTACAAAAGCAGGTGGGTTTGGTGATAACGATGCGATTACACGTATTTGCAGCTACTTGTTATGTCGGCAAATTTCCCCTTAGGGACTGTGTTAATCCCTAATGGACAGCTGAGGGGTCTATTCCCGGGGGTGCCAAAGAGGAAGGGCGTGCCGCTTTACGTTTTCCGAAAACGTGAAGCGGCGCGCCCTTCCCCTTGCTTATGCTTAACCCTTATGAATGCCCGCCATGGGATCACTATTTTCCCGCTTTGGCGTTTTTGTCGATGGCTTCCCACAGGCCGTTTAGGTATGTCGCGCCCAGCGCGCGGTCATAAAGCCCGTAGCCGGGGCGGCCGACCTCGTCCCAGATCATGCGCCCATGGTCGGGGCGGATGTAGGTATCGGGGCAGGTCTCATAAATCGCCTTCATGATTTCATACATATCGAGATCCCCGTCGGAGGACAGATGGCTCGATTCGCGGAAATGATGGTAGCCGAGATATTTTATGTTGCGCACATGCATCGCGCCGATGCGGCCCATCCCGCCGAAGTGGCGGATAATCGCGGGGATATCGTTTTGCGGGTCGCTTCCCAGGCTGCCGGTGCAAAGGCAGACGGTATTGCAAGGGCTGTCGTATAACGCAATGATCTTGTCGAAGCCCTCCCGGCTGTGCGCCAGGCGGGGCAGGCCGAAGATCGGCCAGGCGGGGTCGTCCGGGTGGCAGGCCATTTTGACGCCGACTTCCTCACAGGCGGGAATAATGCCCTCGAGGAAATACTTATAGTTTTTGAGCAAATCGTCGACCGTTATGTTTTTGTAGACGGCAAGCGTCTTCTTAAGCTCCTTCATGCGCTCCGGCTCCCAGCCGGGCAGCGAGAAGCCGTTGGAGCTCTTGGCGGTGCTCTCCACGATCTCGAGCGGAGTCATACTGCCGAGATCGGCCTCGTTAAAGTACAGGCTGTTGGAGCCGTCCTCGGGGATCTCGCGCGCAAGGTCGGTGCGCAGCCAGTCGAAAACGGGCATAAAATTGTAAATAATGACCTTCACGCCCACCTTCGCCAGATTGCGGACAGTCTCGCGGTAGTTTAAGATGTACTGATCGCGCGAGGGCAGGCCCATCTTGATATCCTCGTGCACGTTGACGCTCTCGATGACCTCGCATTCGAGTCCGGCCTCGTGCACATGGTCCACATAGGCCCTGCACTCCTCGTAGGTCCAGACCTCTCCCGCGGCCTTCTCGTCCAAAAGGCCCATCAGGCCGGTCATGCCCGGGATCTGCCTGATCTGCTTTAAGGAAACGGGGTCGCGCCCCTCGCCGTACCAGCGAAATGTCATTTTCATAAGTTTCTTCCTCCGTTCGTTATCGGCATGCGTTCGGGCGCCCTCATGGATTCAGCGCTTCATGCAGCGTTTTTCGCACGGCGCCGGGTCCGGCAAGCTCGGCCACGAAAAACCGCTCGATTTTCCGGCATAGCGGTGTTTTATTAAGGTCGCTGCCGAAGATGGACGCATTTCCTAAAATCCGGCCGAGCTGTCCGTTATAGGTTTCCGGCCTGCCCGCTTCGATACCCGAAAGTATTGCCTGCAAATCGTCCTTCAGCGGATCGTCGCTTACCTCAAGGGCCTCGCCCCTGTCGTCCACCGCCAGCAGATACCGCAGCCAGCCGGCGATCGCCAGCGGGATCGCGACCAGCTCGTTTAAGTCTTTGCCTTCCGCTATATAGCTTTTGATCGTCTCGCCGAATCGGATGCCCACCTTCTGGCTGGTATCCGTCGCGATGCGCTGCGGGGCGTCCGGCATAAACGGGTTCGGCAGGCGCTGTTCGACGACTTCATCGATAAAGGCCTTCGGGTCCAGGATGCCGGGGTCGATAACCACCGGCAAACCCTCCGCATACCCGAGCCGCCTGATGAGTGCCACGATATCGGGGTCCTTCATCTCGTCGCAGATCAGGGTGTAGCCCAGCATGCAGCCGTATACGCTCATCGCGGTGTGCAGCGGGTTTAGGCAGGTGGTCACCTTCATGCGTTCCGCCTTGTTGACGGTTTCGCGGTCGGTCATATACACGCCGGCCTTTTCAAGCGGCGGGCGGCCGTTCGGAAATTTATCCTCAACGACAAGGTACTGCGGCCGCTCGGCATTGACAAACGCCGCGATGAAGGTATTTTTGCTTGTGACGATCGGCGCCATATCCGAAATCCCGTCGGCGGCCAGCGCCTCCTGCACCATCCTGTGCGGGCGCGGCGTGATCTTGTCGATCATGCTCCAGGGGAATGCAATTTTGTTCTCGTCCGAAAGATACGCGATAAACCCGGCGTCGACAAACCCTTTTTCCCGCCAGGCTTCCGCCACAGTCATAATGCTTGCCTGCAGCTTCTCGCCGTTATGGCTGCAGTTGTCCATTGAGACGACGGCCAGCGGATATTCGCCGGCCTTATAACGTGCATACAAGAGCGCCGCCATTAAGCTCATCGCGTGGCGGGCTTTTTCGGGGCCTTCCGACATATCCGCCTGGACGACCGGCATGAGGCTTCCGTCCGGGCGATAGAGGGCGTAGCCTTTCTCGGTGATGGTGAAGCTCGCGATCTGCAGGCCGGGGTCGGTGAAGATTTCCACAAGGCGCGCCATTCCGTCGGCGTCGGCGCTGTCGGCCTTGAGCGCCTCGGCCACGCTGCCGACGATCTCCCGGCTTGTCGTGCCGTCGGGGTTTAGGGTAACCATCATGGTGAGGTTGTCGAACGGCTTATAAATTTTGTCTATGATATCGTAATCGAAGGTATCGGCGGCAATGATGCCGCGGTCGAATAAGCCGTCGCCCAGCAGCTTCTGCAAAAGCGCCGCGATAAAGCCCCTGAAGATATTGCCGGCGCCGAAGTGCACCCAGACGGGGTGTTTTTTGGTGGCGGCAATCATGGCGGCGCGGTCGTACCGCGGCAGTTTAATGTTCAGCTTTTCCCAGGCGGCTTTATCGGCCAGGGATGCCTGATTCATCGTTGGCATGTTTATCCTCCTTTTCGCCGAGCTTCAACAATAGTCGAAGCGACTCTCGCTTGTTTTGCGTCAGTCAAACGTAAGAATCACCTTGGCGGCGCCGCTGTTCTTGTCCGCCAGCACCTCAAACGCCTTCTTGAATTCATCGGCGGGAAATACATGCGTTATGATTTTGTCCACCCTGTCCAGTCTGTCGGGAAGGCTTGCGACGGTTTCCGGGAATTTTTCATATTGGTGTCTGGTTCCCAGAATCGTGAGCTCCTTCGCGTTGAGCGCCTTAAAGCTCACGGGTATCGGTTCCTTCCCGAAAGTCATCGCGACCAGGCGGCCGGCCGGAGACAGGATTTCCACCGCATGCTCCAAAAGCGCGGGCACGCCGGCGGCTTCAAACACCACATTGACACCCTCGCCGCCCGTCAGCTTTGCGATAAAGCCGTCCAAATCATCCTTCACGGGATTAACAAGATAGTCGGCGCCGAAGTCCTTCGCCATGGCCAGCCTTCTTTCGTTAGGCTCGGATACGATCACCGTCGCGCCCCTGCTTTTCGCAACGTCCGCGACGATCAAGCCGATCGGCCCCGCGCCATGCACCAGGACAAGGTCTCCGGGCTGCACGTTTCCGCGCCAGTTCGCCTGCGCGCCGATGGTATACGGCTCGCATACCGCGGCTTGGATGCAGCTCATCCGGCTCGCGTCGAATTTATATACCTGGGAACGGCTTACCGCCGCGTATTCGCGAAACGTCCCGTCCACGCTGCACCCCAGAACCTTCAGTTCCCGGCACACGTTGTGATGTCCGCTGCGGCACGCATAGCATTTTCCGCAATAAGTAATCGGCTCAAACACAACGCCGTCGCCCGGCGAAAGGTCCTTTACATTGTCGCCGACCGCTTCGACAAGTCCTCCCGCCTCATGCCCGATCACCCTCGGATAAACCGCATACGGGTTCGTGCCGTGCACAACGTGGACGTCCGACCCGCAGATCCCCGCGGCCCTGACCCGGACCAGCACCTGATCCGGGCTTGTGATGACCGGCTTTTCCGTTTCCAACATTTCCACCTGATTCGGTCGAATCACTGTAATCGCTTTCAAAAACTCATCATTCTTTCCGGTAAAATTGTTTTAAATCCCGGGGCAGGAGAGAAAACCGCCGTCAACGGCGATCACCTGGCCGGTAATATACCCGGACATGGCCGGATCTGCAAAAAACTTGAGCGCGCCGGTCAGCTCCGCGGGATTCCCCAGCCTCCCCATCGGCGTGCGGTGGATCACGTTATAATATCGCTGCGTGTAAGACCCGTCGGGATTTACATACATATCATGGTTTAACGGCGTCAGGAAATATCCGGGCGCCACCGCGTTTACACGGACCTTTCCGAATTCATTGGACAGGTAATTGGACAGCCACTTCGTAAACATGTCGACGGCCGCCTTGCTGGAAGCGTAAGCGGGCACCATGCTGAGCGCGTCGTAAGCCGCCATGGATGTAATATTGATAATGGAGCTGCCCTCCTGACCCACCAGGTCCACCGCGAAGACCTGGCACGAAACGAACGTGCCGAGCCAGTTTACGTTCATGACGCGCATCATCCTGTCCGCGTCCAGATTGAAAAGGGTGCGGCTTTTTCCCAGAAGCTCCGCATATTCCTGTCTGGAGCAATTAGGGGGCGCCTTTGCGACGGCCGTATCCTTTTCGTCGCCGCTTCTGTAAGCTTCCGCCGTGGTCTTGGCCAGAACGTCCTGGATACCGGCGCAGTTTATCAGCACATTGCACCTTCCAAAGGCTCCCCTGACTGTTTCGCGCGCCTTTTCCAAGGATTCCTTGTCCATGACGTTGCATTGGGCCGCGACGGCGCTGCCGCCGCTTTTCCGGATTTCCCCCGCGACCTTTTCCGCCGCATCCATATCGTAATCCAGAATGGCGATGTCATGGCCATCCCTGGCGAATTCCTTTGCGAACACACTGCCGAGGCCGCCGCCGGCGCCGGTAATAACAACGATCTGTCCCATTTTAATGACCTCCTGAATGCAAGAATTGTCTAGCCGGAGCATGAGAATCCGGCTAAGCTGCCGCGATTAAGCGAACAAGCCGGGAATAAACAGCGTGATCTGCGGGATAAACGAGACCAGCAATAGCACGATAAGGCTCGTGATCAGGAACGGGATGTTGGCCTTAAACGCTTTGTAGGTGGAAACCCTCCCGATCTGCGCCGCCGTGCAGATGCACATGCCCACGGGGGGCGTTGTCAGACCGATCATCAGATTGATGATCGCCATCAGCGCAAAGTGAACGGGATTCATTCCGACCGCCGTCGCCACCGGCAAAAGCACCGGGAACGTAATGAGTATCGCGGCCAGGCTTTCCATGAACATGCCGACAAACAAAAGCACAATGTTGATCAGTAAAATAACAACCACTTTGCTCGAGGTAATGCTGAGAATGCCGGTCGCCACCATCTGCGGAATGCGCTCGGCTGTAAGGATATATCCGAATACGTTTGCAAAGCCGATCAAAACGATGATGCTGGCGCAGGAACGCATATTTTCCCACAGAATGCGGGGGACGTCCCTCAGCCTGATCTCCCTGTAAATGAAAACGCCCACGACCAGCGCGTAAGCGCAGGTGACGATCGACGCCTCCGTCGGCGTAAAGATACCCGACAAAATACCGCCCAAAAGAATCAGCGGCATCAGGATCGCCCAGATGGCGTCCTTCGTCGTATTCCAGCGCTCTCTCCATGAAACCCTTGCATGCTTCGGATAATGCCGCTTTACGGAAATCATATATGTGGGGACGCATAATGCGAGGCCCAGCATGATTCCCGGAATAATGCCCCCCTGAAACATTTTTCCGACGGAGATGCTCACGCAGGCGCCCGCGATAACCATCGGAACGCTGGGCGGGATGATCGGTCCGACAACAGAGGATGCCGCCGTAACCGCGACGGAAAAGTCATCGTCGTAGCCGTCCTCCACCATCGCGGGGATCAGCATGCTGCCGAGGCTGCAGACGTCGGCGATCGCCGTGCCGGAAATGCCCGCGAACACCATGCTGGCCACAACGTTGACGAGCGCGAGGCTGCCGGTGAAATGTCCCAAAAAGGCATTACAGAAATTCAGGATGCGTTTTGTGATGCCGCCGCCGTTCATCAGCGCGCCGGCCAGCATGAATCCCGGAATGCAGAGCAGGGTAAAGGAATCCATCCCCGCAAAGAATTTCTGCGCGATTACCGCAAGCGGTATGCCCTTTACAAACAGATAAAACAGTGACGAGGCTCCCAGTGAAAAAGCAATCGGCACGCCAAGGATCAATAATACAAGAAACAAGACAAACATTGCCACTACCATGCTTTATTCCCCCCTTACCATTGCCACTGCTTCTTCAACGATGACTGCAAGGCTGTAAATCGTCGTAAAAGCAAAAATTCCAACCGGAACCACATAAAAAATCCCCATGTTGATTTGCAGGGATGTCGACAGCGTCTTAAGACCCTTTGTAAAAAAGATGTATGCCTGCCATGCGCCTACCGCGCCAACGGCGCAGATCACAAGGTGTTCAAAGATCGTTATGGCATGGCGGGCTTTGCCGTGCAGATTATTAAGCAGCATATCGATAACGGCGTATTCCCTGTACTTGATCGCCATCGGCGCGCCGGCCATTATCGTATACATAAAAAGCAGTCTGGTCGTTTCATCCGTCCAGGGAGCCGAAATCCCCGGCGTATAGCGCGTGATAATCTGTATCAGAACGCATACGCTTACCAGCACAAAAAAAGTTGCCGTAAGATAGCTGAACATCTTATCAAGCGCATTCGCGATCTTTTTCATAGCTATGACCATTCCTTTCCTCTAAGCTTCAAGGCACAAGACGACCCGCAAAAAGGAATGGTCATATTGTGCATGTACTGCGGTTTCTCACACTGGGCGAGCAACACGCACTTAAATTCTGAAGTTTGAATTCTTTCAAACTTTCCCTCCCATAAAGTGCAGATTACCCAAAAAGTATCCTTATAAATTTTCTCGCACAGAGCCGCTTGCGGCTGCAAGCGGCCCTGTACTGATTTACTCTGCTGTCGGCTTGCCCGCCCGGAGCTTAGGATTTCGCGTTCGCGTCGGACATCTCGCCGATCTGCTGATACATCTCCCAGAGGCCGTCGCCCTGGCCTTCCAGATAGGACTGGATCGCGGGCATCATGGCTTCCTTGAAAGCCGCACGGTCGACATCGGTGTTGATGGTCATGCCGGCGTCGATGCATTTCTGGCGGTAATCGTCCTTGTGCTCAAAGTAATATTTGTTTACCCAATCCTGCATCTCGGTCACGGTCTCGTCCAGCCAGCCCTTCATTTCATCGTCCAGGCCGTTGTACAGGTCCGTGGAGATCAGGTTTAAGATCGTGGAATACACATGGCTTGTTTCGTCCACATATTTCTGGACTTCAAAGAAGCTGTTGTCATAGATCATGTCGTACGGGTTTTCCTGCATCTCGACGACGCCCTGGCTCAGCGCGTTGAATGTTTCGCTCAGCGCGATCGAGGAGCAGACCGCGCCCGCCGTGTTCCACATGTTGGTGTGCAGCGGGTTTCCGGACATACGCATTTTGCGGCCGGTGAGATCGGAGGGCTTGCTGATCGCGACATTGGATGTAAGCTGACGCGGGCCGCGCAGCTGGTACCAAAGCACATGGAAGCCGGCTTCTTCAAAGTCCTGTTTGATCGAAGTGCCGATATCGCTCTCAATCATTTTTTGCACGTCTTCCTCGGAGTTGTATGCCCAGGGCGCCTCGAGAAGCGTCGCGCTCGGAGCATATCCGCTGAAAGAACCGCCGGACATGGTCATCGAGGTTGTCCCTACCAGCATGCCGGCGAGGGAGTCCGCCTCCGAGCCGGAAGTGCTCGACGGATAAATTTCCACCTTGAAACGGCCGCCGGATTTTTCCTCGAGGCGTTTCTTAAACTCCGTTGCCGCCTGGCCCCAGGGATGTTCCAGAGATACCGTGAGGTCATATTTCAGCGTGACTGTTTCGCCGTTTGAGGGCATACCCTGGTTCGTGTCGCCGCCCGTGGGCGCGGGTTGGTTATTGCTGCACCCGAACAGCATGCCCGCGCATAACGCGAGCGCGGTAATTGCCGTGATTACCTTTTTCATAGCTAATTCTCCTCCAATTTTTTATAAATTCGTCACAGTTTCCTGCTATGACATCAATTCAGCGCGGCTGTCAAAAGCCGCGAATGCGGTCGATGCATGTCGCATAATCGTCTTTCTTAAAAAACAGCTCCTGTTTCCCAAGCACAAAGCCTTCCACACCGCAATTATGATAGAGATCCGCGATGACTTCCCTTGTGGCGCCGCCGTCCAAAAGCAGATGATAGTTTAACCCGTTTTCTTCCCTGTAATGATTCAGTTCAACAAATTTCCGGCGCGTATACGGCATAAACTCCCTGCCGGCAAACCCGGGGTTGACCGCCATAATCATGACATAATCCGTTACGGGCAGCATATCCTTTACGCTCTCGAGCGACGTGCACGGGTTTAAGATCAGTCCGGTTTTCTTTCCCTGCAGCTGGATCAGCTCAAGCGTTGCGGAGGGGATTAATTCCGACTCGGGGTGTATATAAATGATGTCTGCCCCGGCCTGCGCGATTTTCTCGATATACCGATGCGGATTCATCACCATCATGTGGCAATCGATCAGCTTATGCGCCCCTTTGTCCGTTACCCGTCTTATCATTTCCAGCTCCCGGATCGACATGCCGAAATTCTGGACAAAGGTCCCGTCCATCACATCCACGTGATAGATATCCATATCGGTCGCGTCGAGTTTTTCTATCTCTCCGCGAATGTTGTCGATGGGCAGGTTCAGGATAGACGGGCACAGCAGTTTAGGCCTTTCCTTCATGCTAAATTCTCCTTTTCTCAGCTTTCCCGATCGCCCGGGGCGGCCGATTTCGCAGCGGATTAAAAATGTATACTAGTTTTGCGTCTGACCATAGTATATTCGCATTCTTTTAAAAAATCAATATTTGGCCACCATTTCCACTTTTTCAACAAAATAATTTGATGTTTTATGTGTACTATCAACAAATATTATATTTATTTTTGTCTTTTTCGAACCGTGCTATTTAATTTATACTAGTATTCTTTTTTAATAAAACATGATATAATAAACAAGATTCTAACGAAATATAAGCAATTATATTGAAATCGGGGCAATTACAAGTTATAATGTATACTATATAGTGCAGGGATGCACCGTCAAAAATTCACCATGGAATCAGGAGTAATTATGGAAGTGAACCCGCAGGCGCCGACCAATCTCACCCACATCATTTATCAGCATTTATGGCATGAAATATCCTCCCTGCATCTGATGCCCGGCGAGAAGCTCAGCGAGGTCAAGCTGGCCAAGGAATTCAGCTGCAGCCGGATACCCGTGCGGGAAGCGATCCATCTCCTGGTTGCCGACGGCGCTCTGGAGGCCCGTCCCCAAAGGGGCAGCTTTGTTACCCTCATCGACCTGCAGCAATTGGAGCGGATCCGTTATCTTCGCGAGGCCCTGGAAATCAAAATCGTGACGGACGGATATAATTCGGGCTGTTTCGACCCCATTGTTCCCTATCTTGAATCGCTGGTATCGCGGCAGGAAGAGTTATTAAACGCCTCCGCATATGAGATCGCCTTTCAGCTGGATACTGAATTCCACAAGATTTTCTATAATCTGACGCATAAAGAGTTTGTTCTCGAGCACACCGGCGAAAAGGACATCCACTATTTAAGAGCCCGGCTTCTTTCGCTGCGACTGGAAAGGCCGCCCGTTATGCCATCCCAGCACAGGTCGATTATAACCGCGATTAAAAATCACGACGACAGCGGCCTGCAAAAAGCCCTTCACAATCATTTAAGAAACGTCAACACGCTTCTTCACTCCGAACAGCCCGGACTGGAGCAATACTTCAAGCGCTGATAGGGCGTTCCCGAAATGGCGGAACATAAAAAAACGGAGGTGCCGCGAAATGCATGAATATGCATTTCGCGGCACCTCCGCGGATTAATTATGTTTAGGAAATTCCCATATCCCTGTAAATATTGTCGCGGCAGGCAAAAATTGCGGGCAGAAGCGCCTCAATGTGCTCATCGGCCATCTGCGCGGACGGGGCGGAGATGCTCATCGCGGCAATAGCGTGCCCCTGGTAATCGGAAATGCTGACACCGATACAGCTTACGCCGTCTTCGTTTTCTTCCTTGTCGAACGCCCAGCCGCGCCCGCGAATTTCTGAAAGCTCCTTTAAGAACGGTTCAAGCTCTACAATGGTATTGTGCGTCATGGCCGATACTTCGCTTTGTGCCCAAATGGCTGCGATCTGCTGCTCTGTCATCGTTGCAAGGATGCTTTTTCCCACCGCGGTGCAGTACATCGGAGCGCGCAGTCCCACCTTCGAACGCATTTGGAAAGAGCGGTTGGACGAATCCGTTTTATAGATATAAACGACCTGGGCGCCGTCGGGCATGACAAGATGAACGGATTCGCTGACTTCGTGGGAAAGACGGTCCAAATGGGGTTTTGCAACCGTCAGAATGTCAATATCGTTCAACATGTTATTAGACAGCTCCATCACCTTGAATGTCAGCCGGTAACGGCCGGAGAAGCTGTCCTTGACCACATACCCCATTGCGCATAAAGACGAAAGGAACCGGTGGGTAGTGCTTTTATGAAGTCCGACCATGCCTGACAATTCGACGAGGCCTATGCCCTTCGGCTGCTTTGCCAGCGTTTCCAATATAGAAAATGCACGTTCGAGGCTCTGAACAAAACCGTTTTCCATTTGATATTCCCTCAGTCTTTTTTTATAAAGATTATAGCACAAACCCGCAGCAGGAGAGAATGCATTTCAGTGTCCGGCCGAATCGCTCGGAAAACGTCCGTTATTAAATGGGCGCGCCGGGAGAATCCGGCACGCCTATTTTGAGACGGAGGGCAGAAAAAAGAATTATCGCTGCACACGGCCGGAGGCGTCGCCGCCCGCGAGCTTTTCAACCTCGTCGGCGCCGACCTGATTGAAGTCGCCTTCAATCGTGTGCTTTAGGCAGCTCGCCGCCACCGCGAACTCAAGCGCCGACGCAGAATCCTTGCCGGAGAGGAAAGAATATATAAGTCCGGCGCCGAAGCTGTCGCCGCCTCCGACACGGTCGACGATTTTCATATTGTACTGCTTGGAAAAATAGAAATCCTTGCCGTCATAAAGCATTCCGGCCCAGTTATTTTCACTTGCGGAGATCGAGGTCCGCAGCGTGATCGCCACTTTTTGAAAGCCGAAGCGGTCGGCAAGCTGCTTTGCGACGCTCCTGTAACCCTCATGGTCAAGCTTTCCGCCTGTGATGTCGGTATTTTCGGCCTCAATGCCGAAAACATCCTTTGCGTCTTCCTCATTGGCAATGCATACGTCGACATATTTGCAAAGGCGCGCCATGACCTCGGAGGCTTTCTTCCGGCTCCACAGCTTTTTGCGGTAATTCAGGTCGCATGAAATTGTAATGCCTTTGGCTTTGGCGGCCTTACAGGCATCCTCGCAAACAGCGGCGATGTTATCGCCGAGCGCCGGTGTGATGCCGGTGAAGTGGAACCAGTCGGCGCCCTCAAAAATGGCGTCCCAATCAAAATCCCCTGAAACCGCCGCGGCGATCGAGGAGCCGGCACGGTCGTAAATGACCTTCGAGGGGCGCTGCGAGGCGCCCTTTTCCAAAAAGTAAATGCCAACCCGGTCGCCTCCGCGAACGACCATAGAGGTGTCGACGCCGAAACGGCGAAGCGAGTTTATAGCCGCCTGGCCGATATCATGCGCGGGCAGCTTGGTGACGTATCTCGATTCCAAGCCGTAGTTTGCGAGCGATACCGCGACGTTTGCCTCCCCTCCGCCGTAAGTCGCACCAAAGGAATCGGCCTGAATAAAGCGATAATACCCCTCCGGCGCGAGCCGAAGCATAATTTCTCCAAACGTTACGACCTTCATATCGTATTCTCCTTCCCTTTTCTTACTTTTGCACGAGGTGCAGGGCAAAGCCCGCAAATTCGCCGGCAAGATAAATCGCCTTGGTAGCTCCCTTGGCGTCGGTCTTGCGCGACGACTCGTCAAACCGGATGCCTCTGGAGGTCAGGTTCGCGACCGCGCGGTCGACCGAATTTGTTTTAATGGCAATATGCCCGTTCTTCCCGAGATAGGGAGACTTCATGCATTCAACGGCGCTTCCCGCGAAAATTGAGGAATTGCCGGGTTTATATTCAAATCCGAAGAGCGCGCAGAGCGTTTTTGCCGTCTCCTCGGCAAGCGCTTCGTTTTCGCAGTTGATGCCGACATGGGCAAGCTCGAAGCCAAGCATGGTATTGATCGCCTCGCGGACCAGCCTTGTGACGGCGGCAAAGTCGCCCGCCTTGATCAATTCGGGCTTGACCATCCACGAGCCGCCGCAGGCGATAATTTTTGAAAAGGAAAGATATTCGTTTAAGTTCGCGGCATTAATACCGCCCGTCGGCATAAACTTAAGAGAGGTAAAGGGGCCGCTGACCGCCTTTAGATAGGCAACGCCGCCGAGCTGCTCGGCGGGAAAGAATTTGACCACGTCGAGCCCCAGCTCAAGCGCGGCTTCCATATCGCTCGGGGAGGAAGTGCCCGGGGTAATGGGAACCCCCTTCTCCATGCAATGTTTGACCACCTTCGTGTTCAGGCCCGGGCTCACGATGAACTGCGCGCCCGCAGAAATGGCGCGGTCCGCCTGTTCGCAGGTCAGCACGGTGCCGGCGCCGACCAGCATATCCGGCACTTCCTTTGCGATGCGCCCGATCGCTTCCGCCGCCTGTGCCGTCCTGAAAGTAACCTCGGCTACCGGAAGCCCGCCGTCGCAAAGCGCTTTTGCAAGCGGCACCGCTTGCGAAGCGTCATCAATCACGACAACCGGGACAATGCCATAAGACGAGATTTTTTTTAATACTTCATTCATACAGATCCATCCTTTCGAGTTTTACATTGCGGAACTCATTACTATAATGTGAAACTATAATCAGTATAGCAGATCTGGTGCAATAATCAAGCCTATTTGCGCATTTATTGCAAAAAGCGCAGGGGATGAGAAACGGCTCGCCGGCATTTATATAGGATGAGGCTTTTTGCGCGCCGTTTATCCCTCCGCCGTGCGATTTTCCCTCAAAAGCCGCCATTTTTCCGATTGACACGGCGGAAAAAGTCTGACACACTATAGGAAATGCCTGCCCGTCCGCACGGTTTTTCTCTTTTTTCGCCAAAATTTCCGGATAAAATCATGAGGCAAAATAATGAAAAAGCGAGGAATATCATGCACGAGTCAGTCATCAGCTTCCTTTTGCCCGCTTCAATGATGTTTTTAGCCGAAATGGGAGATAAAACGCAGCTTCTGGCGCTTGCCTTCGCTTCACGTTACAAGCCTGCGAAGGTGCTGTTTTCCATGTTCCTCTCCATTCTTTTGTTAAACGGGCTTGCAGTCGGCTTCGGGAGCGTCGTTTCCCGGTACGTCGGCTTGAATCTTCTGGTCCAGTCGGCGGCCGCCTTCGCCTTTCTCCTGTTCGGACTGCTGGCGCTCAAGCCCGAGCGCCCCGCCAAAAAAGAGAGCAAATCGTTCCGCGGCCCGAAGGCCGGCGTTATACTTACGGTGTCCCTCACCTTTTTCCTCGCGGAGCTCGGCGACAAAACGCAGCTTACGGCGATTTCCCTCGCCGTCAAATACCCCGAGACCCCGGCCATGGTTTTCATCGGGACGTCCGTCGGGATGTTCCTCGCGGACAGCCTCGGCGTGATCATAGGGGCGGTCATGCTGAAAAAGATCCCGGAGCGGCTTATCAAAACAGTCGCCGCGGCTTTTTTTCTGCTGTTCGGGCTTTATTCGTCGTGGGAGGTGCTGACGAAGCTCCTCTGGCTCCCTCTCCCGACCAGCCTTATCACGGAAGCGGTCATCCTTCTGGTCGTCGGGATCCTGGCTTTTTTGTCCGTGCGCAGAAAATGACCGGCTTGTTTCTCCCGTCCGGTTGATATATTCGTTTTGAGAGGATATAATAGATAGCATTATTAGTAAATGGCTCCCGGAGGCAGGCAGATGGACGATCTTAAAAAAATTGCGGCTTTGATTTTTCCCGATATCGACAAAACTCCCGACGATTATGATAAATACTACCCCCCCCGCGCTCTTAAGGAGAAGGCGGAGGTCACCCGTTTCGCGCCGAGCCCCACCGGCTTTTTGCACATCGGCGGCCTTTTGGCCTCCCTTGTAAGCGAACGCCTCGCCCACCAAAGCGGCGGCGTGTTTTTCCTGAGAATCGAGGACACGGACAAAAAGCGCGAGGTCCGCGACGGCGTCTCGGGCATTATAAACGGCCTTTCCTCTTTCGGCATCCGCTGCGACGAGGGCATGACGGGACCCGAAAGCTTTACCGGCGCGTACGGCCCCTACCTCCAGAGCGGCCGCGAAAAGATCTATCAGGCGTTTGCGAAGGACCTTTTAGAGCGCGGCCTCGCCTACCCCTGCTTCTGCACGGAGGAAGAGCTGTCGCTCGTGCGAAGCCGCCAGGAGGCGGACAAGCTTCTGCCCGGCTATTACGGCGCCTTTGCGAAATGCCGCGGGCTCTCCCCCGCGGATGTCGAGCAGAAATTGAAAAGCGGCCTGCCGTTTGTCGTGCGCCTTCGGTCGAACGGCTCGGAGGAGCGCAAAATCACCTTCCGGGACCGGATCAAGGGCGAAATCGAGATGCCCCAGAACATTACGGACATCGTGCTTATTAAATCCGACGGGCTTCCGACCTATCATTTCGCGCATGCGGTCGACGACACGCTGATGCGCACGACGACCGTGGTGCGGGGCGACGAGTGGATCTCCTCCGTACCCGTGCATCTCGAGCTTTTTTCCGCGATCGGGCGGCGCCGCCCGAACTACGCGCATATCGCGCCGATCATGAAGGAAACGGAAGACGGCGGAAAACGCAAGATATCAAAGCGCAAGGACCCGGAGGCGGCGGTCGATTATTTTCTCGAGGAGGGCTACCCGCCCGAGGCCGTGATCGAATATCTGTTAAACCTCGCAAACTCCGGCTTTGAAGACTGGCGGCGGCAGAATCCCGGGGCGCCCTACGGCGAGTTTCCGTTCGACATCCGGAAAATGAGCCCCTCGGGCGCGCTTTTCGACCTTGTAAAGCTAAACGACGTCAGCAAGGCCGTGATCTCCCGCTTTACGGCCGAAAAGGTTCTTTCCTCGGTGCTTACCTGGGCAAAGGCGCGCGACGACGGGCTTTTCCGCCTCTTATCGGATAACCCGGACTATGCGCTCAACATCTTTTCCATCGACCGGGACGTCCCGAAGCCGCGAAAGGACCTCGCGAAATGGAGCGATATCCGGCCGTATATCTCCTATTTTTACGACGAGCTTTTCGACGGGGCCTACGACCCGCCCGACGTCGAAAAATCGGTCATGGCGGCCGTCATCCGCCGCTACCGGGGGCTTTACGACCCGTCGGACGAAAAGGACGTCTGGTTTGACAAGATAAAGGGCCTCTGCGCCCCGTTCGGCTTTGCCTCCGACGTTAAGACCTTTAAGAAGAATCCGGGCGATTACAAGGGCCATATCGGCGATATCAGCAATATCGTCCGCGTCGCGGTCACCGGGCGCCGACAATCGCCGGATCTATACCATATATCGAAGCTTTTGGGCCGGGAGCGCCTGCTTTCGCGGCTTAATCGCTTTCTTACATTCATCGGGGAGGGAAAGGAATGACTGGCGAGGGCATTGCCTCAAATTTCATCCATGATTTTATCGACGAGGACCTGCGGACGGGGGCGTATGCCCGCGTGCAGACGCGCTTTCCGCCGGAGCCCAACGGATATCTGCACATCGGGCACGTAAAGGCGATCACCATCGATTTCACGACCGCGATCAAGTACGGCGGCGTCTGCAACCTGCGCTTAGACGATACAAATCCCGTCAAAGAGGACGACGAATATGTAAACGCGATTATCGAGGACATCCGCTGGCTCGGGTTCGAGCCGGACAAGATCCTGTACGGCTCGGATTATTTCGACATCTGCCACGAAAGCGCCTTAAAGCTGATACGAAAGAGCAAGGCATATGTCTGCGACCTGTCGGCCGAGGAAATCCGGCTTTACCGCGGCACCCTAAAGGAGCCCGGCAGGGAGAGCCCGTTTCGAAGCCGTTCCGTCGAAGAAAACCTGGACCTCTTCGAGCGGATGCGCCTCGGCGAATTTGAAAACGGGGAAAAAACGCTGCGGGCCAAAATCGACATGACTTCGGGGAATCTGAACATGCGCGACCCGGTGATCTACCGCATCATGAAGGTGCCCCACGCGCGCACGGGCGACAAGTGGTGCATCTATCCGATGTACGATTTCAACCATCCGATCTCCGACGCGGCCGAGGGGGTCACGCATTCGCTGTGCACGCTCGAATTTGAGGACCACCGGCCGCTCTACGACTGGGTCCTAAAGGAGATCGAGTGGCCGAGCCCGCCGCGCCAGATCGAGTTTGCGCGCCTGAACTTAAACTTCACGCTGACGAGCAAGCGCAAATGTCTCGCGCTTGTGCAAAACGCCGCCGTCTCCGGCTGGGACGACCCGCGCATGGCGACAATCGCCGGCATGCGCAGGCGCGGCTATCCGGCCTCGGCCCTGCGCAGCTTTGTCGAAAAGGCCGGCGTATCGAAGACGTACAGTGTCGTCGACTACGCGCTTTTGGAGCACTGCGTGCGCGACGAATTAAACGGGAGCGCGCCGCGCGCGATGGCGGTACTCGACCCGATCAAAGTGACGATCGAAAATTACCCGGAATCGAAAACGGAAACCTTTGAGGTTTTGATAAATCCGGAAATGCCGGAGCTCGGAACGAGGGAGATGACCTTCTCAAAGCACCTCTATATCGAGCGCGACGATTTCATGGAGGAACCGGTAAAGGGGTATTTCCGCCTGTCGCCGGGCGCCGAGGTGCGCTTTAAGAGCGCGTACTTCCTCACCTGCAAAAAGGTCGTAAAGGACGAAACCGGCAGGGTGTGCGAGCTCATCTGCACCTACGACCCCGAAACCCGGGGCGGCGACTCCCCGGATAAGCGCAAGGTAAAGGGCACGATCCACTGGGTCGACCAGAAAAACTGCGTCGACGCCGAGGTGCGGCTTTACGACCGGCTGTTTCTGACGGAGAACCCGTCGGAGGACACCGAAAGCGGAAACTTCATGGACAACGTAAACCCCGAGTCGCTGCGCGTCGCCAAGGGCGCAAAGCTCGAAAAATATCTGTCGGAGACTAACGTCGGGGATACGTTCCAGTTCCTGCGCACCGGTTACTTCTCTAAGGACCCGGCCTCGACGGAGGATACGCCCGTTTTCAACCGGATCGTATCTCTAAAGGATTCCTGGGCAAAGGCGGCAAACGGGCGTTAAAACAGCAGCCGCCGGTGAAAGGCGGTTTTGCATTGACCCTATAGGGGTCTGTTGCCAGCGGCCCCTCAAAGGGTGCGCTGTTTTGTCAACCGCTCAGGTCACTCTGACAGCCCCTGAAGGGGTCCTCGTCTTCCTTTACACTTTCCCTGTCAAGCATCTTATCCGCATCTCTACAATTTTCATTCATTTGGACTCCCCCCTTCTGTTTTCCTGAGCGGTCGGCGAAACCTGCTCATTTTATCAGGCGGGGGGATTTTTGTCCTCCTGCACGGCATAGCCGCTTTTAGTCTTACGCGCATAGCGTGTGGTTGCATATACGCGTCGGCTTCCGCTCGACGTATAATTCAAAGGGGAGCGCCGTTTAAGCAGCTCCCCTAAGCCCGCATCCAAATCCAAGGAACGTCTTAAATTTGTTTTCCGGTCTTAATACGCTCCATTGTTTTCCAAACCTGCGATTCATACCGCCGCCATGCCGGGGCGCGTCCGAAAAAATCGGAATTCATTTTTGCAAGTCTGCTTAGTTTCCGAACGGCCGCACGCTCACACCCGGAACCGTTTTGGCCTGCGGGCGCGATACCGGATTATTCTGAAACGGCGGGACTGTTTTTAGCCGAGGATCTTTTCCTAAGCTGATCCATAATGGATTCAAACAGTTTTCTGTTAATCCTATAGCGTGAGAAAAGGAAACCCAATAAAATGGCAAGTATACCGGGAACCGTGGTAAATAAATGGTGGATTGTGTTGAGTACTACAGGTGTCTGTTCCGCGTTCGCGATATATCCAAGCCGTGCCAATAATAAACTCACACCGGCCGTGCCAAAGGCAATTCCAAACTTACTCCCCAAAGAGACAAAAGAGTACATAAAACCATCGATGCGGATGCCGCTTTTTAATTCACTGTATTCTACTGTGTCCGGAATAACACTGAACACACCGGTGCAAAGCATACCCATAAAGAACTGAGATACGGCGGCCAGCATGTAGAAAAAGACAGGGCTGTATAGCGGGGAGGTAAAAAACATGATGATAAAACTGATCCCGCACAGGACACATGCTAACCCGGTAACATGTCCTTTATTGCCAATCCTGTTATATATAGGCGCGAAACAAAAGCAGCCAAGGATTAATGGCAACAGGCCGACCAGATTGTAAACAGTGACAAGATTTTCGTTTCCCACACAGTATTTGAAATAGTAAATAAACATGGCATTGCGTCCGTGAAGATAAAACCCCCAAACAAATTGTCCTAAAAATGCAATCACAAACGGGCCGTTTGTAAATACAGCCTTCAGCTTTTGCCCCAACGGATAGGGGATTGACTTCTCTGGCACAACAACTTCATTGCAGGTTCGGAAAACGACGATCTGACAGAGGAAGAAAATAATCGCGAAGGAAACAGTGACCCAGAGGAACCCCTTGATTTGGTCGCCGCTGCCGAATAGCGCAACTAAGGGGATTACAATCACGCCGATACTGCCACAGGCAATGTTTGAAAAGGCAATACGTACACTGGATAAGCGTCCGCGTTCATCTGTGTTCTGAGTCATTACGCTCGTCATGGAGCCATAAGGAATATTGACACAGGTATATGCAAGTACCAACAAACCATATGTAATGTACATGTATACAATCTTGGAGGTATTATTCCATTGCGGATGAGCCCAGAAAAGTAGTATTAATAGGATCGCCGTAGGCGGGGCGGCAAACAATACCCACGGCTTGTAACGCCCCCAGCGACTCTTGCTCCGGTCTGCAAGTGTTCCGACGATGGGGTCGTTGATGGCATCCCATCCCCGGGCAATCAACATCAGCAAAGAAACAGCGGCCATCGGGATACAAAATACATCAGAATAGAAAAACATTAGATATGAGCCAACATATGACCAGCTGAAATTATTTCCGAAATCACCTATGGCGTAATAACACAACTGCCGTTTGGTAAATCTGACATCAGTATTGGCTGTGTTGCTTCCGGCATTTTCCACAAGATTCTCCTCCTTTAATCGCTTCTCTGCCTGTTTTATTCAAATGTAATTATACCTTTGATATATTCGGGCGGATTCCGGGAAAGCAATTCGAATCCCTTTCCGATCTCTGAAAAGGGAATGCGGTGGGTGATCAGTTCGTTGGTCGGGAAAACTCCTTTGATGTATGCTTCTACGCCAATCCGGAAGACCCCCATGTAATCATCCGTGTACCACGGGTGAACCACATGGATTTCCGGTGACCGATACATAAGATTATAGCCCATCTCGACGTCCCACAGCACTTCCTTAGCATAGACAGAGGGTGCGAGAATTCTGCCGTGCCCCGGCAGTTTGCTGATCTTGAGCGCGGAAGCCAACCCTTTCAGACTGCCGGTAATTTCTACTACGCAGTCATAAAATTTGCCGCCTGTCAAATCGTAGGAGACATCTTCAATATCCACTTTAGCGGGGTTCATAATCCGGGTGGCCCCGTATTTACTAGCCAGCTGCAAACGGTTATCATCAAAGTCTATAGCAACTAACTCCCCCAGATTTCTCCCCTTGAGGGCCGAAATGACCATAAGGCCCATAAAACCGCAGCCGATAACGGCGATCTTATCTCCAAGCTTGGGAGTCACGGCACGCGCGATGTTGGACACGCACATCATCGGCTCCCCGATACAGGCATCAATGGGCTTGCTGGTCTGCGGAATCTTCATCATTTGCGCGTCTTCGGGGACCAGCAAATGTGTGGCAAAGCTCTCCAGCAGAAATCCGGTAACAAATTCTCCGGGCTTATATCGTGTGACTGCCTTCCCGACAGCGTCTACCTTACATACCGGTTCGTGACCCAACGGCATAGGATAGGGGACGTTTTTGATCATTGCGCCGTAACCACGCGCATGAAATCCCGCCGCGCTGGTGCCCAAATAGGCAGGGACATCCGAATGACAAAGACCGACGCTGATTACTTTCAAAAGCACTTCATTGGCGCGGAGAAGGGGAATCTCCTGTTCGACAAAATCAAAAGTTTTGGGGCCCGTCAAAACCGCGACTGTCCTCTTCATAATGCACGATCCTTTCAAACAATTATTTTTTACTGATTGCCAAAACGGCTTTCCGGGCGATATCCTCTGCGGTAAGATGAAACTTATTTTTTAGAAATTCCACAGGACCCACTTCACCGAATACTCCGTCAACGCCAACTCTTTCAATGACCACCGGATATTCACAGGAGAGAACCTCTGCCACGGCGCTGCCCAGACCACCGATAATGTTGTGGTTCTCGGCAGTGACAACAGCACCCGTCTTTTTGGCACTGGCAATGAGAAGCTCCTTATCAATAGGTTTGATGCTAAACATATCCACCAGTTCTGCTGAAATGCCCTGTTCAGACAGAAGCTGTGCCGCTTTCAATCCTTCCTCAACCATGATGCCGCTGGCCACGATGGTGACATCTCCGCCTTTTCTCAGAATTACGCCGCTGCCAATTTCAAAGCTGGAGCCTTCTTCATAGAGCTTTACCATATTTTTGCGAACCACCCGAACATAAAACATGCCGACTTTGTTTTCCAGTTGTCTGAGGAGGTCGGCCAACATAGTGCTGTCGCTGGGCTCCAGGATTGTAAGCCCCGGGAAAGCGTGAAGCGCGGCAATGTCCTCAAAAGGCATATGCGTTCCGCCGTTATAGGAGGCCGTGACGCCCGGATCCGAACCGATGAGCCGGACATTCGCGCCCGCATAGCAACCGGAGATAAAAATTTGATCGTTGGCACGGCGGGACAAGAACGGTGCAAAAGTATGAATGTACGGTATTTTTCCGGTAGCGGACAATCCGCAGGCCACCCCAACCATATTGGCTTCCTGTATTCCACAGTTCACAAACTGGCTGGGATAGGTTTCCTGCATTTTTTTGACGTTGCCTGCAAGGATACAGGCGCCCAGATCGGCTTCAATATCCATTATTGAAGCATTTTTTTCCATCAGGGACATCATTGTTTCATAATAAACGCTTGCCATGGTTTTGTTTTCAATTTCGTTTGTTTCGCAAAGTTCAATATGCACGATATTTCTCTCCCCTTTATTGATTTTGTAATGCCCGGATTGCCTCGTCCATTTCCTCAGCGGTTACGTTTATATGATGATTCCACTGCCGCTCCGCAAAGGTACACCCCTTTCCCTTGACCGTATTTAGAATAATGGCTGACGGAACGCCCTTGATTCCTTTTGCTCTTGCGATAGCACATTGAATCTGACTCATGTCGTGTCCGTCCACCGCGGCAGCATCCCAATTAAAGCTTTTAAACTTTTCTACGTAAGACTGCATGTTTTCAATGTTGGAGGTATAATCATCTAATTGCGCCTTGTTGTCGTCGACGAAAAGAATCAGGTTATCGAGTCTTTTCTGGGCGGCAAAGAGAACGGCTTCCCAGATTTGCCCTTCTTGGGACTCGCCATCTCCAATGATACAGTAGGTCATATTGTCTTTTTTATCCATCGAATGCCCCAAGGCAATTCCACAGGCTATCGAAAGCCCTTGGCCCAGCGATCCGGTAGTCATATCGATTCCGGGAGTTTTTTTTCGGTCGCAATGGCTGGGAAGATGAGTATTGGGCTGATTGAGCGTGTCCATCCAGTCCATGGGGAAGAACCCTTTAAGAGCCAGCGCCGCATAGACGGCAGGCCCCGCATGCCCTTTAGAGCAGATCAGCCAATCTCGGTTGTCCCAAGAGGGATTCTGGGGATCGTACCGCATTTCCATACCATACAGTACACTGAGGAGTTCGACAATGGACATGGATCCGCCGATATGTCCAAAGCCACGAACACCGATTTGGCGGATCGTTTGGACGCGGATTTGGGTAGAGAAATCGGTAAGTTTCTTTAAAGTAACCTGATCAATCATTAAAAATACCCCTTTCTGCCTGCGGGACGGTTTAAACCTCATGTCCCACCGGTTCTAATGGCTTAAGAAGCAATAATCATGCCATAATAAGGAAGCGGCAAAAAAGGCTGCAAGATTCGCACTTCTCCGTATGAATCTGATGGTTACATTTTGCACATTGCGAAATTTCGCAATAAGCAGGCGCGAAATTTCGCAATGTGCGAATTCAAAATGCAAATTTTTAGCTGCATTCCATATAAAAACAGAAGCGTACTCAAAAAGCCGCTATCTTGGACGGCTCAAAAATAAAATTTATGTTTGGCATGCAATTTGCTCTCTTTTTAATGAGATAACTGTTGCTTACACTCTCTTTTTAAAGTCAACTTTGAGTGGACAGTTAATCAGGGATACAGGCCCCGAAGCCTGTAAATAACGGAAGAGGAGTTGTGTACGATGAATTTCGACTACTTTATGCCAACAAAACTTATCTTTGGGGCAGGCAGTCTGCAGCGGCTGGGTACCGAGCCGCTTCCCGGAAAGCATGCCCTGATAGTAATCTCAAGCGGAAAGTCCATGCGCAAGTATGGGTATCTCGACCGTGTGATTAAACTATTGCGGCAAAATGGCGCAGACAGCGTCGTTTTCGACAAAATTCTTCCCAACCCAATCGACCGCCATGTTATGGAAGGAGCGGCGCTTGCGCGAGAACGGCACTGTGATTTCGTCGTAGGACTGGGCGGGGGAAGCAGTATTGACTCGGCAAAATGCATCGCGATGATGAGCGTTAACGAAGGAGAACTTTGGGACTATATTTCCGGTGGAAGCGGCAAGGCTCGACCTGTAAAAAACCAGCCTCTTCCGATAATCGCCATCACTACCACAGCCGGAACGGGAACGGAGGCCGACCCTTGGGCCGTTACTACCCGAACGAAAACGGGAGAAAAGATCGGCTTTGGGTTTGGCGGTACCTTCCCTCTGTTTTCGATCATTGATTCCGAGTTGATACAAACCGTACCTGTCAATCTGGCAATATTTCAAGCTTTTGACGCACTCTTTCATTCGACCGAAGGGTATATCGCAAAAACGGCCAATCCAATCAGCGATCTGTTAGCCCTCAAGGCAGTCGAGGGCGTATTTACTTATCTTCCCAAAATTTTGCTTGATCCCGGTGACAAAGAGGCGTGGTCTTATATTGCCTTGAGTAACACACTGTCCGGCATCGTTGAGAGTATCTCCTCCTGTACCTCCGAACACGCAATCGAGCATGCGATGAGCGGATATCATCCTGAATTAACCCATGGTGCGGGATTGATAGCCATTTCGCTGGCATATTATTCGTTTTTTGCGAACAAGGTGCCCCAACGGATGATTCAACTTGCTCGGGCTGCCGGAAAAACAGATGCACGCAATCCGCAGGACTTTATTCACGCGTTGGCAGAACTTGAGCAGCGGTGCGGGGTGAATGAGATCCGTCTATCCGACTATGGCGTAGAAAACGATCCTTCCAAATATGCCGCCCATGCGCGGCATATTATGCCGGGCCTGTTTTCGGCCGACCCATATCCGCTTACAGAGGGCGATGTTGCCGAAATTATCCGAAAGTCTTATTGCTAACCCGAGGCTCAAACAAAAAGCGTCCGTTGATCAACGGACGCTTTTTGTTTGAGCAAATTCAACTGTCTTCGCGGATAACATTGGACTGCCTGCGGTAATCCTTGAGGTTTATTCTAAAACGGTCTAACCGGCGATAGAGAGTGGCCCGGTTGATTTTCAGTGTCGCAGCGGCAACGGCTACGTTATAGTCAGCCTCTTTCAAAATTCTGATTAGATTTTCACGCTGGTCCAAAGTGTATTCGTTTTTAGCCTCTTGGGAAATGGATTCCGGCCCAGATAGAGTGAATTGCCTTATCCGGTTTCCCACGGCATTTTGAGACAGATGCTCCACCTCGATCGTGCGGCTGCCGCCGCTGCAATAATAGGCACATATCATGGCGTTTTGCAGTTCCCGGACATTTCCGGGCCAATCATATCCATCGAGACAATTAATGCAGGCCGGGCTGATCCGTTTAGGAGTAGGGAGGCCGTCGGGCCCGTGGTTCAGCCCTTGTATAAAATACTCGGCCAGCAAAGGGATATCCCCCTTGCGGCTGCGCAAGGGAGGGATAAAAAAGGTCAGTACATTGATTCGATAGTACAGGTCCGCCCGAAAGCGATAGTTTTCGATTTCTTTCAGCAAATTCCGGTTGGTCGCTGCAATTACGCGGACATTGAGCTCCTTTTCGGTCTTGCCTCCAATCCGGGAAATTCTATGGGTATCGAGAACGCGCAACAGCTTGGCTTGGATTTCCAGAGGAAGTTCCCCAATCTCGTCAAGAAAAATGGTGCCGCCATTAGCCAGCTCAAACTTCCCCGGGTTTCCCGTATTTAGGGCGCCTGTAAAGGCGCCCCTTTCATAACCGAAAAGTTCGCTTTCCACAAGAGAATGGGGCAAAGAGGCGCAATTTACTGCAATAAAGGGACCCTTGACCCGGTTGCTGGAATTATGAATGGCATGGGCAAACAGCTCTTTTCCGGTACCGCTTTCTCCCTCGATCAATATCGTGCATTGTGTTGAGGCAACATCTTTCATGGTCCGCATAATGCGGCACATATCCTGATCCTGAGTTATAATGGAATTAAAGGTATATCGCGCCTTGTTTCCGGAAACTTCATTTGCTATTTTGTTGATTTCTTCAGTTTTGCGCAATAGTAGAATGATACCTGACAACATATCCTTAGAGATTATTGGCGTCACCGAAACGTTACACGAAACCAACTTGTCATTGAAGACAAAATCCTGTTCCATATCGCTGAAAGGATAATGCGCGTTGGCCAGCTTTGTTTGAAAATCCCGGGACGGCAGAATGAAGGAGATATGCTGTCCAACCAACTCGTTTGCATTGATTAAAAACATTTTGGAGATGCGCTTACTGGTGCGCACAATTTTCAGAGCGCTGTTGAGAACGATTAATCCCTCGAAAATCATGGAAAAGGTGCTGTTAATTAAATTATAGGAGTTGTAGAGCGCATACAGATTTTCGATGGCATAGGCTGCCGCCGCAATCATTCCCAAAGCATGCAGGTTGCTCGTAGTATTCCGGCCGCTCATATTCAGGCATCCAATGATATTTCCGTCATTATCATGAATTGGTGCAGCGGAGCAGGTATGGGGATGTTGCCGAAAACAGTAATGTTCCGCTCCATAGACTTGTATGGGTGCATCTTCCAACATGCAAAGTGAGACCCCGTTTGTACCAATGGTGGATTCTTCCCACCGCACCCCTAAACAGAAATGGTTGTTTCCGTTAACCTGATTATAATATTCCTCACAACAGATGTAGTAGAGCATATGTCCTGCCCGATCGTGCAGGGTAATCATGTTGTTGGAATCTTCAACCAAAGTATATAAATTGTCAATACACGGTTTGGATACATCTATTAAGGCCTGATTCTTTTGCCCGATTTCCTTAAATTCTGAATCTGAGAGAATTTGTGGGACGGGAGACTGAACATCGATTTGCAGCTTTTGGCAGCGAAGCCATGAGGCAGCAATCATCGGCCTTACTTCCGGGAGAATTTTACCGGTACGCTGAAAATGATCCCATAACACTTTTTTCTGAGCAAAAATACCTTGCATACAAGTCACCTCCCGCTTATAATGGCTGAAATAAATCTGATTTTAGAACCATTATTAATTAGATTCGCAGCTAACCGCACAAAGAGCAAACTAAAAAACATAATGCCCATGGCGTAAAATGAAAGAATTCTTCCTTAATACGTTTTGCCGGGCCCCCAACATGTAATTCAACTACATGATAGCACTTTTTGCGCCGGTAAACTATATGGATATGGGAGCTAATGCCTGTCATTACCAAAGGCTGACCTTTTTGTCGTCGTATGGTCGGCACCATTTCTGCTCTGATGGGGAGTTTTCTTTGTCTGTTTTTCTCCCCTCTGTAAGCCATTTTCTTTCCCCCAGCCGAGCCGGGGGTTGTCTTTGCTGCATTAATACGTACCGCCTCCAAAGAAAGCTCTTTGGAGGCGGTTTTTTTATCGGTATCCGTATTTATTTTACCTCGGTTACCCAGCCGAATTCGTCCTTTGCCTTGCCCCACTGGATCGCGGTCAGCGTGTCGTACAGCTTCTGCGTGAGGCTCCCGATTTTGAAATCGTTTATCGTGACGATATCTCCCTCGTAGTTAAGCTCTCCGATCGGGGAAATGACGGCGGCGGTGCCGGAGCCGAACGCCTCCTCCATTTTGCCCGCTTTCGCGGCGTTCATCAGGTCGTCGATCGTAAAGCGGCGCTCCGAGACCGGGACCCCCCAGCTTTTCAGAAGCCGGATACAGGAGTCGCGGGTGACGCCGGGAAGAATGGAGCCTTCGATGGGCGCCGTTATCACCTCGCCGCCGATCTTAAAGAAAACGTTCATCGTTCCGACTTCCTCGACGTATTTGCGGTGGACGCCGTCGAGCCACAGAACCTGCGTATAGCCCTTAACCTGCGCCTTGTCCTGCGCCTTGATCGACGCCGCGTAGTTGCCGCCGCACTTGGCAAAGCCCGTTCCGCCCTTGACCGCGCGGACATATTCGTCCTCGACATAGATCTTGACCGGGCTCACGCCCTCGGGGTAATACGCGCCGACAGGCGAAAGGATAATGATGAATTTATAGGTGTGCGACGGGTGGACGCCGATCGCGACGTCGGTCGCGATCACAAACGGGCGGATATAGAGCGAAGTCTCCTTTTCCGTCGGAATCCAGTCGCGGTCGACCGAGACGACCGCCTTTACCGCCTGGATAAAGTCCTCGACCGGGATCTCAGGTATGCAGAGGCGCTCGTGGGTGCGGTTTAAGCGCTCGGCGTTTTTTTCCGGGCGGAACAAAAGAATCCTTCCGTCGTCGGCATGATAAGCCTTCAAGCCCTCGAACGATTCCTGCGCATAGTGGAAAACCATCGTCGCGGGATCGAACAGCATGGGGGCATACGGTACGATGGACGGGTCGTGCCACCCGCGCCCTTCGGTGTAATCCATCACAAACATGTGGTCCGTAAAATATCTTCCAAAGCCGAGATCGTGCCCGTCCGGCTTTTTCTTCGGCTTCGTTGTCTTAGTGATTTTAATGTCTAGCATCTTGCAAAACCCCCATTTATATTCCGAATAAATGATATTTTATCAAAAGAAACCGAAAAGTGCAACGCATAAAAAGATGAGACTTTTCAATTATTATTAAAAATGATATAATATTTTTCTGAAAACCCGCGGAAATGGGGCCAAAATATGTGTATAAAGTTGCCATTTAAAAAAATTTTTTCTATATTTTTAATCTGCGTCACCCTGCTTTTTCTGGGGCTGCCGGCAAACGCCGCGCCGACGGTGGTTTTTACGGTGGTAAACGACCAGTTCCAGGCTTTGAGCGACGCGACGATGCCGGTGGAAAAAGACGGCAAATACTATGTTCCCTACACGGTATTTTTATCCGGGTTCGGAGATTTGAAAGCGTACAATTCCACCCAGGAGCAGGTCCTCGTCCTGTACGACAAGGAAAAGGTGATCTCCTTCGACATCGCACACGGCTACACATACGACCAGCAGATGCGCACCTACAACGAAAGCGCGTTTACTCAAAACGGCAGGGTTTTCGTTCCCGTCTCCTTTATCTGTTCAACCTGGGGGTTTTATTATTCCATCATTCCCTCCTCGAAAGGGAATATCGTCCGGATCAACAAAGAGGCCCCCTCCCTTTCCGACAGCATGCTTCTCTATCTCGGCGATTCGGTCATGTCTTCTCTGATTTCCCAGTACGACAAGGCCACGCCGCCTTCCGGGGGAGTGACCACGCCGCCTATAAGCAACGAGCCCCCTCCGGTCGAAACAAGGAAAACGGTTTATCTGACCTTCGACGCATCCCCGGGCGGTGCGACCACAGATATCTTGAAGGCCCTTTCCCAATACCGGTATTCCGCGACGTTTTTCTGCGGGCTTGCGAATATGGACGCGGACGACGTCGTCCGCAACATCATCATAAACGGCCATACGGTCGGCCTAAACGCCGACCTTTTGACCGAGGACCTGAAGGAAAACACACCGGACGCCGTCACAAAGCAGCTTTCGGAGGCAAATGCGCGGCTTCTGAAAATTGCAAAAACCAAATCGCGCGTCGTCCGTATCACCGACGCGGGCCTTTCGGGACTTTCGGAAGAAGTGCGCGACGCCCTTTACCTCTCCGGCTACCGGCTCTGGGACTACACCATCGACGCGACGGCGAAAAGTACCTCCTACTCGATCTCCACCCTGATCACGTCGGCGCTGAAAAAGACCTCGCGCCCGGCCGTTATTATGCTGGGAAACCGGGAGGCGGACTTAAGGGCGCTTAATTCCGTTCTCGCTTTCTTAAAGGAGAACAACTATATCGTGCTCCCGGTAAACGACTGGGATACGCCGATAAACGCCTATCAGGACATCCGGTAAATGTCGACTTTTCCGACACTTAAAAAAGAGAAGGAAATGCTCCTTCTCTTTTTTGACGCGCGCTTAAAAATCTGGTATATTTAATATATATATTATATATATTTATATATTTAAACCATTTAGGGCATTATTGCTATTTTTTTCGAAATATGGTAGTATTACGTGGATAGCCGGAGCATGATAATCTTAACCCGTTTCTGAGACTGTGGGCCGCCTTGCCCCAAGACGGCCCACAGTCTCAGAAATCTTCGACCTTGCGGGAGCGGATTTTTGTGTCCGGCAAGGCAGCGGACGCAGATGGGCTGTCGCCCATCAAGGACAATAACGAAGCCGGACGCAAATAAGATGCCCCGCAAGGCGGGTTCCGATTATCATGCTCCGGCTAAACGCAAAAGAGGAAATTCAAAAGTCGGGAGGCCGTGGAATTGAACACTGCCGAGGATTTATTCAAAAAAATGCTGTCTCTTTTAGAGCGCGATATCACTCCGATAACGATCGCGACATGGTTTGAGGACGCATCGGCCGTCGATTTAACCGAAAAGACCTTGGTCTTATATACGCCCAGCGAATTCAAGAAAGAAATCATATCCCAGCGCTTTATGGAGGTTTTGACCTCCGCCGCGAAAGAACTCTTAAACGGGGATATCGAAATATGTCTTTTGTGCGGCGAGGAGGAGCTCGCCTCCTACAAGGTGTCGACTGTCGAGAAAATGGACCGCAGCGCAAACGATTATTACACCTTTAAGCACTTTGTCGTCGGCTCGTCGAACCGTTTCGCCCACGCCGCCGCCGTCGCCGTTTCGAAAAGCCCGTCGACCGCCTACAACCCCCTTTTCATCTACGGTCAGTCGGGGCTCGGCAAGACCCATCTTCTATATGCGATCGCGGGAGAAATCGAGCACCGATATCCTAATTTCCGCATTCTTTACATCAAGGGGGACGATTTTACAAACGAACTGATCACGGCGATCCAGTCGGGGTCGGACACCGTGCGCTCCTTTCGCGCGAAATACCGGATGACCGACCTCCTTTTGGTCGACGATATCCAGTTTATCGCGGGCAAGGAACGCACCCAGGAGGAATTCTTCCACACGTTCAATACCCTGTACGAGGCACATAAGCAGATCGTACTGACCTCCGACCGTCCGCCGAAGGAAATCAAGACGCTTGAGGACCGCTTAAAGACCCGGTTTGAATGGGGTCTGATCGCGGATATCCAGCCGCCCGATTATGAAACCCGCATGGCCATTATCGGCGCCAAGGCAAAGCTGATTGACTTTTCCCTGCCGGAAGACGTGATGCAGTATTTAGCGGGGATGATCACCTCGAACGTGCGGCAGCTCGAAGGCGCGGTAAAAAAAATAAAAGCGCTTCACGAGCTGATGGAAAAAGAGATCAACATCGATCTCGCGGAAATGGCCATCCGCGATATTTTTCTGGAAAACCCCGGCTTAAACCCGACGGCAAGCCTGATTATCAAGGAAGTGGCGGATTATTTTTCGATCACGCCGGACAGACTGATAAGCTTAAACCGGGCAAAGGACACCCTTTTCCCGAGACAGGTCGCAATGTACCTGGTACGCGAGCTGACCGACCTGTCCCTGCCTGAAATCGGCAAGGAGTTCGGCCGGGACCATTCGACGGTTCTCCACTCCATCAATAAGATTGAGGACATCATTAAAAACGACAGCGTCACCCAAAACACCATCAGGGATTTAAAAACGAATATCCGGGAGAAATAAAAAGATATCAACATTTTCTTGTTGATATTGCGTTTAAGGCTGTTAATTTCTGTGGAAAAAAAACGCGTGCTGTAAAAGAAAGCGGTATTTGCTCTGATTTCAACAAAACGCTGTTTACGCGTTTTTCCATATTTCTCAGTAATTTCAGGCTTTTTCCACAATTTGAGACCGCTTACTACTACTTCTAAAACTATTATTATATTTTTTTAATAAAAGAAATATGATAAGAAAGGAAATAAAAAATGAAATTTTTTTGTGAAAAGGAATTACTGGCCGACGCCGTTTCCGTCTGCTCGAGAGCCGTCTCTTCGAAAAGCACCATCTCTGTTCTGGAAGGCCTTCTGATTTCGGCGGATGAACAGGTTTCCGTCTGCGGATATGATTTAAAAACCGGAATTCGCTGCTCTTTTGAAGCCAATATCGAAAAAAAAGGCACAATCGTTTTAAATGCGCGCATATTTGGGGATATTATTAGAAAGCTGCCGGACGACGTCGTCGAGATCTCCGTCGATGAAAAAATGATCACGACGATCAAATGCGCCCTTTCGGAATTCAACATCATCGGCTCGTCCGCCGAGGAATATCCCGTCATCCCGGAGGTCGACAAGGAGAAAAAGATCAGCGTCCCCCAGGGGCTTTTAAAACATATGATTTCCGAAACGGTATTCGCGGTCAGCGAAAATGAAAACAAGCCGGTCCATACGGGGACGCTGTTTGAAATCGAGGGCAATTTTATTTCCCTCGTCTCGGTCGACGGCTACAGGCTCGCTTTGCGAAAGGAGAAGCTCGAAGCGGACCTCGAGGACAGTTCTTTCGTCGTTCCGGGGGATACGCTCCGGGAAATCGAGCGCCTTCTCGCCGAATCCGACGACCCGGTCGAGCTTTTTTCAGACCAAAAACATATCCTTTTCCAGATCGGAAACGTCGTGATCACGGCGAGGCTTCTGGAGGGGGAATTCTTAAATTACAAAAACACGATCCCAAAGGAATTCAGCGCGCAGTATACGGTGAATGTCAGAAGCCTGATCGAATCGATTGAAAGGGTTTCCCTGATCGTCAGCGAGCGGCTGAAAAACCCGGTGAGGTGCCTCTTTGCGGGCGGATCGATCCGGCTTTCCTGTGTGACCTCGATCGGGAAAGCCTACGACGAATGCCCGTTTTCGGGAAAAGGCGACGACATCGAGATTGGATTTAATCACAAATATCTGTTGGACGCCTTAAAAGCGTGCCCGGATGAGACGGTGCTGGTTGAACTGAAAAGCGGGCTTGCCCCCTGCGTGATGCGCCCGGCGGACAGCTCGGAAAAATTCGTTTTCCTGGTTTTACCCGTCAGGCTCCGCGCGAACGAATAAAGGAAAAAAGATGGACCGGAATATGACCGTAAAAATTCAGACGGAGTATATAAGGCTCGACGCCCTGCTAAAGTACGCCGGCCTTGCCGGGACGGGCGGAGAGGCGAAGGATGCCGTAAAGGACGGCCGGGTCAGGCTCAACGGTGAAATCTGTCTGATGCGGGGCAGAAAAATAAGGCGCGGGGATCTTGTCCTTTATGGCGGGGTATCCGTCGTGGTGGAATAGATGCTTTTACGATCGCTTCGCCTTGAAAATTTCAGAAATTACTCCGATTCCGTTTTTTCGCTTTCGGACGGCGTCAATATTATCTGCGGGGAAAATGCGCAGGGAAAGACGAATTTTCTGGAGGCCGTATCCTATCTGTCCTGTGTCCGGTCCTTCCGCACGCTCTACAAAAAGGAGCTGATCCGGTTTTCCGAGAATTCCGCCCGGCTTTCGGCGGAAATTTCCTCGAGAAACCGTGATTTTCACGTCGATATCGAGATATCAAATGCCCGCGCACCGGCAATCTTCATAAACAAGGTCAGGGCGAAGCGGAATTTTGAGCTCGCGGGGCTTTTAAAAAGCGTGCTGTTTTCCCCCGACGACCTTTCCCTGGTAAAAGGCGCCCCTTCCGAGCGGCGCAGGTTTTTGGACGTCGCGCTTACCCAGCTTCGGCCGAGGTATGCCGGCTTTATAGCGGAATACAGCCGGCTTTTGGAGCATAAAACGCGCATTTTGAAGGATTCGGAGGAAAAACCCGCCCTTTTAGACACCCTCGACGATTTTTCCCTTCGCATGAACAAAATCGGGGCGGGGATCATCAAATACCGCGCCGAATTTTCAAAGCTTCTCGCGCCCGAGGCGCAGGCGGTCCATTTCGGCGTGTCCGGCGGAAAGGAACGGCTTTTTGTCCGTTACAAAACGGTCGGCACGGTGGAGGACCCGACGGCAGATCCCGAGAAGATCGAAAGAGAGCTCAATTCCCACTATGAAGCCCACCGCCGCGCCGAAATCCAGTCGCGCTCCTGTCTTACCGGGCCGCACAAGGACGATCTCGAGCTCGAAATCGACGGATATCCGGCCAAAACCTTTGCCTCCCAGGGCCAGACGCGCACGGTCGCGCTTTCCCTGAAGCTTTCGGAGAGGGAGCTTTTTTTCGCCGATGCCGGCGAGTATCCGGTTTTGCTTTTGGACGACGTTTTGTCCGAGCTTGACGGAAAGCGGCAGGATTTTGTGTTAAACCGCATTACGGGCGGGCAGGTGCTCATCACCTGCTGCGAGGATGAAAAGCCCGCGAAGGTGCTTTCGGGCAGGGTGTTTGCGATCGCGGAAGGCAGGATCGAATCCGTCCGGGAGCTTTGCACTTCATGTGCAGTTGAAAGCTGAAGCACGGTGAAAGGAACGGTTATACCATGTATCTTCATTTAGGCCGGGATGTGGCGGTGTCCATCAAAACCATCATCGGGGTTTTCGATCTGGATACCTCCTCCAGTTCAAAAATAACGAGGGCTTTTTTGGCCAAATCGGAAAAATCGGGGCACGTCGTGAATGTATCCGACGACGTGCCGAAATCTTTTGTGCTTTGCGAGGAAAAAGGAAAAAGAAGCCTGTATATTTCACAGATTTCGACCGCGACCCTCCTAAAAAGGGCGGAATCCGATCCGCTGCCCGACAATATCCTGCAGGACTGACGGCAAAGACGAATATTTTTACGTAGCTTTTACGTTTTTATGCGCTTTGGCGCAAAGCGACAGTTTCCAAACGAAAGGATGCGCAACATGAGCGAAAACTTCGACTCAAAAGTCACAAATACCTATGACGCGACGCAGATTCAGGTGCTTAAGGGTCTGGAGGCGGTCAGAAAACGTCCGGGAATGTATATCGGCTCCACCTCCTCCCGAGGGCTTCACCATCTGGTATATGAAATAGTCGACAACTCCATCGACGAAGCGCTCGCCGGCTACTGCACCCACATTGAGGTGGAGATCGGCGAGGGCGAGATCATCACGGTGCAGGACAACGGCCGCGGAATCCCGGTCGGCGTCCTTGAAAAGGAAGGAATCTCGGCGCTTGAGGTCGTTTTTACGGTCCTTCACGCGGGCGGAAAATTCGGCGGCGGCGGTTACAAGGTCGCGGGCGGCCTTCACGGCGTAGGCGCTTCCGTCGTAAACGCGCTCTCCGAATGGCTCAAGGTAGAGGTGCGCACGGGCGGGGAGTGCTACCGGATGAGCTTTAAGCGCGGCATCACGGCGGAGCCGCTTACGAAGGTCGGGGGGGCGGAAACGAGCGGCACGACAATCTCGTTTAAGGCGGACCCGGAGATTTTTGAAGAAGTGGCGTACGATTACGACACGCTCTTAACCCGGCTTCGCGAGCAGGCGTTCTTAAACGCCGGCGTAAAAATCACGCTGCGCGACACGCGGGGCGGAGAGCTTAACGAAAAGGCCATGTGCTACGAGGGCGGCATCTGCGAGTTTGTAACCCACCTAAACCGCAATAAGACGCCGATCCATCAGCAGGTGATCTATATGCAGTCGCAGCGCGACGACTGCGAGGCCGAGGTCGCGATGCAGTACAACGACAGCTACAACGAAACCATTCTGTCCTTTGCCAACAACATCAACACCTCCGAGGGCGGAATGCATGAAACCGGATTTAAATCGGCGCTTACAAAGGTCTTAAACGATTACGCGAGGAAATATAATATCTTAAAGGAAAACGACAAAAATCTTTCGGGCGAGGACGCCCGCGAGGGCCTGACGTCCATTATCAGCGTAAAGCTGCAAAACGCGCAGTTCGAGGGCCAGACCAAAACGAAGCTCGGCAATTCCGAGATGCGCACGCTCGTCGAGAGCATGATGAACGAAAAACTGAGCGCGTATTTCGAGGAAAACCCGTCCGTCGCCAAGGCGGTCCTTGAAAAGGCGCTGACGGCGTCAAGGGCGCGCGAGGCGGCGAGGAAGGCGCGCGAGGCTACCCGGAGAAAAAGCGCGCTCGACGGCGCGCAGCTCCCCGGAAAGCTTGCCGACTGTCAGGAAAGAGACGCTACCCTCACCGAAATCTACATCGTCGAGGGCGACAGCGCGGGCGGCTCGGCAATCAACGGCCGCGACAGGCGGTTTCAGGCGATTCTGCCGCTGTGGGGCAAAATGTTAAACGTCGAAAAGGCGAGGATCGACAAGGTTTTCGGAAACGACAAGCTTTCCCCGCTCGTCACGGCGTTCGGCGCCGGCATCGGCGACGATTTCGACTTATCAAGACTGCGCTACGGAAAAATCATCTTAATGGCGGATGCCGACGTCGACGGCAGCCACATCCGGACCCTTCTTCTGACCTTCTTCTTCCGCTTTATGCGCCCGCTGATCGAAAACGGAAACGTTTATATCGCCCAGCCTCCGCTCTACAAGGTCACAAAGGGAAAAAACTATATGAAGTACGCCTACACCGACAAGGAGCTTTCCCGGTGCCTCGAGGAGGCCGGCGAGAATTCCGACATTCAGCGCTACAAGGGCCTCGGCGAGA
>DIWE01000009.1 GCA_002423435.1 Clostridiales bacterium UBA6114
GATCACCCGTCGCTCCCGTGGCGCCTGTTGCACCTGTCGCTCCCGTAGCACCCGTGGCTCCCGTAGCACCCGTGGCTCCTGTCGTCCCCGTTGCGCCTGTTGCTCCCGTAGCGCCTGTCGCTCCCGTCGCTCCCGTCGCTCCCGTTGCTCCCGTTGCTCCTGTTGCTCCGGTCGGCCCGGTCGGCCCTCCGGCGGGTCCGGTGGCGCCGGTGGCCCCGGTCGGCCCGGTGGCACCGTTACGTCCGGGAAATCCTGGGAACCCCATTGGTCCCTGGGGCCCCGGAGGTCCCGGAGGTCCCGGGCAGCAGCAGCAACAGCAATCCCTTCGATGGTCATCAATGTCGCTGCACTTATATATTTTCATATTCATGTCGAATTCTCCTTATACAATAAAGAAAGGATAATATAGTTTTCCAATTGCAGTTTATGATTTTCGGTATAAAAGAGTGCCCGCCGCTGTCCAATCGCACGTAAACCCTATAAAACAAATTCAAAATTCAACGAAAATTGCCTGCTTTTCTCAATAGAAAATAATTTTCTGTGAATCATTTTAATTTTTACATTGATTCGTGAAATCATTATCCATGTTGATCTTGCATATCGGAAAAGTTCTGCGAATCGCTTGGAATACGTATCAGACACTCAGATACGGCATATAAAAATATCGAGAATATAACTTGCCACAATCAATTTTTTATGATAAAAATGGTAGGAAGAATTATGCAAAAATGAATGTAGGAGTAGTGCATATGGAAAATATCACTCTTTTGGCACCAATTGCGGCATTGGTGGCTCTGCTGTTCGCATTTTATCTTGCAAGAAAGGTGCTGAATCACGCCGAGGGAAATGAATTGATGATAAAAATCTCCACAGCTGTACGGCAGGGAGCGAATGCTTACCTGAGAAGACAATACAGCGGCGTGGCGGTTTTTTTTGCGGCAATGGCCGTATTGCTTACCATTCTGGCAGTATTTCATAAGCTGCCTCCCTTTACGCCGTTTGCCTTCCTAACCGGAGGTTTCTTTTCCGGTCTTTCGGGATTTATCGGCATGAAAATTGCCACAGCCGCAAACTCCAGGACCGCCAATGCGGCAATCAACAGCTTAAACTCCGGGTTGAGAGTCGCATTCTCAGCCGGCGCCGTTATGGGGTTCGTTGTTGTCGGCCTTGGGCTGCTTGACCTCTCGTTCTGGTTCTATTTTCTCAAATTCTGGTATCGGGGCCTGGAAGCAAGTAAACAGATTGAAAGCATTACCTCCGCCATGCTGACCTTTGGCATGGGCGCTTCGTCGATGGCGCTGTTCGCCCGCGTCGGCGGCGGTATTTTCACAAAAGCCGCCGATGTCGGAGCCGATCTGGTCGGAAAGGTAGAAGCCGGCATACCCGAGGACGATCCCAGAAACCCTGCCGTTATTGCCGATAACGTGGGCGACAATGTCGGTGACGTCGCGGGAATGGGCGCGGACCTCTATGAATCCTATGTCGGTTCTATCGTCGCCACCGCCGCTTTGGCCGTTGCCGCGGGATACGGATTTAACGGCGTCGCGATACCGATGATTATGGCGTCGCTCGGCATTCTGGCATCCATCATCGGAACCTTTTTCGTGAAAACAAAGGAAAGCGCCGATCAGAGAACCCTGTTATCCGCGCTGCGCCGCGGCGTATGGGTGAGCGGAGTGCTGATCGCCGTCATCGCATATCCCCTTGTATATTATGTGGGTTCGGATGTCATCGGCTCGAACCGGACCGGCGTCTATATATCCGTTTTGGTAGGTCTTGTCGCCGGAATTTTAATCGGCTACTTTACGGAGTATTTCACCTCCGATACGTATAAACCCACCCAAAATCTGTCATCCACCGCTCTGACGGGCCCCGCGACGGTCATTATCGGAGGCATTTCGCTCGGAATGCTTTCCACCGCGGTTCCCGTTATCATCGTCGGAATATCCATCTTTATCAGCTATTACGCCTCGGGAGGCAGTGCCAACTATAATGCCGGCCTGTACGGAATCGGCCTTTCCGCCGTCGGAATGCTGTCCACTCTGGGCATCACCCTCGCGACCGACGCCTATGGCCCGGTTGCCGACAACGCGGGCGGCATAGCCGAAATGGCGCATCTCGATAAAGAGGTCCGCGTGCGCACCGATGCGCTCGACTCGCTCGGAAATACCACCGCCGCGACGGGCAAGGGCTTTGCCATCGGTTCCGCTGCTTTGACGGCACTCGCGCTGATCGCTTCCTATATCGACCAGATCCGGATATTAAAGCCTGACTACAGCTTTGACCTGAATATTACAAATCCTCCGGTATTAATCGGAATCTTAATTGGAGGTATGCTGCCGTTTTTGTTCTCCTCCCTGACAATGAACGCGGTGGGCCGCGCCGCAATGAGCATTGTGCTCGAGGTCCGGCGTCAGTTTAAGGAAATAACCGGCTTAATGGAAGGCACGGCAGACCCTGATTACGCAAAATGCGTAGAGATCTGCACCAGGGCTGCGCAGAAGGAAATGATTATCCCCGCTCTGTTAGCGGTGATCTCCCCGGTCGTCATCGGCTTTTTCCTCGGCGTAAACGCGGTCGCGGGAATGCTTGCCGGCGCGACGGTCTCCGGCTTTATCCTCGCCGTCATGATGGCTAACTCCGGCGGTGCGTGGGACAATGCCAAAAAGTATATTGAGGGCGGCGCGCACGGCGGCAAGGGCAGCGATGCGCATAAGGCGGCCGTCGTGGGCGACACGGTCGGAGACCCGTTCAAGGATACCTCGGGCCCGTCCATCAATATCCTCATTAAGCTCCTGTCGATGGCCTCCATTGTATTTGCATCCCTGGTATTGTCTTTTTCGCTGATGTAGGCGGACGAAGACGTAACCCAGACCCCGGAAAAAAATATAGGAATCGCCAAATTATCGAGGCTGGCGCCGTTTTTATCGGCGCCAGCCTCGTTTGTTTCCCGGCGATTCCGCATTCGCCCGCGACATCCCCGGACCGGTGATTAAGGTCTCCCCGCAATCCTTACCGGCTATCTTTCACTTAATACTTTTTCGATCAATATTTCTACGATATTCGGATCAAACTGGGTCCCTGCGTTTTTCTTAAGCTCCGCTACGGCGTTGTTTTTGGTCATGGCTTTTCTGTATACTCTGTCCTCGGTCATTGCGTCATACGCGTCCACAACCGCGATAATCCGTGAAAGGACGGGTATGTCCTCGCCTCTGAGTCCCTGCGGATATCCCTTGCCGTCCCAGCGCTCATGATGGCACAGCACATATTCCGCAATCGGCACCAGCGTCGGCGAAGACATGACGATTCTATAGCCGATTTCGGGATGCTTTCTGATATCGTTTCTTTCCTCTTCCGTCAGCCCGTCGGGCTTATTCAGTATCCTGTCGTCAATTCCCACTTTCCCGATGTCGTGAAGAGTCGCCAATAGCTCCAGGTCGTCGAGCTCCGTCTGGGACAGGTTCAGCTCCGCGCCCACCCGTTTTGATAACTCAATCAGCCTCTCTTCATGTTCCTCGGTTTCCTGGTTTCTTTCATACATTGTCGCCTTTATGGATGCGATAATGGAGCTTTGCAGGCTCTTGCGCTCCAGGAGCTTTCCCCTGTACATAAAATCTTCCGCGACCTTGATCACCCGTTCAAAGTCCTCATGCGCCGAAGTTTTTGTACTGTAGCCCAGCGACACGTTGATGTAATACGCCTCATTGGAAACGCTTTTGTTATACATCCCGCACGCTCTTTTTATTTTCCCCAGCACCTCGTAAGCGGTTTTGCTGTCGGTTTTTGGCATCAGGATGCCGAATTCATCTCCTCCGGTCCTGGCCAGGACATCCCGCGGCCTCAGGCAGCTTTTCATGATTTTTGCGATTTTGACAATCAGCTTGTCGCCCTGCGCATGTCCGAAGGCGTCGTTTATCAGCTTCAGGCCGTTGATGTCGCCGATGATCACCGAGATCGGCAGCATCGCCGCGTCATCGAGCCGGCTTTTCTCCTTTTCGAAAAACCTGCGGTTATAGATTCCGGTCAGGACATCGTGATCGTTTAAGTATTGGATTTCCTCCTCCCTTTTTTTGCGGTCGGTAATGTCGATGATCAGGCCTTCAAGCGCCTGAACCCGGCCGGAGCCGTCGTAAATTCCCTGCCCCTGCTCGTACACCCATTTTGTCTCGCCCGAGGCCGTGGTGATTTTATACTCGTCTTTAAATACCGTTTTGGATTTCAGTACCCGGGCCCAGATGTCCCAGATAACTTCTCTGTATCCGGGATCGATCAGATCGCTGAAAGAAAGATCCCTGTTGTGCAGCAGGCTTTCCGGCTTGTAGCCCGTAAGCTCAAAGCAACCGTCGGAAACAAACTGCATTGTCCATTTCCGGTCATAGCTGCACCGATAGGCCATTCCGGGCAGATTGGACAAAAGAACCGCCTTGCTGCGCTCGCTTTCCCGAAGGGCCTGCTCGGCATGTATATGCTCGTTTATGTCCTCCAGCACGAATAAATGGTTTTTGCTGTTCTTATTGCTGAATTTTAAAGGGGATACGAATATCTTGACCCAGGTGGCGGACCCGTCCGGCTTTATAAACCGCTTAATCATGGAATAGCCGTTGATCCGGCCTGACATTAACTTTGCAAAATGGTCGAGATCCTCCTGTAAATCGTCCGGATGTGTGATGTCGGTCCAGCTCAAAGCCGTCAGTTCTTCTTTGGATCTGCCCGTTATTTTTTCAAAGATTCTGTTGATATTGGAAATCAGTTTGTAATCGCTTCCGACCGCTATCCCGATCGGCGACTGTTCAAAAACAGTCCGGAACAGCTCCTCGCTTTCCTTAAGCCTTTTGCTGACTACGGCCAGCTTATTTTTTTCGTCCTTTAAGGCCCTGTTTTTTGCGACGACAATATAAAAGGCCGATAATATAAAAAACAGGCATAAAACAAAGGCGCCCGCCTGCAAAGTCCGGTTTATCGCATGATCATCCCAGCTCTCGTATGGATAATCCACTCCGAAAACCGCCGCCACCTTTCCCGTCACCGGCTCCTTTACGGGTACGAGCACGCTGATCCACGTCCCCCAACGGTCGGTAATCTCGCCCGTTATCAGGGGCCGGCCCTCTGAAAACGGCTGATAATACACCTCGGGAGCCTCCGAATATTGCTGCCCCGGCGGTGAATAGCCCCCCGAGCCGGGCAGCTCCGAGTCCGCCAAAAAATAGATCTTCCCGTCCTTCAGGGTATACAGATACGCAAAACGGATATCATTTTTCAAGTCGGCAAGCTCTGTCAGGCTGTTTTTTATCTGGATGTATTCCGTTTTTTCAATGTCGCCCGGAGATGCCTCCAAATGACTTACCACGGTTTCCTGGAAACCGGTCCCCGCCGCCATGGCAAACCGGACGGCCTGCTCGGTTGTTTCCGATATGCCCGCGTTCCAGGTCCAGCGCAAATAGATCCCGCCCATAAGGGCGAAAGCGATTACGGCCATAGATAAAAGCATAGTTTTTTCAGGCAGTCTGATGCTTATAAACATATGTCTTTTCGATTCCGTCATGCAAAAACGGCTCCTTTGCAGAAGCACTTCATTTCAAAACGCCCGCTGCCAAATTTATGTAGATATTGTATATGAACGCTATGTTTTTTGCAATCTTTGAATCATGGAAAACTGACGATTTTGTCATATTTTGTCGCGAATCGGCTCTTTTACCCACTTCTGAATGTATTCCTGTTCCAGGATGGGCCAAATCCGATTGACGGTTTAAGGATGCCGGGTTATAATGGAATATATCACCATCCGGGCGGCCGATGCGTAAGAATTCATGCGCCAAAGTGTGATGATCGGGCTGTCGGGATGCGGCCAAGACTAAATCTGTTTGGGAGTAGAAGTTATGAAACTGTGCAAATCGATCGTATTATCAGGCATATTGCCACAGGTAAAGGAAGACAGGCAGGCTTTTGAGCGCGGCGTCGACTATTTTTCGAAAAAAGGGATTACCGTTTTCGAATACTTCGCTCCGTTTCAGCACACGGCCGAATTCGGCAGGATACTTAAGGAAAGATCGCTGAGAAGCATCTATCTCGCTGCGATTTATCAAAAAATGTACGGGCTGAACCTGTCCGCCGTCGACGAAAATGAACGGGCCAAGGCGGTGGAGCAGGTCTTCGACTGTATCGACGCGGCGATTGCGGCCGAAGCCGATTCCGTATTGGTCACGAGCGGCGCGTACCCGAAGGACGCTTCACTGGAGCCGAAAGCCCTGGACGCGCTGGAGCGCTCGCTTTGTGAGCTTTTTGACCATGCCGGAAACGCGGTCAAATTTTTATTGGAGCCGGGCGATCAGTTTGCCGACTCGCGCCAGTTTATGGGACCGACGGATAAGGCCGTTGAACTTACAAAACGCCTGCGCGAGCGGTATCAGAATATCTCGCTGACGCTGGACACCAGCCACATGGCGCTGATGGGCGAGGATATAAAAGCTTCTATAGAGCTTGCAAAGCCGTATTGCGGGCACATCCATCTCGCAAACTGCATCATCAATAAAGCTCTGCCCCTTTACGGCGACAAGCATCCGTTCTTCAACTGCGCCGACAGCGCGTTTACCTCCGCCGATCTGAAAGAGATCATGCAGTGGGCCGCAAAGCTTTATTCAAACGACGAGCTGACGATTACCGTAGAAATCATCTCCAGAAGCGAGGACCCGTGGGCCGATGCCGAGCATATGCTCGAGGAGGAGAATTGGTTCTTTGAGGGCTGAGCCGCAGATGCCAAAGTCCAAAGCGTATTTTGACTCGATAAAAGAAATGACAGCTTCGGCTGTCATTTTTTATTGGGGATACCAACGCAAGTCTGCTTTCTTAAGGAGTGTCCTGATTCCTCGTTTTGCATAAACTGCAAAAGGAGGGGGGAGTTTTATGAATGCTTATGAATTTCCGGCATCAATAACCGCTTTATCCATTGCCATTGCCGAGTCGACACCGGATAATGATGAGCTGTATCTGATATCAACGATCCTTGTCGAGCTGGGGGTGACCCTCCAGACGATTGTGGCGAAGCGAATCCTGTTGGAAAAAAAAGAGCAGTCCCTATCCGCTCCCCCGCCGCCGTAAAGCTTATCCCGCAGCCGCGCCGTCCCCTTTTTCGACCGATTTCCCGACGAGGCTCAGATCGTTTTTCACCATGCGCTCGACCAGCTCGCCGAAAGAGATCTCGCGCTTCCAGCCCAGCATTTTCTCCGCTTTTTCAGGCGACCCTAAAAGCAGCTCCACCTCCGCCGGCCTGAAGAACTTGGGACTTACTTCTACAAGCACCCTGCCGGTTTTCCTGTCGATCCCTTTTTCTTCCTTCCCGCAGCCGCGCCATAAAAGCTCGATATCAGCCGCCCTGAATGCAAGCGTGACAAATTCCCTGACCTCATGCGTTTCCCCCGTTGCCACTACATAATCGTCCGGCTGGTCCTGCTGCAGCATCAGCCACATTGCGCGCACATAATCCTTTGCATGTCCCCAGTCCCTTTTGGCGGACAGATTGCCGAGTTCAAGCTTTTCCTGAAGCCCGAATTTGATTCTCGCCACGGAATCGGTGATCTTCCGCGTGACGAACTCTTTCCCCCTGCGCTCCGATTCGTGGTTGAATAAAATACCGGCGCAGGCAAACATCCCGTAGCTCTCCCGGTAATTTTTGGTGATCCAGTGTCCGTACAGCTTCGCGACGCCGTACGGACTTCTCGGATAGAACGGAGTCGTCTCCCGCTGGGGGATTTCCTGGACCAGCCCGAACATTTCGCTTGTCGACGCCTGATAAAATTTCGCCTCCGGTTTCACCGTGCGGATCGCCTCAAGGATATTGGCAACTCCGGTCGCGTTGATGTCCGCCGTCGCCAGCGGCTGTTCCCACGACGTCGCGACAAACGACTGTGCCGCGAGGTTATAAACCTCGTCCGCTTTTGAGAGCTTCATGGCGGAGATCAGGGATATCGGGTCGGTCATATCGGCATAAATCAAATTGATGTCGGAAACCAGATGTTTTGCGTTTCCATAGTCGACGGTGCTTTTTCTCCGCATAATGCCGTGAACCGCATATCCCTTTTCCAGAAGGAGCTCGGCAAGATATGACCCGTCCTGCCCGGTAATGCCTGTGATAAGCGCAGTTTTCATTTGTAATCCTCCATTAGATTGTGATTGAGTCATTAACAGGATATGCATCTTTGCCTGTTTTGGCCGGGAGCAAGCGGTTTATCATAAAGACGGAGGCAAACGGCCGCAAGCGGACATACCGCCTCACAGAAAAAGGGAACGCCGTCTACCGCGCGGAGTTGGAAGGGCTTCGCCGGTGTGTTTCGGACGCCGAGGAGGATGCAGAACGAGCATGGTGATAAAATTTGTGCCAGCCGAGCGTTTCGATATCGCCGGACGCGAGTCTTGTGGATCCTCGCCCTGCCGGCGAGTATACCCGCTACAGCTATAACGGTGCCGAGGATCTGGCACGGCATCTGGATGAGCTCGCCTCCCCTGTGATGGGGTAAAAAATAAAGGGGTCGGGGCAAAAGCCCCGACCCCGGTTATATTAATGCGATTTAAAGCAGTCGTCTTGCTCCCAAGTATCGTTCGCTCCAATACTCGTGATATCTTAAGTTTCTCTCTTTTACACCTGCACTTGTAAATATGATAAAGGAACCTTCCCCTGCATATATACCTGTCATCGATGGTATATCTTCGGATAAATCGCTTCTGAAAAACACAAGATCTCCTTCCTTGAGTGCATCAGGTGAAATTGTCTGGCCTAAATTCCATTGCTCATAAGCCTTAGAGGGCAATTGCAAATTAAGATCCGGCGTTTCAGAGAATACCCTTTGGACAAATTGCGCTGTTGTGAAGCCTTCAAACGACTCATCGATATATCCTTTCGCCGCAGTGACGGCAGGATGAATATTTTCGGTTTTTGCATATCGCCTTGCTCCAACATATCGCGGACTCCAATAACTATCTGAGATATTAAGATCGCGAATCGCTACACCTTCAAGTTCCGTTGCAATGATATACTGCTCATTTCCGATATATAATCCCGGCAGGAGCACATTGTCCGACCCTTCAAAAAACAGAACGTCTCCTATCTGTAAATCTTCCCCTTCTATTTCCTTTCCTAAAGCCCACTGCTGGGATGAATATCTTGGAAAATCGATATCCAGGCCCGCTTTCATCACGTATTGAATAAACCCGGAGTAATCAAAGCCTTCCGGGGTATTTCCCCCTTCTAAGTAAGGCGCCCCCAGGGTTTTATACGCTTCTTCGACAACTTTGTAATCCAGCCTCAAACTAAGGGAGTCAAAACGCTTTACTTCTAAATAGCGGTCCATAAGGGCCTTCCCCAGGTAGCTGATCGTAATCTTACCTTCGTCGCCGGATGCATGGATGACATAATTGCCCCCCAGATAAATGGCAGCATGGTGTGTTAACCCATCCTCCTCCCATTTTCCCAGAAAATAAATCACGTCTCCGGGGCGTTTGTTTTCAAAATCGATCGGTTCGCCTAAATAAATCTGGTTATACGTTATGCGGGGTAAATATACGTTTATCGCATCCCTGAAGACTGTCTGGACTAAATAAGAGCAGTCAAAGCCGTCAAGCGTCTCACCGCCCAACAAATAAGGTGTTCCTATGTATTTCACTGCTTCCCGGAGAATTGGGTTCTCATGTTCCCTGAAATTCTCCGGCCGGGTATAATATAAATCTTCCCCCGTCAGCCGTTTTGCGCCTTCATAGATACCCGACCAATACGCGCTCTCCATATCCCTTTCCGCAACGCCTTGTGTTGTTTGAACTATGAATATGCCATTTCCTTTATAAATGCCGGGTATCAGGCTGTTTCCCCGGAAAAACACCAGATCCCCGGCTTGAAGATCTTCTTTGGATACAGCTTCGCCCATTTCATAGATCCTGTCGGAAAAGGCGGAGAGTTCGACGCCAAGAACGTCTTTAAAAACGTAGCGCACAAAACTAGTCGTATTAAAGCCTTCGCCCGGCGATTTCCCCTCATAATTATAAGGTGTTCCAAGCAGGTTCAAAGCTTTTATTACAATTGGATTATGGACGGTAACGGCTCGCTCAGTAATATCTCTGGTAAACCGTCTTGCTCCCAGCAGCCTGGATTTCCAATAATCGCTTGTTTTAAGATCTACTGCTGCAACCCTATTCGTTGTAACGATGACAAAGATCCCATTGTCTATGTAAATTCCCGGCAGCGGTACGCTGCTGCCCTGAAAAAACAGGACATCCCCGGATGCGAGATCAGCCGTATCTACTGCCAGGCCTACCCGCCATTGTTCGTTTGACGTCCTTGGAAAATCCAGTTTGTTTACTTCACTGAAAACGTATTGTACAAAGCCTGAGTGATCAAAGCCATCGGGATTATTACCTCCGAGCTTATAAGGAGAGCCTACCAGTTCCAGGGCTTTCACGGCCGCAGGATTTAATTCGTCGGCTATGTTTGTGTAGCGCCTTGCGCCTATATACCGATCCCTCCAATAGGAATCCTCCGCTATATTCCGTTTTGCCACCCCTTCATCCGTTACAACGATTATGATATCGCCGCCTTCATATATTGCCGGTATCATGCTGCTGCTTCCGGTAAAGAAAAGAACATCTTCAGGCTGTATTTCACTGCGGTCTAACGGTTTGCCCAGTTTCCACAACTGGGAAGGCGATCCGGGAAGGAATATACTCTCTCCCTCTCTGAATACATACTGGATAAACCCGGTGCTGTCAAATCCTCCCTCCGGTGTATTTCCTCCTTCTTTAAAAGGTTTGCCTATTAAACTTTCTGCAAGTAAAACCGTCTGAATTTCAGTCTCATTATCATAACCGTAAGCTGGGACTACAAAAGTTAACATAATCAATAGGGCTAACCAGATGGCATTTAGTTTTTTTAATAGGTTCATTTTTTCATCTCCTATTTAGCCTTCTAACTATTTCTGATGAATATGCCTTATCTCCGCCTATTATAAAGGGTATCTTCTTGTATTGCAGCAATTATCGTCTTCCTGTAACAATTTTTCATATTTTCGCAAAACATTTTCATGGTTTGGCCCAATCCCGTTAATCTTTCACCGATACTATGGCATCTCAATACCAATCCAAGAAAGAAGCAGCAGGAGAGATATTCTCCCACGGCACCTCCTCTTCGCGTGGATTCTCATCCGCCTTACTCCACAAAAAAAAGTAAGGTTGTAAACAACCTTACTTTTTTTATTGGTGGAGACAGTTGGGCTCGAACCAACGACCTCTCGCGTGTGAGGCGAACGCTCTAACCAGCTGAGCTATGCCTCCATACCAATCCGTCCGGAAAAAGCCGGGGGCAGGGGGAAAAGCTTCCCCCTTAGTCCGGTCTGGTGACCCGTAGGGGACTCGAACCCCTGATACCGCCGTGAAAGGGCGGTGTCTTAACCGCTTGACCAACGGGCCGCGAATGGTAGCGGCAGTTGGATTTGAACCAACGACCGACCGGGTATGAACCGGTAGCTCTGGCCAGCTGAGCTATGCCGCCACGTGCCGAACGAATGTAATTTTAATATACAAACGGTGCCTTTGTCAAGACAAATTCTGTTTTTTGGAAAGCTGTCTCAAAATTTACATCTCATATCGCCTATTTCAGCCCGACTTCTTTCGCGGCGAGCTCCCGGATCACCCCGTCCCGGATCAGCTGATCGCAGAGCCGCTCCTGCGGTTCGTTTTTAATACGGGCATTTAAGGAAGAAAAGCCGATCTGCGCCGCAGCCGACCTGTTTATCTGCCGGGAGCTCAGCGACTTAAGCATTCCTTCGCCCACGACTCCCGTCTTCGCGGCAAACGCCTCCGCGTTCGACCATTCAAAGTCCTCCCCATCGACATAGTCGAGCGCCCTTAAAGTAAAGGTCAGGTAATCGTTGAGCGTCGTCGAGCGGTCCGAGCCGAACGCCGTCGCGGAGATCCCGTTTGTCAGACCTCTCTGATAGAGGTAGCCGACATAAGGGTCCGCCCACGAGGGGACATCCGTAAACGGATGCGCCGTCCGCTGCGACAACGCGTCGGACTCCGCGCCCAAAAGCCTCACAAGCATGACCGCCGCCTCCGCTCTTGTAAGCTGCCTGTCAAGCTCAAACCCCTTGGTTGTCCCCTGAAAGAGGCCGAGGTCATAGAGCTTTAACGCGTCGAAATACCCCGGCGGATATCTGATATCCATCATGCTTTTTGTGAGGTTTGCATCCCATACATGGTCGGCGCCCATTTCGTCGCCGGTCAGCATGAAGTACAATTCCCCGTTATCCGGATCGTCGTTGAAGGCGTCGTCATAGGTGACGTCGATATACCGGAGCTCGCCGTACAGCGAAACCGCGTTGAACGCATGGTTCATGGCCGGTGCCGGAACGTAAACGCAGGGCACGTTCGCCTCGTCGCAAAGCAGCAGGAAAGCCCGGGAATACCCCGCGCAGACCGCAAGACGCCTTATAAGCGCACCGTAAGCGGTAAACGCCCGGTCGGGCGCTATGTCCACATCCGCCGCGGATTCGTCGTCATACGTGCATATGTCGGCGATATAATCCTTAATCGCCCTTACGCGCTCCATTGTCGTCATGCCGGGCGTAATGATCCGTCCGACCACGGATTTTGCTTCCTTTTTCGCCAGGATAAATTCTTCCGGCTCAATGGGGCTCAATGTGACGTCCAGCGTCGTCTGATAATTCGGATAATACAGCATGGAAAAATACAGCGGGTACAGGCTTTCGGTCGCCATATAGACCTCATCGATGTCAAGCCTGTGGCCGCTCTGGATCACCGTGTTGAAAACGTCTTTCTGGGCGTTCTCGGCGATCACGCGGCCCGCCTGATACGCATTGTCCGCAAACACTTCCGAAGCGGCAAAGGCGGAATTTTGCGGCATCAGAAAAAGAACGACAGCCAAAAGCGCCCCCGCCGTCATACTTCTGAAGTGTCTCCTCATCCGTCTTAACCTCCGAAATCAAAGCTGCCTGTTTCAGATACCTTCGCTTTACACTTTACATCATTTTGACCGTATAGAATACGGCCGCGATAAACAGATAGATAAATACCGCAAAAATGCAATAAAACGCAAACATAGCGCCAAACGCAAAAGAAAGCATCAGCGACAAAACCACGATGAGGCTTGAGATGAGCACAGGGAAAAGATTCTCTCCCTGGCTTAATAAAAACAGCTTTTTGTTGAAAAGGCTGATTCCTCCCTTGTTTTTTGACGCCGCCAGCACCAAAACCGCCTCGGCCACCATCAGCGCAAGCCCGGCGATCAAAATATAAAGCGGTTTTTTTCCGTCGCCGCCGTTTAACGCCTTGCTCAGCATCCAGATAAACGGCGCTCCCGTCGCGCTGATGATTGAAATGGAAAAAAACTCCCTGGGGTATGTCTGAAAGATCAGGTAAAGCACCGCAATGGTCGGCAATAAGATATACAGCATTTTGATCGATACGGTGAAATCATAATAAAGCAAAGACACTGCGGAAAAAAGAAGCAGCAGCCCGATCACGACTATATTTGCGCTTGTTATCATTTTCCTTTGACCGCCCGACTTGTTTTTCCGCTCGATGCCATACCTGATTAAGCCATAAACGACGGCAGCCAACCCGACTGTAAAGAACCCTCTGACAATATAGAGTCCGTAAATAAACGTCGAGCCATGGGTCAAAAGGCGATAGACCAGCATCAGTAAAAACACGCCGATCAATGCCAGCAAAAACATGGTAAGAACCTTATTTGATATATAATCGCTGTCATTTTTCTGTAACTTCTTCGCCGCCAAAGTCACACCACTCCTCAAAAGCTTACTTGCTATATGTTTCCCGTATGGTACATGATCGCCGAGAGCATGGCAACGGGTGCGGTTTCGCACCGCAGGATGCGCGGGCCGAGCGATACCGTCGTGAGTCCCGCCGAGCGGGCGGCAGCAGCCTCCTCAGGTGCAAACCCCCCCTCCGAACCTATGACGATACATGCATCGGAAAAGTTCCCATTTTTAAGGAGAGCGCTTTTTAAAGAAATATCCCGCTCCTCCTCATACGCCATAAGACGAAGCCCGAAGGACGCCGCCCTTTGAAGCATCTCGGTAAACCCGACCGCCTTTAAGACCTTTGGGATGATCCCCCTGTTGCACTGTTTTGCCGCTTCTTCGCTGATTTTCGAATAACGCTCCGTCTTTTTCCCGAGGGAACGCTCATCGGGACGGGACACGCACCGTTCGGAAAAAAAGGGGATGATCTCGTAAACGCCAAGCTCAACCGCCTTCTGGACGACGGTTTCCAGTTTGTCCGCCTTCGGCATCGCCATAAACAGCGAAATCCTGACGGACGGCTCGGTCGGCGTTTTCATTTTTTCCTTTACCAGGACAAAAACGCTTTCCCCGTCGAACCGCTCGATGACGCACACGTAATCCGTTCCCTGCCCGTCGCAGAGAGCGATCGCCTGGCTCGGTTTCATCCTGAGGACGTTTCCGATATGGTGCGCGCTTAGGCCGTCGATTCTTACGGCTTCGTTTTTTTCAAAGCTGCCCTGCACAAAGAATCTGGACACGAGATTTCACCCTTATATTTTTTTCGTAACCTTTGTATTTTATCAAACCAACTATATTTTGTCCAGACTTCTTAGATAGTGTTGACACGGGATAAGGAATATCAAAACCATTGTCAGCGCTTCTGAAGCCGGATCGCCGTCCAGCCTCCGTCGCAGCTCCTCGCCTGCTCCGCAAAGCCCTCGCCTATAAGCGCAGCCGCCACTTCCTCCGCCCGTTCGCTGATGATCCCCGATACGATCAGGGTTCCGTTTTTTTCTAAAAATTGGCCATAATGCGGCGCCAATTCGATCAGCACGTCCGATACGATATTGGAAACGACGATATCGTATCCCGGACCGATCCTGTCCTTGAGGGCCGGGTCCTTCGCGAGGTCGCCCGGAAGCGCCAGAAACCTGTGGCGGCACAGGCCGTTTTTTTGCGCGTTTTCCAGCGCGACGGCCACGGCGTTTTGATCGATATCGACGTCAAATGCGAAGGAAGCGCCCAAAAGCAGAGCGCCGATCGATAAAATGCCGCTGCCGCAGCCGACGTCGAGCACCTTTTCGCCGCCCCGGACGATTTCGTCGAGCATCAGAAGGCAAAGCCTCGTCGTCTCATGCTGCCCCGTGCCGAAGGACGAACCGGGGTCGATTTCAAGGACGGCCCGCCCGTCCGGATTTTCGCACTTTTCCCAGGAGGGCTTGATAAGAAGCCTTTTTCCGAGCGGGAAGGGCTTGAAATATTGCTTCCACCCGTCCGCCCAGTCCTCCTCGCGCACGACCGAGGTCTGCACCGCAAGGCGCCCCATTAAACGGGCTTCGTCCGATTCTTTCAGACGGGCAAGCCCGCTTCTGATCGCGTCCTCCTGTTTGTCTCCCTGTTCGTTTTGCGCAAGATAGCAGATTACGCAGGTTTCCCGGTTAAGAAGGCCGCTTAACCGTCCGTCTATATAGTCAAATCTCGCGCCGGAATGATCGATAAACTCCTGAAAGTCCTTCGCGTCCTCGATTTCAAAGCCGGTCGCGCCACAGAGAAGCATCACGCCCGTCACGGCGTCGATACCCTCCGTCGTTGTGTATACGCTTAATTTTGTCCAGTCCATGATTTCCTTATCCTTTTCTCCGCCCCGTTTTTCGCTTTACCTCTTTATTGAATCGCGCGCCGCGCGGCTTTGGACTTTGCGGCCGGATCAGGCAGTCCTTTGAAAACCCGATCAGGTCCTCCCTGCCAGCCTCATGAAGCGCCCTTATCACAAGCGCCCGGTTCTCCTTTTTGCCCCACTGCAAAAGCGCGCGCTGCATTGCTTTCTCAAGAGGCGTTTTCGGGACATATACCGGCTTCATCGTGCGCGGGTCGAGGCCCGTGTGATACATTGCGGTCGAAAGCGTCCCGGGCGTGGGGTAAAAATCCTGCACCTGCTCGGGCATGTGCCCGCCGCGCTTTAAGTACAGGGCCAGCTCGATCGCGTCCTCAAGCGTGCTTCCCGGATGGGAGGACATGAGATACGGGACAACATATTGTTCTTTCCCATACCTCTGGTTTAGCTTCCCGTAGCGCGTGAGAAACCGCTCGTAGACCTCAAACGAGGGCTTCCCCATATAATAGAGCACCCTTTCGCTTTTGTGCTCAGGCGCCACCTTCAGCTGTCCGCTCACGTGGTCGCGCACAAGCTCGGAAAAAAATTCGCCGTCCTTGTCGCAAAGCAGGTAGTCATACCGGATCCCCGAGCGGATGAACACCTTTTTCACGTGCGGGAGGCCCTTTAGCTCCCGCAAAAGCGCGAGATAATCGGAGTGGGACGCGTCGAGATTTCCGCAGGGCTCCGGGAACAGGCACTGTCTGTTCTTACACACTCCGGCCTTTTCCTGCTTTTTGCAGGCCGGATGGCGGAAATTGGCCGTCGGACCGCCGACATCGTGGATATACCCCTTAAAGCGGGGGTTGTCCCCAAACGCCTCCGCCTCCCGAAGCACCGACTCATGGCTCCTGGAGGTCACATACCGCCCCTGGTGAAACGCAAGGGAGCAGAAGTTGCAGGCGCCGAAGCAGCCGCGGTTGTGGATGATCGAAAATTCCACCTCCGAAAGCGCAGGCACGCCGCCCTCCCCCTCGTAGGACGGGTGGTATGAACGTGTAAAGGGCAGAGCGTATACACGATCCAGGTCCGCGCCCGAAAGCGGCCTTGCGGGAGGATTTTGGATCAGGTATTTGTCCCCGCATTTCTGAACGACCGCCTTCCCCGTTTTGAAGTCCTGCTCCTCGTATTGGAGCATCGCGCTCTCGGCATAGGCCCGCTTGTCCTCCGACACCGTTTCAAAAGCGTCGCACAACACATAGGAGGGATATGGGCACGCGGAAGGCTCGTCCGCAAGGAAGCAGCTGCCCCTGACGTCGCGTATGTCGGAAACCGCTTCGCCTTTTTTAAGCCTTGAGGCGATTTCCTTTACCGGATGCTCCCCCATACCGTAAATAAGAAGATCGGCTTTCGAATCGAAGAGCAGCGGCCGCCTGACCGCGTCGTCCCAGTAGTCGTAATGCGAGAACCGCCGCAGCGACGCCTCCAGGCCGCCTAAAATGACCGGCAGGCCGGAAAACGCCTCCCTGACGCGGTTTGCATAGACAATGGACGCGCGGTCGGGCCGCTTTCCGCTCTTTCCGCCCGCCGTGTACTCGTCGGCCGACCGTCTTTTTTTCGCCGCCGTATAGTGCGCGACCATCGAGTCGATGTTGCCGGCGGTGATCATCGCCCCATACCGCGGACGCCCCATTTTCAAAAACGCTTCCTTTGAACGGTAATCGGGCTGCGCGAGGACCGCGACCCTATATCCCTCCGCTTCAAGGACGCGAGCGATAACCGCGCACCCGAACGACGGATGGTCGACATACGCGTCGCCGGTCACAAGCAGAAAATCGTAATAGTACCAGCCGCGCTCCTCCATATCCTCTTTTGAAACCGGCAAAAACTCGAATCGTTCGCTAGGCGTCATAAACACTCCAAACCTGTGGCATCAAAGCCGCGCGGGAGGTCTTTCCCGCGCGGCAGATATTATTTCTTTATAAACGCTTTTTGGATTTCCCCGATAAACAGGATATGAACGTCGCCCGCGGGATAGTTCTTCTTCCCGAATTCGGGATCGGACATAAGCCCAAGGTCCATTTGCTGCCGGTAAAGCTTTTTGCAGACGAGCACAAGCTCCGCCTGTGAAAACGCCGGCGCGTTGTCCAAGAATACCGGCGTAAAGCCGACTTCCTTGATCTTGTCGCAGTCGCGGCCCGATTTCGAGCCCAATACCCCGAGCTCTTTACGGTAGTTCTGCCCGTAAAACGAGACGGTGAACGAATCCTGCCGGTCGATAAAGCTCAGCGTGTACCGGCTCGGCCGCACGTAAACCGTGGCGACGTTTAAATTCCACAGGACGCCCAGGCCGCCCCAGCTCGCCGTCATCGTGTTGATTTTCTTTTCATCGCCGGCCGTGATCAGCGACCAGCCGTCCTTGTACATAGAGAAAACTTTGATTTTGCCCTCAAGCTCCGCCATGCCGATTTCCTGAAACATCGCGATGTCCTCCTTATCAATATCTCTGCCTGAGCACCATTTCCTGCCATTCCTCTTTCGTGATCAGCACCTGCCGGGGCTTAGAGCCCTCGAACGGTCCGACGATTCCCCGCTCCTCCATCTGGTCGACGAGCCGGGCCGCGCGGGAATAGCCGAGCTTTAAGCGCCGCTGGAGCATGGAGACCGACGCCTGGCCGGTTTCGACGACGACCCCGATCGCGTCGGGCAAAAGATCGTCCGCGTCCATGTCTTCGCCGTCGCCGCCCGACGTGCCGCCCCCTTCGCCCGTTTCGCGCTCGATATGCTGGAGCACTTCCTCCGAATAGTCCGGCTGGCCGGTCTTTTTGATGTATTCAATCACCGATTCGATTTCCTGCGACGTGATAAAGCAGCCCTGCACGCGAACAGGTTTCCCCGCCCCGAGCGGATTATACAGCATGTCGCCCCTGCCGATCAGCTTTTCCGCGCCGACCGAATCGAGAATGATCCTCGACTCGATCTGGGAGGCGACAGCAAAAGCGATTCTGGACGGGATGTTGGCCTTCATGATGCCCGTGATCACGTCGGCGGACGGGCGCTGGGTCGCGATTACAAGATGCATACCCGCGGCGCGCGCCATCTGCGCAATCCGGCAGATCGCGTTTTCCACGTCATGTGCCGCGACAAACATCAGATCGGCAAGCTCGTCGATCACGATGACGATCTGCGGCAGCGCTTCCCGCTTTTCCTCTCCCTCAATCGCCGGCAGCTTTAAGGCCGCCTCGTTGTACGACGGCAGATCCCGGACATTCAGCTCCGAAAAGAGCTTATAGCGGCGCATCATTTCCGTCACTGCCCAGTTTAAGGCGCCGGCCGCCTTTTTCGGGTCGGTCACAACCGGGATCAAAAGATGGGGTATTCCATTATATATGCCGAGCTCGATCATTTTAGGATCGATCATAATAAGCCGGACTTCCTCGGGCGACGCCTTGTACAAAAGGCTGATGAGCAGCGAATTGATGCAGACCGACTTTCCCGAGCCGGTCGTGCCCGCGATCAGCATGTGCGGCATCTCCGCGATATCGCCGACAACGCAGGTACCCGTAATGTCGCGCCCGACCGCGAAGGTGAGCCGGCTGCGGCTTTTCGAGAAGGCCTCGGAGGCGATGACATCGCGGATATACACCGTCTGGACGATCTGGTTCGGCACCTCGATGCCGACCGCCATTTTGTCCGGGATCGGGGCAATCCGCACGCTTACCGCACCGAGCGACAAGGCGATGTCGTCGGAGAGCGTCGTGATGCGCGAAAATTTTGTCCCGCGGGTGACCTGAATCTCGTATCTTGTCACCGTCGGGCCGCGCGTGATATTGATGATGTTCGCCTCGATTCCGAAGCTTTGAAGCGTATCGATCAGCCGCTCGGAATTTTCGCGGATTTCTGCCTGGGAGCCTTGCTTTATTCCCCTGTTCGCACTTAAGAGCGTTATGGGCGGATACCCGTAAAGCTTTTTCTGCTCGTTCCCCGAACCCGAAATCTCCTGGGCAACGATCTGCGTGCTTTTCGCGATCTCCTCCTTCGACGCGGCTTTCGGGACCGGCTCGGGCGGCAGAGACGGCATGACAGCGGCGAGCGCGCTTTTTTCTTCCGGTTCCTTCTCCCGCAGCACCTCGGCCGGCGTCTTCACGCCCGGCGGGCGCAAAACGACCTTCTCCTCCGGCGGGGACGGCGCCATCACATCGTCTATCGGGATGTCGATCACGCGTTTTTTATTCGTTTTTGAGAAGACGGGCAGCTCCTTAAGCTGAAGCGGCTCCTCCTCGTCCTCTTCCTCGGTATACTCCTCGTAGAACCTCGGCTTTATTGCGCGGTAAATCGTCATCGGCGTCACGCGAAACGCGTACATCAGCGCGAACAGCAAAGCAAGGAGCAAAATGACAAACGCCCCGACCGAGGTGAAAACATCCCTCATCAGGATGCCGGCAGCGCCCGAAACAAGGCCTCCGCTTTTAAACTCCCGCCCGCTGCGGATAAGGGTCAGAATACTTTCCACCGAAAGCATGTATTCGTTTCGGTCGCTGTACACATGGAGCATCGCGCCGAACAAAAACGGGATCGCGATCAGAGAAGACACGCGCAGGACGACCTTGCCGCGCCGTTTGATAAACAAAAGAACCGACGCGGCGAAAAGCGCGAGGGGAAGCACGCACGCTCCCGTGCCCATGATGCTTCCCATAATGCGGTAGCAGGCGCCGAACAGGAAGCCTTCACCTTTAATTAAGGTAAGGGCGGCGATCAGGGACAAAAACAGATAGCAGATTCCCCATATGTAGCGGCGGACCCTTGTTTTTTTCGCGGAGCTTCTCCGCTTAGACGTTCGTTTTTTCGTTTTATTCGCTGTGCCCGTCGGCTTTGCACTTCCTTTTTTTTCAACGTTAGGCAAAAAATCACCACCTGAATATCGGGAATATCAAAATATTATAAGACCTGGAACAGGATGACTCCGGCGCCCACGACGATGCAATAGACGGCGAACGGCCAGAGCCCTTTTTTCCGGATTAAAACGCGGACGGTTTTAATTGCGGCGAGGCCGGACAGGCATGCCGCGGCAATGCCGACCAGATAAAAGGGGAGCTGTCCCGCATCCCCGGCGTTTGCGATCGCCTCCGGCAGCGTAAGGATATTTGCGCCGATGATGACGGGAAGGGACATAATAAAGGAAAACCGCACCGCGAAGTCCTTTGAATAACGGTTGAACGTTCCGCCCGCGATGGTCGCGCCGGAGCGCGACACGCCGGGGAGTACCGCGATAACCTGCATGATCCCGACCAAAACGGCGCTTTTAAACCCGGCGTTCCTTTCGGTAAGGCTCCCGCCGGACGCCCTGTCGCTTAAAAGCAGCAAAAGGGCCGTAAAAAGCAGAGCGGGGCCCACGGCGGCCGGCGACGAAAACAATTCGTCGATTTTATCGGTAAACGGAAGCACGAAGAAAAGCGGGATCATCGATAAAAGGATCATGACGATAAACCGGCGCTCCGGGATGTTCCGGATGCGGAAGCGATCAAGAACCATTTCAATGAATGCCCTGAAGAGCGCGGCAATGTCGCTCCAGAACGCGATTATCACGGCAAGCACGGTGCCCAGGTGGAGCATCAGGTCGAAAAACATCCAGCCTCCCGTCTGCCCGGCCTGCGAGAGAAGGGACTGAAAAATCACAAGATGTCCCGAGCTTGAAACGGGAAGAAATTCCGTAAGCCCCTGAACAACACCTAAAAGCGCGCAAAACCAGACAGACATAATTTATGACCATTCCTTTCGCATAACTTAACGCTACAAAACGACCATAAAAAGGAATGGCCATATTGCGCATGTGCTGCGGTTGCCGTTAAAGCGAGCAACACGTACTTCATTAATATCAAGCTTGATATCCTCCCAAAATTTGCATCTTTGCATACAGCATTATATTACCACATTTGCAAAGATTTTGCTATATAATATCAAATGAGCATCGTTCAAAGCCGCTTTTTCCCAAACGCCCCTTCCGCGTTTTCTCAAAAAGCGGTATTTTTGAACCTGAAAGCACCTTATCATTTGTTTTCGGGGGCTTATTATCAAATAGTTGACGATGTTATTTGATTCATGTACAATAGAATGATATTGCAGCCACCGCGTGAAAAGAACCAAAGGGGTTATAGAGTGTGTCGGAAAAAAAGCGGCTTTTTCTTGTTGTTTCCATTGTAGTAATCACACTGAATCTGCGCGCTCCCATATCCTCCGTCGGGTCGCTCATCACGATGATTCAGGCCGACTACGGGCTTTCTTCCGCGCTTTGCGGCATGCTGACAACCCTGCCCGTCGTCGCCTTTTCCGTCTGCTCCCCCTTAGTCACCCTTTTAAACGGCAAAATCGGGACGGAGCTTACGATGCTCCTCGGCTTTTTGCTGACCTTCGCCGGTGTCCTGGTCGGTTCATTGCTCGGGGTTTTCGGCCTGTTTCTGGGCACGGCGATGGTCGGAATGGGAATCTCGTGCGCAAACGTGCTCATGCCCGGCATCATCAAGTCGAAATTCTCCGACTGCGCCGGGCTCATTGTCGGCATTTACTGCGCGGTGATGTACGTTTCCTCGGGCATCGGAGCGGGTATCAGCGTCCCGCTCGCCGTAAAGACCGGGCTCGGCTGGAAGGGCTCGCTTGCCTCTTGGAGCCTTCTTTCCGTGCTCGCCGTCCTTTTCTGGGTGCCGCAGCTTAAGGGACATCTTGCCCGGCTGAAAAAAAGAAACGGCGCTAAGACGTCCCCCACCCGCTTCGGCCCGCTGCTTAAAAGCCCGCTTGCGTGGGCTGTGACCGGCTACTCGGGTCTTCAGTCCTTGATTTTTTTCTGCGCCTCTGCCTGGCTTCCCGCGATTTTCCAGTCATATCGTCTCAGTGCCGAAACGGCGGGCTATCTGGTTCTTTATCTGCAGCTTGTCTGCATCCTGGGCAGCTGCATCGTCCCTATATCCGTCGACCGGACAAAGGATCAGAGAATCATCAGCGCGGCCGTCAGCCTGTCTTATTTTTTAGGCTCCGCCGGACTGCTGTTTTTCCCGCAAAGCCTGTTTGCGGTTTTTGTTTCCCTTTCCCTGTTCGGCATCGGTATGGGCGGGTGTTTCAGCTTTATGCTGATTATTCTCGGCAAGCGCACGAAAAGCGCCTCGGATACCGCCCGGCTTTCCGGCATGGCGCAGTCTCTGGGATACCTGTTCGCCTCGGCGGGGCCCTGGCTCTTCGGGGCGATGTTCGACCTGACCGGATCGTGGACGGTCCCCCTCTCGGTTTTCGCATTAAGCGCCCTGATGCTTTTTATGCTGAGCTTTTACCTGGGGCGGGATATTTATCTGTTTGAAGAGAAGGTTGGCGCGGCTCCGGCCGAGCGCCAAAAGGAGATACCGTATGTGGACTGCGAATAAGTGGACCGAATATGAGCTTTTGGATTGCGGGGGCGGAGAGCGCCTCGAGCGTTGGGGAGACTATATCCTTGTCCGCCCGGACCCGCAGGCAATCTGGAGAAAATCCGGCCATAAGGCCTGGAACTCCCCGAACGCGAGATACAACCGCTCGAGCGACGGCGGAGGGAGCTGGGAGGTCCGCACACTGCCGAAGGAGTGGCGGATTCGGTACCGGGACCTTGTTTTTAATGTAAAGCCGATGAGCTTTAAACATACCGGCATCTTTCCCGAGCAGGCCGTAAACTGGGATTTCGTCACCGAAATCATCCGAAACTCCAAAAGGCAAATAAGCGTGCTCAATCTATTTGCCTATACGGGCGGGGCGACCCTGGCCGCCGCCGCGGCCGGCGCCTCCGTCTGCCACGTCGACGCGGCGAAGGGGATGGTGCAGTGGGCGAGGGAAAACGCGAAGGCGTCGTCCCTCGATAAAAAGCCGATCCGGTGGATTGTCGACGACTGCCGCAAATTCCTGGAGCGGGAAATCCGGCGCGGCCATCGGTACGACGCGGTCATCATGGACCCTCCTTCTTACGGGCGCGGCCCTTCGGGCGAGATCTGGAAGCTTGAGGACGACATTTCCTCTTTTCTGGAGCTCGTTTCCGCGGTCTTGTCGGAAAACCCGCTTTTTGTACTGGTCAGCTCCTATACGGCGGGGCTCTCCCCGTCCGTCATGGATTATCTTTTAAGCTCGGTTATAAAACAGAGGCTCGGCGGAAAGACCGACTGCTCCGAGCTCGGGCTCAAGGTCCTATCGACCGGCCTTGTCCTCCCCTGCGGCAGCGCCGCGCGGTGGATCTTTTAAGCTACCCCAAGCGATCAGGATCGCTTGGGGACCCCGAGAAGACACCCCAACGAACAAAGTTCGTCGGGGACCCCGAGAAAACACCCCAACAAACATAGTTTGTTGGGGACCCCGGGAGATCACCCCAAGGAAGCACCACCGGCGGCGGACAATGTATTAAAGGACGATAAAATCAAATGCCTGACATCATCAAAACCGATCATTTGAGTTTTTCCTATCAGTCGCCGGCGACGGTGCTCGCCCTGAATGATCTTTCGATTGCGATCCCGGAGGGGCAGTTCGTGGCCGTGCTGGGGCACAACGGCTCCGGCAAGTCGACCTTTGCAAAACACTTAAACGCCATATTGCTGCCGTCGGGCGGCGCCGCCTACGTCGCGGGGATGGACACGAGGGACAAAAATCTTCTTTACGAAATCCGGCGCACAGCCGGCATGGTGTTCCAGAACCCGGATAACCAGATCGTCGCGACGGTCGTCGAGGAGGATGTCGCCTTCGCCCCGGAAAACATGGGGCTCCCCTCCGACGAAATCCGCCGGCGCGTCGACGAGGCGCTTTCTTCCGTCGGCATGCAGGATTTCAAGCTCCGCGCCCCCCATCATCTGTCCGGCGGGCAGAAGCAGCGGGTGGCGATCGCGGGCGTCATCGCGATGCGTCCCAGATGCATCATCCTCGACGAGCCGACCGCGATGCTCGACCCCAAGGGCCGCGAGGAGATCATGCTCACGATCCGGGAGCTTAATAAAAAACACAATATCACGATCGTCCTCATCACCCACAACATGAGCGAGGCGGTCGAGGCCGACCGGGTCATTGTCCTTTCAGACGGGTCCCTGCTTCTGGACGGCACGCCGAGGGAGGTTTTTTCAAAGGTGGATACCATGATCTGCGCCGGCCTTTCGGTGCCGCAGACGGTGGAGCTGCTTTACGGACTGCGCAAAAAGGGATATGACGTCTCGTCCGACGCGCTGAGCGTTTCGGAATGCGCCGAATCCCTGCTTCGATTTCTGGAGGCTTAAACTTTGCCGAACATCATTGAGGTCAAAAACTTAACACAAATCTACAGCGTCGGCACCCCGTTTGAGCAGACGGCGCTTTCAGACATATCCTTCGCGGTGGAAAAAGGCGAGTTTGTCGGCATCATGGGCCACACGGGCTCGGGCAAATCCACCCTGATCCAGCATTTAAACGGCCTGATCAGGCCGAGCTCGGGGTCCGTTTTTATCGACGGGGAGGACATCTGGCAAAATCCCCGCGAAATCAAGAAGGTGCGTTTCAAGGCCGGGATGGTTTTTCAGTACCCGGAGCACCAGCTTTTTGAAGAAACCGTTTTTCTCGACATCGCGTTCGGCCCGAAAAACATGGGGCTTAACGAATCCGAGACCGAGGAGCGAGTGCTGGAGGCGGTCGAGTTTGTCGGTTTAGGACACGAGGTGCTGACGCAGTCTCCGTTCGATCTGTCCGGCGGGCAAAAGCGCCGCGTCGCGATCGCGGGCGTCATCGCGATGCGCCCCGAAATCCTGATTCTGGACGAGCCGACGGCGGGCCTCGACCCGAGGGGCCGGGACGAAATCCTCTCGCATATTTCCGAATACCACAAAAAACGCGGCGCGACCATCCTGCTTGTTACGCACAGCATGGAGGACATCGCGTCGACCGTGTCGCGCATCATCGTGTTAAACCGCGGGGAAATCCTGCTCGACGGCACGCCCCGCCAGGTGTTCTCCGAGCCGCTGCTTCTTAAGCAGGCCGGGCTCGCGGTGCCCCAGGTCACGCGGGTCTTCCTTCGCTTAAAGGAGCTCGGCGTGCCCGTCGACACCTCCGTTTACACGGTGGAGCAGGCGATAGCGCAGCTTGTGGCGCTCAAAGGGAGGCGCGACTGATGCTTAAGGATATCACAATCGGCCAGTATTTCCCCGGCGACACCTTAATCCACAAGCTGGATCCCAGAACGAAGCTGATCGTCACCTTTTTATACATCGTCGCGCTGTTTATGGCGGAGGGCCCTGTGTCCTACGGCTTCGCCGTTTTATGGCTGGTCGCCGCCACCGCGATATCAAAGGTGCGGCTGCGGCTCATGCTCAAGGGCTTAAAGCCGCTTTTGTTCATCATTATCTTTACGGCGGTCTTAAACGCCCTTTACACGCCGGGCCGCATCCTGTTTACGTTCTATTTCCTGAATGTGACCTACGAGGGGCTGGTCCTCGCCTTTTTCATGGTCTTGCGCATCATTCTCCTCATTACCGGCACGTCCCTTCTGACCTATACGACCTCCCCCATTATGCTGACCGACGGCATCGAAACGCTCTTAAACCCGCTGAAGCGGCTGAAGGTCCCCGTGCACGAGCTCTCGATGATGATGACAATCGCCCTCCGGTTTATCCCGACTTTGATCGAGGAAACCGAGAAGATCATGAATGCCCAAAAGGCAAGGGGCGCCGATTTCGAAAGCGGGAACCTGATGCGGCGGGCAAAATCGCTCGTGCCGATCCTCATTCCGCTGTTTGTATCCGCGTTCCGGCGCGCCGACGAGCTCGCCGTCGCGATGGAGTGCAGGCTCTACAGGGGCGGCGAGGGCCGCACGCGCCTAAAAGAGCTTCGGTTCGTCCGAGCGGATTATGCGGCGCTCATGATAAGCCTTCTGTTTTTAATATCAGTGATTGCTCCGGGAAGATGGATCCGATGAAAAACATTGCCCTTACCCTTTCCTACAACGGAACAAATTATCACGGCTGGCAGTCTCAAAAAAATGCCGTGACCGTATCGGATACATTGAGCGCGGTGCTCGTGAGGCTCACCGGCGAAGAGGTGTCCCTGACCGGCTGCGGCCGGACCGACGCCGGCGTCCACGCGAAGATTTATGTCGCGAATTTCCGTTCCCCGACGTCGATCCCTCCGGACAAGCTGCCGCTCGCGATAAACGCCCTGTTGCCGGACGACATTTCGGTGTCCTTCGCATCCCTGGTGCCCGACTCGTTCCACGCGACGTTTTCGTGCCGGAAAAAGGAATATACCTATCTGATTCATCCCTCAAAAATCCGAAACCCGTTTTACAAAAACCGCGCCTACCAATACCCGGCGGCGCTCACGCTTGACAGGATGTGCGAGGCTGCGAAGGAATTCGAGGGGACACATGATTTTTCAGCCATGCGTTCCCAGGGAACCATTGTCAAAAGCACCGTCCGCACAATAGACTGGTGTAAGGTCGAACGGCTTACAAACGGGCTGATCTCCATATCCATCTCGGCCGACGGTTTTTTGTACAACATGGCGCGGGCCATCGCCGGCACCCTTCTTTGTACCGGCGCCGGCACCATTTTCCCGGAAGATATCCCCGTGATATTAAAAAGCAAAGACCGGAGCCTCGCGGGGCCGACTCTGCCCCCGGGAGGACTGTATCTTTCAAGGCTTTGGTATGGGAAGGAGGTCACCCATGTCAGCGGCGTCTGAAAAAACCGGCGGCGGAAAGATCATTCCGTTTACCGCCGACCGCAGACTTTCCGTCGTAAGCCACTTAAAACGCGGCATATTGTTCCTTTTTGTACTTTCGCTCTTCTTTTCCGCTTATATCTACCGGGGCGACCTGAATATGAATAATTTAAAACGGATTACCTCCTACTTAAACCTCGGCGCGTCGGGCGACGGCGCTTTGGATGCCATGGAGCTCGATTCCGGCATCCTAAACCGCTATGCCGTGGTCGGCGGCGGCATCGCGGTCTTAAACCGCGACACCGTCAAGTATATCAATGCGGCGGGAAAAACGGACATGGAAATCCAGCTAGGATATACAAAGCCCGCCATATCGTCGTCCGATGCCCTGATTCTCTGCTATGACCGCGGATCGGGCTCGCTTTGCGTCGCAAACACGTTCGAGGTGTTCTTTAAAAAGACGATGGACTCCCCGATCATTGCGGCGTCCATGGGCAAAAACGGGGCTTTTTGCGTCGTCACCGATGAAAACGGGTATCGCGCCGCGGTCACGGTGTTCGACAGCCATCAAAAAGAGGTCTATTTGTGGCAGACCTCCGAATATTTTGTATCGGCGGCTTCGGTCTCCACCTCCGGCAAGAAAATGGCCGCCGCCGTGTTCTCCGGAGAAGGGATCGACATCAATTCGAAGATTATTGTTTTCGACACGACAAAGGAGACCCCGGTCTGCGAGTTTCCTCAGGACGGTGAATCGATACTGGCGGTCCGCTTTCTTTCAGACAGCCGGATTGTTGTGATAACCAATACGAAAGCGTCGGTCTACGATATCCCCGACGGTCTCGTAAATTCCGTCTCCTACGACGAGGGCACGCTTTCAGGCTTCGTTTTCCCCGACGACCGGGGCGCGCTTTTGGCGCTCGACTCCGGCGAAGTAAACCAGTCGATCCGGCTCCTGCTGCTTGATAAAAACGGCAAGACGTCAGCCGACAGAGTGATCGGCGGCGAGATGCAGAGCATTTCCGCAAAGGGGCGCTGCTACGCCGTTTTAACGACCGACAAGGCATATTACTTTGATCGCGATCTCGGCGATTTGAAGGCTCCCGAGACCGCGCGCGGCGCAAAGGAAATCTATATGCGCGACGACGGAGGCGCGTTTCTGATTTTCAACAACCGGATCGAACTATCCCCGCCGGGCTAGCCTTTTATAAGGGATATCCGGATTTTACATATTGCGAGGTGTGTTATGGGAAAAAGTGTTATGCTTGACGCGGTCTTAATCGCGTTTTTGCTCTTGTCGTCCTGGATTGGCTCCAGGGTGGGGCTGATCCGATCCCTGTTCCGCCTGATACGTCTTTTTATCGCCTGTGTCGGCGCGTTTCTCACGGCAAATCTTCTTTCGCCCGTCGTTTCGCTTCTTTTCCTTTTCGACGGCGTCCAAAAAAAGTTTGCCGCGATTTCCGAAGGTCTGACCGAAAACGTATTTTCCTCGGTTTCGGACGGAGTGCAGGCCTTTCAGGCCGGCGCCGCGCAAACGGCGGCGGCTTTGTCGGAGCTTGCCCAAAAGGCGGGGCTGCCGCACCTTATGGCGGACAGTATGGCACAGAAATTTTTGAGCGCGCCGCCGGAGGCGGGGGAAACGCTTCTTTCCGCCGCATCCCGCATTGTTTCAGACAACATCGCATATATTGTGGTATTTTTACTGACTTTTGTTATAATACTTATAGTCACCGGTTTTTTGCTAAACTGGCTTTCCGGTCTGATCCATTTTATTGTGCCCCGTTTTATCGACCGGTTTTTCGGTTTCTTTTTCGGGATTCTGATCGGATGCCTCTGGGTAAGCCTCTTTTTCCAGTTCGCGGGAAGCGCCGTTCCCGCTTTGTTTCAGAGCGGTTCGCTCTTCTCGCCCGACGTCGTTTCACACACGTTTCTGGCTTCCCGGCTTGCAAACATAAATTTTCTTTCCCTTTCGCCTTCCATTATGAATACGTCTCTGCTTTCAGGAAGTGAGTAAATGAACATTCCAAACGCGCTGTCGCTGCTTAGGATATTGCTTGTCCCCGTCTATATCGCCGTTTTTTTGTCGGGCGGTGCCCGGGCTTATTCCGTTGCCGTTTTTATTTTTCTGTTTGCCGGTTTTACCGATATCCTCGACGGTATGATCGCGCGAAAATACCATCTCATCACGCGTCTGGGCCGGATTCTTGATCCTCTCGCGGATAAGCTGATGATCCTTTCCGCTCTGACATGCGCGTCGGTCCGGAATATGCTGCCCTGGTGGATCACGGTTATTTATTTCGTGAAGGAAATCATCCAGGTGGTTTCCGGCGCGGTCTTTTTCAGAAGATTAAAAGATGTGCCTTCCTCAAATATCATCGGGAAAATGGCGACGATCACTTTTTATATTGCGATCGCCGTGCTGATATTGTTTGACAGTGTTCCGTATCCCTTAAAAATAAGCCTTTTCCTCCTGGCCCTTCTCTTTGGGCTTACCGCCTTCGCAACATATTATTTAAGCGCGGTAAAAATCGCGGCCGGGAAAACCCGATCTCAGGATTAAATAATCCGGGCACATCATTTCTGCCCCGATTTTAAAACCATAAAGCCGCACGCACAGCAACGGAGCTTTGAGGGGGCGGTTTTATAAAACGGCCTCTGCCCCTTCCCGCGCGAAAAGGCAGACGCTTTAAACGGAATCTATAATAAACGCGCGGAGAAACGGAATTTTCTATGCAAATGCCAATCTGCTCACGCTGCAAAAAAAATATCGCTGTAATTTTTCTCACAAAACTCGAAAACGGAAAAACTGTCAACGAGGGGATTTGCTTAAAATGCGCCAGGGAGCTTGGTTTAAAGCCGGTCGACGATATTATGCAGAAGCTCGGAATATCGGACGACGACCTTGATATGGTTTCAAACGAAATGCTTGAAGCGGCCGGAGGCTTTGAAAATCTGAACGATTCCGATCCGGACGACAACCAGTCAAACACGGCCACGCTGCCTTTCTTAAATAAATTTTTCGGAGAAATGAAACCCGACGGAGGCGAGGAAAAAAGCCGCGGTCCGGGGTATCAGAAGCCGAAACCCGAAAAAAGGGATGAAAAGCGCAAATACCTTGAAAATTACGCGATCAACCTGACCGAGCGCGCCCAAAACGGCCTGCTCGATCCCGTGATTGGCCGCGAGCAGGAAACGAACCGTGTGATCCAGATCCTAAACCGCCGCCAGAAAAACAATCCGTGTCTGATCGGCGAGCCGGGTGTCGGGAAGACTGCGGTCGCAGAGGGGCTCGCGCAGAAAATCGCCGTCGGCGAGGTTCCGTATAAGCTCCGCGACAAGGAGGTCTACCTTCTGGACCTGACTTCGCTTGTGGCGGGGACGCAGTTTCGCGGGCAGTTTGAAAGCAGGATGAAGGGCCTGATCGACGAGGTGAAAAAGCTCGGAAACATCATCCTCGTGATCGACGAGGTGCACAACTTAGTCGGCGCGGGCGACGCCGAGGGCTCGATGAACGCCGCGAACATCTTAAAGCCGGCGCTTTCCCGGGGTGAAATCCAGGTCATCGGCGCGACGACCTTTGCCGAATACCGCAAACATATCGAGAAGGACTCGGCTCTTGAGCGGCGCTTCCAGCCGGTCACCATCAACGAGCCCTCCATAGACGCGACCATAGAGATTATCAAAGGAATCCGCAAATATTACGAACGCCACCACGGCGTCGTCATCCCCGACGAGGCGGCAAGGCAGGCGGTACTATTGTCGGAGCGCTATATCACCGACCGGTTTCTGCCCGACAAGGCGATCGACCTGATCGACGAGGCGTGCTCCGACATCAATCTGAGGAATCCGTCCATTGCCAAGGTTGAACAGCTTAAAAAGGATATCTCCTCGATCCGGGGCGAGCACGACGACCTAATGAATAAAATCGGCGATACCGGCACATACCAGCGAATGGCCTACCTGAAAAGCCGGGAAATGCAGCTTTCCGACAAGCTTTCGAAGCTGCAGACGGAAGGCCCTCCGAAGCTTACGACGGAAGATCTCGCGAGAGTCATCGAGCTTTGGACGAAAATTCCCGCAAGCCGCGTCTGCGAGGAGGAATTCTCCCGCCTCTCCGGCCTTGAAACGAGGCTTAAATCCCGCATAATCGGGCAGGACGAGGCGATCGCGGCGGTGGGCGCCGCAATCCGGAGAAACCGCGCGGGCATCTCCCCCAAGCGCAAGCCGGTATCCTTCATTTTTGTCGGTCCGACCGGCGTGGGCAAAACAGAGCTTGTAAAGCAGCTTGCGACCGACCTCTTCGACACTCCCGAAGCGCTTATCCGCCTTGACATGTCGGAATTTATGGAAAAGCATTCGGTGTCGCGCTTAATCGGCGCGCCTCCGGGCTATGTCGGCTATGACGAAGCGGGCCAGCTGACGGAAAAAATCCGCCGGAGGCCGTATTCCATCATCCTGTTCGACGAAATCGAAAAGGCGCACCCCGATGTCTTAAACGTCCTTCTGCAGATTCTCGACGACGGGCGCGTCACCGACGCGCACGGACGTCAGGTCAGCTTTGAAAACACCGTCGTTATCATGACCTCAAACGCGGGAAGCGACCGCCGTGACGGCTCGGTGGGCTTCGGGCGCACCGTCAGCGAACAGGGCAGGGAAAAAGCCTTGAAGGCGCTTTCCGACGTCATGCGCCCCGAGTTCATAAACCGCATCGATGAGATTGTGTCGTTCCACCAGCTTAAGGAGGACGACTTTGAGAAAATTGCCGCGATCATGCTTTCCGACCTGAGCGACGCCTTAAAGGAGCACAACATCCGCCTCACCTACGACGACGAGCTGCTCGCTTTCCTTACCGAAAGATCCTATTCCTTAAAATACGGCGCGAGGAATCTGCGCCGGGTGATCCAAAAAGAGATTGAGGACAAAATCGCGTCCATTATTATCCAAAGCTATGAGCATCCGGTCATGGGTTTTCATCTTTCGGTCGCCGACCATGCGCTTTCCATTTCGTCCATCTGACGCCGCAAGAACAAAAAGGCTGATCACACCCCCGGGCCCGGCGCTCCGCCGGTCCGGGGTCTTGCGGGAAACCGGGTCTTACATCTTTCAAGAGATTTTTTCTTGACAAAGCGGAGCAGACTATGGTACACTTTTTAAGCTGTCATAATATTGCGCGGGTGTAGTTCAATGGTAGAATTCCAGCCTTCCAAGCTGGTTACGTGGGTTCGATTCCCATCACCCGCTCCATGATATGCGCCTGTAGCTCAGTAGGATAGANNGAGCAACTGCCTTCTAAGCAGTGGGCCAGGGGTTCGAATCCCTTCAGGCGTGCCAGTTTCATCATGGTGGGTATAGCTCAGTTGGTTAGAGCGCCAGATTGTGGCTCTGGAGGCCGTCGGTTCGAACCCGATTATCCACCCCATTAAAATTCTCCCCTTACCGGATGGAACTTGCTCCCTAAAAAGCATTGATACATGCGACATTCCGGACAAGCAAGCAAGCGTTTATGCCTTCTTGATTTTGGGGTGTAGCCAAGCGGTAAGGCACGGGACTTTGACTCCCGCATTCGCTGGTTCAAATCCAGCCATCCCAGCCAGACATGATCCATTAGCTCAGTCGGCAGAGCACCTGCCTTTTAAGCAGGGTGTCCCGCGTTCGAATCGCGGATGGATCACCAGAGCTTCCCGCCATTCCCTAGGACTGGCGGGGATTTTTTATGTTCATCAATTTAACCGCTACGCCTCTGTCTTCAATTTTTGGATATAATTTCAAACACAAACACCTCTTTAGATACAGGAAACGAGATCAACAGTGTGCACGAAGGAGGATTTTTCAATAGAAATACAGCGGGAATCGCCGTTTTTTTGGCGATTCCCGCTGTATTTCTATTTTTTGACGCTATGTGCGAAGTCTCTGAGAACATATGAAATAGCTAGATCCGTATGTGCAGCGGATGAAGACGTCTAAAAAGCGAAATCAATCTGCATGTGAGCGGTGCGCCCCGCCTTGACTGTCATCTGCGGTACCAGCAGCTTGTCGCCGTGCACGCTGTTGCCGAATTGGTCATGGAATGTCAATGGTTTTTCGCGGGCCTTTAAAACAGCCACATCCGCCAAGGCGCCGGGGCTTAGGGTGCCGAGTGTTCTCTGCATGCCCATGAGGTGGGCGGGAGTGGCGGTAACAGCACGGACAACCTCGTCAAGCGGCATCCCCATGGCCAGATACGCCGACATGGTGTACAGCAAGTTAAAAACCTTGGGTTTGTATATACTGTAGGTAATAACGTCAGTGCTGATAACATCGGGCATGAAGCCGTCGGCAAGCGCCCTTTGCGCCACGCCGAAGCTGCAGTTGGTCCGGCCGGAAGCGCAGTCAAAGATGACGCCGCGTTCCCGCGCTTCCCGGACATAAGACGCCACCCGGCCGTTTTGATCCAGGATATTGTAATCGCCCTTCGTCTGGAAGCAGTGACATAGGATGTCCCCTTTTTCAAAATATGAGAGAATCTCGTCGTACGGGCTCTCAGGATGTACCGCGTGCACGCACATGACGGTACCGAGCTCTTTAGCGAGTTCTTTTGTCTTGCCCAATGGAATGACGCCGTATTCCTTTGAGAAGAGCTTGCCGATACGCAGCTTGAGCCCCAAGAGCTGGTGAGGGTATCTCTCGAACATGTAGGAAAGGCGCACAATGTCGTAGAAATCCGGGTTCGGATCCTCGAAATATTGCTCGGTCATCGCACCCACAGCCGAGACGTTGATAAAGCTCTTAATTGTGATGTCGCTGGCGCACACTACATCTTTGTAGAAGCCCTCGAAGTTGGCGCTGCCGGCAGAGCCGGCGTCCACCGCGGAGGTAATTCCGTTCGGCAGCGTCATGAGGTCCGGGTGGATACCGATGTCTGAGTGGGCGCGGTTGAGGTGGGTGTGAAAATCAATGAGACCGGGCAGTACCAAGCACCCCTCAGCATCAATCACCTCTTCAACCTCGAATTCCCCGACGGGAGCGCTGGCAATCCTGCTGCCCTTTATAAAAACATCCTCCACCCGGTCGACGCCCCGCAAAGGATCGATCACGCGTCCATTTCTGATTTGATACGCGTATTTGATGTTCATCTTTTTTCCGCTTCCTCGATAGCCCCAAGCAGCGCGTCCACAAGGTCGCTGCCTACTTCGCTTCTTATCTTGTCGTAGACAGGCTCTGCGGCCTTAAGCATATCGGCGCGCAGTTCGGGGGATATTTCATTGATGGTTAAGCCGTAATCGGTGATGATCTTCTTGCGGCTTTCAATGCGCTCGTCGGCAACCTGACGGCCGTACTGGTGGGCCTCTATAACGCTTTCTTCCACAATGGCCTTTATATCATCCGGCAATGCGTCGTATTTGGCCTTGCTCATCATCATGATGAGGGCGTGGATGAGATGGTTGGTCTCGGTGACGTACTTCTGCGGCTCGTACAGCTTGTTTGCCACAATCAGGTCGTAGGCGTTTTCCTGACCGTCGATGGTTCCCTGCTGAAGGCTGATGTACAGCTCGCTGTAATCCATAGGCGTCGGCGAAGCGCCCAGAGCGGTAAAATACGCCATGTGGTTAGGGTTTTGCATGGTGCGGAGTTTGAGACCATTGAAATCAGCCACGCTAGCGATGGGCTTGTTCGTGGTGACATGGCGGAAGCCCGCATCGGAAAATGCCATTATCTTTAAGCCGGCGTTCTCGCAGGCAGCGCTGACTTCGTTGATGATGCCGCTGTCAAAGACCTTGCGGGCAACATCGATATTGGGAAATACGTTTGGCAGGTCGAATACACCTAACTCGGGCACAAACGGCACATAGGTAGCGCTGATGGTGATAAAGAAGTCAATTGTGCCGGCCTGCAGGCCCTCGATGCTCTCGCGGTCGCCGCCAAGCTGTCCTGACTCATAGATGTTCATGGCAATACGGCCGCCGCTTTTCTCCTCCATCAATTCCTTGGCTTTCCAGACGATATAGTGGTTTACGCTATCCTCCGCCACAGGGGATGCCGTTATAAAAGTGAATTCAGCGTTGGCGGGCGCCGTGCTGCTTTCGGGAGCCGCGCCGCCCGCGTCTGAGGGCGCGCTTGGCGCGGCTGCCGAAGATGAGGCGGAATTACTCTGGCATGCGCCGAACAGGACTGTCAACAAAACGAGTGTCATGATTCCCGAAACGATTTTCAATGCCTTTTTCATAATGTTCCTCCATTGTTCATTTTTTTAGGATATTAGGAGCATGCTGATTTCCGGGATAAACGTTATCATTAGCAGCGCAATGAGAAACGCCGCAATGAACAGGATTACGCCCTTGGCAATTCGCAGGACCGGAATGCCCGTCATGTTGCTGGCCACATACAGGTTGACTCCGACAGGCGGCGTGACATAGCCTATCGCCAGGTTGACAATCATAATAATGCCGAGATGAACAGGGTTTACGCCAACGCTTGTTGCAATCGGCAAAATTATCGGGGTAAAAATCAGCAGCGCGGGGACCGAGTCCATAATCATGCCCGCGAGCAACAGGATTACATTGATCATAAGCATGATGAGGATTTTCGACGATATGTTGGAAAGCACCGCCTCTTTCACGATTTTCGATACCTGCAGCAAGGTAATCGCCCGGCTCAGAACCACGGCGCTGCTAATCACGAAAAGCAGAGGCGCATATGTTTTGACCGACTCTCTGAGCACAGCTACCAGATCGCTTATCTTTATGGTTTTATAGATAAAAATACTGACAATCAAGGCGTAATACACCGATATGGACGCGGCCTCGGTGGGGGTTGCGGTTCCGCTGTAAATACTTCCCAAAATAATAATCGGGGAAAGAAGCGCCCAAAAGCCGTCTTTGAACACGTTCCAGAAACCGCGCTCACGAACCTCTTTGTAATGGGCGCGCAGCTTTTCCTTGTCCTCGCCCTTTGTTTTGCAATAAATGTAGGAATAAGCGGTCAAGAACAGCGCAATCAGAATCCCGGGCAAAACGCCGCCGACAAACATATCCGAAACTGACGCGCCGCTGATGGTGCTGTAGGCAATCATGGGGATACTCGGCGGGATAATAATTCCCAAGCCGCCTGCCACCGCCACCAGCGAAGTGGAAAACACCGGGTCATATCCCCGCTTATTCAGAAAGGGGATGGTCATGGCACCCACGGCAGCCGTGGTGGCGGGGCCCGAACCGGATATTGCGCCATAAAACAGGCATGTGACGACGGTAGCCGCGGGGAATCCCGCCGTGACGTTCCCGCAGAAATAGGCAAATATATTGAACAGCTTTTCGGAAATACCGCCACGGGCCATGATGACGCCGGAAAACATAAACAGCGGGATGGCAAGCAGAAGAAAGCTGTCAAGTCCTCCGACAAGGCTGCGCAGTGCCGATCCGATATTGTACGGAATCGCGGAACCCAACAGGTTTGGCAACACGCCTACTCCCGCCAACGCCACGCACATAGGCGTACCGACGGCCAGCGCAGCCACAAAAATAATGACAAGACCTACCAACATACTTTAGTTCCCCCCTCCAAGCAGGTTTTCGTCTTTTCCGGCGATTGGCTCCCCGGTGACCAGCCCCCTTGCTTCCCTATACAGGGACTGCAGAACGCGGATGATTGCACATAGAAACCCCAACAGCGGGCCGAGATAAACAAAGGCTATAGGCATACTCATGGCCGGGCTGATTTGGCCGCTTGCCGCCACCTGTTGTATCACGCGCCAGCTTGTCCCAAAGAAAAGGCCGAAGAACGCAAGCGACAAAAGGTTCGCAGCAATGTTCATTATCCTTTGGACCGCCCGCGGCATAAGGTCGACAAGCGTGCTGATGCGAATGGTAGATTGCTTTCGGATAAAATATCCGATTCCCCAAAACCCCGACCACACAAAGCAGTACCTGCACAGCTCCTCGCTCCAGGTCAGCGAATCTTGTACGACTTTACGCATCACCACCTGCAATCCGGTTAAAAGCGTAATCATAAGCAGAAGCAATATCAAGACTGTCTCCTCCAAATGCTGATCCAGCCAGTTGACGGCCGATTTTAACCTTGACATCCGACACCCTCCTTTATAGTGCCGGCCTGCAGGCCCTCGATGCTCTCGCGGTTGCCGCCAAGCTGTCCTGACTCATAGATGTTCATGGCAATACGGCCGCCGCTTTTCTCCTCCATCAATTCCCCGGCTTTCCAGACGATATAGTGGTTTACGCTGTCCTCCGCCACAGGGGAAGCCGTTATAAAAGTGAATTCAGCGTTGGCGGGCGCCGCGCTGCTTTCGGCGGGAGCTGCGCCGCCCGCATCTGAGGGCGCGCTTGGCGCGGCTGCCGAGGATGAGGTGGAATTACTCTGGCATGCGCCGAACAGGACTGTCAACAAAACAAGTGTCATGATTACCGAAACAATTTTCAATGCCTTTTTCATAACGTTCCTCCATTGTCCATTTTTTTAGGATATTAGGAGCATGCTGATTCTTGGATTCATAAAAACCTCCATTCGCTCCGCGCACAAATCAACCATTAAAACCCTCACAAGCGAATGGAGGTTTTTGGCATGTGCCGCGGTTGCCGCTTTTCGGCGAGCGGCACGCCTTTTAATTGTTAGCGTGATTTTTCACGCTAACCCTCCTTCCTTTCCCAGTACCAAAGGCACAAAAAACTTTAATTGTCGGTATTTTAAACCCCTCCGCCTAAATATTTATGATAACCTTAATTACGCCGTCACTCCTGCCGGCAAAAAGGTTTATCCCTTCTGCAACCTTTTCCAGAGGCATTTTGTGGGTTATCAGTTGTTTTACGTTTGCCTTTCCAGAGGCTATGAGGTCTACCGCTTTTTTATATACATTACTGTATCTGAAAATGCTTACCAGGCCCAGCTCCTTTACCTGCATGGCAGCTGTATCGAAAAGGGCCATTGAATTCACATTCGAAGCGACCAGAACAATGGTTCCGCCCCTGGCAGCTAAATCGGTTGCCGCCTTAAATGCCTTTTCATTTCCGGTAGTCTCGATCACCGTATCAACTCCCCTGCCGCCGGTAAGCTCAAGTATTTCATTTACGTAATCCGTCTCAGTTACATTAAATACTTTTGTTGCTCCCATTTCAGCCGCCTTTTTAAGCCTGTACTCAATGAGATCCGTCATAAATATTGATTTGCAGCCGTATGCTTCTGCTGCTAGTAACACTGCCAGAGCTATGGGACCTGCTCCCATTATCGCAGTGGTATCCCCTGCAGTTACCTTGCCCATCTTTATGGCTTGCAGCGCTACTGCAAGAGGTTCCGCCATAGCTGCCTCCTCATAGGATACATGGTCAGGAATGGGGTATACCAGATTGGAAGGCCTCACTATATACTCTACAAACGCCCCTTCTCCCAACCTCTGTGAATGCGGGGCAGACATGAAAATCATGTCTTCGCAAAGGTTATACCGGCCTTTCATACACCATTCGCATTTTCCGCACGGCTTTTGCGGCTCAACCGCAACCCGGTTGCCAACACTCAAATTTTTGACATCTTCTCCGATTTTGGTTATTTCTCCGGCACACTCATGTCCCAATATATGAGGAGGGATAATGACCCTCTTGCCGATCCTTCCCTCTTTAAAAAAGTGTACATCAGAGCCGCATATTCCTACAGCTTTAACTCTAATTAAGACATCGCCCTTGCCCATATCCGGTATCGGAAGCTCAACAATATCCATCTTATCAATATCATACATAACTGCAGCTTTTCTTAAATCCTGCTCCATTATCTCAGCCCCGTTTTAATATTTTTTAAGAAAGCCTGAACAAATTCTACTATGTTAAAACGTTAGATTTTCGGTAATTTGATTATGAATTACGCCTTAAAAAAATGGTCAACAGTGATTTCGAGGTGCCATTTTTTCAAGGATAATTACAAATTAACCGAAAGATGATGCATTGTTGGCTGTTAGCCCCCTACGGATCCGTCCCAGGTATCAACCTTAGTTTTTTTCATTTCCTCTTCGTCAAACCATCTGGTGGTAACCACCTTGGTTTCGGTGTAGAATCTCACCCCATCCTTTCCCAGGGTATGCAGGTCTCCGAAAAATGAATTTTTATGTCCCGTAAAGGGGAACACTCCAACCGGAACAGGTATTCCAACGTTAATCCCCACCATGCCGCCATGTGTCCTTCTGGCAAACTCTCTGCTGTAATAGCCGTTCTGGGTAAAAATGACTGACCCGTTTGCAAACCTGTTTTTATTCATGATCTGTAGTCCTTCTTCAAAATTCTTTACCCTTTTTACACATACTACCGGTCCGAATATTTCTTCGTCCCCTACAGTCATTTCCGGAGTGACATGGTCAAATACCGTCGGTCCCAGGTAAAAGCCCTTTTCATATCCGGGCACGGTGACCTTGCGACCGTCCAGCACCAGCTTTGCCCCTTCTTTTATACCTTTTTCTATCCAGCCCAGCACAAACTCCCTGTGCCCTTTCGTAACAACAGGACCCAATTGGGAGGCCTTATCGTAGGCAGGACCAATCTTTAATTCCTTTGCATACTTCACAATCAGTGAGACCAGTTCATCGGCAATACTCTCCTGAGCAACAATTACAGGAAGCGCCATGCACCGTTCTCCCGCGCATCCAAAGGATGAGTTTATGATCCCCCTTGCAGTCCTCTCAAGGGCAGCATCTTCCAGTACCAGGCCGTGATTTTTCGCCTCGCATAACGCCTGTACCCTCTTTCCGTTTGCAGCCGCAGTTGAATATATATGAAGTCCCACCGATGTTGAACCTACGAAAGTTACCCCTTTTACATCCGGGTGTCTGAGTAATATTTCAGCCTCATTCCTGCTGCAGGTTACGATATTCAATACGCCGTCGGGAAGCCCCGCTTCCTGCCATAGTTCCGCACATCTCATTGATGTCATAGGTGTCATGCTTGCAGCCTTTATAACAATAGTATTACCTGCAGCAATGCATAGAGGCGTCATCCATCCCATCGGAATCATTCCCGGGAAATTGAACGGAGCGATTCCTGCAAATACGCCTACCGGTTCACGGTATAAGACCGTGTCATATCCGGTTGAGGTATTCATAAGGGATTCTCCCATCATAAGGGTGGGAATGCCGCACGCCAGTTCTATGGGCTCCTTCACCTTCAAAATGTCTCCCTTTGCTTCATCCCATACCTTGCCGTTTTCCCTGGCCACCATATGTGTGAGTTCATCCATGTGCTTTTCCAAGAGCTCCCTGAATTTATACACCACCTGGGCCCTTCTCATTACCGGGGTTTGCGACCAGGCTGGGAATGCATCCTTTGCCGCCTTTACTGCCGAATCAACCTCTTCTTCCATACAGCAAGGTGCTTTTGCAATAATTTCACCGGTGCTGGGATCATAAACATCCATGTATTTAGTGGTTTTTGATTCCAGCCATTTTCCGTTACATAAAAATTTCAGCTTGTTTATAGTGCTCATGTTAATCCCCTCTTCATGTTGTTATTTTTAAAGTCTATTTATGTTTTTTATTTGATATCAGTTTTTCAGCGCTTTCAACAATGGCATTCACTGACAGTCCATACCTGTCGAGCAATTGGTCATATGCCCCGGACTCTGCAAAAGTATCCGGAATTCCTACCCTTGACACCGGTACCGGGAAGCTCTTTGAAACAACTTCGCAAACCCCGGATCCAAGACCGCCGATTGTATTGTGCTCCTCACAGGTTACGATTCCTCCCGTTATTTTGGCCGCATGAATGATCATCTTTTCATCCAGGGGTTTTATTGTCGGCATGGAAATAACCATGGGGTCATAACCTTTTCTTTCAAGTTCTCCGGCCGCATCCATAACCCTTGAAAGGGCTACGCCCGTGCTAATGAGTGCTATATCGGCTCCGTCCCTCATTTTTTCTGCTTTTCCTATTTTAAATTCATAGTCGTCCTTATGTATAATCGGGGTTTCCGCCCGGCAGAGCCTGAACCATACCGGCCCGTCATGCTTTATTATTTCAGGCAACGCCTTTTCCATTTCAACTGAATCCGAAGGCACTATAACACACAAATTTGGAAGGGCTCTAACCCATGCTATATCCGCTAAAGTCTGGTGAGTCGGGCCATCAAATGAGTCTGACAATCCTCCATAGTTTGCAGCTACTTTGACATTGAGTCCAGGATATACGATAGAAGTTCTAAACTGGTCGGCCGCCCTGTATGTCGTAAGGAAGCTGAAGGAATTTACGATGGGAATCAAACCTACTGTTGCCATTCCTGCCGCTGCCGCCATCATATTCTGTTCCGCTATTCCAAAATTTATGAACCTTTCGGGAAACTCCTTGGCAAAGTGTAGAGTTCTTGTTGATTTAGATACGTCAGCGTCCAGTACAACAATCTCCGGCATATGTTTTCCTAATTCCGCGAGCTTTAAACCATAGGCTTCTCTAGCAGATTGCCGTTTTAAATCTTTTGAACTCATACTATTTCACCTCCTTCATTAATTCTTCCATTGCCTGCTGCATCTGCAACTCATCCGGGCAAGCCCCATGCCAGGCTGCCTTATTCTCCATAAACGACACACCTTTTCCCTTTACTGTTTTTGCTATTATAACAACCGGGCCTTCTCCGGCCAGTTTTACAGCTTCATCCGTAGCTCTCAACAAGTCCCCGACGTCATGCCCGTCGGCATATACAACCTTCCAGCCAAATGACGCCCATTTCTCGTCAATAGGCGCAACTTCCATTATTTCTCCGACGGTACCATCTAATTGGACGCGGTTATAATCAAGGATAGCAATAAGATTCTTTACTTTCATATGAGCGGCAGCCATAGCAGCCTCCCAGACTTGCCCCTCCTGCACCTCACCGTCTCCTAGAAGTACATATACCTTGAAGTTTTGCCCCTTAATTCCGGCTGCAAGCCTCATTCCCAGGCCAACGGACAGCCCCTGCCCCAGAGAGCCGCTTACCATATCTACGCCGGGCAGTTTTTTATATGCAGGGTGCCCTTGCAGTCTGCTGTTAAGCTTCCTTAACGTTTTCAATTCCTCCACAGGGAAAAATCCCCTTAAAGCTAAAGTAGTATATAATACAGGAGCCACATGCCCCTTGCTTAAAATAAAGCGGTCACGATCCTGCCATAGGGGTTCATTTACCTTTATGTTCATTTTATTGAAGAACAACACGGACATTATTTCAGCACAAGAAAAGGATCCCCCCGGATGGCCGGATTTGGCCTCGTATATACTCTTCAGACACTCGCATCTTATTTCTGCCGCAACTTTTTTTAGGCTTTCAACACTGTTACCATTCTTACTCAATCTAATAGACCTCCCAGTTTTTGTATATTATTAAAGACCGCCCATGAAAGCATTAAACTAAATAGATTAATGAAAAAGCATTGATTTATTTAGCAAAAAGGGTACAAAAAACTAAGCTATTAAAATTTCTATTTTAATAGATCTGGCGGAAGACTCCGGACGGTGCATCGAATTTTCCGGAGTTGCTTTATCCCGGATTCAATCTCCCTTCCCTTTTGCGAGACCGTTCCCACGCTATGGGACCGATCCCGCAACTCTTATTTTTTCCTTACTCCTTAAGATTTCGCTATATATAACGCAATAATGTTTCTACATCGTAGGCATAGCCTACGAATGACAGTTTCCGGCACCTCTTACAGAATGGTGAAAGACGTTGTTATAAGCTTTGAACTATAAGGTGGAAGAAAAACCAGTTGTAACCGGTCCTTGTTCTCTTGAAGAAACGTCCCAAAATGTATAGCTTAACACTAATGTGGGGGTATTAAATTAATGCCTTCGTACTGTTTCTTTCAATTAAAACAGGATTAAAAGAAATTTGCCTAAACGGAGAATTCTTATTTTCAAGCCTTTCCAAAATCAGGTTGGCAGCGCACTTACCCATGTCAAAATGGGACAGTGCGACAGTAGTTATTTTTACCTTGGAATCTATGGCAACCTTAGAATTATCATATCCCACAACGCTTAAATCTTCCGGGATTGATTTTCCTCTTTCCAGGAACACGTCTATCAAGCCTGATGCCATCAAATCATTTCCACAAAAGACGCCTGTTATTTCTTTTTTGTTGTCAAGTAAATATCTGGCATATACTTCACCTGAATCCTTCTTTAAATTTCCTTGAAAAATATAGCTCTCATCAAAATAAAGATTTGCCCCTTTCATTGCATCCTTGTATCCTCTGAGTCTTTCCTCACTTGCAGTGGAAGTCTGAGGACCGCAAATATGGCCTATATGCTTATGCCCTAAAACAATTAAATGCTTTGTCGCCAGATAACCTCCCTTGTAATTGTCTGCCAGGACGGTATCCGTGTTAAAGGAAGGTAAATACCTGTTTACAAGTACCAGCGGACAACGAATAGTCTTAAGCTTATCCACAAGCGTCTCCGTTTCAGTTGCCGTAACCATGATAATGCCGGTGAAGTTATACTCTTTAGCGGCTTCAATGTATTTTTCCTCTTTTTCATTTTCATAATTGCTGTGGCACAAAACAATCATATAACCTCTTGCGTATAAGACTTGTTCTATAGCCTTGGTCAATTCGGCATAAAATGGGTTTGCTATATCGCCAATTATTAGTGCAATCAGATTGGTATGACCCTTGACTAAACTTCTTGCAATACCATTTGGACTGAAATTTATCTCTTTGATTGTCTGCAAAATTTTTTTTCTCGTTTCGGGATCTACTCTCGGGCTGTCCGTCAATACTCTTGAAACTGTAGATCTGGAAAATCCCGTTAATTTTGCGATATCTCTAATTGTATAGTTCAAGCATATGCCTCCATTAAAAGTGCTTTTTCATGGAATCGGTCCCACGATATAATTTTATGTGAATACATTTAATTTGTCAAGAAATCTTTTTTGCAAATTGTCATTGAGGTCTTACGTGAAGAAAAATATTCCCATCCGGCGTAAAGTGTCATGTCCGAATCCATAAGCGTGCCGGTCAAAGAATTCCACCTTGAAGTATTGTACAGAGTATTGGATCTCTGCCCGGTGTTTGAAAATCCCAAGCTTTCAGAAATCAAGGTCTGAGATTCGATACCAGCCGCCGAAGGTGTAACCTGTTTTTATCGGATCGTCGGGTTTCGTTACAAGACAGCCAAACGGTAACTCCTGGTTCTCAACATAGCTTCCCCCGTTGCTTTCGAAGTTGACTGTGTAGGTGGGCAGATTATAATAGCAAGTGCAACAGAGGAAGAAAAAGGAGACTGCATGACTTCCAAGGTGTAAATGAAGTCACCACAACACCATTCACACGGGGGTAGCCATGCAGTCATATCATCATTTTACACTAAGCGAGCGGGAAAATCTACGGATTAAGCTGAGCGAAAAGAAAAGTCTGCTTTTTTATGATTTATATGGATTCGGGATTGCCTTTCAAAAATTTACGACTGCCAAAAATTACTTGTGTATTTTGATTTTCAAGAACAGACAATATAGACAAATAGCAAAGGAGGAATATTTTATGGCCAAATATAAGCTTCCGGTAGAAAAACAAAGTATTGCCAGCGAGCTTCGTGTAAACCTGGGACCGGACACTTCTTCAAGACAAAATGGTTCTGTAGGCGGTCAGATGGTCAAAAAGACTTTTGAGTATGTTGACCAGAATAGATCTATGACCCGATAAAGCAACAAGCCCCGAAGGCCAGTTCCTTCGGGGCTCGTTCATTACTAGGACCTTAAAAGCCGCCCTCCGGTATGATCCGAGGGGCGGCTTTTTTTTACAATTCCACTCCCGCGCCGGCCTCCGCCGACCAGGTCACGTCAAGCTCCGTTTTGATCGCTTCGACAAACTCCCGGAGCGGCACATATGTCACACCGTCGATCAGCTTCGCCGGGACCTGCGAGTCCCCCATTTTGACGGATACATCCTTGATTGTCATTCCCATTTCCCCTCCTTTAAGCCGATTCTTAAACGCAGTCCACACATTGCCGTCATTTACAAACGGGGCGGGACAGGTCTTGCCGGTCACGTCGTAATGCCGCAGCACATGGTCCGTATCGATTTTGTATTTTGCCATCAGCATTTTTGTAAGCTCTGCCCCTGCCGATATGGTTTCGTCGTCAAAATACCAGGTCCCTGAGCTTGCCGACAGATCGGTCCCGGAATTATGGCAGCAAAGCTCGATACCGATGCTGTTTGAATTTCGGCAGTACGCGTGTTTATACGCGCCGGTCGTGCCGCAATGCCAGGCCGTATCGGAATCTTTCACGCTTTGGTAAATCGCGGCGCCCTCGCTTTTGTGCCCGACAAAATAATGCGCCGATGCTTTCAGGTTGGTGTTGTTCGAAAAATATTTGGCATTCTGCAGTGCGGTGCCCGTCGCGCCGACATAATGAATCACGATATATTCGATGTTCTTTGTGCGTCCTTTGGTATAGTTGCCTGATGCGCACGGATAATCCGTATTGATTGTCATATTCCTTCCGCTTCCTCTCCCTCCGCGCCCATTTCATCGGGATCAAGGCCTCGGTGCCTAATCATTTGATTACCTCCTGCTCTGCGTTTTTTCTTTAACAGTATATTCCTGCGCGCCCGGAAAGGGTCAATTGTCCTTCGAAAGGAAAGGACTCGCCCGTCTTCCCTTTTGTGACAAAATTCATCCTTTTTTTCTGGACAAATCCCAAAACACTGGTATAGTAGAGGCATCAACATTATTGGAGCCTTGACATCATGCGCCGCTTTACACAGGATACCAAAAAAGCCATCCGACGATGGATCGGCTACGGATGGGAACCGCGCATCATCCAAAAACTGCTTCGCCGGTATTACGGCATCGAGCTTTCAAAGGGAAAAATACAATGGCTGATCAATCGGCGCAAAAAGAGAAAAAAATAGCGCGGCGCCGGCCACGCATAGGCTGATTGAAAACCGGCAGCCCCGCATATAAATAATTTCACGCCCTGTAAAGCGGTCCGGGAGGACGGCTTTTTGTTTTTACCCGGTTAAGCATAAGAGGCAAATCCGAACCCGCCTCCGCCCTGATAAATTCGCGCCTGTTAAGATTACCGATATTTCTGGTACAGGGGCCTGAGAACCTCAATGTGCCGTTCTTCGTCCATAATGATGCGCCTGAACAGCTCCCTCATCCCCTCGTCCCTGATCTGCCGGATCAGCCTGTTGTAATGGGCTATGGCGTCCCGCTCGCCCTGCATATCCGCGGCTATCAGCTTTCCGATCTCGGTGTTGTAATCGGGATAGGAGCCTTTCCAATAGGTATTTGTTTCATACGTCGCGTATATGGGGATAAGCCCGAGTCGCTTTATAAGGTCGCCGAGAAGTCTTAAATGCGTCGTTTCAACAACGGTTATGTATTTCAGCGCGGTAAAGACGTCGGGATATTCTTCGGTAAAATGGTTGTGAAAGGTGTACTGCGCAATCGCCGTCGACTCCGAGCCGGGGCCCGCGTAGGCTCCCGAGATCAGGCGGGCATAAGGCTTGTTTTCTTCCGTCACCGTAACTTTCGGGTAGGGCAGGTCGATTCTGTACCTGTCAAATTCCCTGCAATCGAAATCGCAATCCATAAGCTGCACACATCCCTTGACAGATTTGCCGACAAACCGATTGATCGGTATTTTCAGCGCACACGATTCATAAAAGTATATGAAACGGCGGGGAGAATATTACAAAGCGTCTTTGCATTTACAGCAATGGTCTGCCCGCGGCCGTTTTGTGATCGGTGAACGGGGAAGCTTTCCCTCAGCGCTTTCTCTTTAAGCGCCTCTCGTACAGCCTCACCGCCGTCAGGACCGCGCCCGAAAGGCTGACGGCCGCGGCGGCGAGGAAGGAAAGGTGCATGCCGAACAGGAAGGCGTCGTTTTGACCGGGGATAAAGTCCGTCACGCGGTGCCCGAGTCTTGCGCTTATGCCGCCGTACAGCACGGCAGTCGAAACAGTGATGCCCGCCGTCTGTGTTTCAGGCAAGGCAGACGACGCAGCTTTACTCGCGTAAAGCAAGGAGGATAACGCAGCATGAGGCGCAGCCGACGGGAAAAAACCGGATTGGGTCCGACTCCCCTCGCCTTAATCGCAATCAGGTAAATGCTCGCCACCCACGCGATCATGCCCGTCGACACATGGAGCCGGTCCGCCATCACTGGCAGCGCGATATTGACCATGTTCGTGTCCAGGCTCGCCATAAACGAAAGCATAACGGTGGCGATTAAAATAGCCCACTTGTTTCTCATCGGCTGAGTTCGCTCCGATTCCGATTTCATCGCATGTTTTCCTTTTCGCTGTTTTTCATTATATAATCTCCAGAAAGCAGGGTAAAATGCCATATTGCGAATTTTTACGGGTTTATTATTGCCGCAAACAGGCAAAATCGTACTCTCCCAAATTTTTGCGGGCCCGAAATATAACGGCATAAAAACCGGAGGTGCCGCGAAATGCATGACTACGCATTTCGCGGCACCTCCGGTTTTTCGTTATTTTAAATTATGGCTTATATTTGCTTTCCATCTCTTTGATCCGGTTGTAAAGCATCTCGTTTACAGGCGTCGGCACGTTATGCTTCCGGCCAAGCTCCAGCACCGTGCCCGCAAACAAATCCACCTCGCTCAAGCGCCCCGCCTCCACATCCTGGCGCATGGACGGCTTTCCGTCGGGGCTTACCGAGTTTATCACCCCGACCCAGTAGTTCAGATCGTCCTCGGTCAGATTGATGCCCTCTTTCCACGAGAGGGCCATCACTTCCCGCATGGCGGCGATCATGACGTCTCGCGCCCGTCCCTCCACGCGGGTGTCGCCGTATTTTTCTCCAAACACCGCAACGGCCTGGTTGACGCCCGTGTTGAGCATAAATTTGCCCCAAAGCCTTTTATACATATCGATGCATACTTCATAGGGGATTTTCTTCCTGTCGAAAAATTCCGCGACAGCCTTTACTTTTTCCGAAACGACGCCGGGCTCCCGGTCACCGATGCAGAGCGACCCCATGTGGGTATAGGTCAGTCTGCTTCCGGACTTGATCGGGTCCATGGCCTGCGCGACGCAATAGAGCACCTTCTCCATTCCGTAAGTCTGCCCGATGACCGCTTCGCTCGAGATCCCGTTTAAGAGAGACAAAATAATCGTGTTCTCCCCTACATGGTTTCTGACGGCTCCGATCGCGTCGCCAAGACCGGTGTACTTCACCGCAAAAATAATCAGGTCCGAAGGCCCGCAGGTCTCCACGGGCTCCACGAAGCGGAACTGAAGGCGCTCGCCGTTGCAATACACCCCGTCGCGTTCATATTTTTCGATCCGGTCCCTGTCGGCGATGATCCGCAGGCTCTCCCTCGGCATTGTTTGTAAAAGGCGGCTGCCGAACAATATACCCAGAGAACCCAGACCGATCATTGATACTGTTTTGATTTCCATTATGTAACCCCTCGCCTTTTTAAGAGTAAAGCGCCTTCTTAGAATCCGCCGCAGGAATATTGTACCATCCGCCCGGCACGGAATCAACCCGCCTTCAGCCCGGGGGTCATTCGTCGGACGCCGCCGGCAAGTGCTCCGCACGGCCCCGGCTTTTTCTGACGAGGGCGTTTCTTTCCCAGAAAACGCCGTCGTGATACCCCTGGATCAGGGAGTCGTTTTCGGCCGCTTCGAGCCTTTTCCCCGTCCATGCGCAATACGTCTCATCGGTCTCGATCCCAAGAAAGCGCCTGCCCAGCTTTTTTGCGACAACGGATGTCGTCCCCGAGCCCGCGAACGGGTCCAAGACGATGTCCCCGGGTTTGGAGCTCGCAAGGATCAGCTTCGCGATCAGCTTTTCCGGTTTCTGGGTCGGATGGTCGGTGTTTTCCGGCATAGACCAGTATGGAACCGAAATATCGTCCCAAAAGTTTGACGGGTATGTGTTTCTGAAATTTCCGTCTCCCGTCTCCTCCCAATCCTTCGGTTTTCCGTTTTGCCGATAGGGCGCAAGCACCCTTCGCCTGAGCTTTACATCGTCGACATTGAAGGTGTATTTCGCCGAACAGGTCGCGAAAAATATGTCTTCCATCGCGTTTTTCCAGTTTTTGAGCGCGCCCCGCCCTTTTTCCCTTTGCCAGGTGATCCTGTTGCGGAGCGTAAAATAATCGGAGAGGACGTCCGCGATCGCCATGCCCGAGCGCCAGTCGCAGCAGACATAGACGCTCGCGGTCGGCTTTAAGACATGGAGCGCGCTTTTTATCCATTCCCGCGTATATTTTTTATAGTCGTCGTCCGACATTTTCCTAAACCCGGTTCCGTTATAATTTTTAGCAAGATTATACGGCGGATCGACGATCAGAAGATCGACAAAATTCGCGGGCAGCAGCGGCAATACCGAAAATGCGTCGCCGTTTACGGTTTTGTCGACGATTTTCCCCAGATCTGCCTTTTCCGTCACGCGCAGGCATCTTGAGAGATAGTTCTCTTTCTCCTCCGTGCTTAACGTGAGGGTTCTGTTTCTCGCCGCCCTGGCCTTTCCCATACCGAAGGTTCCCCTTTAATCAAGTTTTGTTTCTATTTCAGTCTACCCGGTATTCCGCTTCAATGCAAGCTCAATCGTGCCCCGGCCAAAACAGCAGCCCGTATTGGAAATCCGTAAAGCGCGTCTTTTTTCAGGCTGCAAAAATTTTAAAACAGATGGTATAAACGGTATGCCGGCAGGCAAACTATAGTCAATGAACTTCAAAATGAGAACATTTTGAAGCCTCACGGTTTTATACGCGATTGATATTTGGAGGTGACAAAATGGATAAAATCAATCCAAGCATTGGCTGCACGGTTACTCAGTGTATGTATCACAGCAGGGGCCAGGATTACTGTTCTTTAGACAAAATTATGGTCGTCACCCATGAAACAGATCCCAAAGTGGATCAGTGTACGGACTGCCAATCCTTCAGGCGAAAATAAATTCCCATACCATATTCCCTCTTCCTCTTTTTATGAACTCCGCCACAACGGGTGGAGTTTTCATTTTGTCCGATATGATTTTTGGTTTTCGGGGTTATAATAGAAGTATATAAGAGGTAATACTGATCAAGGAGGTGGATATAATGAACGCCTACATTGACCGCGACGGCTGCATCAGCTGCGGGCTCTGCATAGATACTTGCCCCAATGTTTTCCGCATGGGCGATGACGGCCTGGCCGAAGTGTATGTGGATGAAGTGCCCGAGGAAGACGCCGATCTTGCCGTCGAGGCTCAGGAAAACTGCCCGGTCTCCGTCATTACCGTGAAAGAGCAATAAAAACATTGCCCGCCTTTTTGGGCGGGGTATCATAGGGACAAAAAGTGAACCGGGTATAAATCCCTGTGATGGGGCGGACAGTTTCGGCTATCCGCCCTGCTTTTTTGCCTATGCTGTCAGGTCTGTCGCCGAGATATCCATAGTCTCATATTCTTCCGGCAAGGCTTCCAGTGCTTCCTCTTGTTCCACCGGCGTATCCATCAGTCCGATATCCCGGTAGTAAATCCAGATATCCTGCTCGGCGGTGCGGGAGTATCTCTGCGACTTTTCTCCCACCACGATCTTCTGAATGAACAGCCGCAGGATTTCCGGTGTGAGCTCGGTGATGTTGCTGTACCGTTTGGCTTTGTCAATAAACTGCGCTACATTGGTCAGCGAGTTCTGAAGTGGTTCCAGCCGTTGCTCCAGCTTTGGGAGCTTCTCCCGTAGTTTCGCCTGTTCAATAGTGTACTCTGAGGAGAGCAGCCGGAAGTGTTCGTTCGGGATGCGTCCCAGCACATTATCCTCATAGAGGCGCTTGAATAATGCTGTCAGTTCGCCATCCCGCCGTTTCATGGCGTCAATCTCCCGCTGGATGCGGGTGATTTCCTGCCGGGTTTCGTCGGAATTCTTGCGGGTGATATGCTCCGCAAACAGCTTTTCCTTCTGTCTGGCGTAGTGGGTCACCCGTTTGAGATCGTCCAGAATAATCGCCTTAAGCTGCGTTTCCCGGATATAATGCGAACTGCATTCCTCTTTGCCGCGCTTCTTGTAGGTGGAACACATAAAGTTGTTCTGCGTTTCCTTCATGGTGTGCGCCCGGTGAAGCACCAGCGTGCCGCCGCAGTTGGCGCAGAAGACCAGTCCGGAGAATAGGTTCGGTGTATCCATCTGCTTGGGCGGGCGTTTTTTGTGCTTGCGGATATCCTGCACGATGTCCCAAAGCTCCTGTGAAATCAGAGGTTCGTGGTATTCTCGAACTTCAGCCATTCGGATTCCGGGCGCTCGACCTGCTTCTTATTCTTGTAGGACGCGGTGGTGTAGCGCAGATTGACGGTGTGCCCAAGGTAGGAAATGTCGCACAGTATATTGGCGATACTCGTGTCACTCCAGTTGCATGGCCTTTCCGTATCCAGATTCACTAAAGCCACGCCGGTTTGCCGGTAGTAGTAATTGGTGGGCGTCAGAATCTGTTTCGCTTTCAGCTGCTTGGCGATCTGGCTGGGGCCTCTGCCCTCGGCGCAGAGCCGAAAAATATGCCGCACAACCTCAGCGGCCTGCTCGTCGGGGACAATCTGTCTGGGGTTGTCCTCGCTCTTTTTGTAGCCGTAAGGCGGCCTTGTGCCGATCCGTTCCCCGCGTTCCGCCTGCGCCTTTTTGACCGCCCGGATTTTCCGGCTGGTGTCCTTGGCATAGAAATCGTTGAACAGGTTTTTGAACGGAGCAAAGTCGTTGTCACCATACAGGCTGTCCACACCGTCGTTGACGGCAATGAAGCGGATGCCGTAGCTGGGAAAGATCATTTCCGTGTACTGTCCCACGAGCAGGTAGTCCCTTCCGAGCCGCGACATATCCTTGACAATGAGGGTGGCGACCTGATCGCTTTCCATCAGCTCCATCACGTCCTTCCATGCCGGGCGGTTGAAGTTGGTGCCGGAGTAGCCGTCATCGCACAGGAATTTCAGATTGGTAAAGCCGTTGTCCTCCGCGTATTTCTCCAGCATCTGCCGCTGGTTTTGAATGCTGTTGGACTCGCCCTCACGCTCGTCCTCCTGGCTGAGCCTGCCGTAAAGTATCGTATATTGTTCCTGGTTTGCCATTTTCAAAAATCCTCCTTTTCCTGCGGCAAACCGAATACGGTACCACACATCATACCGTATCGGTTCCCACAAGTCTACTGATTTCAGGCAGTCCGTGTATCCTTTTCAAGCTCCGTGTCGATGAGCGCCAGCAGTCTGTCCGTAGGGGTGGTTTCAGTATCCGCCGGGAATACCGAGCGGACGCGGAAGCGTCTGCCCTCGATATCCATCATGCGGTCGGTTCTGGTCTGTCCGGGATCGAAAATAACCATCGCGTCCTCAAAGCAGGGGATGCATTTCCCATCCACCACTTCGTCCCATACCACCTCGGTGGTTTCGTAAGCGCCGAGAATGCCGGTGTCCAGATAGTGCCGCGCAATCATCTTTTCTCTATCCATAGGTTTCCTTTCTCCCCGTTGGGGTTACATTGTCAGATCTATTTCCTGTTCCTGCTCGCTCTGGAGCTTGTGCCCTTGGGCGAGCTTCTTGCGGGCCTCCCGCTGTTTCTGCTTGCTGTCCGTCCATGCGTGCGGCGTAAGCGGAGGCGGCACATCGCCCACACTCTCCAAGTTCTTGCCAAGAGAAATCAAATTCTCAGCGAGGTGTTCCGCCTGCTCCATCTGCCCCATCCAGCTCTCAGGCGGTTCCGGCGTCAGCGGAGCAAATCCATGCTCGGCACGAGAGGCAAACAACTTCTCCAGATTTTCCTTGAGGTAGGTTTCGTCATGGAGTTTGTTGTCCCGGCATTTCATGCCGCCCGGACAAGTGTAGGTGATATATTTCCGGGTATCGCTCCACTGAACCTTGTAGCCTTCATACTCCATGTTCTGGATGAAACTCTCCCGGTCGGGACTGTACAGCAGGGCGTCCTCGATGGCTTTGATGAGGGTGAATTTCCAGCTCTCGCCGCGCTCGGCGGCGCGGTATTCTCCCGCCAGCGCGCGCTTTTTCTTCTGCCCTTTGTGATAGCTCTCCAGCACCGGCTGTCCGTATGCCATGCAAATTTCATCGTTGACCCTGCGGTGCTGTACAAGATCGTCATGATTCTGGTGCAGCTTTTTGCCAGTCTTGAAGCCGACCGAGTTGACCAGAAGGTGGTTGTGGAAGTTGTCGGTGTCGCAATGGGTGGCTACCAGCACCTCGTAATCTGGAAAACAAACTCCAGGCCGATCTGATGAACCTCCCGCGGCGTGAGGTCGGTGTCCTCGGGGAAGGACTGCACGAACTGGAAAAATTGCTTTTGGTCTGTCTTTCGATACTGTTGCTTGGTGGTCATCATTTCAAGGTAAGCGGTGTAGGCGCTGCAGTTAAAACCGGATACTAAACTCTGCCCTTCATAGGTGGTCTTCTTTTTGTTGATAGCGTAGAGCATGGTTCCCAGCAGCGCTCCCTTTGTCTGCTTCTGATTTTTGATCGGGGTAAAGGTAGCCATCACAACACCTCCGTCAGCTTGCGAAGCTCGCTGTGGATGTCCGCAAGGGTTTCCTCAAATTCATCCAGCTTAACAGCCTGCACCTTTCCCATGTTGCACAGAATCATCAGCTGGTTGAGGTTCCTGCCGAGGGCTTTCAGCTGACTGACCATCTCCGGCAGACTGTCGATGACGATAATCTTCCGGTTAAGCGCCGTTTCGATCATAAATTCCGAGGCTGTCCGGCCTGCCCGTTTTGCTCTGCCGATGATCACCGCCTTTTCCTGGGTTGTCATTCGGATGTTGAATCGTTCGCTTTTCATATGCCCATTCGCTCCTTTCGTCCTCACGGGGTGTGGGGCAGCGCCCCGTTTTTTTATGCGGTCGGCGTACAGCCGAATGCTATGCTTGCCCCTCCCAACGGGAGGGTTTTCATACCCTGCATCGAACTCACCTCCTGCGTGATAATGAATCACAAATTGAAATCTATTATTCTTTGTGTTATCATTATCGTACAGACAAAATCCGGAGTACACAGGGAAGCGCAAATGACGGATTTTAACCGAATTCGATTATTTGCAGAAAGGAGAAAAGCATGGCGCAGTATCCGCATGTCCGGGTCTTTTACGGCAGCGACGGGCTGGTTCATTTCATGCCGTTTACGAATGCGGTCCATAATGGGCAGTACGCGGAAAAGCACATCGGGCAGGGATTGATTGACTTTACCGAACTGGATTTGAGCGAGTACCGGCTGCAGTTGGACATGGCGAGAGGCATCCCGCTCACGATGGAGCGCTATCAGGAAGTCCGGAACGCCATTTACGATGTCGCGGAAACGCTGAATCAGAAGCACAGCTATGTCTTCTTCTTTCTTGTGGGGCTGCTCAACAACATTCTGAAAACGCCCATCTACTACAAGGACGATATCGACGCCGAGCAATTGAAACAGCTTGCCATCTGCCTGGCGGAATTGGAGCGTATCCCCCAGCTTCAAGAGGTTTTCCGGGAAGCGGCCGACATGTGCCTGGACAGAGAAAACCGCCCGGACAAAATCATGTCCGAGCGGCTGTGCGCGTTTGTAGCAGGGCATCCCGAGTTCGGGGACGCCGCGGTGAAAATGCAATACGCTATTCTGCCCAAAAAGAAAGGTAAGGTGGATATCGACACTCTGCGGGATATCCACGACTGGAAGCTGACCGAACAGGAGGAGCTGCTGGAAATCATGCACCAGGACGGTGAGGGCGTGAGTCTGATGCTCTACTACCTGATCGAATATCTGGATGAGATGCTGTTCTTTGAATTTACCGAGATGTTGAAAAACGGGCAGTATGTAAAGCGGTGCAAGCTCTGCGACCGGTATTTCGTGCTGGCCGATAAACGGAAACGGGATTTCTGCGAGAGACCGTACAAGGGTAAGCGGACTTGCAGGCAGGTTGGGGCAAAGCTGTTCTTTGAAAAAGGGATCGAGGCCGACGCGTTTTTACAGCAATACCTGACCGAGTACAACAAGGTCTATTCCCGCCGGTACCGAGCGACTGGAAAATATGCTGTGGAGCACAGCGGCAAGGATTTAACCGAGGAACAGTTCAAGGCTTGGTCTGCCGTTGCCAGTCAGGCCCGGCGGGATTATGTGGAGGGTAATATCTCCGGCGAGGAGATGCTGGCGAGGGTACGAGTGGATTAAAGACAGAGAAAAACAGGTGTGTAAGGATTTGTTACACTCCTGCTTCTTAGCATCAATGAAATATTACTTATTTCACCCGCACATTTGAGTACAATCCACCGTTAAACAATTGAGAGGAGGTTTTGAGGTGTCGACCGATATCAAAGAACAATACGATAAAATCTATCGCTATTGCTACTATAAGGTTGGCGATCCCTCTTTGGCGGAAGATCTGACCCAAGAAACCTTCCTTAAATACTTTGCGCAGAGCTCCTACATAGAACGCGGCAAGGCGCTTGCATACCTTTACACCATCGCGCGAAATCTCTGCATAGACGCTTTCCGTAAAAAACATCCTGGGGAGCTTCCCGACGAATTACCCGATCACGATTCCATGGAAAGGCTGGAGCTCAAAATCGCGGTGCGGCAGGCGCTGAAAACGCTGCCGAAACAGGAACGGGAGCTGTTGCTCCTGAGGTACGCAAACGAGCTTTCCGTCGGTGAAATTTCGGTGATCATGGGTATGTCTCGCTTCGCGGTTTACCGCAGGACAAGTTCCGCGCTGGCGGCCCTGAAAGTATTGCTTGGAGAGGGGGATTCCAATGAATAGAAAACTGAAAAACGCCCTGCGGTCAGCCTTTGAAGTGCCGGAGCCTGTGGATAAAAAGCGGTTTTTGGAGTCACTGCGCTATCCCAAAATCACCCGTCGGAATTTCTTTCTCAGCCAGCTTGGCTATATCCGCAAACGGATCTGGGCGCTTTCCGTATTGATTGTACTCGCTGGCTGGGCAGTTGCATTCTTGTCCCCGCTGTCTGCAAACTGGCATATTGAAGAGGAAAAGATCTGGATCATTTCCGCACTCCTGCCCTTTCTGGCGCTGCTGACAGCTACTGAAATTTATCGCTCCGCGGCTTACCGCATGGCGGAGCTGGAAATAAGCTGCCGGTTCAGCCTGCCGCAAATTATTATAGCACGCGCGGCCATTTTAGGCGGAGGGAATTTTCTTGTTCTGGCTATGCTGCTGACCTTTATCAGCCGGGTATCGCCATACGGTCTGCTGCAGGCCGCAACGTACCTGCTTGTGCCGTATCTCATCACCTGCGGTGTTTGCCTGCTGATACTGAACAAAGTTCACGGTAAGGAAAGCATATACGGCTGTGCCGTGGCGGCCTGCTTTGTCAGCATGACGAATGTCATATTCAGCACGACGATGCAGATTCTCTATTCGAACGCATTCCTGATCTACTGGCTGCTTGTGTTTGCCGCCGGCGCTTTGCTCGTCGGCATTCAGATACGGTGCCTGCTCAAACAAACGGAGGATAGAACATGCAACAACTTACTCTTGACCGAGTGACAAAACACTATGGCAGTAAAATCGCCTGCGACCGTATTTCTCTGGTTCTTCATCAAGGCGTGTACGGTCTGCTTGGAGCGAACGGCGCGGGCAAGACCACCCTGATGCGGATGATGTGCGGGGTACTGACCCCGACCTCCGGAAGCATCGCCTATGACGGAATGGATGTGAGCCGCGAGGATTACCGCGACGCTCTGGGGTATCAACCGCAGGAATTCGGTTATTATCCGGAATTCTCTGCTATGGACTTTATGCTTTACATCGCCGCGCTCAAAGGGATTCCCAAACCGCGTGCCAAGGAAAAAGCGTGGGAGCTGCTGGAGCTTGTTTCCCTTGAAAAGGAATCGAAAAAGAAAATCAAGACCTTTTCCGGCGGCATGAAGCAGCGGCTCGGCGTCGCCCAGTCGATGCTGAACGACCCGAAGATTCTGATCTTGGACGAACCGACGGCCGGACTTGATCCCAAGGAGCGGATACGCTTTCGCAATTTGATTTCCCGCCTTGGCGCTGATCGGATTGTACTGCTTTCCACCCATATCGTTTCGGATGTGGAGCACATTGCCGACACCATTTTGGTGATGAAGGACGGCCAGTTAATCCACAATGGCTCGCTGGAAGAAATCATCCGCACGATAGAGGGTAAGGTTTGGGAGTGTGTTGTGCAGCAAGAGGCAGCGGATGTCCTGTGCGAAAAGTACCCTGTCATCAATTTACGGCAAGAGAATCAGAATATATTTTTACGTCTGATCTGCGAGAAAAAGCCATGCGATTCGGCGGTAAACGCGCAGGCTGCTTTGGAAGATCTTTATCTGTATTATTTCAGCGGGGTGAGCGGACAATGAGCAGTTTTTGGAGTTTGGCAGGATTTGAATATAAAAAGATATTGCGGAAAAGAAGCGTGCAGGTTGCTCTGCTGCTTGCCGTTATCGTTACCGCCGTCAGCGTCGGGGGGACATTGCTCGGCAGCTCCTATGTGGACGGTGAAGTATATGAGTCTAACTATGAAGCCATGGTCAGAGATCGGGCATATGCGCACGCCCTTACCGGACGGGAGTTGAACGGGGAGCTGATCATGGAAGCGGCGAATGCTTACACGCAAATTCCCGAATCCGACAAGTATCAGGATACAGCGGAATATCAAACGTTCGCACGGCCATACAGCGGGATTTATTCAATCAGCCGTACCGTTTACAACACCGAATCCCGCCGGTTCAACATGGAGGATTTTCAAGAACTGACCGAAACGCAGGCAAATCAGCTATATGAGGCACGGCGCGATAAGCAGGTGCGGCTTGTGGAAGCAACGAACATGAGCGATAAGGCCAAAGAAAAAGTGCTGGCACTGGATGCGCAGATAAAAACGCCCTTTACCTTCTCCTATACAGACGGCTATACTCGATTTTTTGTCATAATATACACCTTTGGACTGACCGCAGCTTTCATAATGGCGATCTGTGTTGCGCCGCTGTTTTCCGGCGAGTATACTACCGGAGCCGATCAGCTCATTCTGGCTTCAAAGCATGGGAAGAATAAGCTCATCGGGGCCAAGCTGTTCACCGGCTTTTCACTGGCGGCGGCTATCTGCCTGGCACTTACCGCAGTGGGTTATTTTCTTTCCCTGCTCTTCTTCGGCTTTGACGGCGCGAATGCCCCACTGCAGCTCTATATGCCGATGTCGCCTTATCCCCTGACCATGGGGCAAACGGCGCTGATCCTTGTCTTCTGCACTTTTTTTGCCTGCCTGATGACGGCGGCAATTACCATGCTGCTGTCCGCGCGGCTGAAATCACCGTTTGGCGTAATTATTCTTGTGGGGCTGCTGCTGATTGTGCCAATGTTTATCAATGCCCCTGAAACAAACATAACGCTGTACAATCTGTTTCATCTTCTTCCGACAAATATGATGGCCATCTGGGGAGCGGCCGCCGAAATTCAATACGAGCTGTTCGGACTGGTCATAAGGCCTTACGTGTTTCTGCCGATGTTTGCAGCGGCGATAAGCACTCTTCTTACGCCATTTGCCTACCGCTCATTCAAAAATCATCAGATTGTATAATCGATACCGGGAGCAGCCATTAAGCGCCGCTCCCGGTCCGTATTCAGTTTGCGTCATAGGGCGGGTTCACAATTTATCCTTGTGACTACCCGCTTTTTGGGCGGGCAATGTTTTTATTGATAAGTAACCGGCTTTTTAAAGCCGGTTCAGCATAGAGCATCTGCTTTATAGATATAGCATCAATCAATATTTTTTTTGCATTTGCCATCGCAAAGAATGTTTATTACGACGCAGCTTTTTTCGGGTTCGTGCTTAGGTTCTTCTTTTTCCTTTTCTACCCAGCATGGCTTCCTTTCAAGGCACTTGCAACGGGGTTTTTCCACCGGAGCATAATCATCCTCATAACACTTCGGCTCTTCGTAATGAGGCTCTTTGGCTTCGCATTTAAACTTGTCGTAAAAGCTGTATTTTTCAAACGGCTTTTCCTTTTTACAGATGACGTTAATTGTACAGCATTCGCCTTCTTTTTCCCTGTGTTTCGGCTCCGGCTTATACTCAGCTTCTTTTTCATGATACATAAACATTTAAAAGCAATCCCCTTTTCAAATTGATGCATTATATGTTATGTCGAAAAAATATATAAAGTGACGAAAGGAAACGACATGCCGCGAGCTGCCGCTGCTGCGCCGCATACTTTTGGTATCAAACAGATTTTATTGTATAAAATAAAAAAGAAATAAGAAAGCAAAGGGCGGTTATAAGGCTTGTGCACTAAAAATGAAGAGGAAAACGCCGAGGTACAGCAGGCTGCCGATAATTCGGTCGCGAATTTTGCATCCATTACGACAAAAAATTCCCGGGGCTCCCTGCACTGCATCACGATCGTGGGACAGATCGAAGGCCATATCATTCTCCCCCCGCAAAATAAAACGACAAAATATGAGCACGTTCTGCCTCAGCTCGCCGCGATTGAGGAAAGCGACGAAATCGACGGCCTTTTGATCCTGTTAAACACGATGGGCGGAGACGTCGAGGCGGGGCTCGCCATCGCGGAGCTGATTTCCGGAATGAAAACACCGACGGTGTCGCTGGTTTTGGGCGGCGGGCATTCGATCGGCGTTCCGCTCGCCGTGTCGGCCATGCGATCGTTTATCGCTCCGACCGCCTCCATGACGATCCATCCCGTCCGTTTAAACGGCGTCATTATCGGAGTGCCGCAAACATTTACCTATTTTGAAAAAATCCAGGAGCGGATTATCGATTTCGTAACAAAAAATTCCAGGGTGGATCCCCAGGAATTCCGCAGGCTGATGCTCTCGACCGGCCAGCTGATGAGCGACGTCGGGACGGTCCTGTACGGCGACGAGGCGGTGAAAATCGGCCTGATCGACGAGGTCGGCGGGCTGTCCGACGCGATCGGATGTCTCCATAATATGATTGAAGAGAGGAGGAACGGGCAAGGTGACGCTCTACACACCAATGGCATATGACGACCTTTGCGGCTACGATTACCCCCAGCCGGAATACCGCATGGAACAGGGAATCCTTGTGGAAATGCGGCGCGACGCCTACGGCGTCATGCGAAGAAGCCGTATGATCACAACCGACCTTTCGTCCTATCTTAAATTTACGCTATAAAAAACGGAGAGGGGCGTTCCCTCTCCGCTTTTAGAGCGTGTTCACACTATCTGAAATGCTCGGATTGCGAGCGGAATTTTCGTCAGACGAGGCGCTTTTTCGCAGGAATGATTCATTTCAAGGAAAAGCAAGAAGTATAGTGGAAATTCCACCGTAAGACGGACGTTAAACGGTAGTGTGAACACGCTCTAATAGCTGTTGTAGCTTGCGATCTCTTCCATTGCCTTTCGCTTTTTCTGCCGGATCTCAGGGCTCTTCGCATAGCCGACAGCGACCGCCAGATGGATATACAGCTCTTCCGGGACCGAAAGCAGTTTTTTGATTTTCTCCCTGTCGATCCAGCTCATGATACAGGTTGAAAGCCCCGTTTCCGTCGCCGCAAGCGTCAGATAACCCGTCGCGATCCCGATGTCCACCCCTCTGTTGCCCTGGCTTGAGAATTGCGCCGAGGAAAACCTCTTCTTTGTCTGATTCTCGATTGCGACGATATAGGCGGGAACCTGAGCGGCAAAGCGGTTGATCCCCGTCTCCTTGTCGTACACACATTCCGCAAACCTTAAAACCTGTTTTGCATCATCCACGACGACAAAACGCCACGGCTGACCGTTATGGCCCGACGGCGCAAGGCGCGCCGCTTCGATCAGGGCGTTCAGTTTTTCACGCGGCACCCTCTCGTCGGAATAATCGCGGCAGCTTTCACGTTTTTGGATCAGTTCAAATACATCCATAGCCACCATCCTTCCGTTTTTTTCTATTTTATCATACCGTTACCGCAAAATACCATATTTTGTTTTGGCGCGCAGCAAGATCTTTTCAAGCCTGCCCGCGAAAAAGAACAGGAAAAACACATTGCCGAGCCCGTGCATCAGGTCCATATAGGCGCTTTGCGAATAGGCCAGCCAAAAGCCGGAGGCCGTGGCGCCGACAAAGGATATCAGGTACCAGAGGTTCATAAGCCATCCAAAAAGGATGCCGGAGGCAAGCCCGAAAAAAAGCTTTGCAAAGCGGCTTTTGATTTTGAGCCTATGGAACAAAAAACCGGCGGCGAGGCCCATCAGTCCCCAGGAAAGCATCTGCCACGGCGTCCACGGCCCCTGCCCCAGAAAGAGGTTGGAGGCAAACGCCGCGAGCACGCCGACCATCATCCCGGTCTGGCCCCCGAAGACGGACGCCGCGCAGATGACGAAAAAGGACAGCGGCTGCACGCTCGGAACGGCCGCGAAAAGGACGCGTCCCGCTGCCGCGGCCGCCGAGAGCGCCGAAATCAGCACCATTTCCTCGGTTGAGATGCGTTTTCCCTCAAATCCGGACATAAAAAGGAGAAAGCAAAGCAGCATCATGAGATAAGCACCCGGCATAAAGAGCCCGCGCGCGACGAAAAACACGGCGAGTCCCCCGCAAAAAACCGTGAAAACGCGCCAAAGCGCCTTCTTTTCAGCCATGGCCGATCACCACATCCCGCAGGGTCAGCGCGCCGGGCAGAAGGTCGCCGAGCATGCGCGAAAGCGCCGTATTGTAGAAAAAGCTGTCGCCGAAAAAGTCCCGCCGCTCCTGAAATTCGCCGAGCGCCCCGTCGAAAAGGATGGCAAACCGTTTGGCGTTCCGGGCGCAAAACTCGATATCATGGCTCGCCATAAGGACCGTTTTTCCCGATTCGACAAACGCCGAGAGCACTTTTGAGAGCTCCTCCTTTGCGACGGCGTCAATCCCCTTTGTCGCCTCGTCCAGAAGCAGCACGTCGGGCGAGAGCAAAAGAGCACACAAAATCATCAGCTTCTGGCGCTGACCTCCGCTTAGATCGTAAGGATGCATCCCGAGCGTCCCCTCCATGCCCAGTGCGCAAATAAGCTCGTCGCGGACCGTTTTGCTCGCGCCCGTAAATTCCAGTTCCTCTGCCACGGTGTCGAAGGTGAAGTAAAACGCGGGATTCTGAGGGACATAAGCCGCAGCGCGGTTTAATTCGCCGCGCCTAAGCTTTCTGATGTTTTTCCCGCCCGCCTCGATCCTGCCGTCCTGCGGCGTCAGAAGGCCGCTTAGAAGCTTTAACAGGGTGCTTTTCCCGCTTCCGTTCCCGCCCAGGATCGCGCAGAAGTCCCCCTTGTTTACGGTCATGTCGAGGCTTCGGATAACGGGACGGTCCGACTCCGGGTAGGAAAAAAGCAGGTTTGACGCTGAAAGCGCCGCGCCTCCCCCTCCGCCGGACGCGTAATCCGCCCCGGGAGCAAGCGCGAACAGGGAGGCATGCCGATGTGCAAACTCCCGCCCTTCTTTCAGATCGAGCGGCGCTTTTTCGCCTGTTATTCCTGCACAGGCGTATATTTTCGCGGGAGTCGGCATAAAGGAAAGGGCGGCTAAGTCCCCAGCCTCCATCATCGCGGCGACCGCATTTGCAGGGGTGTCAAGGTATTTGGCTTTACCGTCTTCCATAAAAAGCAGACGGTCGCAAACGGGAAGGAGCTCCTCCGTTTTGTGCTCGCTTATGACGGCCGTGATCCCGAATTCGCGATTTGCGCGCAGGATCATGTTCAAAAGAGCGTCCTGTGCCACGGGGTCGAGCTGGGAAAACGGCTCGTCGAACAAAACAAGCTCCGGCCGCAGCGCGAGCACAGCGCACAGGTTGACCATCTGCCGCTGGCCGCCGGAAATGCGGTGCGGGGATTTTGCAAGGAGGTCCGAAAGGCCGAAAAACCCGGACACCTCCGATACCCTTTTTCGGATATCGGCGCTCGGGAGCCCCAGGTTTTCGAGCGCAAAGGCCATTTCGGACAGCACGGTGTCCATGACCGTCTGGCTTTCGGCGTCCTGAAAAACGATCCCGATCGAGCCCGTAAGTTCCGCATCCGGCATCCCGTCCATATCGCGTCCCTTGAAATATATTTTTCCGAGCCTCTTGCCCTGCGGCGCGATCTCCCTTTTGACCGAAAGCAAAAGCGTTGTTTTCCCGCACCCGGTCGGTCCGCAGACAAACAGGACCTCACCGCGGCGAAGCTCAAAATCGATGTCGGAGAGCGCAGGGGACGAGGCCCCGGGATAGAAAAACGAAAAATGCTCTGCTTTTAAGAGCGGCATCCCTGCGGCGCCTCCTTTTCTGTTTTGCCCGCGTACGCCCCGACCCTGAAAAGCGGCGCTGCAGACAGTAAAAAATACATCAGATACAACAGGCAGTCGGCCGGAGAGAGGGCCGATATCCGAAGACGCGGAAAAATCTGAAATCCGGGATGGCCGAAGGCGACGCCCAAAAGAATCAGCGCGGTTAAAAGGCAGGTGAGCGCGGCAAAAACAAGGTCCCGCCGTCTGAGCCGGTAGGAGTATAGACTTGTCCTCTTCTTAAGGCCGTAGCCGCGCGTCTTCATCGACAGCGCGGATATGAGCGCGCTTTCGAGCGAATAGGCGACAAGCGCGTTCAGAATCTGCGCGCCGTCGCCCAGGCGTTTTTTAAGGCTTCCCTTGGAGATGTCGATCCCCTTTATTTTCAGGATCAGCTGGATCTCTCCCAGACGTTTTAAGAACAGGGCGGAAAACGAAAGCGTCATGCAGATGAGCAGCGCCGTTTTCGGAATAAGCCGCCCGAACACGAAAAGGAACTCGTCGACCGCAATGCTTTTGCTCCACAGAGCCGAGATCAGAATGATGCAAAGGACCAAAAGCGCGGACGTAAGCCCCCAGATCAGCGATTCCAGCGTCACGGGCCGGTCAAACAGATAAAACAGCACATGCACTCCGCGGTGGTTAAAGAGCAGATTCAACAAGATCATCGCCGCGGCGAGAAAACCGTAAAACCCGCGCAGCGAAAACCCGCCCGCGCCGGAGATCCGAAGGTAGACAAAAAGCACCGCAAAGACCGCCGCGAGGCAAAAGGGATTCATGGTCGCCATGACGCAGAGCGCGAGACAGACCAGATAAATACACTTTGTAAGCGGGTGCAGGTACGAAAACCAGGTCATTTCAGCCCATCCTCGATTTTCAAGATATACTCCCAGACGACGTCGTCGCCGTTTTTAAGAGGGTACAGACCGCTGCTTTTTCCCGGCCGCTCTCCGTTTACGCTGTATACCCAGCCGCTTTCCGGCCCTTCGTCAAACTCGAAAAGCCCTCCGATCCCCTCGACATACCCGCTCTTTTTGCCGCCCGAGTACACGACGGGCACATTTTTTTCCCTGCCGACCCGGATCAGCACCGAAAGCACGCTCTCTCCCTCCGAAATGGAAGCCGTGCTCTCCGAAAGAAGATACGAGCCGTCGCTTTTTTTGACGGACAGGTTGATTACATCCCCGCCCTGTGCGTCTGCCCCGTCCGGCTCTTTATCCGCGCTGGCCGCTGCCTTGTCGGACGCATCATTTCCCTTTTCCGCTTCCGGCGGTTTTTCAGCCGTTTGGGAGCCGCCGCTCTCAGCCGGGGGATCTTCTTTTGTCTCCGGTTGACCGGGCTTGTCCCCGTTTTGGTTTTTGATCTGCGGCGCAGCCTCCTCCGGCGTCTCGGCCTCCTGCTCAAAGCCGCTTAAAGCGTCAGCCGTCTCCTCCTGCGGTGTCGAGCCGGAGGAAAGACCGCTGCCGGGTTCCGCTTTTTGGGCCGAACAGCCGCAAAGCAATACGACCAAAATGAAAAAAACGATGACCGCCCTTTTTTTCACCGAAAATCTCCTTTGCCTCAAACAGTCAAAAAATCCCCTGACCGATATGTCAAGGGATTCTTTCGCATGCTCCGTATCTCCCCGTGAAACCGCCGCAAAAGCGGCGGATCATCAAATTAGAAAAAGCTTATCACCGCTTCGGCAAAATGTCAATAACGCCGGCCACAATTGAAAATGGAAAACGGCCGCAAGTCGGCCGTTTTCCATACTGTTTATTTATTGGAGGGGGAGTAAGAAAATGATTCTGTTTACAGTCTTATCATACGAAATGATTATTAAGAAAGTGCATCAAAAATATTAAAAAAGTATTAAATAATATTTATTTTATTCTCGGCCAACCCGATTTTCGACCTCTTTTTCCCTGACCTGTAAAAAAAAGCTTTTTAGAAGCTCGGTACACTCATTTTCAAGAATCCCGCCGACGATTTCCGGCTTATGGTGGAAATCCTCGTGGAAAAGATTGATGACCCCGCCGCATGCGCCGAGGTTTCTGTCCCGCGCGCCGAAATAAACCCGGTCGATCCGCGCGTTTATGACGGCTCCCGCGCACATCGGGCAGGGCTCAAGCGTCACATACAGCGCGCAGCCTGAAAGCCGCCACCCGCCGACCTTTCGGCACGCCTCGCCGATCGCTTCGATTTCGGCGTGCAGGACCGCGTTTTTCCGGCTCTCCCGGCGGTTTTTCCCGCGCCCGACGATCTCGTCCCCGCAAACGACGACGCACCCGACCGGCACCTCTCCCTCCAGGTACGCTTCCCTCGCAAGCGAGAGCGCCTCGCCCATGTACTTTTCGTGCCGGTCCATCGCATACCTCCTTTTTCCGTATATCATATCACAAAGTCCGCAGCCGGCATTCAGATCAGATTGGAAAGCAAAACCGCCTTTAAGTCGTTAAATTCTGGCGTCGTCAGAAGTTTTCGCCGTCTCGGCCTTGGAAGCCCGATCGTGATCGCGCATTTGACTTTTGCCGGACGGTCGGACAGGACGTAGACCCGGTCGGACAAAAAGACGGCCTCGTCGACCGAATGGGTGATCAGCACGATGGTCCGTTTCTCGTTCGCCAGCACTTCCATGAGCCACTCCTGCATCCGCTCGCGGTTCAACGCGTCGAGGGCGGCAAACGGCTCGTCTAAGAGCATGATCTTCCCGCTTGAAAGCATCGTCCTGAAAAACGCCGCCCGCTGGCGCATCCCGCCCGACAACTCCGAGGGCCAGGCGTTTTCAAACCCTGAAAGCCCGTAAAGCGCGCTTTGGCCGAGCACCCGGGCTTTCGCCTCCGCCTTTGAAACGCCGCGCAGCTTAAGCGGCAGGGCAATGTTTTCCCAGACGCGCTTCCAGTCCATCAATAAATCGGTCTGCGGCATATACGAGAAATCGGAGGGCTTCGCCGGGCTCTTGCCGACAAGCACCGTTCCCTCGCTTTTCCCCTCGATCCCGCACAGGAGGTTGAAGATCGTGCTCTTCCCGCAGCCGGACGGGCCGATAATCGATACGAATTCCTCGTCCCCGACGGTCATGTCGATATGGTCGAGCACCTCGAGGCGGCCGCTTTTGCCGTAGTTTTCATAGCTCTTGCAAAGCCCTTTTATCTCGAGCAAAAAAGCCCCCTCCTTAGCCGGAGCATTAATCCTGCGGCAGATAATCGTTCGTGAACATCTTATCGGAGGCCGGCGTCTCGGTGATCACCCCGTTGTCGAGAAGCCATTTCGAATACCGGTCCCAGACCTCCGCCTTTTGCTCTCCCCACCGGTCCGCGTCTTCCCTGTACCTCGAGGACAGCCACTCCTGGCTCGCCTTGACGAGCTCGGGGTCGAGCTCCGGGACCTCCTTTATCAGGATCTCGGCGGCCTCGCCGGGGTTCTCAGCCGCAAACTCATAGCCCCTTGAGATCGCCTTCATCGCGCTCTTTACCACGTCGGGCTCCTTTTCAATTTCATCTTTGCTTGCGATGATCACCGGGGTGTAGTAATCGAGGCTTTGATCCTGGTCCTTGATAAAAATGAAATTCACGGGTTTCCCGGTAAGCTCGGCCGCGATCCCGTCCCACGCGTAGTAGACCCACTGGAAATCGGCGTCGCGCTCGGTCGTCGTGAAAAAGTCGGAGGTTCCGGTAGTGACGATCTTCACCTTGGAAAAATCGGCGCCCACGTTTTTCATAATCGTCTTGATCACCAGCTCCTCGGTTTCCGAGCCCCATCCGGCATAGGTCTTGCCCTCGAAATCCTTGGGCGTTTTGATATTCTTGCCCGCCGGGGAGGCGAGCGCCGAGGTGTTGTGCTGGATCACCGCCGCGAGAGATACAAGCGGGATTCCCTGCACGGCCGCGGTGGTCACGCTCTCCTGATAGGAAAAGCCGAGCTGGCATTCGCCGGACGCGACGAGCGCGTCGGCCGTCGACTGTCCGGGCTGGATGATTTCGGCTTCTATGCCTTCCTCCTGAAAATAACCCTTTTCCTGCGCGACGTATACGCCCGTGTGGTTCGTATTCGGCGTCCAGTCAAGGGTGATTGTGATTTTTTTCGTCTCCCCCGCGGTCCCCTCCGGGGTTTCGCCCTTTGGTGCGCACGAGGTCAAAAGTCCCCCCGCCATGCAAAGCGCAAGAATCAGCGCGATTGGTTTTTTCATCGTTTTCATCGTTTCCCTTTCATTAAAAAATACCCTTTTTCCTGTTCCATGGCAGGATAAGCCGTTGCAGAAGCTCCGTAAGCCCGTACAGCATCAGGCTTATGAACACGACGACAAACACGGACGCAAACAGCATGTCCGCCCTGTGCGAGCTGATCGCGCGCGTCATGAATATGCCGAGCCCTGCCCGTGCGCCGAGCCACTCGCCGATGACCGCGCCCATGACGCTGTAAGTCGCGGCCATGCGTATCCCGGTAAAGATCTGGGGCGCCGCCGACGGCAGGCATACCTCGAGAAATATCCTCCCATCACTCGCGCCCATCGTTTTTAAGAGGCTGATCATGCCGGGCTCCGTCGATTTAAAGCCGGAAAGGGCGCTTAAGGAGACCGGGAAAAAACAGACCAGCACGACAATCCCGATCTTTGGGCCGATGCCGATGCCGAACCAGACCATCACAAGCGGCGCCAGCGCGATGATCGGCACGGTCTGCGAGATGACGACCAGGGGCGACGCGGCAAGCTCGAAAAAGCGATACCGGTACATCAAAAGCGCCGCTAAAATCCCGAACACACAGGAGAGCAAAAGCCCGGAAACCGCCTCATAAAGCGTAAACGCGGTATGAGTCATCAAAAGGCCGCTTTTTTCCGAAAACACCGCGAAAATCTCCGTCGGCGAGGGCAGGATATAGCTTTCGACCCTGAAAAGGCGGCATAAAAGCTCCCATAAAATCATAAGAGCCAAAACAGCCGACACGGGAACCAGCCTATCGATATTTTGCCACTTTTTCATCGATTGTCACACCCTTCGGGGAGTAATCGATTTTTACGACGGACAGCACCCGATCCGCCCCGCACGACACGCAGATGTCCTGCGCGCGTTTTACAAGCTCCAGAAGCTCGGAAAGCTCTCCCTCCATCGTCGTCTCCATCGGGCCGACGACATGCTTTACGCCGGACTTTTGGATCAGCTCGATCACCCTGTCGACCGTCCGATAAATATCCTCCGTCCCTCTCGGGATCACCTGCAGACTCACGTTGCATACTGCCATACTCTTTCCCTCCTGAAAAAAATCGCCGGTAATGAAACATTACCGGCGGCAAAATACAAATCCATATCTCTCCCTACGCCGGAATTACCCGTATCAGGTTCCAGGGTCGAAAGCACGCGCTTCCCTCTCAGCCGGCAAAAACCCAGCTCCCCCGTTCAATTGTATTATTTATCATACCGCAGCGGAATGGCTTTTGCAAGGAAAATTTTAGCATGGCTTGTATTTTTTGGTTTACATAAATTTTTTTCGTGTATTTTTCCCGTTGTCATCACTATTTTTGACCGCGATATGCCTCTTATACCAAGCCGGACGGAAAATATACCTTCGCGCGATAACGCAAAAAACCGGGATGCCGGGAGGAACCTCCCGGCATCCCGGTTATTATAAATTTTATCTGAGGCAGTCGATCAATGTCACAAAATGATAAGCCCGTAAAAATCACTGAGGTATTTCAGATACGGCCCGTCGATCCCGCAGGTCCCGTCCAAAAATGCGCGGCCGTTGTAAGCGATCAGCGCCGCTTCCAAAAGCGCGGGGCTTTCCGAGCAGAAACAGACCGGCTGGTTGATCATGTACTGGTACTGCTCGAGCAGATCGACGTCGTCCTCGGTCCGGACCGGGATTTTCAGCCCTCCGCCTTCGATCTCCGCGCGAAGGATGTCCTCGGGGAAATCGGAGGAGCATTCGACCTCCTGCAAAAAATCGATCGTCGCGTCGACAAAAAAAGCCTCTTTGCCCGACGCCGCGAGAATCAATTCAGGGTCCCTGTCCAAAAACCGCGGGGGCTTCATTTCCCGAAGCAGGGAAGACGCCGCTTCGGCGCCCGCATCCTTTTTGCACAGGACAAGCCCGGCCTGCGGGATTTTCTTTAGGAGCTCGAGCACCGCCGCGCCGTCTCCGAAAACCATCAGCGGAATCCGCGCATAGGGCGCGATCCGTGCGAAGACCTCCGAAAGCGCATCCATGGGGCCGTCGGAGCAAAGTCCGAACGCCGCGGCGCCCATCGCCTCGGAAATCACATAGAGCGCCATCGCATCGCTCCCGAAATTGCTCCGGCCTTCGTCGTCGACCTTAAAGCTGATCGCGGCGGGCCCTGAAAACGACTTTTTCGCAGCGAGCAGCGCGGCTCTGGCCTCTAAAAGCGAGCCGGGCGTTTCTATATGAAAAAACGTCGCCCCTTCTTTGGCCAGCTCTTTCATTTTTTGTCTGTATACCGATTCGAATCCGGAAAAGCGTATGGCGAAGGGCAGCTCGGGCAGGACCGAATGCGATATCACGCCTCCCCGCCTTGCGTCCGGGGCGGAAGGCGCAAACAGACTGCATAAATGGTCGTCCGGATTTTTTTCATCTGCATCCTTATTTTCTTGCTGCCGCGCAGATGCTCCCCCGTCGGGGCAAATCACTGCGGGCAGCTCGAATGGCAGAGGTTTCATAAAAATGGTTCATCTCCTGATTCTCTGAGGGCATAAGAGGCATATCCAAACCCGCCTCTAAGCTTATTACTTATTGATAAAATCTCCGTTTTCGTCAACAGTATACTTAAGTTCTGCTTTCGCATCCTCGCGCGCAAGCTCAAGCGCCTTTTCAAACTGGGCGTCGACCGTAACCTTCGTCCGGGAAAGCTCCGTGATCTTTTGCCCCAGAAGCCCGATCGTCTGAACAGAGCAATAGGCCTGCTCGGTCAGATTGTTTGCCTTGCGGAAGCTGTTTACCGCGTCCAGGGTCGCCTGGTTAAAGTTTCTGTCGGGCGTTTCCTGAAAATAACCGAGGAGTTTCAGTCTCTGCTCGACGGCCTTGGTCCGGTCGGAGCAATGCGTCAGGTAAATGTCGCTGTCCGTTTGGAGCTCCAGCAGATCCGCGGGGAGCGGGTAATCCGCCTCATAGTTTTCGACCTTATAATCGGGCACAAGGCCCGTGCCTTCAAACGATTCGCCCTTCGGAAGCACATGCTGCTGCACCGTCAGTATGATGGTGTCCCCATCGGAGAGCTCGAGATGGATCTGTCCGGTGGATTTTCCGTATGTATTGGTTCCGACAAGCTTCGCATAGCCGAGGTCCCGCAAAGACCCGGCCATGATCTCCGAGGCGCTCGCGCTCCCCTTGTCTACCAGTATATAAATATTATTCAGTTTTATTCCGGTTCCGTCGGTTTCAAAAACAGAAAGCCCGGTTTTTGCGTTGCGGTTTCGCGCCGCATACATCTTCATTCCCTTGTCCGGGACAAACGCATTGATCATGTACTCGGCCATATCGAGCAGGCCGCCCGGATTCCCCCGCAGATCGAGGATCAGCACCTTCGTCTCCTTCTCTGCAAGCTGGCTGTACGCCAGATTAAAGCGGTTTAGGGTATCCTGGTCGTTAAACAACGCGAGCCTCATGTACTCGATTCCCGGCTCGACGGTATAGCTCTCAAAATTCGGCCTGCCGATCTTCTTCCTGTTCATCGTAAAGGAAAGCTCCTTAGAGTCCCTTTCGACCGTCAGCGTGACCGGAGTGCCCTCCTCTCCCTGGATCTTCCCCGCGACTCCGTCATAAGCCCCGTCGGCGACGGGCTGGCCGTCGACCGCCTTTATGATGTCGCCCGGGAGGATCCCTGCCTGGTCTGCCGGGCTCTGGGGCGTCACATAGGTGATTTTCAAAGGGCCGTCCGATGCGCTCATTGTGATCCCGACGCCGACATACCCGCCGATGTTTTTCGGATACTCGGTTTTATACTCGTCCGCCGTCACATAGGCGGAATGCGAGTCGTAATACCCGAGCATCAGGTTTGCAAGCGTATAAAACGCCTCGGGATCCTCATCGAGAAGCTTAACGAGCATATTTTTTATCGGGTCGTCCTCGTCGGACGACTCGAGCCCGTAATCCTTAATGAGCTTCGCGATGCTTAAGAGGTACTGATAGTCCTGCTCCCCCTGACCCGTCTGATCCGCCGCGGCCGCGGGCGTCAGCAAAACGGTCACCAGCACTATAAGGGTTAAAACGGTGGCAATAATGCGCTTTTTCAATGGATAATCCTCCTGCCGATTTTGTCGGACATCATTTGTATGTGCTTACATCCGGTCGGGCGCCGTAACGCCGATGATCGAGAGGGTGTTTTCGATCACTTTCGCGGTGGCAAGGCACAGATATATGCGGGCATTTCTCAATTTCTCGCTTTCGGCATCCCTGATGCGGCAGGCGGTGTAAAACCGGTGGAAGGCGGTGGCCACGTCGGTTAAATACCGGTTGAGCCTGGACGGCTCCAAGTAGAGCGCCGCCAGGCGTATCTCCTCCGGCAAGGCCGCGAGCGCCTTGATGAGCGCGCGCTCCTCCACAGTGCAAAGAAGGGAAAGGTCGGCTTGATCAAGCGGAGGCACGTCGATTTCCTCCGACTGTAGATTCCTTAAAATACTCATGATCCTGGCATGGGCGTACTGCACGTAATAAACCGGATTCTCGCTGTCCTCGCGGACGGCGAGCCCCAGGTCGAATTCTAGATGGGTGTCGGACGCGCGGGAATTGAAGAAAAACCTCGCCGCGTCCACGGAGATCTCGTCGAGCAGGTCGGACAGGGTAATCGCCTTGCCGGTGCGCTTTGACATGCGCACGATCTCCCCGTCGCGCATCAGACGCACAAGCTGCATCAGCACAACCTGGATACGTCCGGAGCCGTTTAGCCCCAGCGCGTCAAGCGCGGCCTGAAGCCTTCTGACATGCCCGTGGTGGTCGGCGCCCCAGACGTTGATCACGCGGTCGAAGGAGCGCACCTCAAGCTTGTTGCGGTGATATGCGATATCGGCCGCGAAATAGGTGTACACCCCGTTTTCACGGATCAGCACGTCGTCCTTCTCGCAGCCGAACTCGGTGGTTTTAAGCCACAAAGCGCCGTCCTTTTCATATGTGGCGCCGCGCTTTTTCAGAAGCTCCACCGTCTCGGCGACATAGCCTGAGCTGTGAAGCTCGGACTCAAAAAACCAGCGGTCGTAGGAAATCCGGTAACGGCCGAGGTCGTCCTTCATGCGCTCGATGTTGCGGGACAGCCCGAATTTTTTAAGCGCCTGCAGGCGCTCCTCCTCCGGCTTTGGCAAAAATGAATCGCCGTACTCCGCAGCAAACTCCGAGGCGACCTCTCTGATATCGTCGCCGAAATAGCCGTCCTCGGGAAAGGGCCACGCGTCCTCGCCCCGGAACAGCTGGATGTATCTCGCTTCCAGCGACTTTGCAAAAAGCGCGACCTGGTTGCCGGCGTCGTTTACCAGAAACTCCCTTGAAACGTCATGCCCTGCGCGGTGCAGCGCCTCGGCGATACAGTCGCCGAGCACCCCGCCGCGCGCGTTTCCCATATGCATCGGCCCCGTCGGATTCGCCGAGACGAACTCGACCATGATCTTTTGGGGCTTGTCCGCTTCGCCAAAGCCGTATTTCATGCCCTCCGAAAGGACGGCGCGTATAATCTTCTCATAATAGGCGGAGGTCAGCCGGAAATTGATAAAGCCCGCCCCCGCGATTTCCGGGGCGGAAAAAAACGGCTCGCCCGCCGACGTAAGATCCATGTGTTTTATGATTTCTTCCGCGATTTTCCGCGGCGGCAGCCGCATCGCCTTTGCAGCCTGCATCGCAAAGGAGGAGGAAAAATCCCCGAAGCCGGGGTCCTTCGGCGTCTCGACCGGCACGGTGTCAAACGCGGCGTCGGGGAGCGCTCCGTCCTGCGCCGCCGCGCGGCAGGCGGACAGCACGAGCTCCTCGATCTGCTTGCCCACTTGACTGATAAAATTCATATTGTTCACGCTCCGATCTTAAAACCTCAATTTTTGAGCTTCAGCCCGCTGTTTTTCGCTTCTTTCACGGAGACCGTAAAGGAGTTTATCCCCGCGATCGCATGGTTTACCTCAATGGCATACTGCACCTTCAGACTCCCGCCGGAATCGACAAGCCCGTTTTCGATGCTTTCCGTGCTGACTGCGATCGTAAGCGCGCCCTGCCCCGTCTCGTAAAGGGATACATGCCTGCGGCCCTTCTCAAAAATCAGCTCGGACGCATGAGGCTTCGAATGCATCAGCGTCACCTTGTGCGGCTCGATCTTCATCGTGGTAGAGCCCGTAAGCCCCGTAAGCTCGCTTTCCTTATAAGTGATATAATATTTGCCGTCTTTTTTGTAATACCGTCCGTCGGTCACAAATTCGACGACGTCCTCATAGATGTCCTCAAAAAACTGCTGCCCTGATATGGATATAATCACATCTTTTTTCATTGGTTCTCCCCGCATCAAAATTTCTCGATATCGACATACCCTGCGTCGTGCACGCATTCCCCGCCCAAAAACTGGGACGCGTATTTGATAAAATTCTCCGGGCTGTCCGAAACGTAATAGCTGATCCTGCCCTGTCTCCCGGCCGGCGCCTGCTTTTCGGTCATTTTCAGGATCGTCCTCGCGTATTCCGCCGACTCCGCGCCCGAGTCGACAAGCGCGGTATCCCCCATGCAATCCGCGATGATGTCGTACAGCAGCGGGTAATGGGTGCAGCCTAAAATCAGGGTGTCCACTCCTTTTTCCCTGACCGGCTCGAGATACTCCCTCACAACCGTCTCGGCGACAATGTCTCCCTTTTGGAAACGGCCGTTTTCGACGAGCGGCACGAGAAGCGGGCACGCCTGCTCCACCGTCCCGGCGTCTTTTAAATATTCCCCGATCACGCGGGTGTACGCGCCGCTCGCAACGGTGCCCTGGGTCGCGATAACGCCTATTTTTTTGTTTTTCGTAAGCGCGGCCGCCCTCATCGCCGCGCTTCTGACGACTCCGATGATCGGGATGTCGTACTCACCCGATATCAGTTCGAGCGCGGCCGAGCTCACCGTGCCGCACGCGACGATGATCGCCTTGATGTCGAAGGTCCGCAGGAAAGCGATATCCTGCTTTGCATATTTGAGGATCGTTTCCTTCGATCTCGGTCCATACGGCACACGGCCGGTGTCACCGAAATAAATGATATCCTCGGAGGGCATAATATGGGTCAAACGCCGTACGGCGGTCAGCCCGCCGAGGCCGGAATCGAGTACCCCAATCGGTCTTGCATCCATCGTAAGCTCCATATACTGCGCACACCGGCCAATCCGCAATGCTCCGCTGCGTATGGAGCTTACGATGGCATGTGCCGCGGTTGCCGCAGATTCTGGCGAGCGGCGCGCCGAAATATTGACTAAAAAGCAGCCCTGCCTGTATTTTCAGCTTTTTCCTGCTATTGATTTTCCATCGCAAGCCCGATCAGACGATCCAAAAGCTCGCCGTAAGAAATGCCGGTCGCTTCAAACAGTTTCGGATACATGCTGATCGACGTAAAGCCCGGGATGGTGTTGATTTCGTTGAAAATCGCTTTTCCGTCGCTTTTCCTCACAAAAAAGTCCACCCTCGCGAGTCCTCGGCAGGACAGCGCGCGATAAACGTCGAGGGCCTTTTGCCTCACGATTTGCGACGTTTCCTCCGGGATCCTTGCGGGAATAAACAGCCCGGATGAGTTGTCGATATACTTCGCCTCATAGCTGTAGAACTCCCGGCTGGGCACGATCTCCCCCGGAACCGACGCGATCGGCTCGCCGTTTCCGAGCACCGCGACCTCGATTTCCTGCCCTTCGATCATCTCCTCGATCAGCGCCTTGCCGTCATACCGGAACGCATCACAAAGGGCGCTGTGAAGCCCCTCCCGGTCTTTGGCCTTGGATACGCCGACCGACGAGCCGGAGGAGGAGGGCTTTACAAAAACGGGATAGGAAAACTTAGCCTCGGCCGCTTCGACGATCTTCTGCGGCTCGCGCTCAAACTCTTGCTTTTGCACAAGCATGTAATCGGCCTGCTCGACCTGATAGGGCTCTACGAGAACCTTGGTGACCGATTTGTCCATCGCGTTTGCCGATGCCCCGATACCCGAGCCGACATAAGGGATACCCGCGACTTCAAAAAGGCCCTGCATGGTGCCGTCCTCGCCGTTTGCGCCGTGAAGGACCGGGAAAACGCAGTCGACCGGGATTTTTGCAACCTTTTCCGTTCCGAATACGATCAGCCCGTCGCCTCTTGAGGGCGAAAGAAAGGCCGGAAGATTTCCCTTTGATTTTTCCCAGCGGCCGTCGGATATCGCATCGAAATCGTCGTCGCCGTGCAAAAACCACTGCCCGCTTTTTAAGATGCCGACAGGCAGGAGATTATATTTATCCCTGTCAAGCCTGCTCATAACCGATGCGGCCGACACTCTTGAAACTTCATGCTCGGTGGAAACGCCGCCGAAAAGCAAAAGCAGATTGATTTTTGCCATGAATGACAACACCTTCATTTATGAATAATAGGAAAGACTTAGTTAATTATTTTAGCATATTCACGCCGATAAATCAATCGGAACGGCGGGTATCCGTCTTTTTATCAATAAATGCAATAATGCCCGTCATAATTTAATATTTTTGTATTTTTTTGGTCTTTACATTGGTTGCGTTTATGATATGATATTTCATGAATGCCTTTTGGGTTCCTACGTTTACAATGCTGTGGATAATAAAAATATCGATCTGTGCTTTTGCGTGTCTGAAAATTTAATATACAACTGGAAGGGATCAGTAAATGAGTAAAAAATATGTTTATCTTTTTTCCGAAGGCAACGGCTCCATGCGTGAGTTACTCGGGGGAAAAGGCGCAAATCTGGCCGAAATGACAAATCTCGGCATGCCGGTGCCCCAGGGCTTTACCATTACAACGGAAGCGTGTACTCATTACTATGAAAACAATGAGAAAATTTCTTCTGAGATCGAGTCTGAGATTTACGAATACCTTTCGAAAATGGAAAACATCACAGGCAAAAAATTCGGCGACGCGAAAAATCCGCTCCTTGTCTCCGTCCGTTCCGGCGCCAGGGCTTCGATGCCCGGCATGATGGATACCATCTTAAACCTCGGCCTGAATGACACGGTCGCCGAAAGCATGGCTTCTCTGACCGGGAACCCGCGTTTTGTATACGATTCCTACCGCCGCTTTATCCAGATGTTCTCGGACGTTGTCATGGAACTGGCGAAATCCAGTTTTGAGAGATTGATCGATGCCATAAAGGACGAAAAGGGCGTCAAAAACGATATCGACCTCGATACTGACGATATGAAACGACTCGTTTCCGAATTTAAGGCATATTTCCGGACTGAAAAGGGCTATGATTTTCCGCAGGAACCGAAGGTCCAGCTTATGGAGGCCGTCAAGGCGGTGTTTCGGTCGTGGAACAACCCCCGTGCGATCGTATACCGCCGCATGAACGACATCCCCTCTTCCTGGGGCACCGCCGTCAACGTGCAGTCGATGGTCTTCGGCAACATGGGCCAAACCTCCGGTACCGGCGTCGCGTTTACCCGCAATCCTTCCACCGGCGAACGCAAGCTGTACGGCGAGTTTCTGATGAACGCACAGGGCGAGGACGTCGTGGCGGGCATTCGCACCCCACAGTCGATCGACCAGTTAAACAGCACCATGCCCGAGGTTTACGACCAGTTTGTCTCGATTGCGGCAAGGCTTGAAAAGCATTACAGGGATATGCAGGACATGGAGTTTACCATTGAAAACGGCAAGCTCTACATGCTCCAGACAAGAAACGGCAAGCGTACCGCCCAGGCCGCGCTGAAAATCGCCGTAGACCTTGTCGCCGAGGGGATGTGCACAAAGGAAGAAGTATTGTTAAAGGTTGAACCGAGGCAGCTCGACGCGCTTTTGCACCCGCAGTTTGAGCCGGGCGCGCTCAAAAAAGCGGCTCCCGTCGCCTCCGGTCTGCCCGCGTCTCCGGGCGCTGCATGCGGCAGAATCTATTTTACCGCCGAGCGCGCCGTGAAAGAGTCGAAAAACGGCCCCGTGCTGCTTGTTCGTTTGGAAACTTCGCCGGAGGATATCGAGGGCATGGCCGCTTCTCAGGGAATCCTGACCGTCCGCGGCGGTATGACCTCCCACGCGGCGGTTGTCGCGCGCGGTATGGGCACCTGCTGCGTCGCGGGCTGCGGCGAGCTTAAGATCAGCGAGGGCGCAAACCATCTTACGATAAACGGACGGCGGATCGGCGAGGGCGAGTTTATGTCGATCGACGGCTCCACCGGCAAGGTCTATGCCGGCGTTATCGCGACAATCGACGCAGCAGTGACGGACGAGTTCGCCACCTTTATGGGGTGGGCCGACGAGGTCCGCACGCTCAAGATACGCACCAATGCCGACACCCCCCGCGACGCGGCCCAGGCCGTCCGTTTCGGCGCCGAGGGCATCGGCCTGACCCGCACCGAGCATATGTTCTTCGACTCGGACCGCATCCCCGCAATGCGCGAAATGATCGTGTCGAAGACCGTCGAACAGCGCCGACGCGCACTTTCAAAATTGCTGCCGATGCAGCGCTCGGACTTTGAGGGTATTTTTAAAGCCATGGAGGGCCGGCCCGTCACCATCCGCCTTTTGGACCCGCCCCTGCACGAATTCCTGCCTCAGGACGAGGAGGACATCCGAGCCCTTGCGAAAGAGATGGGCATGAGCTTTGAAGACTTAAGCGCCACGATAAAGGACCTGCACGAGTTTAACCCGATGCTCGGCCACCGCGGCTGCCGCCTTGCGGTCACCTATCCGGAGATCGCCGAAATGCAGACCCGCGCCATCATCGAGGCAGCGATCAATGTAAACCGCGAGGCAAAACTGAGCGTCGTGCCCGAGATCATGATCCCGCTCGTCGGGGAAGTGAAAGAACTCAAATATGTCAAGGATGTGATCACAAAGACTGCGGACGAGGTGATCAAGGCCGCCGGCGTACAGCTTAAGTACCTGGTCGGCACCATGATCGAAATCCCGCGCGCGGCGCTGACCGCCGACGAGATCGCGACGGAAGCGGAGTTCTTCAGCTTCGGCACCAACGACTTAACCCAGATGACCTTCGGCTTCTCCCGCGACGACGCCGGCAGATTCCTGGAGAACTATTATTCAAAGAAGATCTTTGAATCCGATCCGTTTTCCAGATTCGATCAGGAGGGCACCGGCAAGCTCGTCAAAATGGCGAGCGAGCTCGGCCGGAAAACCCGCCCGGGCATTAAGCTCGGCGTCTGCGGCGAGCATGGCGGAGACCCCTCGTCCGTCGAGTTTTTCCACAAATGCGGCTTAAACTACGTCTCCTGCTCGCCCTTCCGGGTCCCGATCGCCCGTCTCGCCGCGGCCCAGGCGCGGATTAAGGAGAAAAACGGCGCAAGGTAAGCATCCGCATCCGGCGGACGTTAAAGTTGTCCTGCGCGTAGGCGAAAACAAGGACGTTTCGTTGATGCGCGATTGAGATAAATAGCTTATTGATCTAGTGAGGAGAGTGACTATGAAAAAAATCAACATCACCGAGACCATACTCCGCGATGCAAATCAATCGCTGATGGCAACCCGCATGCCGTCTTCCGATTTTGAGGCCATTCTGGAAGTTATGGACCAGGCCGGCTACCATTCGCTCGAATGTTGGGGCGGCGCCACCTTCGACTCATGCCTGCGCTACATGGACGAGGACCCGTGGGACAGACTGCGCAAGATTAAATCAAAGGTTAAAAAGACGAAGCTTCAGATGCTTCTTCGCGGACAGAACATTTTGGGATACAAAAACTATCCCGACGACATTGTCCGCCTGTTTGTCGCGCATGCCGTTGAAAACGGAATGGACATCATCCGCATATTCGACGCATTGAACGATCCCCGCAATCTCGAGGTCGCGATCAATGAAACGAAAAAACGCGGCGCCGAGGCACAGGGCACCATCTGTTTCACGACAAGCCCCGTGCACACGCTTGAAAACTATGTAAAGCTGGGCAAACGCCTTGTCGACATGGGCTGCGACACAATCGCCATCAAGGACATGGCCGGCATCATGAGCCCGCAGGAGGTCTACGACCTGATAAAAGCGCTCACGGAGAATATAACGCTCCCCATCGTGGTCCATACGCACTGTACAACGGGTCTCGGCCCCATGACTTATCTCAAGGCGGTCGAGGCGGGTGCCACCACAATCGACTGCGCGATTTCTGTTTTTTCCGGCGGCACCTCACAGCCTCCGACGGAATCGATGGCGTATGTGCTTGACGGGATGGGCTATACGACGGGACTTGATTATAAGGTCTTAAAGAAGATCAACGATTACTTCCGCCCGCTGAAAGACAAAGCGCTTAAAGAAGGGTTCATCACACCGTATCTGATGGGCACCGAGACCGACGCGCTCGTATATCAGGTGCCCGGCGGCATGCTTTCAAACCTGGTCGCCCAGCTGACGGCTCAAAGCGCAATGGACAAATTCAACGACGTGCTCGAGGAGATCCCGGAAGTCCGAAAGGACCTCGGCTATCCGCCGCTTGTAACCCCCACCTCCCAGATGGTCGGCGTACAGGCTGCGACAAACGTGCTCGTCGGCGAGCGTTATAAAAACATTTCAAAAGAAGTCAAATCCTATATCGCCGGCGAATACGGAAAAGCGCCCGGCGAAGTAAATCCCGACCTGATTAAAAAAGTGCTCGGCGACGAACAGCCGATCACCTGCCGCCCGGCCGATCTCTTAAAGCCCGCGTTTGAGGATGCAAAAAAGGAAATCGGCGATAAAGCCAGAAACGACGAAGACGTCCTTTCCTATGTCGCTTTTCCCCAGATTGCCGAGAAATTCTTTGACAGGCGTATCGAGCGGGAGACAAATATTGCGAAATATACCATTCAAAGAGTTGACTAAAGGAGGATATCTATGTCATTACCTGAAGCCCTTGTGATCGCGCTTGCCGGTATGCTGATCGTCATGATCGAGCTTGCAATGCTCGCCGTCATCATCATTATCATGTCCAAAATCATTCGTGCGGCGGGTGCAAAAAAAGCGGATCAAACGCAGGCGCAGGCACCCCAGACCATACCTGAGCCGCCTGCCGCGGCGCCCGTTCAGAGCGCGCAAACCCTGTCGGGGGGCAGTCTCAACCTGAATAATGTCGATGATAAAACGGCCGCCATGCTGATGGCCATCGTCGGCGAAGAGACCGGCATTCCCCTAAACGAGATCCAGTTCAAATCGATCAAGGCGCTTGATTAATTCAGGAGGGTTTATCAATGAAATACATTATTACGTTAAACGGGAAAAGATATGAAGTAGTCGTTGAGCGCGGCGAAGCCACCGTGGTAAATACCGCAGCGGTGAGCGTTGCGGCTGCTGCCCCGGCTCCCGCCCCCGTGCAGGCTCCGGCTCCCGCCGCCCCCGCGGCACCCGCTCCCGCCGCCGCGCCGGCCCCCGCCGCTTCGGGCTCGCAGATTCCCGCCCCGCTGCCCGGAACGATACTGGACATCAGAGTCTCGGCCGGACAGGCCGTCAAGAAGGGCCAGATACTGCTTATTCTGGAGGCCATGAAGATGGAAAATGAAATTGTCGCTCCCCGTGACGGTTCCGTAGCGCAGGTTGTTGTAAGCAAAGGACAAACGGTTAATACAGGCGATGTTCTTGCTGTCTTGGCGTAAGGGGGCTCTCTCATGAATATTGGTAGTGTTCTGAATACCCTCGCCGTAACCTCCGGAATCGCAAATTTAAGCTGGCAGCAGGGCGTCATGCTTGTGGTCGCCTGTCTGCTCCTTTATCTCGCAATTGTGAAAAAATTCGAGCCCTTACTTCTTCTGCCGATCGCTTTCGGTATGCTCCTTGCAAACCTTCCGCTTTCCAATCTGATGCATATGGAGCTTTTCACCGGCGGCGGACACGTCGATTACGCTAAAGTGCTGGCCGAGGGAGGCCTTCTCGACCTGTTCTATATCGGTGTGAAAACAAGTATTTTCCCCTGTCTGATCTTCCTCGGCATCGGAGCGATGACCGACTTCGGCCCGATGCTTGCTAATCCGTCCTCCTTACTGCTCGGCGCCGCGGCGCAGCTCGGCATATACGTCGCTTTCATTCTTGCCATTCTGCTTGGGTTTGCTCCCAACGAGGCCGCTTCGATCGCCATCATCGGCGGCGCCGACGGCCCGACGGCTATCTATCTGACGACGAAGCTTGCCCCGGACCTTTTAGGGCCGATCGCCGTCGCGGCGTACTCGTACATGGCTCTGATTCCCCTGATCCAGCCGCCGATCATGAGGGCGCTTACGACGAAAAAGGAGCGCGAAGTGAAAATGGATCAGCTCCGCGTCGTGTCCAAGACGGAAAAGATCGTATTCCCGATCGCCGTTACCGCGGTGTGCGTTTTGATCCTGCCGTCGGTTGCCCCGCTGATCGGTATGCTGATGCTCGGCAATCTGTTCCGCGAATCGGGCGTCGTGGCGCGTCTTTCCGACACCGCGCAAAATGCGCTGATTAATATCGTCACCATCATGCTCGCCCTGTCGGTCGGCGCAACGACAAACGGAGAAACCTTCCTCACATTCAAAACGCTCGGGATCGTCGTGCTCGGCCTCCTGGCCTTCTCCTTCTCGACGGTGGGCGGCGTTCTTTTCGGAAAGCTGATGTACAAACTGTCCGGCGGAAAGGTAAACCCCTTGATCGGCTCCGCCGGTGTTTCCGCCGTTCCGATGGCGGCGCGCGTCTCGCAGGTCGAGGGACAAAAGGCGAATCCCACAAACTACCTCCTGATGCACGCGATGGGACCGAATGTCGCGGGCGTGATCGGGTCGGCCTGCGCGGCCGGATTCCTCCTCGCCCTGTTCGGTGCTTCGTAAAAACGGAGACTGTTTCGGTTCAAAAAATCCTCCGGGCCTTCTCGGTTTCGGAGGATTTTTTTGACTTTCCGCCCGCCGTGAAATTTTTCAATACCATGATTGCAATTTTCCATTAAATCCTATATAATTTTGATGATTTTTTAAGCTTTGGGGGGATCTGTTTGAATTTTCACATTGATTTCGGCATTGTCGCTTCCCTTGTCGTATATCTCATTTTCATGATCACAATCGGCATGTATTTTTACAACAAAAACAACACTCCGGCAGACTATTTCCTAGGCAACCGCAAGCTGGGGTCCTGGGTAACCTCCATGAGCGCCCAGGCCTCCGATATGTCCGGCTGGCTTCTGATGGGCCTGCCCGGCGCGGTGTACGCCTCGGGGCTTTTGGAAGGCTGGACCGCGGTCGGACTTGCCGTCGGCACCTACTTAAACTGGCTTTTTATCGCAAAAAGGCTTCGCCAATATACAAAGGTGGCGGGCGACGCGATTACTCTGCCGCAATTTTTTACAAACCGTTTCCGCGACAACACCGGCCTTTTGCGTATCCTGCCGGCTGTTTATATCCTGATTTTTTACGCATTTTACGTCGGCTCCGGCTTCCTTGCGGGCTCCAAGCTCTTTTCCATGATTTTCGGCATGGATACCGGCCTTGCGCTCTTTCTGACCGTACTCGTCATTGTGGCGTACACGTTTGCGGGCGGTTATCTCGCAGTCTGCTGGACCGATTTCTTCCAGGGGCTTTTAATGTTCTGCGCGATTATCATTGTCCCGTGCGCCGCAATCGCATCCATCGGCGGCTTCGGTCTTACGATGGCAAAGGTCGCGGCCTTCAATCCCAACATATTAAACCCGCTGACCGATCTGTCGGGTAATTTTCTGCCCATGATCACCGTCGTCTCCTGCCTTTCCTGGGGACTCGGCTATGTGGGACAGCCGCATATCATCGTGCGCTTTATGAGTATCGGCAAACCGTCGCTGATCAAAAAATCCCGCCGTATCGCGACGGTGTGGGTGATCTTTTCGCTGATCTGCGCCGTTTTGATCGGCATCGTCGGCAGAGCGTTCATCCCGGGCGACATCTCGTCCACGGCGAACGAGACCCTGTATATCACAATGGTGCTCGATCTGTTCCCGGGCGTTATCGCGGGGCTTCTTCTGGCGGCGCTCCTGGCCGCCATAATGTCGACCGCCGACAGCCAGCTCCTTGTCTCTTCGTCCGCGATCGCAAGCGACCTTTATAAATCGCTGTTTCACAAGGAGGCGTCGGGCAAAGCGCAGACCTGGATCGGGCGCATCACCGTTCTGGTGATCGCTTTGGTCGCCGCTTTCCTGGCCATGAATCAGGCGAATACGATTTACGCTCTCGTCGCTTACGCCTGGGCGGGCCTCGGCGCCACCTTCGGACCGACCGTCATTTTCTCGCTTTACTGGAAGCGGATGAATCTCGCGGGCGCCATCGCGGGCGTTTTCTCGGGCGGCGCGGTCGCGATCATCTGGCGCATGTTCTTAAAGCCGCTCGGCGGGATTTTCGGCCTCTTTGAGATTATCCCCGCCTTTCTTGTTTCCTCCGCGTTAATCGTGATCGTGAGCCTGTGCACCAAAGCGCCCTCCCAGGAAATCCTCGACGAATTCGACCGGTATACCTCCTGCAAGGATTAAGTGCAGCCCTAATGAAAAAGGACTTGCAATTTGCAGAAAATCATGATATCATTTAGGACGCGTCATCGGATACGCCGAATTTTATGTCGCCGAGCTTAAACGGAGGTACGGTATGAGCACCTTATCGATTGTGATTTCAATCTTACAAGTATTGGCCGGATTATTTATGACGGCGGTCGTTTTGCTTCAGTCGGGCAGACGAGCGGGGCTTTCCGGCGCCATTTCCGGCGGCGCGGAGACGTTTTTCGGGAAGAACAAGGCGCGCTCGCTGGACGCGAAGCTTTCGCGCGCAACGACTTACGTCGCGATTATTTTTGTAATCCTGACGCTTGCGCTGAATCTGATATAACTTATATAATCCATAACCGATAAAAACCGGCGGAGCTTTTGCTCCGCCGGTTTTTTGTATGAAACAAAATCTTTACGCTTTATATAAACCGTATTGTAAACTCGCTGCCCGAGCCGATGCGGCTTTTCAGTTCGATTTCCGCACCGTATTTGGCCGCGGTATGCTTTACGATGGAAAGCCCGAGCCCGGTGCCGCCCACCATGCGGCTTCTGCCCTTGTCAACCCGGTAAAAGCGCTCGAAAACGCGCGGGATGTCTTTCTCGGGGATGCCGATGCCGCTGTCGCGCACCCGTATTATTCCGCCTTTCGGAAGCGGGTCGACCGTGACCTCGACCTCTCCGCCCGGGACATTGTATTTAATCGCGTTATCGATCAGATTTGTCAGGAGCTGCCTCATGTCGCTGCGCTCGGCGTGCACCGTACAGCCCTGGCCCGAGACCCGTACCGTTACCTGCTTTTTCTCCGCCTGAGGCCGAAGATCCAAAACAGTTTCCTCCGCAAGCGGAAGGAGTTCCACATCCTCCCTTGAATGAAGTTCCTTTCCCTCGTCAAGCGCCGAAAGCTTTAAGATATCGTCGATAATGTTCGTAATCCGGTCGGATTCGCTTTTGATGCGCTCCAGATAATCCTTTGTCACGCCCGGATCGGTCACAAGTCCTGCGGAAAGCAGCTCCGCAAAGCCCCGGATCGCCGTCACCGGGGTTTTGAGCTCGTGCGAAGCATTGGACACAAATTCCCGCCGGATCTGCTCGGCCTGCGCGTTCTGTGTGACGTCGGTCAGAATGATGACCGCGCCGCCCCGGAGCCATTCGTTTTCAAGCGGGTTTATAGACACGGAATAAATACGCCCCGCGGTTTCATTATTGATTTCGAAGATTGCCGAGCCCGATGTCTTCAGGCAGTTTTCGAGAGCGCTTAAAATCCGCATGTTGCGTGTAAGACAGATAAAGGGCTGCCCCGTCAGATCCTGCCCCGCCTCAAAAATCATCTCTGCGGAGCGGTTTACGTGGACGATATTCTGCTCGGAGTCGACCACCACAAGGCCCTGCCTGATGCTGCCGAGCAGAAAGCCAAGCTTCTGCTTTTGCGCGTTTAAGTTCTTTACATGGCTTTCGATGCTTTGAACCATCGAATTAACGCTTCTTGTAAGCGTTGAGAGCTCATCGTAGGATGCGGGCTCGAGCCTTGCCGAGTAATCCCCGTTTTCAACGCGCCGGATTCCCTCGGAAAGGTTTTTAAGCGGCCGGAGCACGGACTTCGACAGCCTGCCCGCGAGAAGCACCGCGGCCAGAATGGCAATAATAATCCCCGCGGCGAGCGCCGGGATCTGCTTTTCAACAATATCGCGGACGGTCTGAATCGGAACGGACGCGCGCAGGATCACGCCGTCGGACATCCGGTAGGCTGCGTACATCATGCCGATCCCGAGCGTATCCGATTGCCGGATGCTCGATCCTCTCCCGAATCTGAGCGCATCCTTTACCTCCGGGCGGTCGGCATGGTTTTCCAGGGTTTTTACGTCGGCGTGGGAGTCGCCCAGAACCGTCCCATCCTGCGCAATGATTGTGATCCGGTAATTGTCGTATTGCTCGGACAGAAGCTTTGCGGCCCTATTGCTGTCGCTTTCGGTTTTTGCCGCAATCGCCGCGATTTTCAGCATTGTGTAGGCTTCATCCTCAAGCTGATTCTCATAGGTCTTCCGGAGAATCAGGCCGGAAACAATCCCGGACAGAATAAGCGCAACCGCCGAAACGGCGATTATCCTTAAGCTGATTGCTTTTTTCAAGCCAAGCACCGCCTCACTTATTACGCAATAATATAACCGATCCCTCTGACCGTTTTAATATACTTCGGATCGTCCGCGCTGTCCCCGATTTTCTGCCGCAGAGTTTTGATGTGCATGTCGAGCGTGCGGCTCTCGCCCTGAAAGTCAAAGCCCCAGATCGAATTTAAGAGCTCCTCGCGCGTGACCGTCTTCCCTTTGTTTGAAAGAAGCATGTAGAGGAGCTCAAACTCTTTCAGGGTAAGCGGCACCTCCGCGCCGTTCACATAAGCCTGGTGCCGGTTTAAGTCGATCGTCAGGTCCTGGTAGCTGATCATTTTCTGCTTTTCCTCAGACTCCGAAATCCTCCGCTGTACCGCGCGGATGCGCGCCATCAGCTCCAGAATTCCGAACGGCTTTGTGATATAATCGTCCGCGCCGCAGTCGAGGCCGATCACCTTATCGGTCTCAAGGAATTTCGCCGTTAAGAGGATCACAGGGATTCTGTGCATCAACGGTTCCGAGCGGATGATTTTCAGCGCGTCGATTCCGCTCATTCCCGGAAGCATGATGTCGAGCAGGATCATATCGGGGAGCGGCTTTAAGCGGCAGGCCGAAAACAGCTCCTCGGCCGAGGAGAAGGTCTCCACATCGTATGAAAACGAACGAAGCGTGCAGCCGATCAGCTCCCGGATATTGTCGTCGTCCTCCACCGCATAGATAAGCGTCCCCATGAAATGTCCTCCCTCAAAGAATTTTGGTCTTTTTGTGCATTCCCGTGATGTAGAACTCAACCCATTCGCAAATATTGACCGCGTGGTCGCCGATGCGTTCAAGATATTTTGCGATCATCATCGCGTTGATCACCGCGTCCGGTTCGGACGTGCCCTTTTTCAGATTCCCGATCAGCTCGCTTTTGACAACATCAAACAGGTCGTCGACCTCGTCGTCCCGGAGTATGGTGGCGCGCGCATAATCAAGGTCGCTGTCGATAAAGGCTTTGATACTGGCGGAAACCATCTCCGACGCGATCTTCGACATCTGCGGGATATGCGCCGCGAACGCCGTGATGCTTCCCGATTCCGGCCTGGAGACGATATCCGCGATGTCGGCGGCCTGGTCGCCGATGCGCTCCATATCCGTAATCATTTTGATCGCGGTGGAGATGGCCCGAAGGTCGCGCGCAACCGGCTGCTGTCTTAAAAGGAGCTTCAGGCATCGCGCCTCGATCGCCTTTTCCAGCGCGTCAATGTTTTTATCCCCCGCCTCGATCTCGGGGGCAAGATGCCGGTATTCGGGGTCAAGCGCTCTGATCGATTTCTCGATCGCCTCCTCGATCAGCGCTCCCATTTTTATCAGGTCGAGGTGCATCAGCTTCAGTTCTTCGTCAAAATAAGTCCTGCTCATCTTATTTTACCACCTGTCCTAATCAATGTAAATTCTATCCAAAACGCCCCGTAATATAATCCTCCGTCCGCTTATCCTTCGGGTTTGAGAACAGCTCCTCGGTGTCCCCGAATTCGACCACTTCCCCCAGGAGAAAAAAAGCCGTTTTATCTGAAATACGGGCGGCCTGCTGCATATTGTGCGTGACAATGGCAACGGTGTACTTCTCCTTGAGAGAGCTCATAAGCTCCTCGATCTTCATGGTGGAGCCCGGATCGAGCGCGGACGTCGGCTCATCCATCAGCAAAACCTCCGGCTCGACGGCCAGCGCTCTCGCGATACAAAGCCTCTGCTGCTGACCGCCCGAGAGCCCGAGCGCCGTTTGCCTTAAGCGGTCCTTCACTTCATCCCAGAGCGCCGCTGCCTTAAGGCTTTTCTCGACGATCTCATTTAATGTCTGGCGGCTGCGGACCCCGTGTATTTTAGGCCCGTAAGTAATATTGTCGTAAATGCTGATCGGGAACGGGTTCGGTTTCTGAAAGACCATGCCGACCCGTTTTCTGAGCTTTGTCACGTCGATATCCCGATAGATATCCTCCCCGTCGATCAGCACTCCGCCCTCGACCCTGGTGCCGGGTATCAAATCGTTCATGCGGTTGAGCACTCTCAAAAAGGTGGACTTTCCACAGCCGGAAGGACCGATAAAAGAGGTGATCTGGTTTTCCAGAATACTCAGGTTGACCTTTTTTAGGACCTGATTATCTTCATTATAATAAAAGTTTAAATCCCTGGTTTCAATTTTGTTAACACCGGCCATGTCGCGACTCCCCTTTATATTTTTCGTCCGGGTTCTTCCGATAATCCGCCCGATACCCTCCCGGTCACCCGTTTTTTTTTCCGCCTTTTGATAAAATTTGCCGAAACTCTCCCTCGAAAGCCCCAAAATCGCCCTGCGCAAACAACATAAAAGCCGACTCAATGCAAAAAGCAAAATCACCGGCCCTTCATTTGTTATTCAGATGTGCAAAAAACGATCGGGGTGGTTTGCGCTCATTGTCATTGTATACACCATATGTCTTAAAATAAATAAAAGGACCTCCGGGCTATTCCCCGTTTCTTTCCGCCCGGCGGCCCCGACTGCTCCGCGTTTATGCCAGGGCATGCTTCACATTGCCCGACTTTTTATTTCAGGATTTCCATCCCATCCTGCTTTTATCTTACAGGGCCGGCGCCGATCGAAGAAGCAACCCTTTGTAAAACTCATGTAAAATATGTGTAAAGCGGGCGCCTTTCCATAGTATTTTTGATTCGCGGCAAAAAATTCATGCCCGGGGCGAAAAATGTCTCCGCCTCCGGATATTCTGCTCCCCTTAAAAAACCGGTTCGGCCCTTGAGGCCGAACCGGTTTTTTAAATAGTTTTGTCCGTTTCCGCTTTTTTCTTATATTTTTCACGGGTCGCAGCCCCGCCGCGCAAATGCCGCTCACATTTGTTGAGCTCCAGCACCTTTTTGACATCGTTATACAAACTATGATTGAAAACACTCAACCGCTCCGTGATATCCTTATGTACCGTTGTCTGCAAATGGAACGGTATCAAAAGCACAACATCCTCGAATAAACGCAGGTATATGCCAAACCAAACGGCGAAGGGGCGCTTAGCGGGCGACGCTTGTTTTTCGGATCCCCTTGAAAGAGGAGATCGTGTCGTAAAGCGCACGCTCCACGGGAATCCGTTCGATGCTGGAAGCCCCCACAAACCCGGCGGAGCAGGTTTCGTTGAATACTCTTGCGAAATCCTCCTGCGAGGAAATCGAGCCGCCGTGACATAGCGGGATCACCGCCGGGTTTCGCTTGAGCGCCTCCTCCAGGACCTTTTGCGTCTTCAGGATGGCCTCGTCTATCGATTCCTCGCATTTCATCCCCACGTCGCCTCCGCCGGTCAGTCCCACATGGGACACGATGATGTCCGCCCCGGCGTCAACTAAAAGGCGGGCCTCTTCCGGGGAATAGACATAGCCCATCGTCAAAAAACCCATTTCGGCGGCGAGGCGTATCATCCGGATCTCGCAGGAGAAGCCGAGGCCCACCTCCTCCACCTCCCTGCGGAATTGCCCGCTGAATTTTCCGACCGTGGGATAATTGATAACGCCGGAATACCCGATCCCGGCGAGCTCTGATAAAAAGCTCCTCATGTCCCTTGTGGGATCGGAGCCAAATACCCCGGCAATCACCGGCGTCTTGTGCACCACCGGCAAAATATGCTTCTCCCCCATCTCCCGGACGATCCCGTTCGCATCCCCTACCGGGAGGTTGCCTAAAATCGAACTGTGCCCGTTCATTCTGAAATAGCCCGAATTGTAGACGACAATTAAATCCGCATCGGCTTTTTCAGCTACCCTTCCGACGATCCCAACCCCGGCGCCGGTGGCAATGATCGGGATTCCCTTATCCATTTGTTCCCGTATATTTTTTAACACCAGATCACGGGAAACCCTGCGTTCTATTTTCATACTGTAACACCTCTGTTCTTTATGCGCCGCTATGGTTACCGGCCCAAGCTTTTGTTCCAGCTGATCATGCTGAGTATTTCCTTCACAAGATAATCGGCAAACCCGGTGTCATTTATATGGTTGTCCCTGCAAACGATCGGTATCGCAGGATCGACCACCCGGTTGAGCTCCTGAATAAATACCTTGTTCGTAGCCGGGTCATAAAAGACCCCGCCCGGTTTGTCGACCTCGGAAAAGCCTCTGGTCGGGATCACGATCTTCGTATCGTGACCACCCTTTAATCGTTCGGCAAAGAGGCTTGCAAGAGCGATCATCTCCTGCCTGTTCGCCCGCAGCTTAATCAGATTGGAGTTATGATAATAGCGCAGCCGGTCCTTCTGCTCCGGCTTTAACAGTTCCTCCGGTCCGATGTTTATCATTTCGGCCGCGCCCGGCACCACAATGTAAGGCAGATTCTTCTTCACGGCCCCCCGAAGCCGATCCGGGCCCACCACGTAGGCTCCCCCGGCGACCTCGTCGATCAGCTCGGTGGCCGTAATATCAAGCACGCCGCAAAAGAAGTCCTCCCTGATCATTTTTTCCATGATTTTGCCGCCCGAAACTCCCCTTGCGTGGAATACGACGATTTCATAGCCCTGGCCCTCCAGCAGTTCGCGGCACCGCTGCACACAAGGAGTGGTGACTCCAAAACAGGAAATGGCGATGGCTTCCTTCTTATCCCGGGAGAGCGGAGGCATACCCACCATGGCGCTGACGATGCGGGCGGCCTCGGCAAGGATAAAACGGCTCATGAAATTCAGGCTCTGGATATCCACCACCGAATTGATCAGCAGGATGTCCTGCCCCTGAACGTACGGCAGAGTGTTGCCCGAGGCCATGGTGCCCACAATTACTTTTGGGATCCCGAGTGGCAGCGCCTGCATCGCTCCGCTGGCGATGGTGGTGCCTCCCGAGCCGCCCAGAGAGATGATGCCGTCGAGCTCCCTGTTCGCATAAAGCTTCTGCGTGATGGCGCGCAGCCCGTCCATCATGATCCGGGATGCTTCGACCCGCAGGCTGATCCCCATAACCTCCTCAAAGGAGGCGTTGGCGGCAAAAGCCACCTGCTCCTGCGTAAACCGTATGGGATACGCTTTTTTGAGTCGCCGCAGGCCCACGTCGATGATGCAGACCTCGTGGCCCATCTCTTCAATGCGTTCCTTCAGATAGACGGTTTCGTCGCCTTTGGTATCCATCGTCGCACAAACGACGATCTTCTTTTTTTCAATCATTGCAAAGCCCTCTCATACCGCCGCCTCGATGCGTCTTTTCCGCCTGAGGTGACTGATGAGCAGGACGGCCACCAGCGCAAGCCCTGCCAAATCGAACGCAATATGAGGAATGACGCTTAAAACGCACGCCGCCACCGAAACCAGCCTTTCAAACAACGTAAGACGCATCAGGAAAAAGTTTTCGCAGGCGAGGATGAAGGCAAAGACAAAGGCAATAACCATCAGTACCGCCCAGAAATATTCCGTTACGGTTCCGAGCCCCAGTACTGCCGGACGGTACAGGAACAGATAGGGGATGACAAACCCCACGATGGCGAGCCGGATCGATTCGAGGCAGGTTTTCATAAAGTTGGAGCCCGCCATGCCCGAGGCGACGAGACAGCCGATGGCAACCGGGGGCGTTATCGCCGAAAGCTCGCCGTAATAAAATACGAAGAAATGGGCGGCAAGCAGCGGAACGCCGTAGGAGGTAAGGGCGGGAGCCCCCAGGAGTGCCGCCAGCACATAAGCGGGCGCGGCGGGCATCCCCATCCCGAATACGATGCAGGTGATGGCGACAAAGATCGCGAGCAGGAAAAGCGAATCTCCCGCCACGGTAATAACAAATTGCGATATCTTGGACGGCAGGCCGGTCGCGGTGAGGATCTGCACCACAATGCCCATGATCCCCATGACGACGGCGATGGACGCCACCGATTTCGAACCGATGTCGAACCCATTCAGTATTTTTTTGATGAATTCCTTTACAAAACTTCCGCCCTTCAAGGCTTCCCGGATCAGCCCGATAGCCATCAGGGTAAGTATGGCGTAAAAGAGTGAGATTTGAGGAGAGTACATTTTAATCAGGAAGATTACCAGCACCACCAGAGGGATGATGAAAACAAGGAACTCCTTCGCAACCTTTTTAAAGGGCTGTAGAGAGTCGTCGGTCACCCTTTCGTCGCCAAGCTTGATCGCTTTTATGTAGACGGTTAAGGAAATTCCCAGATAGTACAAAAGCGCGGGGGTGGCGCCGAGCAATGCAACGGTGATATACGGGGTATTGGTCCAGGAAGCGATAATGAAAGCCGCCGCGTTCATAACCGGGGGCAGAAGCGCCCCGCCGGTAGAGGCCGCCGATTCGCATGCCGCCGCAAATTCATTGGGATAGCCGCGGCGCTTCATCAGCGGAATGGAAACGGTGCCGGTCATCGATATGTTCGCGGCGACGCTGCCGGTGACCGAACCGATTAGTCCGCTGCTGATAACGGCCACCTGCGCGCTGCCCGATCGGATTTTTCCGCTCGCCGACATCGCCACGTTCATAATACATTCGAGCGCCCCGAACGCCTGCATCATGCCGGCGAAGATCGAAAACAGCACGATGGTGTTGGCCGAAATACCGCCGAGCATCCCGAAGACACCTGTGAAGTTGGTGGTTGAATAAGTAATGAGCCGGGCGATGCTCAATCCCCCGTGATAGAAAATGCCCGGAATATGCGGACCGAAATATCCGTAAAGCAGAGTGGCAACGACAATGACCGGAATGACCTTGCCCCATTTCATCCAGGTGACGATAAGAAAAATTGCAAGGTAAATCGCGCCCGAGACGATCTTACCGGCACTGTTGACGCCCATTGACATTTTATATTCGGTATAATGCGCGGCAATATAAACGGTGACGACGACGCTTGCAGCGGCAAGCAAAATCATCAGGCCGTTTTTGCTCTTGTCCGCCTTGCTTCCGGCGCCAAGTTTAAGCGCCTGCAGAAACAAGATCAGTAAGGAAAAAAGAAAATGGACCGCCACATGAATATCGGAGTAGACAAAGAGCCTGACTGACGAGGCAAAATGATAGATACCCATGCAGATTGCGATGATCGCGGTGATGCGGTCCAGCAAAACGGATTTATCCGTTTCTTGTTGAACAGAATCCGGCAAAACTACCCACCTCCAGGGTTTTGAAATACTGCCCGGGCTTACCGCCTCGGGCAGCTTTTATTGATCCCACTATCCTTGATAAACGATGAAATTGTCCTGCCAAAGCCCCGCTTCCTTCAGCGCTCTGGCCGCGCCCGGATGGAAGGGGATATCCGGCACGCAGACGCTGGTGGCATAGTCCTTCAGCACCGCGAGGTCGCGGGAGATGGTGCCGAGCTCTTCGATGTTTTCCAGGCAGGCCCTGGTGAACACATAGACCGCTTCTTCGCTGACCGAAGCGCTGAACACTACGACGCCGGAGTTGCGGGGCGCAAGGCGTCCCTCCCCTTCTGGGATAGTATCGTTTTCGGCGTATGTCAGCTCCTGCGCCGCAATGCCGCTGTTAATCTCACCAATACGCCGGGCGATTTCCTCGTTCATCGACAGTATGTTGATATCCCGCAGCGTAAACAGTTCGATGATGCCGGCGGGCGGGATGCCGTTGCCCCATGTGCCGACGCAAGCGTCGACACGCCCGTCCTTCAGCGCGTTGAATCCCTCGGCCCACGGGAAGTATTCGATTCTGGCGCTGTCGAAAATACCGTATTGCTCAAAGACAATGCGCAGCACTTCGGCCGAAGCGGACCCCACCTCGGGGAAGGCGACCCGTTTTCCGGCAAGGTCTTCGTAGCTCTCGATACCGTTTCCTTTGATGGTGAGGATAGGCAGCCTCCACGAAACGAAGCCGAGCGCCTGCAGCATGGCGCTCTCGGGAATCCGGCCCTGAAAAGGCGCTTCGCCTCTCAAAGCCTGAACCAGATTGATGGTACCCGCGTAGCCGCCTTCCAGCTCGCCGCTGTTGATAAGATTAATGATCTCAACCGCGCCGGTGGTGACGATAGTAGACGTTCTCAGCTCGGTGTGGCGGTTAACCACTGAGGACATCGCCTCCAGCGCTACGTTGGCGGTGCCGCCGACGGCGTCGGTACCCAGCCTGAGCTGGTCGATGGGAGAGGACTGTGCCGGCGCGCCGCTTTCAGTGCCGGCGGAAGCGGCCGGATCGGCTGTGCCTGCCGGCGGCGTCGATGACCCCGCTCCTCCGGAGCTGCAGCCAGCGGCCATAACAAGCGCAAAAACAAAAACCAAAAGTATGCTGAACCATTTCTTGAGCATGAATAACCCTCCTCTTTTATTATGCTGTCCGCGCATCATTATTTTAGACAGCCGTTTCATCTTTCCGGTTTAAGGTCTCGAGACAGCTTTATTCTATATGCCGGGAAGGAGAATCACAACATCGTTTTGGCATATTCCACAAAATTCTCCGTAATTAATAGTTAATATTCCTATTTATGGGTTGCTTTTTACAATAAGATTTAAAGATTTATCGTTATTTTTCACAAAAACGACAGCGATTTTTGGTATTGTTTTTTTGGTGACTAAACGGCTCAACCTTTCGGCTGTTTTCGGCTGTTTTCGCTCAGTTTTGAAAAATAAAAAAGCGGCTGAGGTGAAATGCATATCCACGCATTTCGCCTCAGCCGCTGAAACAAAACCAAAAAAATGCAGTATGTACGATCATTTCAAAGGGTAACTGTTTGTTCCGGCTCCGCCTCATAAAACAGGTTCAGATAAACATCGACGCTTCCGTTTTGATCGACCTCGATTTTTTGGATCATCCGCTTCATCATGGCGTTTGTCATCTCGTCGACGGGCACTATGGCGCAAGTATTCCGGAAAATCGCGTCTAAGCGCCCCCTAAGCTCTTCCTCCTCCTGCCCATACCCGGTGAGCCTTAGCTCGTTTTCGGTCCGTTCCATTTCCCGGCGAATCGCCGCCAATTTATCCTTGAGCTCGTCGAGCCCGATAATTTCGTTTAGGTTCATGTCGATATACTTCTGCCTGTCCCTTTTAAGTTTCAAGACCTTTGCTTGCAGTTCCTGTTTTCTGTCCTGGTTTCGATTTTTACGCTTTAAGAGCCGTTTAAGCTCGAGCTCCACATTGCGGGCTATACCCGGCTTTTGGAGCACGGGAATCAAATATTCCCCGACAGCTTCCAAAAGCGCCGACTCATCGACCGGCGTCCTGTTCGGGCAGCTTCCGGCGCCGTTTGCACTGCGTCCCCCGCACACCCAGTTTACATACGTGTTGCGGTAGGTCCTGACGGTGCGCCTGAAGGAGTGTCCGCAGCATTTGCATTTGATCAGCGTGCTGAAAATATGCCGGCTGCTTTGGCGCTCCTTATTGAGCTTAAAAGCGGGGCCGCGGCTTACAAGCAGCCTTTGCGCCTTTTCAAACGTACAGGCGTCGACAATCGCAAGGTCCGGCTGTTCCTTGACCAGCCAGTCGGCCTCATCCTTTTTTACGCGCACCCCCGTTAAAAAATCCTGAACTTCCTGCTTGCCGTTTATCACCTTGCCCGTATAAAGCGGGTTTTTTAAAATCCTGGCCACCGCGTTCTGGCTCCAGCTGCAGAGCCGTTTGGTCACAATCCCCTCCCGGTTTAACAGTGCTGCGATCGCGGCCTGTCCCATGCCTTCGAACACATAAAGCTGAAAAATCCTTTTTACAACGTCCGCTTCATTCCGATTTACGGAAAGATGAAAATAGTCTCCCGCTTTTTTGTCGTATCCGTATACGATATTCGGTACCCTTCCCTTTTCCGCGTTTAACTTTTTGCTGAATTTAATGCGCTTTGATATATTCTGCGATTCCTCCTGCGCCAGCGCCCCGTACAGGGTCAGCACAAATTCCGAATTGCCGAGAACCGTCATGTTGGATGTAATGAACAGCGTTTCAATGTTGAGCGACTTGAGCTTTCTCGTGCTGCTCAAAAGGTCGACCGTGTTTCTCGCAAAACGGCTGATATCCTTCACCACAACCATCTGAAACAATCCGAGCTCGGCGTCCTTCATCAGATTTTTAAACTGTGTCCGGTTTTTTGTTTTCGTCCCGCTGATGCCTTCGTCGGCATAGATGTTTACCAAAGTATGGCGGTTCCCCGCCGCATATTCTTCAAAAAATTTCTTCTGCGTATTCAGGCTGTTTAACTGATCCTCCTTGTCGGTGGATACCCGGCAATAAGCCGCAATCCTCATGGCAATCGTCCATCCCCCTCGTGGAATTCTTTATGAAGCGCGCTTATCCGGCCTGCTGTCTTCCGATGCCTTCATCAGGGGAGGGCGAATGCTCCAGTTTTTTAAGAATCAGCTCGGCAGTCAATTTCGTTATGAAATTTTCCGTCGCATCCTCCGTGTTCGGATTGTGGAATGTAATTTTCAGTTTGTTTTCTGTCAAGGAAACCGCCTCCCCTTGTCTCAATATATATTGGACAAGCAGTCGGATTATTCCAAAATTGTGTTCCATCCCATAAGCTCCCGAAAAAGCCAAGGCCGTGGGGAACTTTCGTTCCCTACGGCCTCAGAGTATAGACAAAGTGTCTATGGGGATTGTGAAGGGGTCGAAACCCCTTTACTTTTGATTTGTCCGGAGTCGGACATGCGCCGGTGGAGGACACACTGGACAAAACACGTGTGTTTTGTCCGCACCTGGGGAGGCGGGGTCCCCAAGCGATTGTAATCGCTTGGGGTGCTCCTCGAGGGGGAATTGGATTCCCCCTTGAAAGGCTGGCGACTTTGTCGACAGCCTAAGGCCGTGGGGAACTTTCGTTCCCCACGGCCTTGCGGAGGGTGGGATTTAAGATAAACCGCTATGGGTTATCCTGCAATGCATCAAAGTCTTCTTCCCCGGTGCGCACTTTCACTACGCCTTCGACGTTATAGATAAAGATCTTTCCGTCTCCGATGTTGCCCGTATAGAGCACCTTCTTGGCGGTTTCGATCAAAGTCCTGACCGGGACCTTGCAAACCACAATTTCGACCTTGACTTTCGGCAGAAGATTCGCCTGCAGCTCGACGCCGCGGTAGTATTCCGTGTGGCCCTTCTGCATGCCGCAGCCAAGCACGTTCGTCACAGTCATTCCCGTGATTCCGATCTTCTGCATGGCCTGGCTTAACGCTTCAAATTTGCTTTGTTTCGTAATGATTTCCACTTTGGTCATTTTTACGCTGTCCTCAGTGTCGGACGCGGGTATGGTTTTTACCTCAACGGGGACGGCCGTGTCAATATCGACATGGTTGCCGTTACTGCTAAAGACCGCAGCGGAGGGCACCATCGGCATAAAGTCCGCATAGGAGCTTACAAGGCCGTGTTCTTCAATGTCAAGACCGGCAATCTCCTCGGCCTCAGACACGCGCAGGCCGACCGTCTTCTTAAGAATCGTAAAGACGATCAGCATGGTGACGGTGACCCAGGCCGCGACCGCAAGAACGCCGATAATCTGGACTGTGACCATGTGGGCGCCGCCGCCGTAGAAAAGCCCGCCGTCGAGGGCAAAGAGACCGGTCATGATCGTGCCGCCCGCACCGCAGAGGGCATGCACGCCGACTGCGCCGACCGGATCGTCAACCTTAAGCACTTTATCGATAAATTCAATGCCGAATACAATGATAGCACCGGCGATAAGGCCCTCGAAGACAGCGCCTGCGGGGGATACCACGTCGCAGCCCGCGGTGATCGCGACAAGACCGCCAAGCGCTCCGTTTAAGGTCATCGACACATCGGGCTTTTTATACCGGACCCATGTGATAATCATAGTCGAAGTCGCGGCGGCAGCGGCCGCAAGGTTCGTGGTGACGAAAATGGTCGACATCGAGGTAAGAATGTCGTCGCCGGTCGCGGCGAGCGTGGAGCCGGGGTTAAAGCCGAACCAGCCGAACCACAGGATAAACACGCCGAGCGCGCCGAGGGTCAGGCTGTGGCCGGGAATCGCGTTTGCTTTTCCAGCCTTCGTATACTTGCCGATACGGGGACCGAGCATCGCGGCGCCGATAAACGCCGAGAGGCCGCCGACCATGTGAACCGCGGTCGATCCCGCGAAATCATGGAAGCCAAGCTCAGACAGCCAGCCGCCGCCCCAGATCCAATGACCGGAAATCGGGTATATTAAAAGGCTGATAACCGCGCTGTAAATGCAGTACGAAATAAATTTTGTGCGTTCCGCCATGGCGCCCGACACGATCGTCGCCGCTGTTGCGCAGAACACGGTCTGGAAGATTAAAAAGGTCATCGTCGGGATCGTTTCCGGGCCGTATGTTCCCCTTACAAAGAAGTCGGGGGTGCCGACGAGCCCGAAATTCGAGGTTCCGAACATCAGTCCGAAGCCTAAAATCCAGAAAACGATGGAGCCGATGCAGAAATCCATCAGATTCTTCATGATGATGTTTCCCGCGTTTTTAGCCCGGGTAAACCCGGTTTCTACCATCGCAAAGCCGGCTTGCATGAAAAACACCAGCGCGGCCGCAAGTAATACCCATATTGTATCAGTTGCCGAATACATAAACGAACCTCCAATATTAATTTTTTTGATCGCCTAGCCGGAGCATGATAATCCGGTCTTCAAATGCTGCAGATGTGTTTTTGCCGATGCTTCCGGGAACCAGGCTGTCGAAAACCAGGTCCACAGGGCGCGCGCACTTTTCTCGCAGCGCTTCCCCCGATAATAATCCTGTTTTTAAATCCCATTATCGCCACCCCCATTACAAAAAGTATAAATAAAAAAGCGTGCCGGACTACCGCCTGGCACGCCTTTGTGCTTGTTGTTGCACTTTAACGCAACGAAACAACTATAAAATTCTGCAAGTTTCCCGATTTGATCCTTCATTAAAGCTGTTTTATGTAAAATAAGCCGCTTTTTCGGTCGAATGGTGTCGAAAGCTCTAACAAAGAAGGCGCCACGTGGATCTCCCACGCAGCGCCTTTGCCGCAAATCGAATTAATGATGGTCTGATTGTAGCATATGATTTGAAGGATGTCAATACAAATCAATCAAACTTTTGGGATGGAAGTTTTTCGAAATTCAGGATGAATTATTTATCGGCCTGTCTTGCAATAATAGTTGACATATTTAATTGTATATCATATAATAGCATTGAACAAAGGCGTTCACTGGTGGAGTATTGTACTTCCCTGGTGAACGCCTTTGTTTTTTTGCCGGAAAATTCGGCAAAGCGGGTTTTTCTGATTCGGCGTGCCGCCCGCCGAAAGGCGGCAACCGGGGTGCATATATGACGATAAGTGGGGGCTTTATTTCACCGGTTTATGGAGGTTACTATGTTAAGAGAGGGAACGGTAAGAATCCCTTCCGGATGCGCTATTTCCGGAGTTTTTTCAAAATCGGGCACCCGGATTTCCGGCCGCTCGGTGATAGAGTCGATTGCAACCATGCATGACCGTTCAAACGGTCTCGGCGGCGGCTTCGCGGGATATGGGATTTATCCCGAATACAAGGATCTTTACGCTCTGCATATTTTTTACGACAACACCGCGGCGAAAGAGGAAGCCGAAAGCTTCCTAGACCGCCATTTCGATATTGTCAGCCCGTCCAGCATCCCCACGGCAAGGCATCCGAGAATCTCGGACGCACCTTTGATATGGCGCTATTTCGTCACTCCCCTTCCGACGAAGCTGCAAAGCAGTCAGCTCGACGAACGGGAATACGTCACGAGGTGCGTCTTCCGGGTAAACAGCGAAATCGACGGGGCGTATGTATTTTCAAGCGGGAAAAACATGGGCGTCTTCAAGGCGGTCGGTTTCCCGGAGGACGTGGGAGAGTTTTATCGGCTTGACGAGTATGAAGGCTATTCCTGGACGGCCCACGGCAGATACCCGACCAATACTCCCGGCTGGTGGGGCGGCGCGCATCCGTTCGCGCTTCTCGATTATACGGTCGTACATAACGGCGAGATATCGAGCTACGACGCGAACCGGCGCTTTGTTGAAATGTTCGGCTACAAATGCGCATTGCTCACCGACACGGAGGTCATCACCTATATCATCGATTATTTACACCGCAGACAGGGCCTTTCGCTCCCCGACGTGGCAAAGGTGATCGCGGCTCCCTTCTGGAGCGAGATTGAGCTGCTCCCGGACGAGGAAAGGGAAAAGCTCACCTACCTGCGCAATGTGTTTTCCAGCCTGCTTGTCACCGGCCCGTTTTCAATCCTGCTCGGCTATACCGGCGGAATGATGGCGCTTAACGACCGACTTAAGCTACGGTCGATGGTTGTCGCGGAAAAGGGCGACACCTTCTACGCGGCGAGCGAGGAATGCGCCATCAGGAAGCTTTGTGAAAATCCGGACAGAGTCTGGGCGCCGAAGGGCGGAGAAGCGGTCATCGCGACATTGAGCGAGGGGGTACAGAAGTGATTGATTTTTTATATCCTGAATTCGAGGTGTTAAGGAACACCGACCGGTGCATCAAATGCCGCGCCTGTGAGCGGCAGTGCGCCAACGAGGTCCATAAATTCGACCCCGATTTAAACGCCATGGTGGCCGACGAATCAAAGTGCGTAGCCTGCCACAGGTGCGCGTCGATCTGTCCCGTCCGGGCGCTGAAGATTGTCAAAACCGACCATGTGTTCCGGGAAAACCACAACTGGACCAGCGACAACATCACCGAGCTGTACCGCCAGGCAAGCTCCGGCGGAGTGCTTTTGTCCTCGATGGGCAATCCGAAGCCGTTTCCCGTGTATTGGGATAAGATCCTCTTAAACGCGTCGCAGGTGACAAACCCGTCGATCGACCCGCTGCGCGAGCCCATGGAGACAAAAGTGTTCCTCGGCAAAAAGCCGGAAAAAATGGAGTTTGACGAAAACGGAAAACTGATCATAAAATCCTATCCGAACCTGACCCTTTCGGTCCCCGTCATGTTTTCGGCTATGTCCTACGGCTCGATCAGCTACAACGCGCACGAAAGCCTCGCGCGGGCGGCGACCGAGCTCGGGATCTACTACAACACCGGCGAGGGCGGGCTGCACGAGGATTTCTACAAATACGGAAAAAACACCATCGTCCAGGTCGCGAGCGGACGTTTCGGCGTCCACAAGGATTATCTTGAGGCGGGCGCGGCGATTGAAATCAAGATCGGCCAGGGCGCGAAGCCCGGAATCGGCGGTCATCTGCCGGGCACGAAGGTCGGAGAGGACGTCTCCAAGACCCGAATGATCCCGGAGGGTACCGATGCCATTTCCCCCGCTCCCCACCACGATATCTATTCCATCGAGGACCTGCGCCAGCTCGTCTATTCCTTAAAGGAGGCGACCGCGTACAAAAAGCCGGTCATCGTCAAGATCTCGGCGGTGCACAACGTCGCGGCGATCGCCTCCGGCATCGCGAGAAGCGGCGCGGATATCATCGCGATCGACGGCTACCGCGGCGGCACGGGCGCCGCGCCGACCAGAATCCGCGACAACGTCGGCATCCCGATCGAGCTCGCGCTCGCGAGCGTGGACCAGCGGCTTCGCGAGGAGGGCATCCGAAACAACGTATCCGTAGTCGTCGGAGGGTCCATCCGCAGCAGCGCGGACCTCTTCAAGGCGATCGCGCTCGGCGCCGACGCCTGCTATATCGCGACCGGCGCGCTTTTGGCGCTCGGCTGCCATCTGTGCCGGTCCTGCCACACCGGCAAGTGCAACTGGGGCATCGCGACCCAGCGCCCGGACCTCGTAAAGCGCTTAAACCCCGACGTGGGCTACAAACGCCTTGTGAATCTGATCCGCGCCTGGGAGCATGAAATCAAGGAAATGCTCGGCGGCATGGGCATAAACTCGATCGAGGCTCTAAAAGGCAACCGGCTGATGCTAAGAGGCGTCGGCCTTAATCAGAAGGAACTCGACGTCCTCGGAATCAAACACGCGGGCGAATAGATGGGGGTTTTTCGATGAAACGAATTTATGTAAATGAGAAATGGTGCTTGGGGTGCCATCTCTGCGAGTATTACTGCGCTTTCGCCAACAGCGGCAAAAGCGATATGGTCAAGGCGCTCAAGGACGTGCGGATCAATCCGAGGGTCCAGGTCGAAAGCGGCGGCGACATCAATTTCGCCGTCTCCTGCCGCCACTGCGACGAGCCTTTATGCGTCAAGGGCTGCATTGCGGGCGCCTTATCCATCAAGGATGGCGTTATTACGGCCGACCCGGACAAGTGCGTCGGCTGTTACACCTGCATCCTCTCCTGCCCGTTCGGCGCGATCATGCCGTCGGACCATGGCGTCGTCCAGAAATGCGAGTTGTGCATAAACAACGCCGGCGGCGAACCGCTTTGCGTCAAAAACTGTATCAACAAAGCCATTGTGTTTGAAGAGAGGGACGGTGTCTGATGAAATATGTCATAATCGGAAACTCCACGGCCGCCATCGGCGCCGCCGAGGGGATCAGGAGCGTCGACGAAACCGGGGACATCACAATCGTTTCAAAGGAACAGCACCACACTTACGCAAGACCGCTGATTTCCTATTTGCTCCTTGGAAAAACGACCAGGGAAAAAATGAAATACCGCCCCGACGGCTTCTATTCGGACAACAACATAAAGCTCGTTTTCGGCGAGGTCGTGAAAATCGAGCCTGAGCGCAAATCGGTCCTCTTGGACGGCGGGGAGAAAATCGGCTACGACAGGCTGCTCGTCGCGACCGGCTCAAGGCCGTTCGTCCCGCCGATGGAAGGGCTCGATTCAGTGGAGCACAAAACCTCCTTCATGTCGCTTGACGATGCGCTCGCCCTGGAAAAGATGATCGGCCCGGACAAGAGGGTGCTCATCGTCGGCGCAGGGCTCATCGGCTTAAAATGCGCCGAGGGGATTTACGACAGGGTCAAATCCATTTCGATCGTCGACCTTGCCGACCGCATCCTTCCGAGCATCCTGACCGCCGACGCCGCAGCGATCGTTTACAGGCATATTGAAAAAGCGGGGATCGAGTTCATTCTCGGCGACTCGGTAAGGCTTTTTGAAAACAACGTAGCGAAGCTCAAAAGCGGGAAAGAGGTCCCGTTCGACGTGCTGGTCGTCGCCGTAGGCGTGAGGCCGAACGTCGAGCTTATCAAGGAGGCCGGAGGCGAGGTCACGAGAGGCATCGTGACAAACGCCTGTCAGCAAACGACGATCCCCGATGTATACAGCGCGGGCGACTGCACCGAAAGCTTCGACATCTCGAGCGACTCGAGGAAGGTGCTCGCGATCCTGCCCAATGCATATATGCAGGGCGAGTGCGCCGGCATCAACATGGCGGGCGGCAAAAAGGAATTTGAAAACGCGATCCCGATGAACGCGATCGGCTTCATGGGACTGCACATGATCACGGCGGGCAGCTACGACGGCACGCCGCTGATCGAAAAGCCGGAAACGGAGGACGGCGGATACCGTCAGCTCTATGTCAAGGATGGATGCCTAAAGGGCTTTATGATCATCGGCGACGTGAAAAGGGCGGGGATCTATACCTCAATCATCAAAAACAAGATTCCGCTCGACAGCCTGGATGTCGATCTCCTGATCGACAAACCGCAGCTGATCGCCTTTTCAAAGGATTACCGCAGGGAGAAATTGGGGGGTATCAAAAGTGGTCATTGATGCAAACGGAGTGCATTTTGCAAAACTGAACGACATCGTCCGGCAAAGCGGCGATAAAGAAATTGTTATAAATAATGCCCTGGGCCACCGGTACATCGCAAGCGGGCTCTCCGGCAGGGATATCCGCATCAACGGCACCCCCGGAAACGCGCTCGGCTGTTACCTCGACGGCAGCGTCATCACGGTCAACGGAAACGCGCAGGACGCAACCGGCGACACGATGAACAACGGCACTATCTACGTCCACGGTTCCGCCGGCGACGCCTGCGGCTACGGCATGCGCGGGGGAAAAATCTTCATCAGGGGAAATGTCGGCTACCGCGCGGGAATCCATATGAAGGAATACAAGGAGCACAAACCCGTCATCATCGTCGGCGGCAAAGCGGGCGATTTTCTCGGCGAATACCAGGCGGGCGGCCTTCTTGTCGTCCTCGGCATCGGGATTGACGGCGCTTCGATCGGCTCGTTCTGCGGCACCGGCATGCACGGCGGCAAAATATTCGTAAGGAACTACCTCCCGCAGAACCTTCCTCCACAGGTCAGCGTCAGGCGGGCAAAGAAAGAGGATTTGGCGGAAATCAGCGAATATGTCGGAGAATTTTGCAAAACATTCGGATATGATAAGAACGAGCTCTTAAACGGCGACTATTTCCTGCTGACCCCGAATACGAAAAATCCGTACCATCAGATTTACACACAGAATTAATACGGAATATAAAAAGCGGTTGGGTCGGAAAATGATATTTTTTGACCCGACCTCTTGGCATTCATTGGCTTAGATGAAAAAAATCTATCACTTTTCCCCTCAATCGTTTATACTAGCATTGAGGCGTATGTCGGGAATTCATAAGAAAGCCCGGCTCCGGTTTTACAAAAATTCCGGTTTGCGCACAGATTATGCCTGTGCCCCCCGCCTTCGCGGCTCAGGCGTCATTTGAGATCGGCATTCTTTATAAAACTAATGCAAAGTGGTGTGAAAGTGTATCGTTTTAATGATTTTGTGCCGGCAAAACGCGGCAGAATGGAGCTTAAAATGGTTACGACAATGAAAGAAGCTTCCGAATTTATTGCGGAAAACGACGTCAAGTTTATCCGATTGCAGTTTTGTGACATTTTCGGTCAGTTAAAAAACATTTCCACAAATCCCGCCCAGCTTGAACATGCGATCACCGACGGGATTGGCTTTGACGCGTCCTCCATCAAGGGCTTTTTGAACGAAAATGAAAGTTATCTTTTGCTTTTCCCCGATCCGACGACCATGTCGGTTCTGCCCTGGCGGCCGCAGACCGGGAGAGTCGTGCGTTTTTTCTGCGACATCAAGCGGCCCGACGGCTCATATTATGAAGGGGACTGCCGCCGCAAGCTCAAAGATGCGGTAAAAAAGGCTGAAGGCTGCGGCTGCCATGTTTACATGGGTGCGGAATGCGAATTTTACCTGTTTGAAACGGACGAGAACGGGAAACCCCTTTTGGTCCCCCACGACAACGCGACCTATTTCGACGTGGCGCCGAGCGACAAGGGTGAAAACGTCCGCCGCGAGATCTGCCTGACCCTCGAGGAGATGGGGCTTGCAACGGAAACCTCCCACCATGAGTCGGGCCCCGGGCAACACGAGATCGTGTTCAAATACGCAAACGCGCTGTCGACCGCCGACAATCTGATTACTTTCCAGACCGTCGTCAAGGCAATCGCGCAGAAAAACGGCGTGCACGCTTCCTTTATGCCGAAACCGCTGAACAATTTCAGCGGAAGCGGCATGCATATCAATATTTCCGCTCTAAACCAAGGGGATAACCTTTTCGAAAAGGTAAACGGCTCGCTGAAGGAGCCCGCCAAGAGCTTTATTGCGGGTATCCTCTCCCATATCAAAGGCATCACGGCGCTTTCAAATCCCCTGATCAATTCTTATAAACGGCTCGGCTGCGGCTTTGAGGCCCCGAAGCAGATCAACTGGCACTATGACAACCGCTCGCAGCTGATCCGGATACCGGATTCACAGGGCAGCCTGAGCCGCATGGAGCTGCGCTCCCCCGATCCGTCCTGCAACCCTTACCTGGTCTTTGCGCTGCTGCTTCACGCGGGCCTCGAGGGTTTAAGCGAAAACCTTCCGCTTTTTGACGAGGGCCAGGGCACGGATATCCTTCCGGAAACCCTGCAGCAGGCGATCGAATATCTTAGCCGGGACCAGTTTATCAAAGACATCATCGGAGAAAAGATCTTTAACCGGTTTATCAAAGAGAAGCTTGCGGAAATCGATTGTTACAATAAAACGGTGCATCCCTGGGAGCTCGACCGGTATTTCGGGCAGATTTGACTTGAGGCGCGATTGATTCCCTGAAAAGGTGGTGGAAAATGAACAGATACCTGCTGATCTCCAGTTCGGAAAAAGTCAGGGACTATCTCTCGGAATTTGTCTCCTCCCAGGAGGAAGCCCATATTGACACCACATTCACGGCAAGCCAGGCACGCAGGCTGCTGATTGAACGGGACTACGACATCGTCATGATCAACGTGCCGCTCAAGGATGAAAGCGGTATCGAACTTTCGCTCGACATCTCAGAGAGATCATCGGTGCTCCTTCTGGTCAAGGCCGAATTTGCCGATCAGGTCCAGGAGCGCGTGGAAAGCTCCGGGGTCTTTGTCGTGGAAAAACCGATTATCAAACAGGTGCTTTACAGCGCGCTTCGTTTTTTATGGGCGTCGCGGCGCAAAATGGAGCATCTTTTGGAAAGACAGGGCATGCTGAATCAGCAGCTCGAGGATGCCAAGATCATCAACAGGGCGAAATGCTGTCTCATTGAATACCTCGGCATGACGGAACCGCAGGCGCACCGGCATATTGAGAAGCAGGCGATGGATATGCGGAGGAACAAACGCTCGGTTGCGGAGGATATCTTGAAGACTTACGAGATGTAACGCATGCAATATATAAAAGGCCGGGGGTTTTCCCGGCCTTTTATATATTATTTATATGGTATAATCCTTCATACCGTTCCTGTTTGTTACAACCGTATGTACCGTTGATTTGGAGATTCCAAACCGCTTCGCAGCCTTTCGCACTGTCGCGCCGTTTTCAATGATGAAATTTGCCAGCGTTACGCATCGCTCCTCAACGTTCCACCTCAATATATAACACCCTCTTCGCAAATTGCTTTGTTAGGTCATATATATGTTGCCCGCGTACACATTATGTTTTGAACAGCAAACAAGTTCTCAAGTTGGCTGTTGTATCTTTGCATTGTTTTCGATAAAATAATGTCTGGTGAACAAACCGGTCGATCGGTTTATTCGCGCAGTGAAAATAAAAGGCAAAAGGGGATGTTTTTTACGGAAAGCACGGTTTATTATATCGAAAACGAGAAGCTTATCCCCGGCTCCCTTGATGCCGCCGGGCAGGATCGGGAAAAAATGGTCTTCGGCGCGATCTCGCCGGAAGAGTGGGAAACGCTCGCGCCGGGGCTCGGGCTTCGCAGGCAGTTTGCCGACGGGCTGAAAACCAGCGGCTCGTCAAGACTTGAAAGCTTCGAAAGCTTCAGTTATATCTCGCTCATCATTCCGGGCGGTATCAGTTCCCGGCTCTCGTGCGACAGAATCGGCATCTATTTCGGCGCAAACCTCCTCCTCTTTATCTGCCCCGACGACGAGACGCGTTTTTATATCGTCACCGCGGCCCAGGACGCCGATTTTAAGAAAATGACCCTTGCAAAGCTTTTATATGCATTTTTCGAAAAGCTGACGGAAAATGACGTCCTGCTTTTAGAATCGATCGAGCAGGACATATCCCTGCTCGAGGAATCGCTGATGGCCACGGCAAAGAGCGATTATGTCGGCAAGATTATCGAACTGCGCAAAAGGCTTCTGACCTTAAAGCGTTACTACGAGCAGCTTTTTATGGTCGCGCAGTCGATGGAGGAAAATGAAAACGGGCTGATCAATCAAAGGGAGCTGCGGTATTTTAAGATTCTGACCGACAGGATCGACCGTCTTCTGCACGGCGTTATAAACCTGCGCGATTACGTGACGCAGGTGCGGGAGGCTTATCAGGCGCAGGTGGACATCGAGTTAAACGGCGTGATGAAGCTTTTTACGGTGATCACGGTGATCTTCCTTCCCCTTACCCTGATTGTCGGCTGGTACGGAATGAATCTGCGGATGCCGGAATACAATTGGTATCTCGGATATCCCGCCGTGATACTTTTGAGCATTCTGGTCGTGCTCATTTCCATCGCCTATTTCAAGAGAAAAAAGTGGTTTTAAGCTCCGCCGCCCACAAGGGGGGGTGTCGGAACATGTCTGCGGACGCATGAAAACGGGGGGGCCGCGGCCCCCTTTTTTGTTTTTGGGGTATTCCCCGCATCCGATGCGGAATTTTGTTTTTTTGCCATTATTTTTATAATTTCCGGCTAGCTACATCGAAAGTTCACAGAATCTACACAATTGCAAAATACAATGGCAATTATTACATGCGCCGTTTCGGACGTCTCCGCGGCTTGAAGATAAAAAATGATTTCTTGGAAAGGGCGATCACGCTTGAAATTTTTTGAGAAACTGCGAAAGCCATTTCAGGGCTCGCTGTCCGCTTTTCGGAAAAAAAAGGCGAAGACCAAACGAAAAATAGTGCTCGCGTCTGTGGCGGTCGTCGTCATCGCCGCCCTGGGTATTCGTTTTGTACTTAACGCAAACGCATCCGGCGACGAAATTACTTACAATTATGTGCCGGTTGAGCGCCGCGACATCACGGTCACGCTGAGCGGAACGGGCACCGTTTCGCCGATCAACCAGTATGAGGTCACCTCCCTGGTGTCGGGTGAGATTCTTGACGCCCCCTTCGAGGAGGGCGATGTACTCCAAAAGGGCGCTTTGCTTTATAAAATCGACACAGGCAACGTCGAGAACAACATCGAGAAGGCAAATGTCGCGGTGGAAAAGGCCCAGAGAAACTATGAAAACGCCCTTGAGTCCAAAAAGAACCTAAACGTCACCTCCGATATCGGGGGGATCGTCAAAACGCTTTACGTATCGGAAGGCGACAACGTGTCAAACGGCGTAAAAATCGCCGATGTGACCGACAACGAAACCATGACCCTGAAGCTTCCCTTCAATTCAAGCGACGCGGACCGGATCCGGGTCGGGCAAAGCGCCTCGGTGACGCTCGACGGAAGCTTCGAGACCCTGACGGGCACCGTCTCCGCCGTCAGCAGCGTCGTAAGGGTGCTCGACGGCAATATGCTGGTGCGCGACGTGACGATTAAGGTGAAAAACCCCGGCGCCCTGACCTCGGATATGTTTGCGACCGCGTCGGTCGGCTCGATCGCCTGCAACAGCGGGGCCAATTTTGAGCCTGTGTCCGAGAAGACCATCACCGCGAAAACGTCCGGAGAAGTCGCGAGGATTTATTGCGACGAGGGCGCCCGGATCGAAAGCGGCGCTGCAATCGTAGCGCTTGAAAACACAAGCATCGATACCGAGATCGCGACAAACGAGCTTTCGCTTAAGGATTCGAAGCTCTCGCTCCAGAACACCATGGACCAGATGGACGACTACAACATCACCTCTCCGATCGCCGGCACGGTGATTGAAAAGGATTACAAAACCGGCGATACGGTTAATTCCTCTTCGGGCGGTACGACGCTCGCGGTGATTTTCGATATGTCGAGCCTTGTCTTCGAAATGTCGATCGACGAGCTCGACGTAAGCTCCGTCAAGGTCGGCCAGCAGGTGACCGTGACGGCCGACGCCCTGGAAGGCAAAACGTTTACGGGCGTCGTCGACAAGGTCAATATCAAGGGAACCACCTCCAACGGGGTCACAACCTATCCGGTCACCGTAAAGATCAACGAATCGGACGGCCTGCTCCCCGGCATGAACGTAAACGCGAGTATCGTGGTCGAATCCGAAAAGGACGTGCTCGCAATACCGGTCGGCGCGGTGGCCCGGGGAAATACCGTCCTCGTAAAAAGAGACGGTGGAGGGGCTCCCCGGCAGACCGATTCCGAATCCGCTCAATCCGGCGGCAGGCCATCCGGAGAAAATGCGCCCCGCAGGAATTTCTCCGGCGGCAGCACCCCGGGCCAAAACGCCCCGGATGAAAATGCACCCTCTGGAAATACTTCCGGTGAAAACAATCGGGGCGGGACTGCCTCCGGCGGAAATACCGCAGGCCGGAATGCCTCCGGCGCCGAAGCCGTAAGCCGCGCAAATGAGGACCTCCCCGACGGCTATGTCCGGGCCAGGGTCGAGCTCGGCATCAGCGACGAGGACTACATCGAGGTCAAAAATGGTCTTTCCGAAGGCGAGACGATCGCAATCCCCATCGTCAAAACCACAAACAGCCAGACAACGTCCAGGACAGCGGGCATGGGTGGCGGCATGGCGGTCGGCGGAGGAGCAATGCCTCCTCAGGGCGGCGGAATGCGGACATATACCGTCGGCGGGGCACCCGGCGGCAACAGCCGGGGAGGGTGACCGTATGATCGAATTAAACGAGGTATATAAAATCTATCAGATGGGCGACAGCGAGGTCCGGGCTGTCGACGGGATCAACCTTTCGATCGATAAAGGCGAGTTTGTCGCGATCGTCGGGCAGTCGGGTTCGGGAAAAACGACCTGCATGAACATTATCGGCTGCCTCGACGTGCCGACCGAGGGGCATTATCTCCTAAACGGCGCGGACGTCGGCTCCCTTTCCGATGACCGCCTCGCGGAAATCCGCAACAGGGAAATCGGGTTTATCTTCCAGCAGTATAATCTGATCCCAAAGCTTACCGTGCTCGAAAACGTGGAGCTGCCGCTGCTTTATTCCGGCATGCCGTCGGAGGAGCGCCTCAAAACGGCAAAAGCGGTTTTGGAGCGCGTCGGCCTTCTCGACAAGATCCGGCACCTGCCCTCTCAGCTGTCCGGCGGCCAGCAGCAAAGGGTATCGGTTGCGCGGGCGCTCGCCGGCAGCCCGTCGCTGATTCTGGCGGATGAACCGACCGGCGCGCTCGACTCGAAAACCGGGCGCGAGCTTCTGGAATTCTTAAAGGAACTGAACGAGGACGGCAACACGATCGTTCTGATCACCCACGACAACTCGATCGCGGAGGAGGCAAAGCGCATCGTCAGGATCCAGGACGGGAAGATCGTGTCCGATGCGGCTTCGAAATCGGTTAAAGGAGCTGGCGCTTAAATGGAATTTAAACAGTCCTTCCGTCTCGCGATCAAAAGCATCCTGTCGAGCAAAACCCGCTCCATGCTCACCATGCTCGGAATCATCATCGGCGTCGCGGCCGTCATCGTCATCGTAAGCCTCGGCCAGGGCATGTCGAAGACCATGACCGAGACCTTTGAAAGCATGGGCACAAACCTCATCACGGTGAATCTTCGCGGACGCGGCAGCACGCGGAACATCACGCCCGACGAGATCTACGAGTTTACCGCGCAAAACAGCGACGTCCTCGCCGCCGTGACCCCGCTCGTCACCCTGTCGGCGACCGCCAAATATATGAATACCTCCCTGGATACGACGGTCACCGGCGTCGGCGAGGATTTTTGCCAAATCAGAAATTATTCGGTCGGTTCCGGCCGCTTTCTCCAGTACATCGACATCGCGCGCCGCGCAAAGGTGTGTGTCGTCGGCACCTATATCGCACAGCAGTTTTTCGAAAGCGCCGACCCGCTCGGCCGGCAGATCAAAATAAACGGGGACGTGTACACGATTGTCGGCGTTTTAAGCCAGAAATCCTCCTCCGAGGAGGGCACCGACGACGACCAGATCATGGTGTCCTACACAAACGCGGCGAAGCTTTCGCGGATGGCGAGGATTTCGAGCTATGCCTTCAGCACGGCGTCCACCAAAACGGTGGACAGGGCGATGACGGCCATCGAAGGTCGGCTCTACAAGGTCTATGAGGATGAGGACGCCTACACCGTGAGGAGCCAGGCCGAGTCGATCGAGCAGCTTACACAGCTTACCGACACGCTCATGATGGTCCTTGTCGCCATCGCTGCCATCTCCCTCCTGGTCGGCGGCATCGGCATCATGAACATCATGCTGGTTTCCGTCACCGAGCGCACAAGGGAAATCGGCATCCGCAAGTCGCTCGGTGCCAAAAGGCGGGACATCATGCGCCAATTTGTCATCGAGGCTGCCACCACAAGCTCGGTCGGCGGGATTTTCGGCATTTTTTTCGGGATCCTGTTCGCCAATATCGCCGGGAAGCTCCTGGATATGGCGGCGGCCCCGTCCCTGCTCGCAATCGCGACCGCGTTTTTTGTCTCTCTGTCCATCGGCGTCGCCTTCGGCTACCTGCCGGCAAACAAGGCGGCAAAGTTAAACCCCATCGACGCTTTGCGCTATGATTAAGAAGTATTAAGAGGTGTATCCGAATGAAGAAAAAAATGATCTCCGTTCTGCTTTGCTTTTCGGTTCTTATATGCATGCTTCCGGCAGCGCAGGCGGCGGAGCAGTCACAGGAGAATGTAAGCGGGGTTTTATCCGTCCTCGGCATCATGACGGGGGATGGGAACGGAGATTTAAGGCTTGGCGATTATGTGACCCGCGAGGAGTACGCGAAGATCCTGGTGTGCGCCTCGACTTATAAGGACAGCGTGTCGTCGGCGTCGAACGTTTCCCCCTTTAAAGACGTCCCCTATACAAGCTGGGCCGCTTCCTATGTCAAGACGGCCGCGCAAAACAAGTGGATCACAGGATACTTAGATGGCACATACCGCCCCAAAAACTATCTGACGCTCGAGGAGGCGGTGACCGCGGCCTTAAAGCTTCTCGGCTATTCGGGCAGCGATTTTACGGGCTCCTATCCTTACGGGCAGCTTGCGCTCTACCGTTCCCTCGGCCTTTCGGAGAACGTCGCGGCAGCGCAGGGCAGCGCCGTTACAAGAAGAGACTGCATGTATCTGATTTACAACCTCCTGACCGCAAAGTCGAAGACGACCGGCGAGGCTTATATCGAGACCCTTGGCTATTCGGTAAACGCAAGCGGCGAGGTTGATTACGCCGCGCTCATAAACGAAACCATGGACGGGCCAATCATCGTCGCGTCGAACGCCTGGTACAACGCCCTGCCCTTCCCGGTGTCGGGCTCCGCCTTCTACCGAAACGGCGTGAAATGCATACTCGGCGACGTCGCGATGTACGACGTGGTCTATTACTCGCAGTCGACAAAAACGGTCTGGGCTTACAACAACAAGGTCAGCGGCACCTATGAGGGGGCCTCCCCCAATACAAGCTCCCCGGCCTCCGTCACCGTTTCCGGCAAAGAGTATCCGGTTTCCTCCTCATCCGCCGCCTACGCGCTTTCAAGCCTCGGGACCTTCTCGGTCGGCGACAGCGTCACCCTGCTTTTAGGGAAGGACGGGTCGGTCGCGGGCGTAGCCCCGTCCGGCGAGGTAAACACCGATATCTACGGCATGGTCCTGTCCGTCGCCACCAAGGCCTACCAGGACGCAAACGGCAAAAGCTATGAGGCCCAGGTCCTCACCGTGGTCGACACCGCCGGGGTTTCGCATGAATATCCCTCCGACAAGAGCTTTTCGGCGGGCGCTCTTGTAAAGGTCACTTTTTCAGCCGGCAAAACCGACATCTCCTCCCTTTCCCGCTCGTCGCTCAACGGATTGGTCAGCGCCTCAAGAGGCATGATCGGCAAATACCCCGTCGCGAGCGGCGCCGAGATCCTCGACATATCCGAAGACCAGTACAAAAGGATCTACCCATCGCGCCTCGACGGCTATACACTGGCGCCCGGAGATGTCGCCTTTTACACCCTCAACGAAAAGGGCGAGCTCAGCCGCCTGATCCTAAACAACGTGACAAATGACGCCAACAGCTTCGCGCTGGTCTCGTCGATCCGGGAATCAGAGAACAGCAGGCAGTACACCTATTATATAAACGGCACGCAGTCCACCCTTTCCGCCACCGTCGGCATGTACAATATCAACTCCGGTGGCTGCATGCTCATAAAAAGCGGCAATTCGATCGAGCAGATCAAAAATCTCTCGAAAATCGACCTGGACAGCGTAAACGAATCGTATGCGACGTCAAAACACCTGACCTTTACCCTTTCTTCCGACGTCCAGGTGTATGTAAAGAACGACACGGATTATTACTTGAGCAGCGTTTCCATCGTGTCGGACACCGACGCATACAGCCTCACGGCCTACTATGACAAGCCCCAGTCGGAGTGCGGCAGGGTCCGGATTATCGTCGCCTCCCCGAGGTAAAATTTTCCGGCGGGTACTGAGGCGCATCTGTGATAAGATAGAAAAAAAGGCGGCGGAAAATCCCGTCTGTTCCGGCGGGATACCGCCGCCGAAAGGGCCGCCGGTTTCAGGCGGCCTTCCACAAAATCCGGCACCATGCAAATCGAGGTGAAACCATATGTCCACAATACTGATCGCCGACGACGAGGAACGAATGCGGCGGCTTTTAAGCGATTTTCTGAAAAAAGACGGCTATCGCGTTCTTCTGGCAAAGGACGGCAAGGAGGCGATGGAGCTCTTCGACGAGAATATCGATGCAGTTGACCTGATCATTCTCGACATCATGATGCCGCGCTGCGACGGCTGGAGCGTTTTGCGCTATGTCCGGAAGCTGTCGCCGACGATCCCGGTCGTCATGCTGACCGCGCGGACCGAGGACGTCGACGAAGCGTTCGGCTTTGAGCTCGGCGCGGACGATTACATCGGCAAGCCCTTTTCCCCGATCGTCCTGTCGGCACGCGTGCGCGCGATCCTTAGGCGTCGTTCAGAGCGCGGCCAGCCGGGGGTTTTGCAGCTCGGCGACATCCGGATCGACGAAATCAAGCGGGAAGTCCGGATGAAGGACGAGGTCCTTTTGCTGACCCCGAAGGAATACGAGCTTTTGATCTATTTCAAGAACAATAAAAACATCGCCGTCTCGCGCGAAAAGATCCTGAATGCCGTCTGGGGCTACGATTATTTCGGGGACCTGCGCACGGTGGACACGCACGTCAAAAAGCTCCGCGCAAAGCTCGCGGGCGACCGAAACCATATCCAGACCGTGCGCGGATACGGCTACCGATTCGAGGTGGAGGAATGAAACGGCGGTTTTCGATCAAATACAAGCTTTTCCTCGCCATCGGTATTATCGCCGTCATTTTTGTCAGCGTGTTTTCCGCCCTGAACATCTTCTTTTTCAGCAGATATTATGTCTTCAGCAAAAAACACACTCTCGCGGATATTTATAAAAAAGTAAACAGCGCGTACACCGGCGATATCTCGTCCATATCGGGCGAGCTCGAGCAGATGGAGTACGTAAACGGGGTCCGCATTTCGATTCAGGACAAAACCAGGTCGAAATACAGCACGATTTTCAACGCGAACAGAGGGATCATCGTATTCAGGGCCCCGGGGACGGCGCCGCGGGCAAATTCGCTTTTTTTCTTAAACGACAGGGAGCTAAAAGAGCTTCGCCAGCGCGGCTACACGTTCAGCACGCTGCGGGATAACCGCGGAGTCAACGAGTTCTTAAGCTTGATCGGCACCCTCTCGAACGACGATATCCTGATCGCGAGCATCCCGCTCGCCTACTTAAGGGAAACCTCCAATTCGACTACCTTTTTTCTGCTGTTTGCGAGCCTTTTTACCCTCTTTGTCTGCGTTGTGATCGCCTATTTCATCTCCCGGCATTTTTCAAAACCGCTCATTGAGATCAACGATGCCGCGACCTCGATTGCAACGCTCAATTTTGACAAAAAGTATACCGGCAAAAGCAAGGACGAAATCGGCCAGCTCGGGGAGAGCGTCAACCTTCTGTCCTGCCACCTCCAAAGGGTTATCGACGACTTAAGGCAGACCAATCTCCGCCTGGAGGAAGAGATCCGCAAGGAGCGCAAAATCGACGAGATGCGCAAGGAGTTTGTCATCAACGTTTCCCATGAGCTGAAAACCCCGATCGCGCTGATCCAGGGCTATGCCGAAGGGCTCAAAATCAACGTAAATTCCTCCGAGGAGGATAAGAACTATTACTGCGATATCATCATCGACGAGGCCGTGCGCATGAACAGGCTTGTGATGCAGCTTCTCGACCTCTCGCGGATCGAAATCGGCAAGGTAAAGCCCGACCTCTGCGAAATCGATTTAAAAGGCATTTCGCAGGAGGTGTGCAGAAAGACCCGGCTTCTTGCCGAGGCAAAGCGCCTTGAGATAGACCTCTCCGGAATAGAGGGCGCGGTCCTCGGCGACTTCGATATGATCGAACAGGTGCTGACGAATTATCTGACAAACGCGATCAACCACACGCCGGAGGGGGGCCGCATCACGATGTCCTCCGAGGCGGCAGGCGGCATCGTGCGCGTGTCCGTATACAACGAGGGCGACCCCATCCCGGAGGAGGAGCTTCCGAAGATCTGGGAGAAATTTTACAAGGTCGACAAGTCACGCACGCGAACGGACGGAGGCACCGGGATCGGGCTTTCGATTGTCAAGGCGGTCATGGAGGCCCACGGGGGCGCCTTCGGCGCAAAAAACCGCGACGGTGGCGTCGAATTTTATTTCGAGCTGAAAGGTGTGGATATGCCTCTTATGCTTACGCAATAATTTTCCCTCCGTTCTTGTCAAACGTCCACGTATGGTGTATAATTGTTTTCCGTGGAAACAATGACAGAAACGGATGATAGGAATCAATGAAATATGTTGTCATACTCGGCGACGGGATGGCCGACTATCCGGTAAAGGAACTCGGAAACAAAACGCCCCTCCAGGTGGCCCACAAGCCGAACATGGATTATCTTGCGTCGCACGGCCGGTCCGGCCTCGTCAAGACCGTGCCCGAGGGAATGCCCCCCGGAAGCGACACCGCGAACCTCTCCGTCATCGGCTACGATCCCGCGCTTTATTATTCGGGCCGTTCGCCGCTCGAGGCGGTCAGCATGGGAATCGACCTTTCGGAGCAGGACGTCACCTTCCGCTGCAACCTTGTGACGCTGACCGGGGCCGAGAACTACGAAGACGCGATCATGGTCGACTACAGCGCCGGGGAAATACCGACCGCCGAGGCCGCCGAGCTCATAGAGTTCTTAAACGATCAGTTTCAGAGCGATACCCTCCGCCTTTACCCCGGCATCAGCTACCGCCACTGCCTCGTGCTGAAAAACGGCAAAACCGGCGGCTATCTCACCCCGCCGCACGATATCTCCGACCGGATCGTCGGCGAGTACCTCCCGGCGGGAGAAAACGAAGCCCTGCTCATCGACCTGATGAAGCGGTCCCGCGATCTTCTGTCCGAGCACCCGGTGAACATAAGCCGCATGAAGCGCGGCCTGCCCCCCGCAAACTCCATCTGGCTCTGGGGCGAGGGCCGAAAGCCGCTCCTGCCGTCGTTTTATGATAAGCACAAAATCCGCGGCGCCGTCATCTCGGCCGTCGACCTGATCAAGGGGATCGGCATCTGCGCCGGCCTTAAGAGCATCGACGTGGAGGGTGCGACCGGCAACATGCAGACGAACTTCGAGGGCAAGGCCGACGCCGCGATCGACGCGCTTCTAAACGGGCTCGACTTTACATACGTGCATATCGAGGCGCCCGACGAATGCGGGCACCGCTACGAGATCGGGAACAAGGTGCGCTCCATCGAGCTGATCGACCGGAAAATCGTCGGCCCGATCAAGCAGGCGCTCGACAATGCCCGGGAGGACTATCAGATGCTGGTGCTCCCCGACCACCCCACTCCCCTTTCCCTTCGCACACATACGTCCGACCCGGTGCCGTTTGTCCTGTACCAGAGCAGAAACCAGGTCACCTCGGGCGTCACACGCTACGACGAGCAGTCGGCGAAAAAATCCGGCATTTTCATTCCGAAGGGCTGCCTGCTTATCGACCTTCTGATCCATGGAATAAAAGAATAAAAACCCCGGGGGATGTCGCGAAATGCATGAACATGCACTTCACGGCATCCCCCTTTTTGTTTTGGCCTCCAAAATGTTCCGCAGGGCCCTTGCACCGTTGCGTGCGTGCGAAATAAATACTATAATAAACAGTGTCGGCTTGAGCCATATAAGCTTTTGTAAACAAAACGTTTTGATCTGTTCTGTATATATAAGGGAAAGGATGTCTGGCGGTGATCGGTATGAATCGGAATACATCCGTTGAGCTTCAAACGGTCGCACTCGACGACCGCGGCGAAGCGCTTGTCGTCGTCGACCAGACGAAGCTGCCCGGAAGTCTTGAGTTTGTTTCCTTAAAAACGCAGCGCGAGATATTCGACGCCATCTGCGCACTTAAGGTGCGCGGCGCGCCCGCGATCGGCGTCGCGGCGGCGTTTGGCCTTTACCTCGCGGCAAAGGACATCCGCGAGACGGAGTTTGACCCGTTTTTCGATAAGCTGTCGGACGCCTGCGCATATTTAAGCTCGGCGCGCCCGACCGCCGTCAATCTGTCCTGGGCACTTTCGCGCCTGATGCAAACGGCGCAGGGTTTAAAAGACCGCCCGGTCGCCGAAATAAAGGAGCGCTTAAAACAGGAGGCCCTGAAAATCAAGGAGGAAGACGAAGCCGTCTGCCGCAAGATCGGCGAGCACGCTCTGACCCTGATCAGGCCGGGCGACGGCATACTGACCCACTGCAACGCGGGCAAGCTCGCGACGGCGGGGTACGGCACGGCGCTTTCCGCAATCTATCTCGCGCAGGAGCGCGGCTACCATCTGAGGGTGTTCGCCGACGAGACCCGCCCGCTTTTGCAGGGGGCGCGCCTGACGGCCTTCGAGCTTTCGGCGGCGGGCGTCGATGTGACGCTTATCTGCGACAGCATGGCGTCGGTCTTGATGAAAAACGGCCTCGTCCAGGCCGTTTTCACAGGCTGCGACCGGGTCGCGGCGAACGGGGACGCCGCCAACAAGATCGGCACGTCCGGCCTCGCGGTTTTGGCGGAGCATTACTCGGTCCCCTTCTATATCTGCGCGCCGACGTCGACCATCGACCCCGGCTGCCCCAGCGGCGCCGACATCCCGATCGAGCAGCGCCCGCCGGAAGAGGTGACCGAGCTGTGGTACAAGGAGCGCATGGCGCCCGAGGGCGTCAAGGTGTTTAACCCAGCCTTCGACGTGACCGACGCGTCGCTGATCCGCGCGATCGTGACCGAGCGCGGTATTTTGTATCCGCCGTTTCATAAAAGCATTCCACCGCTGTTTGGGCGTCTGTGAGCAGACGCCCGGGCCATTATGATAAAGAAAGAATTTTCGAGGTGCCGTATGTCACAAGTCTTCCGCTGTTTTACTGAAAAAAAGCCCGGCTTTGATATCGAGGCCAAAGAGGTGTATTCCGACCTGTCAAAGACCCTTTCCATAAAAGGGCTTGACTCGGTCCGCCTGTTTTGCCGCTACGACTGCGAGGGGATCGACGAGGAGCGCTACGCTCTCGCGAAAACAACGGTCTTTTCGGAGCCGATGTGCGATATCTGCTGCGACGAGGAGATGCCGCCCCTCCCCGAGCCCCGCCGTATCCTCGCGATCGAGCCGCTGCCCGGACAGTACGACCAGCGCTCCGATTCCTGCGCGCAGTGCATCCAGCTTCTTTGCGGCGGCGACCGCCCGCTCGTGCATGCGGCAAAGGTCTATGTTTTCTCCGGCCAGCTCTCCGGCGACGATTTTGAGCGGATCAAACGGCATCTCATCAATCCGGTGGAGGCGTGCGAGGCGTCGCTTCAAAAGCCCGCGACGCTTTTTAAGCAGTATCCCCTCCCCGAATCGGTGGAGACGCTCGCAGGCTTTATCGGCCTGTCCTCGGACAGGCTTCGGGAGGTTCTGGACATTTACGGCCTCGCCATGGATTTTTCCGACCTTTTGTTTTTGCAGTCGTATTTCAAGGAGGAGGAAAAACGCGATCCGACGATCACCGAGGTGCGCATGATCGATACCTACTGGTCGGATCACTGCCGGCACACGACCTTTCTGACCGAGCTTAAAAACGCGGATATCCGGGACAAGGACGTCCTCGGCGCATATCGGAGCTACCTGTCGGTGAGGGAGGAGCTTTACGGGGAGGCGGCGAAAGACCGCCCCGTCACCCTGATGGACATGGCGACCTGCGCGCCGAAGCTCCTAAAAAAGCGCGGGTATCTGAAAAATCTCGACGAATCGGACGAAATCAACGCCTGCTCCATCAGGATCAGGGCCGACCGCGGCGGCAATAAAGAGGATTGGCTCCTGATGTTCAAGAACGAAACCCACAACCATCCGACCGAGATCGAGCNNAGATCGAGCCGTTCGGCGGCGCGGCGACCTGCCTCGGCGGCGCGATCCGCGATCCCCTGTCGGGGCGCGTCTACGTCCACCAGGCGATGCGCGTGACCGGCGCGGGCGACCCGCGTGTCCCGGAGAATCAGACGATATCCGGGAAGCTGAGCCAGCGCAAGATCTGCCAGACGGCGTCCGCCGGATATTCCTCCTACGGAAACCAGATCGGCCTTGCGACCGGCCTTGTGCATGAATACTACCACCCCGGCTACGTCGCCAAACGTATGGAGATCGGCGCGGTGGTCGGCGCGGCTCCCGCGGCAAACGTCGTGCGAAAGTGCCCGGAGCCAGGCGACGTCGTGATCCTTCTGGGCGGCCGTACCGGCCGCGACGGATGCGGCGGCGCGACCGGCTCGTCAAAAAGCCATACCGAGTCCTCCCTTTCAAGCTGCGGCTCGGAGGTCCAAAAGGGAAATCCGCCGGAGGAGCGGAAGATCCAGCGGCTCTTCCGGAATCCCGAGGCTACGAGGCTGATCAAGCGCTGCAACGATTTCGGCGCCGGTGGTGTGTCGGTTGCGATCGGCGAGCTCGCCGACGGCCTTTCGATCGACCTCGACCGGGTGCCGAAAAAATACGAGGGCCTCGACGGGACCGAGCTCGCCATCTCCGAGTCGCAGGAGCGCATGGCGGTCGTCGTCAGCGAGGAGGACGCTTCCCGTTTTATCGCCCTCGCCGGGGCCGAAAATCTGGAGGCGACCGCCGTCGCGGTTGTCACCGGTGAAAAGCGCCTGAAAATGACCTGGAACGGCCGCGTGATCGTCGACGTATCCCGCTCTTTCTTAAACTCAAACGGCGCGAAAAAGCAAACCGATATCAGCGTCCCGCCGCTCCCCTGCGCAAGCGGGGAGATCGTGGCAGACGGCCAAAATACGGCCGAGCGGACAAAGCGCCTGCTGTCGCAGCTCAATATCTGCCTTACGCGCGGCCTTTCGGAGCGTTTCGACGGCTCGATCGGCGCGGGGAGCATACTGATGCCCTTCGGCGGCAAAAACCAGCTCACCCCCGCGCAGGTGATGGCGGCGAAGCTGCCCGTGCTCGGGGGCGACACGACGACCTGCTCGGTGATGTCCTTCGGCTTTGACCCGTATTTAAGCGAGCAAAACCCCTTTTCCGGCGCGCAGGCGGCCGTCGTCGAGTCGGTCGCGAGGCTGGTCGCGGCCGGGTGCGACTACCGGGAGGCCTATCTGACTCTTCAGGAATATTTCGAGCGGATGAAAGGCGACCCCGCCCGGTTCGGGAAGCCGGCCTCGGCGCTTTTGGGCGCTTTTTCGGCGCAGGTTGGGCTTTGCGTCGCCGCGATCGGCGGCAAGGACTCGATGTCCGGCTCCTTCGAGGACTTGGACGTCCCCCCGACACTCGTCTCCTTCGCAATTGCGCCAAACGACGCGAAAAACGTGCTGTCCCCCGAGTTTAAGCAAAGCGGCTCTTACGTATATTTATTCAGAGCGCCGAGAGCGGCGAACCACGCCTACGACTTTGAAAAAATGAAGGCGCAGCTTGAAACGCTGCACGCCTTCACGGCGGAGGGCAAAATCCTGTCGGCATGGGCGCTTTCCATGGGCGGCGTGGCCGAGGGCATCGCGAAAATGGCGGTCGGGAACGATATCGGGCTGGTTTTCTCCGACGGCTTCGACTCCCGCCTGCTGTTTTCGAAGGACTACGGCTCGATCCTCGCCGAGTCGAAGGAGCCGCTCGAGGGCGGCATTCTGGTCGGGCGCACGACGGAAAACCCCGAGCTTGTCTTTTCCGACGGCGTTTTGTCCCTAAGCGACGTAAAGGCTGCCCTTTCGGAGACGCTCGAGCCCGTATACAAGACCCTCGCCCCGGCCGCGGGCGATGCGCCCCGCGTCTCCTTTGGCGGGCGGAGCGCCGCAAAGCCCCTTGTGAAGGTCCCCCGCCCGAAAGCGGTCATCCCCGTTTTTCCGGGCACCAACTGCGAGTACGACACGGCCCGCGCGATTGAGCGCGCGGGCGGCGACCCTTCGGTCGTCGTCATCCGAAACCGCACGCTGTCCGACCTTGCGGATTCAAAGGACGCGCTTTACAGGGCGATCCGCTCCTGCCAGATGATCGTCCTGCCCGGCGGGTTTTCGGGCGGCGACGAGCCGGACGGCTCGGGCAAGTTCATTGCCGCCTTCTTCCGCAACGAGGCGATCAAGGACGCCGTTAACGAGCTTATAAACCGGCGCGACGGCCTGATCCTCGGCATCTGCAACGGCTTCCAGGCTCTTATCAAGCTCGGCCTCGTCCCGTTCGGCGAGATCCGGGAGCTCGACGGGGGCTGTCCGACGCTCACCTACAACCTGGTCGGGCGGCACCAGTCGAAATATGTGTCGACCCGCGTTTGTTCCGTAAAATCCCCGTGGCTTTTAAAATGCGGGCTGGACGAGGTCTATTCCATCCCGGTCTCCCATGGGGAGGGACGCTTCGTGGCGTCCGACGAGGTGCTCTCCGGGCTGATTCAAAACGGACAGATTGCGTTTCAGTATGTCGACCCGTCGGGCAACCCGTCGATGGACATCGCCTTCAACCCGAACGGCTCGGTGGCCGCGGTCGAGGGCATTACAAGCCCCGACGGGCGCGTCCTCGGAAAAATGGGTCATACCGAACGCGTCGGCGGTTTCGTCGCGAAAAACATCTCCGGCAAAAAATTCGAGCCGCTTTTCGAGGGCGGCGTGGAATACTTCAGATAAGCTTCAAAGGGGTATCCAATACCCCTTTGAGAGTGTCGACTTGCCGATACTCAAAACGGCGCATACGGAAAATCCGTATGCGCCGTTAGTATTATTTACTTTCATTGAAACCGCCAGATGTAAATCTCCGCCTGCCCGCCGGCGTGGTCCTGGGCTGTCACAACGGCGATATTCTGGTCCTCGATGACGCGGATTGCGCTTGCATACGCGGTGTCCAGCATGGTTTCAAACAGCGGCTTGCCCTCGGCGTCATAGATTCTCGCCTGAGTCTCTTCGCCTTTTAAGCGGATCAGCCCGATCAGCCCGCTGCCCGGGCTCGTATCGATATCGATTGCCGAATCCTTCGGCAGCCCGTCCAGCTTATGAACCTCGCCCGAGGTCTCGGCAAGATCGACATAACCGACCGGGGTACGCTCCAGAGCCTTGCTTATAAACAGTTTGTCGTCCGAAAACAGCGACGCCGCCATATCGGGCAGCTCCAGATACCGGTTCGAGCGCGTCGTGATGTTGAAAAAACCGTAGCCGAGGTCCGCCTCGTACCCGACGTTGTGGTAAAAGAGCTGCGAGCTGTCGGGAGTGAAGCCGATCACCCGCGGAAGCTCGTCGGACTGCTCATTTGCCGCGTCGATGACCTTTCGCGGCAATATCAGCTCCACCTTGCCGAAAGCAAGGTCGCTTAAATACGTGCCGTCGTATTTTGTATAGGAAATCTTCTTCTTGTCCGGCGACACGGCGACATTCCAGACGTCCTCGCAGGGTATCGCGACCCTGGCCGCCGTCATGTCCTTAGGGTTTACAAATACGATATTTGTCTTGCCAGCCGCCGATTCGACGACCGCCGTCGTCCCGTCGTCGCAAAGGCCGGTCAAACGGTTTGTAAGATTAAGGCCGCCGACTTCAAGGAACTTTTCCCAGACGTTCCCCGTCTCGGTATTCGCGGCGTACAGCCGCATTTTTGTGTTCTCCGGCCCGCCCGACGGCCTTGCCGCGACCAATACGGTTTTCCCGCCCGCGGGGATAATCCCCTCGGCCGTATAGCCGTCCTTATGTATTTTTGAAAGGTCAAGGCTGCCCTGAAATTTTTCATCTGCCCGATCGGCGTCCGGCGACGTCTGCAGAGCCGCTTCCCTGGCCAATATGCCCGATTGCGCGATATCGTCGTCCGGCGCTTTACGGCATGCCGAAAGCAGGCATCCAAACAGGATGACTGATAAAAGAGCCGTCCATTTTTTCGTCTTTTTCCCCATCGCATTCCTCTCTTTTCCGTGCCGGATACCACTCATTTCACCGAGCAACGATTGACCGATTTGCTCGGCGGAAATTAATTATATAATATTTCGGACATAAAAGCAAACCCCCGTTTTTCGGCGAAAGATACCGCCTCGGTTCAATAAACCGTGACTTATACTTTCGGGGGCTGTCCTAAAGCTTCTTTAGGACAGCCCCCGCTTTTGTATACTCAGATAAACGGTTACTTTTTGGGCAATAAGGTCATGGGATCGATCCGCTGTCCGTCTTTCATCATTTCCAGATGCAGGTGAGGTTTATCCGCACTCTCCGAGAGCATGGATGAGCCGACCCCGCCGATAATGTCGCCGGCCTTGACCGCATCGCCCTTCTTCACGGTCGCGTTTTTCATCAGATTACAGTAAAGGCTTTCAACCCCGTCGCTGTGGGATACGCGTATGCAGTATCCAAGCATGGCGTCAAAGAAGATATCCTCCACCGTTCCGTCCGCAACCGCCGATACGCGCTCGCCGTCGAGAGTCAGAAAGTCGACTCCCGAATGGGTGCGCCAGTCTCCCATGGTCACGTCTTTAATGAGCTTGTCGCCGGAATACTGCTTTATAATTTCTCCCGGGACCGGCCGGACGTAAAAAGGCGATTTCGGTGTGGGGACCGGATTGTTGACCTTGACGCTGGGCTCGGCTTTTTCCCCGCCGTCCTGGGCCGTCTTCGGCTCATCAATCGGCGTTTCGTCCGGAACCTCGACCGGTGTCTCGTTGATCACCGGCGCGTTGTTTATCGGATAGTCATCCGGCGTAATTTCCTCGATTTGGGCGCCGGAATTAACCTCCGCCTGATTTCCTTCCTGGCCCTCAAAAAACAGTACATAACCCGATATTCCTATTGCACCGATGCATAGGAAGAGGATTATGTAAAATCCTCTCTCTTCAAAAAAGTTGAGTATTCGAGCTACTCCGCCCGCTTTCTTATTCAAAACAATGCACCTCCGTCGCTATTATTGACAGAGGTGCAAAGGATTATGCAAAATTTTACTACTACTTTAGCCCTCTTTTGTGATTGTCACGCCCTGATAATACCATTTGATGATATCCTCCCAGGTTTTCCCGTCGAGGGCCATCTGACGCGCGCCGTACTGACTCAGGCCGACGCCGTGCCCGTATCCCGTCGTGTGGAACGTAATGGTATTCTCCGTGAAGGAAAGCGTGAAATTGGTTGAGTTTAACGCAAACATCTCGCGGATTACCGTACCGGACACGCGGACTCCCCCGACCTCAACGCTGATAATCCCGCCCGCCTCGCTTCGGATGGACGCCTTAAACCATGTGTTGATCGGCGCGTCGAGCTTTGCATCCGGGTACTTTTTCAGAAACTTCTCGCGAAACTCCGTATCGGGCACCTCGACGGTGGCGGAATATTTCGGCGACGCCTCCCCTCCGGGGCTGTCGACGCTTTTTAAGTAAGGGGTGTCCGCGCCCCATACGTCGGCCGCGCTTTCCGTTTTCGGCGAGGACGCCGCATGGAAGACCGCCGCGATCGGCTCATTCTGATAGGTAGCCGCCATGCCGTCCGTCGCCTTGACCGCGTCGGTGATCTTCTTTACATATTCGTCGGCCTTGCTGCCCCAAAGCTCCTCTGCTTTTGCATTGATATCGATGTAGGCCTTGCAATGCTTCGGGTCGTCGCAGAGTACCGCTCCCTTGTGGCTTTCGGGCGGCGCGCTTCCGAGCTCAACCAGCCTCTTTTTGTACATCACGTACGTCCGGGCGGCCACCGCCTGCGCCTTTAGCGCCTCATCCGGGAAGGAAGCCGGTATTTCGGCCGCGAGCACCCCCGGAAGGTAGTTTTCCAGCGTCATCTCCCGGACCTCTCCCGAAATCAGCACGGTGACCTTCGTATCTTTATCCCAGTCCCCGCTTTGATTCTTCCCCGAGTTCATGATTTCTTCGGCGATACTTTCAGGAACCGTGTCGACATCCGTCCCCGGATCGTCCGGGGAAACGGAGCTCCCGGCCGTCACAAACGGCATCAGGTATACCGCCCCCAAAAGAATCAGGCCCATCATAAAAATCCTTTTCATTTTTGTTTCCTCCTTTTTGCAAGTTTATCCAATCAATCTTTCATTTTTTGTTGACATCCATTAAGGGATTGGTGTATCATTATGTCTATCCCAATCTATAACCTATCAATTTTGAGGTGAAACCATGCCCAGTCAGTCAAGCTGTCCGGATGCCGAGCTATTAAAAAGCTTATGTGAGGAATTTAAGAATAATAACTACATTGATCCCGCGGCCTTTACGAATTTTAACGTAAAACGCGGGCTGCGCAATGCGGACGGGACCGGTGTGGTCGCCGGTGTGACGCTGGTCGGCAATGTGCACGGCTATGTATTAAACGAAGGAGAAAAGGTCCCGATCGAGGGCAAGCTGACCTATCGCGGGATTGATGTCGCCGATCTGGTTAACGGGTTTGTAACGGAAAACCGGTTTGGTTTTGAAGAGACCGCCTACCTGGTTTTGATCGGCGAGCTGCCGAATAAAAGCCAGCTCGAAAAATTCACGCAGATTTTAGGGAAAACGCGGCTTCTGCCCCCCGGTTTTACCGAGGATATGCTGATCAAGGCCCCCTCGAACAACGTTATGAACAAGCTTGCCCGCGCGACGCTGGCGCTTTATTCCTACGACGACAACCCGGACGATATCTCTCTTGAAAATTCGCTTGCCCAGGCCATGCAGCTGATCGCCCGTTTTCCGACGATCATCTCCCTCGCCTATCAGGTTAAGCGGCATTATTACGACAACGAAAGCCTCGTCCTTCGCTATCCGATCCCCGAGCTTTCAACGGCGGAGAATATCCTGCGCCTGTCCAAAAAATACGGGGAGTACACGCAGGAGGAAGCGCGCCTTTTGGACCTGTGCCTGGTGCTCCATGTCGAGCACGGCGGAGGCAACAACTCGGCCTTCGCGTGCAGGGTGCTCTCCTCGACGTGCACGGACACCTACTCGGCGATCGCGGCGGCGGTCGGCTCTTTGAAGGGTCCGAGGCACGGAGGTGCAAATATCAAGGTCAGCCATATGCTCGACGATATCAAGCAGAATGTGCAGAACTGGTCGAGTGACGACGAGGTCGCCTCTTATCTTGAAAAAATCATCCGCAAGGAAGTCGGCGACAAAAGCGGCCTTGTTTACGGCATGGGGCACGCCATCTATACGATTTCCGACCCGCGCGCCGTTATGCTGAAAATCTATGCCCGCAAGCTGGCCGAAAAAAACGGGTACATCAACGAGTTTAATCTGATCGAATCGGTTGAGCGCCTGACGCCCGAGGTTTTCGCGCGCGTCAAGGGCGATACGAAGGCAATGTGCGCCAATGTCGATCTGTATTCGGGCCTTGTCTATAAAATGCTCGGGATCCCCATGGAGCTTTACACGCCGCTGTTCGCGACGGCGAGGATCGTCGGCTGGATGGCGCACCGGATCGAAGAGCTGCAAAACGGCGGCCGGATCATCCGCCCCGCCTATAAGCCCATTTCCCACGGGAAGTGCTTTGTTCCCCTTGCGGAGAGATAGCGCGCAGATTTCGAAGTCTATTAAGAGCACGAAAGCCAACCGGTATTTTCGTGCTCTTTAATTTTTTCATCCGTGTTTTTTTGAGGTCTGTTGTGGTATAATAACCGCATGGCGGTTATTATACCAAGATTTTGTGTCCCTTCGGCTCGCCGCTTATGCGGCGACCGCCGAAGACGGATAATGATACCCGGATTTGAAGGCCCTTTTGACCGGCCTGTCCGGCGAAGGGAAGACGGCTGATGAAAAAATCTGATCTACTTACTGTTTCTGCAATCATTCTGGGCATTTGCGGCGCGTTTTTACGGGCGAAACATCTGTTGACGGGGTTCGAAACGGATACCGGGCTGCCGCTTCGCTCCATCAATCCTTACGGCCTTGCGCTCGTGGTCCTTACCGCCTGCGTGTTTTTGTTTTTTCTCATTCTTGCGCTGCTTTACCGCCGGACGGCGGGAATCGGCGCTTCATCGTCGTTATATCATATATCCGGCGTAAACCAGGTGTCTGTCCGGGTCCTGTCCGCGTTTTTGATGTTCTTGGCCTCAATAATCGGCATCTATCAGTTTTTGCTCCACAACAGCGTCTCCATTCTGATTATCTCTCTGCTCTCTTTGGTTTCCGGCGCCGGCCTGATTTCCCTTACCCTTGCGCAAAAAAAGGACTGCCTCTCCGACGAGCACCTGATCTGCGCCGCCGCTCCCGTGTTCTGGATCTGCTTTCTCCTGATCTATTATTACAGGGAGCATTCGGCGAATCCCGTGTTCGGGTCTTTTTCCTATGAGCTGTTTGCGCTCGCGGTGTCCATGATGGCGATTTTTTATTTTTCCGGCTTCTTTTTTGCAAGACCGTATCCCGCGCGAGCCCTCTTTACGTCATCCTTTGCAATCTACATGATCCTGACGGCGTACGGCGGAAGGGTCCTGTGCAGCGTGCTGGGCAACAGGTTTTACGAGCTCCCCGCGTCGCTTCTGTGGCTTTGCGGCATGTCGTCCATTCTGCTTCTGGTGATCGCAAACAGCAGCCTGTTAAACCGTGCTTTGTACGGAAAACGATAATGTTTTAAGCGAAGATTGATATCTGCCGCCTTAGACGGCATAAAAAAACGGACGGGATTTCCCGCCCGTTTTTATTGTGAACATTCCATGAAGATTCCTTTTTTATCCTTTAAACGCTTGACAATCTTTTTTAATTGTTATATCATAACAATGCTTGTAACCAAATTGTTACTTAATTGAAATAATTTTGTAACGATACGAAAGGGGGAACACGATGCGGCCAAACAGTTACCTTGTCTCAAGCTCCTATCTGGAGCCTGCGGTCCCTGTCAGAAAACACGCAATTAAAAATGCCCGTAGCGTTTGGCGGCGCTTGCTGGCAATTTATAAAACAAAGAGGAACCGGTTTATTCGCACGTCCGGTGATGTCATAAATGATCTGCATGCAGTCCTGTGGCTTAAAAAACGGCTTCTTTATGCCGGGCTTTCCATTTTTGCATTCTGGCATCTCATCGTCCGGTGCTTTTATTATCTCGTTATTTTTACCTGCCGGTTTGTTTCCTGGATCTCCGCGCCGATCTCGCGCGGCTTAAAGATCCTTGTCCCCGTACTCAGCAGAAAATATGAAGATTTCGTCGCATGGAAGGATTCGTTTTTCCACAGCCCGATGGGGCGGATTCCCGCTTTTGCCATGATGGGCGCTTTTACGGCCCTGATCCTTTCGATCAACTATTTCGGCCTTGGCCTTCAGGTCTATATCGACGGCCAGTCGGTCGGCTTTGTCTCCCGGCAGGATGAGATTGAATCGGTCATCCATTCGGTCGAAAACCGCTCCGCGTTTTACCTGAATCATCCCTACAACCTGAATATAGACGTCGATTATCGACTGACGCTTCTGGACAAGGAGAATATCATCAACCCCGTCGAACTGGAGGAAACGCTTTTTTCCAAGGTAAACGAAATCTCAACCCTTTACGTTCTGACGGTGGACGGAAAAATTATCGGAGCCAATGCAAGCCAAACGGCTGTCCAGATGGTCCTGGACAAAATCCTTGCCCGGTATGGCTCAAACGACCCGAACGTCAAGGCCGAGTTTGTACAGGATGTTTCGATTTCGGAAATGCCCGTGGCAAATATTTATCTTAAATCGGCCTCCGAGCTCACCGAGGCGCTCACCGAAAAAACCTCCGTCGACAAGCCTGAAATTTATACCGTGCAAAAAGGCGATACCGCAAGCGGGATCGCTTCGAAAAGCAGCCTGAAATTAAGCGAGCTCGCGGCGCTGAACCCGGAGCTTGACCCGGATAAGCTGTCCATCGGGCAGCAGATCAATTTAAGCGCGTCAACCGAAGCCTCCATCCTTTCGGTAAAACAAATAAAACAGATCAGCTATACCGAGGCCATCCCGTTTGAAACGGTAACACAGAACAGCAGCGCCCTTTATAAAAACAGCAAAAAGGTAGTCGTCGCGGGGAAGCAGGGGCAATCGCAAATCAACGCGGAGGTTGTCATGATAGACGGCGAGGAAGTCTCCCGCACGATTAAGAGCCAGGTTGTAATGAGCGAACCTACCACCCAGGTCGTCCAGGTAGGCACAAAGGATCCTCCTCCGAAATCGCCGACAGGCGTCTTCATGTATCCGTTTAGAGGCCTTCTGACCTCAAACTACGGATACCGCCACGGTGAATTCCATACCGGCGTCGATTTTGCCGGGCCGATTGGAAGCAGAATCGTGGCCGCTGATGGCGGAAAGGTCATTTTCGCCGGCTGGAAGGGCAATTACGGCAAATGCGTGATTATCAGCCACGGCAACGGGCTGGAAACGCTGTACGGCCATTGCAGCTCATTGCTTGTCAAGGTCGGCCAGCAGGTGGGCAAGGGCGAGCAGATCGCAAAGGTCGGCAGTACGGGCCGCAGCACGGGTCCCCACGTCCACTTTGAAGTCAGGGTCAATGATCAGTATGTCAGCCCCTGGAAATACCTGAAATAAAATGCTCCAGGGGGTATCCTTCACCCCAAATCCTGTAATATCAATACTTTGAGGGCTGTCCTGTGTAAAAGCTGTGATTAAGCCCTCATTTTTCTGCTTTTTATGTGTCAATCCATGCTCATCTTCAGTTAAAGCCTCCCTTTGAAGGGAGGTGGCGGGCGAAGCCCGACGGAGGGTTGTTTGCAATATTTCTTCCGGTCGCAATCCTCAGTCGCCTGCAGCGACAGCTCCTTTCAAAAGGAGCCTTTTTTCCGCCTGCCATTCTCTTCCCATACCGTATATAAGCTGAACAAATTGGAATTTGGCCACTTTGAAATTTACTCATTTTATTCCAATGCTTTTGGGTCAAGAAATCGTCGCCTTTGTTAAGGCGAGGAGAGTCGTTTTTATCTACAGATATAAAAGCTCCTAGGCCGAAAGCCCGGGAGCTTTTCTTTTAGGGCCGCTTTCACGGCTCACGACGCCGGGATCACAAAAGCGGGGAAAACATCTTCAAGAAAGTCCGGGCGACCCGGGCACCAAACGGAATGCTTTCGATCTGTTCGATGGTCACCTCGGCGCTTTGGGAAAGTATGTCCAGAATATCGTTTTTGACCGACATGACGATCGAGGAGAAATAAAACGCCGTGCAGCATTCAAAATGCAGGTAAAGGCTGCGGTAATCCATGTTGGCGCTGCCGATGATCGACACTTTATCGTCGCATACAAACATTTTTGCATGCAAAAATCCGGGCTTGTATTCATAAATTTTGACGCCCGCCTGAATGAGCTGCGGATAATACGACTGGGTGACCAGAAAGATTGCTTTTTTATCGGGGATACCGGGGCAAACGATGCGCACGTCCACACCCGACCGTGACGCCATACAAAGCGACGTGATGACCTCGTTGTCGAGAATCAGGTAAGGGGTTGTTATGTACAGGTATTTTGTCGCCTGATTGATCATCGTCAGATAGGCCGTCTCCGCGACGTTGCATTCGTCGAGGGGCTGATCGGAAAACGGCTGGACAAACCCGTCGGTCTGATACCGTTCCGTCGGCGCATAATCGTTGAGATTTAGCTGCTGTCCATGGGTAAACCGCCAAAGCTCGGCGAAAATCCGGGTCATTCCGGCGACGGCGTCGCCCCGCACCATCGCGGCTGTGTCCTTCCAATAGCCAAACCGCGTCTTCAAGTTGATATACTCGTCGGCCAGATTGATGCCGCCCATAATGCCGACATTCCCGTCAATCACACAGATCTTCCTGTGGTCACGGCTGTTTACAAAGGCGTCGAGCCGGGGCGTAAACCGGTTGAAAACCCCCACCTTGATCCCGAGGCGCCGAAGTATTTCGGGATAATTGCGCGGCAGCGTTAAGCTGCACCCGATGTCGTCATACAGGAGCCTTACATCGACGCCCGCCCTCGCTTTTTCCGCCAGCACCCTGAGGATGGAATCCCACATAACGCCGGGCTCTATAATAAAAAATTCCAGGAAAATAAACCTGCCCGCCTTTTTTAGCTCCTCCATCAGCCGTGGATACATAGCTTCCCCCGAAGGGAAGTAAACGCAGTCGGTATTCGTATAAAGAGGGGCCGAGGCGACATTCGCAATGTATTCCGCCTGGCGCCCAAGCTGGGGATCAAATCGTTTAAGGCGCGCCACCTCGTCTTTGTCGGTATTGTGAATACAAAAAGGCGCCTCCGGGTAAACCCGGCTCAAGCGGCTTTTTATTTTCCCGCTTAAGCGCCCGCCCCCCCAGAGGATGTAGAATACCCCGCCGAAAATGGGAAGGATCAGAATGACAACGGCCCACATCAGCTTGTACGACGGATTGCCCGGCCTCTGAAACAGCCAGATCAGCATGGCAAAGCTTAAAAGCTGAAACAGGAAATAGATGTAGAGTGCGGTGGTCGCGAGATGATATACGAGGAAAGCGATGAGAAGTACCTGCGCGGCGACAAAAACGGCGGTCAGAAACAGCCTGGAAAATATGATTTTCTTAAACCTTCCCATGAGAACTCCTCCACCGTTGTCAATCCCTGTTACTTTTATTATATCAATATTTTAACGATTCGCAACAAGATAAAGCGTGCGGCTTAAAAGCCGCACGCCGGAAGTTCATCTCTTGCTTTTTATTGGATCTGGCCGTTTACATCGACGAACAGATAGAGAATCCTGCCGTCTGCGTTTGCGAAGTAGACGCAGTTTAGCTTCCCGTTTCCGTTTGTAATGGAACCTCCGGAAACCCCCTCGGTGTTGCTCGTATCCAGATATACGATATTATAATTCTCCGCGAAGGCGAAAACCTGATCGGCGCCGGACGCCTTGATCTGTATTTTCCCCGTATTTCGGTTATACGCCGTGATTTCCCCGAGCACAAACTCGCCCTGCCCGTGAGAGAGCGACAGTCCCGGGACCGGCGTCGCGGCAGGTGCCGATTTCAGGCGCCCCTGCGAGTTGAGCTCATACGTCACAAAGCTCCCCTTTAAGCTCGCTATGGTGCTCGGCTTGGTATCCGCCACAAAATACGGCTCTTTATCCCTTCCCGCGAACATCGGGTACGAGACCATATATTGCCCCTCGCCGGCTGTAAAAAGCACCGTGTCGCCGGTCACATACGCGATCCCCGTCGCGCTCCTTTTGGAGGCGTTATAGGTGTCCATGTCGCATACGATCAGCTTTGCCGTCGTTTTTCCGTCGGCGGTCCCGAGGAGCGCGACCGAGTCGGCCGACCCCGCGTAGACGCTTCTCAAGGAACGCGCCTTGTATACGCTGAAATCATAAGTATAGCTGCCCGGAAGCCCGCGGCGGTTGTGTTTGATAAAGACGACGGTATTTTCGTCGGTCTCATACGGCTTTCCGTCGATCGTCACGACCTGATTGCCGCTCCAGTAGGTCTGGGCGCCGCGCTGATACGTCACGCTTTTATCGACAACACTGTTTAACTCCTGCAGAATCAGGCGGCTGTCTTCCGTTTTATAGTAATAGATCTCACCGGCGTCGGGAGAGAGAGAGACCTCGGATAAGGCATAGCTCGCCTTGCGTCCGTCCTGGCCTAAGATGCTGACCTGATCGTTTTCGATCGACGTAACGGCGCAAAGCTGATAATTTACTGGGGAGTCTTCGTCCCCCGTCATCGCGTTGTAAATCATCAGAGCCGCGAAATCGCGGGTCACGGCGTCGGAAAGCTGCAAGGTGTAATTTTTAAGAAAGCCCTTTTCAGACGCGAGCGTCTGGGTGTTGAGCATCCAGCCGATCCCGGTTAGTCCGGCCTTGTCGGTGTCGGTCCCGGTCGCGGCAAGCAGCATTTTCGCCATCTCATAGCCGGTCAGAGCGCCGTCCGGCGAAAAGGCGCCGCCGTTTCCGGAAATCACGCCCTCGTCGTAAAGCGCCGAGATATAGCCCTTTGCCCAGTGGCTGCCGATGTCCGTAAACGGAGCCTTGCCGGTATAAGCTTTTACGTCCGGGGTGCCTTTTTCCATCACGTAGACCATTTTCGCAAACTCCGCCCGGGTGACGGTCTTATCGGGACGAAACGAGTTGTCGGAATAGCCGCCCAGAATCCCTTTTCCGATCAGATACGAGACGGCGTCCTTATTCCGGATTTCGTTTTGATCCGTAAATGCCGCCGAGGCAAAAACGGTAAACAGCATACAAAAAAGCAGTAAAACGGACAGTTTTTTCAATAATCGCTGCATAGTGATTTCCTTCCATTTCAGGCGGCGTTTTCTAGTTTTATCGTACTCCTTATGATACAAAATATCAATGTAAAAGGGCCGTTTCCCAAATATTGGCGAACACGCCCGAGGCTTTCTCCTTTAAGGGAGAGCGCCCCGCGGACGAAAGCCGCGGGGCGCCCTTGATCCGTTGATCGGTATCTAACTTTCTAAACAGCCTTAATCTTCTTCAACGTCTGGCATTGTCGCACTGGAGTCGATGGCTATGAAGAGGAGGTCGTGCGAGCTGTCTCTATCCGTCGCATAGTAGCAGTTGCTGGCGCCGTCAGCATCGGAGGACGAGATCTTCGGATAGCCGGAGCCGGTCTCGCCCTTTCCTGCGTCACGGTCGACATAGATCGTTACCGTGTCTTCGGTGATGTTGTAGATCGTGCCCTGGATGGTGACCTTGGATGAGGACTTGTTGTACGACTGGATGTCGCCATACAATCCACCGTAAGCGTCAGTCGTAGTAGTATCCGCATCCCAGATGTCCTTGATGGTTCCGTCGGCTTTCAGGGTAAACTTAACGAAATCTTTCTTCTTGACACCGTTCACAGCGGATGTCTCTTCTTCTATGAGATAGCTCTTGGATTCGCCGTTAACCCACATGGTGTATTTGACGTAATCCTCGTCGGTGGAGGAATTATGGCCCTTCATCGGGTCGCTGGTCAGGAAGCCGAAGTACAGGTCGGAGCCCGTGCCTCTCTGCGCCGGGAGATCATCTGTATCGCTGAGAATGACGGCGCCCTTGATATAGCTGAAGCCGCCGCTTCTCTTGTAGGCGAAGGATGAAAGGTCGTCGCTTAAATCAAAGTCTTTGTCGAAGTCGCCCGCGCCGTAAATCTTCCATTCCGGCGTAGCTCCATCCTCACTAACACGATAGAAGACAACCGCGTCGTCGGCCAGCAGGTAGCTGCCGTTATGGTTTTCGGCTGTATTGGAAACGGTGAAGATATCGCTGTCTTCACTATACTCAATATCCGCACTCGTCGTGTAGTTCGGGATATCCTGGCTCAGCAGGATCGTTCCGTTGCTCTTGATGCTGTAAGCAAAAAGCTTTCCAACAACCGGCGTGGTCGCTGTAACTGCATATTCCCCTGTTGGAACCGTTACGATTTTGTCTAACTCAACTTCTTCAAGTTCGCCGTCGACATAAACTTCCGAATCCTTATTGAGCTCGTAGACAACAGGATCGTCCTCGCCCGGAATCAACACTTCGACGTTGGCTTCCTTTTTGCCTGCGCCGGAGCCGGTCTCGTTGGTTGCCGACAAGACATAAGCGTAATTGCCCGAGCCCGCGATGCCCTCGCCCTCAACGAGCGCAGCGATCCAGTATTTGCCGTCTAAGAAGACGGTGTAGGTGTCTCCGGTCTCAACGTCCTGCTCGGCTTCGTTAAGATCTTGAACATCGCTAACCGAGAGGCTCTTGCTGCCGCTGACGCCGCTGATATAGATCGTGGTCTCGGCTTCGGAGCTCACGCCTTCGATCTCGCCGGAAACGGATTCCGCTTTGGTGAGATAGTAGACGTCGTCGTCGGTGTTGGCTTCGTCCTGCCAGTAGAAGACATAATCGCCTTCCTCGATGCCGTCCGCGAAGACAACGGTTTCATCGTCGTCGTTTAAGAATTCCACGCCGCCCTCGCCGAAGCTGATGGACTGGGAATCCATGGAGTCGACATAGCTGAAGGTGCGCGCGGTGACAAAGCCGTAGTCGAGCTCGCCGTCGCCGTCAAAATCAACTATCGTGATCGGGTTGCCGCTGTTGATGTCGAGATAGGTGTCAACCCAATCCGACACGTCGCCGCTGATTTCCTCGCCGTTACTGTCATAATTGTAGTAAAGTGTGAAATCGCTGGCTAAATCACGGCTCTTGCTGTTGAATTTGATCTGTTCATCAGGGGTAGCGCCGTTGTCGATATCGCCAAGGGTCATCGTGTAAACGTCGCTGTCCTCCGTCGGAACAATGTCGTAAACGACTTTATCGCCGTTTGTTTTGACCTTGTAGACAACGTTGACTTCCTGTCCAATATAAGTTCTGTCGGTTTCAAACTCATACGTGTAGTCGCTGTCATTATCGAGTTGGACGGTGTCCTCTTCGATATCGCCGTACATGTTGAAGCCGTCGGCCGCGGTCAGGATGCCTTCCTGCTCCTCAAGGGAGAAGTACTTCCTGCCGACCGTAGCGAGATAAGCGTCGCCGTCGGAATTCAGGTTTGTATACTCGCCGTCGCGGAGAACGACAGTCGCGGTATAAATGGTGTTGTAGAAGAGGATCGCCGAGTCCTCACGGGGAGCGTCGGACGAAACGTCGGCGTTGTAGTCGTCGAACAGGTTGTTCTCGAAAGCCAGCGACATCGTGGAGATGAGCCACTGGTCGCCGACCAGGTTCGCTTTGGTTGCGTCATAGCCGATAACGGTTAAGAGCATTTTCGCGAGCTGAGCGCCCGTCAGTTTGCCTTCGGGATTAAACTTGCCGCCGCCCACGCCGGCAATAATGCCGTTTAAGTAGCAGTAGTTAATGTAGCCTCTGGCCCAATGACTGGTGGACACGTCGGTAAAGGGGTTGGCTGCGTTGACATAATTCGACGAGCCTTCGTCCTTGCCGGTTTTTAACACATACAGCATCTTCGCGGCCTCGGCGCGGGTGATGGTCTGTGTCGGGCCGAAAGAGCCGTCGGGATAGCCCTTCATAATTCCGAGAGCGTAGATCATGTTGACCTGATTCTGAGCGTCGATGCTCGAATCATCCGTGAAAACGGTAGCTCCCGCCATCATTGTGAACGCAAACGCGAACACAAGGGCCAATGCGAGTACTTTTTTCAAAGTATGCATGGATTTTCCTCCTTAACAATTTTGGGTATAAACCCTGACATTGTGAATCATACCGTTTTATGGCAGGAGAGTCAACCATTTCCGCTAATCTGTAACATATCTGTAACATAAGGCCGTTTTGCCCAAATATAATCCAATAAAATCCATATATATTATTATAAGGTATAATCAAAAAGCGTCTTGCAGCTTTCGCCGCGGGGCACTGCAGTCTGTAGACAAAGTAAGGTTCTTACGTTTTTTTATGCGTTGCGTTTACATACCATTTTTTCAAAAAGCCGAATCAACTGGAGAGCGCCGGCTTTGTCGACACTCAAAGGCGCCCCGCGGCTTTCGCCGCGGGGCGCCTGGTCAGAGTTACCCGGATATTTGGTTTATTTAAGCCAATGTTTCGGGAAGCGTTGCGCTGGAGTCGACAACGATGAAGAGCAGGTCGGACGGATGGTCCTTATCGGTCACGTAGTAGCAGTTGCTGTTGGTGGCGGCGTCGGAGGAGGAGATCTTCGGATATCCGGATCCGGTTTCGCCAGTTGTCTCATCGTAATCGACGTACAGTGTAACCGTGTCTTCGGTGATGTTGTAGATGCGCCCGCTGATGGTGATCTTGGAAGTGGTCTTGTTGTAGGCCTGGATATCGCCGACATTGCCCGCGTTCGCGTCGTCGCTTGCGGTGTTGGCATTCCAGATGTCCTTAATGCTTCCGTCAGCTTTCAGGGTGAAGGCGACAAACGCCTGCTTTCCGGCTACCGCGCTGTTCGTATCTTTATCTGTGTAGGTCTTCAGCTCGCCGTTTACCCAGACGGTGTATCTGACGTAATCTTCGTCCGCGGAGGAGTCATGGCCTACCATCGGATTGCCGGTCAGGAAGCCGAAGTACGTGTCGGAAGCGGCTCCGCTCTGCTCAGCGAGATCCTGGTCGTCGTCGATGATGGCGGCTTTAATATAATTGAATCCGCCGACAGATTTGTAGGAGAATGCGCACAGGCTGGCGTTGGCATTGAAGTTCTCGTCGAAGTCGCCCGCGCCGTAAATCTTCCAGGTGTTGCCGGTGGTGTTGTAGAACACAACCGCGTCGTCCGCCAGGAGGTAGCTGCCGTTGGCGGCTCCCGCTCCGGATACCGTGAAGATGTCGCTGTCGCTGTCATATTTGATTTTCGCGCCGGTCGTGTAGTTCGTCAAATCCTGGGTCAGCAGGATCGTGCCGTCGCTCTTGATGCTGTAGGCAAACAGTTTGCCGGCAACCTGATTGGTGATGTCGCCGAGCGTGACCTTCACGAGATCGCCGTTCGCGTCAACGTATTTGGAATCCTTATTGAGCTCGTAGACGATAGGATCGTCTTCGCCCGGAATCATGACTTCGACCTTGGCCGCCGTTTTGCCTGCGCCGGAGCCGGTCTCATTGTCAGCGGATTTCACGTAAGCGTAGTTGCCCGAGCCCGCAACGCCGTCCTCTTCGGAGAGCGCCGCGATCCAGTACTTGCCGTCTAAGAAGAGGGTGTAGGTATCGCCGATTTCCGGAGCGGCCTGGCTGGCTTCGTCGAGATCATTGGTGGCGGTGTTGACCGCAAGCTCCTTGCTGCCGCTTACGTCGCTGATGTAGACTGTGGTCTCGGCCGACGAGCTGTGACCCTCGATTGCGCCGGAAACGGAGTCGGCTTTCGCGAGATAGTAGTTGTCGTCGGCTAAATCCTTGTAATAGAAGACATAGTCGCCTTCTTCAATGCCTTCGGCGAAAACAACGGTGTCGCCGTCGTCATTTAAGAACTTTTTGCCGCCTTCGCCGAAGCTGATGGACTTGGAGTCCATGGAGCCTACATAGCTGAAGGTGCGCTCTGTAATAAATCCGTAGTCAACCGTGCCGTTTCCGTCGGCGTCGATCAGGCTTACGGGATTGCCGCTCTTAAGGTCAAGATTTGCGGTGATAAAGGCATTGAGGTCTCCGCCGTTTGCCAGGGCGTCACCGTAGTTCTTGTACAGCTTAAAGCTGTTGTCGAGCGTATAGTTCTTGTTGTTGAACTTGACCTGGTTGGCGTTTGTGCCATGATCAATATCGCCGAGAGTCAGGCCATAGACCTTGCTGTCGCCTGTCGGGACGATGTCATAGACTGTCTTGTCGCCGTTTGCGGCAACCTTGTAGACGACCTTGACATCCTGGCCGACAAACTCTCTTCCGCCTTCAAAATCATAATCGTGATTGTTGATCGTGATGGTGTCCTCGTCGACGTTTCCGTCGGTCATGTCAAAATCGTTCGCGGCGGTCAGAACGCCCTCTTCCTCTTCAAGGCCGAAGTATTTCTTTCCGGCTGTCGCAAGATAGGCGTCGCCGTCGGAGTTAAGGTTCGTGTATTCGCCGTCGCGATAGACAACGGTCGGGGTATAAACGGCGTTGTAGAAAAGAATCGCCGCATCCTGGCGGGGAGCCGCGGCCGACACGTCGACCGTATAGTCGTCAAACAGGTTGTTTTCAAACGCGAGCGACATTGTGGAGATCATCCACTGTGTTCCCACGAGGCCTGCCCTGTTTGCGTCGTAGCCGATCACGGTCAGGATCATCTTCGCAAGCTGCGCGCCCGTTACCGAACCCTCGGGATCAAACTTGCCGTTACCCACACCGGCGATAATGCCGTTTAAGTAGCAGTAGTTTATGTATCCTCTGGCCCAGTGGCCGGAATACACGTCGCTAAAGGGATTGGCAGCGTTCTTATAATTGTCCGAGCCAACGTCTTTGCCGTTTTTAAGAACATAGATCATTTTTGCGGCTTCGGCACGGGTAATCGTTTTGTCGGGTCCGAATGAGCCATCCGGATATCCATTGACAATGCCGAGCGCAGTAATCATATTAACCTGATTCTGCGCGTCGATTTCTTCATTGTCGGTGAAAACCGTTGCGCCAGCCATCATTGTGAACGCAAAAGCGAACACAACGGAAAGTGCGAGCAGTTTTTTCAATGTGCGCATAGATTTTCCTCCTAAAAAATTTTGGGTACGCACCCTTGGTCTGTTTGTATGTTATCTGGTTTGCCCATCGCAGTCAATGCTTCGAAACGATCTGTAATGCAACTGTAATTCGGCTGTAATGTAACCGTAATGTGTTTTTTTCTGCCATATTCCCCGCATCGGGAGCAAAAAACAACGGCTCGTTTTTGAAAACGGCAAGCCGCCGGATTCCTTTCTTTTGCCGCAAAGTTTGATAAAACGGAGGCTCCCGGGATTTTTAGCTATTTGAACGGGCCTTGCTTTCCTTCTTCTTTTTCCTCGTCAAAAAGCTTTGTGCGCCGCACTTTGCGGTTCATCATTTTTGATTTTGTTGTAACACAATTGTAACAGGCGGGAACGAAAAACTTCCTTTCTTTGGAAAAGGCGTCGTTTTTCTTATTTCTGGTGCGCGGATTGGTTTTGAGGCTTGTTTTTTATACGATGGGGGAAACGAAAAATGTCTTAAAACTGTTTCAACAAGTCACATAAGCATTTTTTTGTCATATCATGTAATTAGGAGACGGATAACAAAGATTGCAAACGCGATAAATATTTGTTGTTTTTAAAATTTTTTTAATACAAACTTTAAGGTGAGATATATGAGTTATTATTTTGACCCCTTTGCGGCGCAGAGCAATTCATGCTGCCATAGAAGGCGGGATGATAGGGCTGTGCAGTTAAACGCCTCGACCGGAGGCGCCGGACCGCTTCCGATTATCACCACGCTGCTTGCCGCCCCGATCCCCGTCGTGGACGTGACGATTGATACAAAAGGCATGAGAAATCCGGCCGTGCTACTGAACTTTACAAGCATCATCAGCCTGCCGGTCGGTATTTCCGTCACTTTGAACTTTGAGCTTAAAAGGAGCTTAGACGGCGGCCCGCCCGTAAGCGTCGGCTCGACCTATACTTTCTCGACGCTGGTAACGGTGCTCGAAGCGGAATCTTTCGGCTTCCAGTTCTTTGACAACAACCTCGCGCCGGGCTTATACACGTATTCCGTACAGCTTTCCACAAATTCCATCATCGATATCACCCCAGGGGTCACAGTGACAAACGCAACGCTGAGCGCCCTGGCCGTTGACAACGGTATCGTATAACATCCGCGTCTTTTGCAGTCAGCAAGTCAATACGGTTCCGTCCGGACCGGCAAACCCGTCGAATAACCCTCCGGTTATTCGGGGTTTGTACATACGTTCTCCGTATAACCGTAATGTAAAAGTCTCCCCGAAAGACCGTTATCTCCCACCGTCCTGCCTGCCTTCGAAAAGGACAGGCATAAAACTGTCGGGCCGGATGCAGGCCGATATCTACTCTGCTGCGTTTACCTGAAGACAAAAAAAGTCGAGCCGAAGCCCAACTCTTTTGAAAAACATGCAAATTACTTTATACGTAATGGCGATATTATCCAGAATTAAACAATTTATTTATTTTTCATTATTTGCCAGCACTACTTGTATTTGTCTAATAATTAAATTATAATTACTTATAAATCATAAAATAGGAGATATTCTATGATTGAAACAGTATTAGCCGCTTTAATTGCGGCCAAAATCAGGCATTACAAGTTAAAATATCTGTTTATGTCATGGACGTTTTATCCGATTATTGCTTTGGAAATCATCCTTTTCTTTTTTCAGACGAATACCTTTCTCAGCAATTATTTTTATGTGATTCATTTCGACCGGTACTTTAAAACCATATACATACTGGCTTATCTGGTTCCTATATTATATTTTAAGTTGTACAAGCAGTCGCTGATCGGCTCGGCCTCCGTATTAGTCGGTACTTTGCTGAATCGGTTTGTTATGGCACAAAACGGCGGCAAAATGCCGGTTTTTCCGACTCTCTCCTATCTGACCGGTTATCTGAAACCCTATACCTTCGATCAGGTGAACGACTACCACGTTTTCGGGGACGCTTCGTCCCGTTTCAAGATTCTGTGCGATTACATAGACGTCGGTTATAATGTAATGAGTCCGGGGGATCTTTTTATCCATTTCTTTGTATTTATCATTATCTATAGTGCAATTAAAGAGCTGAACTTAAAACACAAAGAGGAATTCGTAAAGGCAGGATGACGTTTATGCGGCTTTCATGGATCGAGTTATTGATCAAGGGAATACCCGAAGGTTTTTTGGACATCCTTGCCATGTACATATTAACAAAAGCGAAATTCAATAAAAAGAAGTATTTAAGCATCAGCTTGATCTTTATTGTTTTAACTTATTTCGTCCGCATGCTTCCGATCAATTACGGAGTAAACGCGATGATATCCATACTGGTCTTTATGCTTCTTTTTGTCCTGTTCTGCGACGTGGAATTCCCGTTGGCCATCAAGTCGGCGATTACTGTAATGATATTCCTGTTTGTGAGCGAGGGCTTCAACGCCCTTCTGCTCATAGCCTTATACGGCCGGGACCAGACACAAGCCCTGTTTGATTCGCCTTTGGCCAAAAGTATTTACGGGATTCCGTCCACTCTGTTTTTTGCCTTGTTCATTTTAATAACCTATCTGGTTTTATCCAGATTAAATAAAATCAGGAAGGATACCGATGGAGAAGCTGGCAAAGAAAATCGCTGACAGGCTGTCAGCGGAGCTTAACCTTGACGACGAGAAAAAGGAAGTCGTCGCTTACGGCATGGCTGCGCTTTTTCAGACGTTTTCAACCCTTTTGTTCGTCTTTCTTCTGGGACTTATTGCCGGTATTCCCGTTGAGGCACTGATTATCTGTCTTTGTGTCAGCCTCCTCCGAAAATACAGCGGAGGCGCCCATTTGAGCTCAATGGGATTATGCACGTTTTGCGGGGTGCTCTACAGCGTAACGGCTGCCGCCGTCGGCAGATATCTCTTGTCCCCCCTTCTTACCGTCCGTTCAATGTCTGTGATACTGGCTGTTACATTTGCGGTATCTTTTTTTATCATCTATAAATTTGCCCCTGTCGCAAATCCGAAAAAGCCGATTAAAACTGAAAGAAAAATCCGGCGGATGAGGCGCGGCTCGTTCACCGTACTGTTTTCCTACCTTGCGGTTTCGCTTCTATTTCTTTTTTTTGGACAGGCATATCCGCCTTTTCTCGGTTATGGGATCAGTCTTGTGTTTGGAACCATATGGCAGATTATGACTTTGACAACCTTTGGCGCGCAACTCTTTCACATATTGGACCAGGTTGGCAACAAGATTTGTGACAATGGAATGGAGGTGAAGAAAAGATGAAAAAACAGCTTTTGGCGTTGGCAGCATCCTTCGCTGCACTGTTCGCTTCAATGGTGGCGACTTCCGCGTGTTGCTTCTTTGCATATCAGCCGGAAGAGCCAAAGTGCCTGAGAGACGAATAATTTCAAATAATCAGGAGGAAGATTTCCTCCTGATTATTTGAAATTATTACTTTGCTTTTTGGGGGAATACGATGTTTGATCAAAATAAAAACATCAACTCAAAAATTCAGCAAATTACGAATGCCGTTAAGATATTTTCCCTGCTTTTTTCCGGAATAGCGTGTTCACAATATTACTTTAATAATCAAAATTTGTATCAATTTCTTTCTTATAATTTTTTTCAGTATTTCGCAATCATCATTATTTGCTTTACCATATACCTTTGCATGGATCTTCTCGACAAAATAGCAAAAAAAAACGTCTATTTCGTCAAATGGGTTCATGCCGGAGTATTGCTTGCAGTCACTTTCTTATCCGTTATGCTGACCGGCGGCTATGAAAGCAACTACAAATTCCTTTTTTTATTTGTGGTCATCTCGGCAAGCATGGAATTAGGCATGGGCGCGGGGCTTATCATTTCCGGATTTTCTTCCCTGATTGTTCTCGGAGTGGATCTTATATATGCCCCGTCGAATCTCATAAACACCTGTTTTCAGAGCGATATCGTCCTTGCCTCCGCTTTTTTGATCATCGCGTTAACCCTCGGGTTTTACGTAATAACGGAAAACGAACATATTGATTATCTGAAAAATCTGGCAAACATCGACGGCCTCACCGGTCTATACAACCATCGATATTTTTATGAGCGCCTGAACATATTGACGCAGGAATGCAAAAAAAACGGCTCGTTTCTTTCCCTGCTTTTCATTGACATCGATTATTTTAAATATTTTAACGATGTCAACGGCCATCAAAAAGGCGACGACGCCTTAATCGTCCTGGCGGACATGTTCAGGAGCCTTGTACGTGAAAATGACGTTGCCGCGCGGTACGGAGGGGAAGAATTCGCAGTCATCCTGCCGGATACTCCGGAAGAACAAGCCCTTGAAATCGCCGAGAACTTAAGGCGGGCCGTACAGGAGCACGTATTTTCCGGCCAGGAATACCTGCCGAACCGGAATCTGACGATCTCCGTCGGAGTTTCCGTCTTTCCGACAAAGGCAAAGACGGAGGACGAAATCATCCGCTATGCCGACGAAGCGCTATACCGGGCGAAAAGCTTCCGGAAAAACAGGGTGGAATCCTATTCCTCGATTCTTGACGATCTCAAAAACGACGTCGACGGAAACGACAAGGAAATTGTCGCTTCCATCAAGACCCTGATCGCCGTTATCAACGCGAAAGATAAATATACCTTCCGCCACGTCGAACGGGTTGTGACATTTTGCAGCCTGATGGCGGATGTGTTGAAGCTCGGCGACGCCTCAAGGAAAAATTTTATTTACAGCGCTTATATGCATGATATCGGGAAGATCAATATTCCCGAAGAGATTTTAATGAAAACCACTCCGCTTACTCCCGGCGAATGGGAAATACTGAAAAAGCACCCTGAAAACGCGGCGGAAATGGTAAAAAACGTGATGCTACTGAAGGATGTTGTCCCCATCATTCTGCAGCATCACGAGAGGTATGACGGAACCGGATACCCGAACCGCTTAAAGGGGGAGGAAATTACATATCTCGCAAGAGTATTGAACGTAGTCGACAGCTTCGACGCCATGACCTCCTTCCGTCCGTATCAAAAGAGAAAATCCTACTCGGAGGCATTCGACGAGCTGATCCGGTGCAGCGGCACACAGTTTGATCCCGAAATCGTAAAGGTATTTATTGCGACGATTAAGGACGACACCTTCCAATAATCTGTGTTTTGCCATAACCCGTCGGTATATCCGCTTTTTGATCAGCCGCGACGTTAACCGCCGCGGCTGATCTTTTTTTGTTCTCAGCGCATATAAGCGCCGCCGTTTACGTCGATTGTCGCGCCGGTTATAAAATTTGCCTCCTCGCTTGCAAGGAATACCGCCGCATATCCGATATCCTCAAGTGTGCCGATGCGATGCATGGGAGTCCGCTCGAGGGTGATATCCATCCGCTTCGGGTCGGCCAGAAGGATGCCCGCCAGCTGCTCGGTCATATGTACCCCGGGCGCGATTGAATTGACGGTGATGCCGTCGAGGGCTACGGATCGGGCAAGCGTTTTCGTAAAAGCCAGCTGCGCGCCCTTGGTCGAGGCGTAATGCACCTGCCCGAACAGCGCGCCCTGCTCGGCGACGAGCGAGGAAATCTGTATGATTCTCCCCCATTTTTGCCTGCGCATCATCGGGAGAGCATATTTCGAGCAAAGAAAACAGCCGGTGATGTTCGTTTTAAGCACGCGCTCCCACTCGGCAAGATCGATCGTATCGATATCCAGATTGCTGTTGATGCCCGCGTTGTTCACCAGGATGTCCAGCCTGCCGAACGCGGCTTCAATGGCCTCGAACAGCCGGATAACATCCGCCTCGTTCCCGACATCGCCCTGCGCGACGACGGCACGGCGGCCCATGGCGCGAATTTCCTCAGCCACCCTTTCGGCTTCCTCTTTGGACTTTACGTAACTTACCATGATATCGGCGCCGGCCTCCGCGAGGCATTTTGCAATTCCCATGCCAAGCCCGCGCGACGCGCCGGTGACAAATGCGGTTTTCCCGGTTAAATTGAACATGCAGACTCCTCCTTTATCAAGTATGCTTTGTTGATCATCACGAATATATCATACAGAATATCACATGTCAAATATTGAATATCTATTGACAAACCATCGCGCAGGATACTATAATGAAAATTACCAGGCGTAAACATTTTTAAAATTGTGGACATTAAATTATAGAGATCGGGGTTTTATATGAGCGGCGACATCATTGTTGACAATACAATAGCTTCTCAGGTCGTCCGCGTATTGCGCAATGATATTATCACAAAGCGCATTAAAGCGGGAAGCAGAATCACGATCAAGGAGATCTCGGAGCGTTACGGCGTGAGCAATATGCCCGTGCGCGAGGCCTTCCGCACTCTCGAGGGCGAAAAGCTCCTGGAAATGAATCCTTACAAGGGCGCGACCGTGCTCAATATCGACGTGAACTTCATCAGGGACACCTACGGCATTATCCGGGCGCTGGAGTCTCTGATCACCGAAGAGGCCATGGACGATATCGACGACGCGGCCGTCGCGCACCTTCATGAAATCAATCAGTCCATTGCAGCTCTCAAACGCGAGGAGATCGCGGAGGGCAAGTATAATGAACTCAATTCGGAGTTCCATAACATCATCTTTGCCTTCGGGAAAAACGCAAAAGCCCTTGACATCCTTCGTTACCAGAATTCGCTGATCCTGGCTCTGCGTAGCGTATATGTACAGCACAGCGAACGGATTAAGCTCGCCACCAGCCAGCATGCGAAGATCGCATCCGCGCTTTCTCAAAAAGACCGGGTTCTTTTAAGGGTTGCGGTTGACGAGCATACGATATCCGCGATGGAGGATTTCCTGCAGCAATTCAAAGAAGAAAATTAGCCTTCACCCTGCAAAGAAAACATATGGTGTAGATAGAATATGCGCAATATAGAATATCAAATATATAATATTAAATATATTAAAATATTAAAGGGGGGGAAAATAATTGAAAAATCCACTGAAAAAGGCCATGGATGCTCTGGAGATGATGCTGAAAACCACTGTGACAGCCGTGTTGATCGTGTTTACGGTGTTGGTTGCCGTACAGGTCATATCGAGATACGTATTTCATTCACCGATCACCTGGACGGAACAGGCGGCCAGGTATTTGTTTATCTGGATGATTATGCTGGAAATGCCGGTGCTGTTTCGGATCAAGGGAAATATGACGTTCGACCTGCTGCTTGATAAATTTCCGGAGAAGATGCAGACGTTCATTCATATTGTGGGCATAATTCTTGTCGCCGGGTTCGCAGCCAGCTATTTTTCAGCGAGTCTCGGATTATGCATGAAATCGGTCGGCAGAATCGCGGTCGGTATCGGCCTGCCGATCAATTGCGTGTATGCCGCGCAGCCCGTGGGCTCGGCGCTGCTGTTTCTGACTGCGGCCGAGGCGGCCGTCGAGTCATTAAGGCGGTTATTCCACAAAGAGAAGGGGGCGCTTTCCTGAATGCTTGCAGTATTGGGTATTGCTTTTCTCGTCCTTTTGTTTATCGGCGTTCCGATTGCATATTCGCTTGCAATTGCCGCAACGGGCGTGATTCTCATGATGCCGGATCTGCCGAACCTTGTCATCGCTCAGAAAATTTTCAGCTCCATGGATTCTTTTTTTCTTGTCGCGGTTCCCTTTTTCATGCTGGCCGGCGGCATTATGAACGAAACCGGCATCACAAAACGGCTCGTACGCTTTTCCGACTCGCTCGTGGGACATATCAAGGGCGGACTTGGCCATACGTCGGTTCTGACGGGCATGCTGATGGCGGGCGTATCCGGCTCGGCAAACGCCGACGCCGCGGCGATCGGCACCCTGATGGTTCCCCCGCTGAAAAAGAGCGGGTATGAGGAAGGGTTCGCCGTTTCCCTGGTTGCGGCGGCCGGCGCGTTGGGCCCGATCATACCGCCGAGCATCATGATGATCGTATATTCCGGCGTTACGAATATCTCGATTGCCAAGCTGTTTATGGGCGGCGTTTTACCCGGAATTTCCCTCGGCATCGGCTACATGGTGCTCAATTATTTTTACGCGGTCAAACATAACCTCAATTCGCGCGGCTTTTCAGGCTGGCGCAACGTCTGGGACTCGTTCAAGGAAGCGGTTTGGGCGCTCATTATGCCCGCGATCATACTCGGCGGCATCCTGTTCGGCGTCGTGACGGCGACCGAGGCGGGCGTACTCGCCTCCCTGTATGGCATCATATACGGCTTTATCACGAAAACCCTTACGTTACCCAAGCTGTGGCACTGCTGCTACGACGCGGTCAAGACCTCCGCGGTCACGATGATCATCATCGCGTTTGCGACGCTGTTCGGCTATATGCTGGCGCGCGGGAATTTTTCCGAGGTGATCATAGGATTTTTAGGCGCTTTCACCACAAATAAATATATCGTGCTGGGCCTTATCGTAATTCTCATATTCATACTCGGCATGTTCATCGATCCGAACGCTATTTTGCTGATGGTGGTGCCGGTGGTGGCGCCGCTCGTAACGCAGTATAACTTCGATCCCATCCACTTTGCAGTCGTGCTGGTGCTGGCGCTGGTCATGGGCGGCCTGACGCCGCCGGTGGGGCTGGTGCTGTACATAGTTTCTTCGGTGGATCAGACGCCGCTTTATAAAGCGGTCAAGGCGGTATGGCCGTTCGTGTGGGTCAATTTTGCCGTAATCCTGCTGGTCATGCTGATTCCGGGTATCGCGACATGGATTCCAGGCCTTATTGGGTAGCTTTAAGCTGCTTGATGATAGGATATTAATTACGGGAGGAATGAGTAAAATGAAAAAACTTGGCGCCTTATTTCTTGTCGTTTCGCTCCTCGCCGCGCTGCTTTCCGGCTGCGCACAGTCGGCGGCGCCCGCCTCGTCTGCCCCTGCGGAAAATACCACGCCGGCTGCGGATACGCCGAAGGACAAAATCGAGATCAAGTTCGGACATGCAAACTCGGTGGACCAGGCGGCAAACATTTATTCCCAGATGTGGGCAGACAGAGTCTCCGAGCTGAGCGGCGGCCGCATCACGATAACGGTCTATCCGGCAAGCCAGCTCGGCTCCCTGGACGAGATGGCCGAAGCGGTCACCCTGGGGACGCTGGACGCATGCATGGGCGACACGTCGTTTTTGAGCAACTTCCTGCCGGAGCTCGGCGTCCTGTCGCTGCCGTTTCTGATCAAGGACTACGATATGGGCGAAGAGATCTATGACGGGGAGATTACCGCGGATCTTTGGAACAAGCTGGCGACGGAGCACAGTACCCACGTGCTCGCCTGGTGGTGGAACGGCTTTCGGATCATCGGCTCGAGAACCCCCATCACCTCGGTTGCCGACTGCAAGGGGATCAAGATCCGCACAGCCCAGGTGCCGGTATTTATCGAGACCTTTTCCCGTCTGGGCATGAAGCCGACCCCGATGCCATGGGGAGATACGTATACCGCTTATCAGTCGGGCATAGTCGACGCGATGGAAACGCCCGCGGAGGTGATGTGTACGCAGGAGTTTGACAAGATCGGCGGCAACATCTGCAATTCCCGCCACATGCTCAACGTCATAGGCCCGACCATGAACGAACAGTTCTGGCAGTCCCTTTCCGCCGAGGATCAGGACATCCTGATGACCGCGGTCAAAGAGGTAACGGAAAAACAGCGCGCAAACGCCATCGAGCAGGAAGCGGGCTATTTAAAGACAATGGCCGACCGCGGCGCCAACGTCACGGAATTCTCGGACAGTCAGGAGCTGGTGGAGCTGTATAAGCCCTACTGGACCGAATACGCCGGACAGGCCGGGGCGGAGGATCTGCTCGATAAGATCATTGCCCTCTCGTAATGCGGCAGACTGAACAAACGGCGCGATTTCGTCGTTTGGACCGTTCCCGGCGGCTCGTTCCGCCGCCGGGAACGAAAAAACAAACAGGAGGTAACGGCGATATGAAGGCGACATGGATCGGACAGGGCGGACTGTTTTTTGAAACGGCGGGCGGCAGCAGGATCATGATCGACCCTTATCTGTCAAACCGTATGGCGCGGCTGCGCGGCGCAGCCTGGGAGCGGCTTGTCCCCGCCGACGAGCGCTATCTCAAAGGGCAGCTCGATGTGCTGATCCTCACACACATCCATGACGACCATGTCGACACCGAAACGCTCGACCGGCTGATTCCCGTACAGAAAAACCCGATTGCGATACTGGCGCCGCAAAGCGTCTGGGCTTTCGTCCGCGAGCGGTATACCGGGGCCCACAATTATATTCTGTTCGATCATGAGACCGAGGTAACGCTGAAGGATGCGGCGTTTTGCTCGGTCTACGCCGCGCACAGCGACGAGCACGCTGTCGGCGTCGTGCTGACGGCGGACGCGCGTACGGTGTATGTGACGGGCGACACACTTTATTCGAGGCGCATCCTGCGGGCGATCGACAGGCCCGTCGACTATATGTTCACCGTTATCAACGGAGCGGGAAACAATATGAATGCCTCCGATGCCGCGCGGCTCGCAAAAGCGATTGCGCCTCAACACGCCATACCGATCCATTGGGATATGTTTCGCGATTTCGGCAGCGATCCCGAGGAGTTTCTTTGTTATATGCAGGACAGCGCGGTCCATGCATTTTTGATGGAGCATTTTTGCCCAATTACGTTATAAGGGGTTCGTTGTGAATGAAAATAACTGATGTAAAGACATTTATCGTCGACTGTTACCGCACAAATTTTGTATTTGTGAAGTTGTACACGGACGAGGGCCTCACCGGCGTCGGCGAAGGCACGCTTGAATACAAGGAAAATGCGCTGACAGGCGCGGTTTTGGATATCAGGGAAGACTTGATCGGGCAGGACCCGTTGAATATCGAAAAAATCGTGTACCATCTCTACCGGGATTCTTACTGGCGCATCGGCGCCGTATTGCAGTCGGCAATCAGCATGGTCGAGATGGCGCTTTGGGATATAAGCGGAAAATTCTACAACGTGCCGGTGATGAACCTCTTGGGCGGCCAGGTGCGCGACGAAATCAAAATTTATGCAAACGCATGGTTCTCCGGCGCAAAAACGCCGGAGGAGTTTGCCTCGAAAGCGAAAGCGACGGTGGCAAAGGGCGTCCGGGCGCTCAAATGGGATCCCTTTGGAAAGGCGTATCTTTACATGGAAAAGCGCGAATTTTCGGCCGCGATCGATTGCGTCGCGGCGGTGCGGGAAGCGGTCGGGCCGGATGTCGAGCTCCTGATCGAAGGGCACGGCCGGTTCGACGTCGCGACCGCCGTTAAAATAGCAAACGCTATAAAGCCGTATGACCCCATGTTCTTTGAGGAGCCGATTCCCCCCGACAATTTAGACGCGCTGGCCGAGGTACACCGCAAATCCCCCGTCCCCATCGCGGCCGGCGAGAGGATTTATTCCCAGTACGCCTTCCGGGAGTTTTTAGAGAAGGGCTGCGCCGATTTCGCGCAGCTTGACGTCAGCCATTGCGGCGGCATCCTTGCGCTTAAGAAAATGGCCGCCATGGCGGAGGTCCATTACGTCGCGGTCGCGCCGCACAACCCTTGCGGGCCGATCACCAACGCATCGTCGCTCCAGCTTGCGGGCAATATCGTAAACTACCGGATACTGGAGACCATGTTCACCGATGTAAGCTGGCGCCGTGAGCTTACATCGGAAGAGGTCGTGTTCCGCGACGGATATATCGCGATCCCGAAAAAGCCCGGGCTTGGCCTGGACCTAAACGAGCGGGAGTGCCTCAAGCACCCCTACGTCCCGATCAAGCTCAGGCATTATAACGGCAATCTGACCGATATCCGGCCGAAGGAGGCCGCGGTCTGCTATTTTTACGGCATGGGCTAAAACGTAAAAGGAGGAATCTGCATGTCTTATTCGACGGGAAAGGCAGTGCTTGTGACCGGAGCGGGCCGGGGCATCGGCGGCGGGATCGCGCGGTGCCTCGGTCAGGCGGGGTACCATGTCGGCGTCCATTACAATAAAAGCGCGCAGGGTGCGCTGAAGGTGTGCGCGGAAATCAGAGAGATGGGGCGGGAGGCGCTCCCCATTCAGGCCGACCTGTCCGACCTCTCGCAGCTTCACGCGATGTTCGACACCTTCCTTGAGAAATTCGGAAAGATCGACGCGCTTGTAAACAATTCCGGCATCACGCAGTATATGCCCTTTCTTGAGGCTACCCCGGAGCACTTCGAGCTTCTCACAAACGTCGACTGGCGGGCGACCTATTTCTGCACCCAGCGCGCAGCGAAAAACATGATCGAAAACGACGTCAAAGGCTCGATCGTCAACATATCGAGCGTGCAGAAAGAGGCGATCCTGAGCACGGCCAGCGTATACGGGCCGTCGAAGGCAGCCATCAGCCGGTTTACAAGGCATGCCGCGTTGGAGCTCGCGCCCTATAAGATTCGCGTCAACTGCATCTCCCCGGGACATATCAAGGTGCTCGACCAAAACGTTGTGCTGGATCGGGAAAAGGAGCAGATCTCCCGCATCCCGTGGCACAGGGTGGGGCGGGCGGAGGAAATCGGCCGCGCGGTGCTCTTTCTGATCGATGAAAAATCGGATTATATCACGGGTTCGGACCTGCAGGTGGACGGCGGCTTCCCGCTCCCCGCGTTCATGGACAATTTTCTGTTCCCCCTCCCTCCGGTCGGCACATAATGCCCGATCCATATGCTTCCATTCACATAAAAATGCACGGGGCTTTTATGCCCCGTGCACTTTTATGTGATTATTCCAGACCGCCGAGTCATTGATTTAACAAAAGCCCCATACATTAGTAACAATATGATCTTTGGGGCGTGTTGCTTTGAAGCGGTTTGTCTTTCTGAAGAACACTCTGATTTTAACGACGACCTCTTTCCTTTTGCGGATGATCGGGATGTTCTTCCGCGTTTACATATCCAATAAGATCGGCTCCGAGGGCATGGGGCTTTACCAGCTGATTTTCTCGATTTATATCCTTGCCTCCACCTTCGCGACCTCGGGGATCAGCGTGGCCGTGACCCGCCTGATTTCGGAGGCAGCCGGCAAAAACACGAAAAGATCGATTTCCTCCGTCTTAAACAGAGCCTTCCTTATAAGCCTTTCCATGGGATTTCTCGCGGCAGCGGCGCTTTATTTCGGCGCGGAGTGGATCGGTACCCTGTGGCTTCGGGATACGCGCGCCGTCCTCGCCCTTCGGGTGCTGTCCCCGAGCCTTCCGTTTATGTCGGTGACCGCCTGCCTGCACGGCTATTTTATCGCGCGGCGGCGCGTGTCCGTCACATCGGGCGCGCAGCTTTTTGAACAGGTTATCCGCATTGCCGTCGTGATGCTCTTAATCGACCGTCTCGCGCCCATGGGCATCGCCTATTCCTGCGTCGCCGTTATGCTCGGAAACACGCTGGCCGACATGGCGGCCTGTCTGTATGTCTTCCTCGGGTACCGCCGCGACCTAAAAAGGAATATTCCTCCCGGCCCCCAGCACCCGGCGCCCCATCCTCCTGTCGCCGGACGTCTTGTCTCGATCGCCGCCCCGATCGCCGCGGGAAGCTATCTGACCACCATCCTGCGAACCGTGGAAAATCTGCTGGTGCCGAACTGTCTTACCCAGTACTCGTCGTCCCGTGAAAAAGCTCTTTCCGAATTCGGCATGTTAAAGGGAATGGCAATGCCGGTCCTGTTTTTTCCCTCTTCCTTTTTGTCGGCACTTTCCATCCTTCTGATCCCGGAGATTTCCGAGGTAAATGCGTTAAGGCAAACCGCAAAATTAAACCGCACCGTCACGCTGGCGCTGCAGATCTGCACGACGATGTCCCTTCTGGCCGGCGGGCTGTTCACAATCTTTTCCAAAGACCTCGGCATGCTGCTTTACAAAAGCCCGGAGGTCGGGTTTTACATCCTGGTGCTCGGGCCGATCATGCCGTTTATCTATTTCGAAAACATTGTCGACGGCATCCTGAAAGGCTTAAATCAGCAGGTCAGCACCCTGCGCTACAACGTGATCGACTCCGTTTCCCGGATTTCGATGATCCTTGCCCTGGTCCCTTTAAGAGGCATGCAGGCTTTCCTGTTTGTCATGCTTTTCTCAAACCTTCTGACGACATACTTAAACGCGCGCCGCCTCCTGGTCGTGACGGGTATCCGTTTCGACTGGAACAGCCTTGTCGTAAAACCGCTTTTGTCACTTATCGGTGCGATCTGCGCAATGGCCTATACGGTCGGGAACGCGATGCAAAACGGCTTGCTCTCCCAGCTTTCCTATGTCGTGCTCGGTTCATGCGCCGTGGCCGCCGTCTACACGGCGCTTTTGTTTTTGACCGGCTGCCTAAAAACGAGCAGCTTTGCCCGCCTGATCAAAGGCAGAAAGCCATAACCCGGCCGGTTCGCTATACGGCTTGCTTCTCCATTGCAAACGCCCTCGCGCAGACGGTCGCCGCCATCTCACGCGTCACGGTGCCCTTTGGATTGAATGCGCCGCCGCTTCCCGTCATCAGTCCGCTCGCGTATGCCGCCCCGACTCCCTCCGAGGCCCACGGGGAAGCGGCGCCTAGATCGCGGGGCGCCGAACCGCTCTGCGCGGATTCGAGCCTCAGCGCCCTTGCGAGCATGACGGCCATCTCCTCGCGGGTAATCGTTTTATCCGGATAAAAGCTGCCGCCAAAGCCCGTTACAACGCCGTTTTCGTATGCCGAGCGCACCTCTTTTAAATACCACACCGATTCCGGAACGTCCGTAAACGGGAGCTCTCCGCCGCTTAACGCCTCAAGGCCCAGCATGCGGACAAGCATCGCCGAGAATTCCGCGCGCGTAACGCTGTTAAGGGGCTTAAAGCAGCCGTTTGTACCGTTTACGATCCCGTCGCCAGTCGCGCTGATAATCGCTTCCACCGCCCAGGGGGAGGCGTTTCCGAGATCGTCGTAGTAGTAGGGCCTGATTTCATAGAGCGGGGGCTTTCCCGCGTAATAGCGGCTGCTCGCGGCAAGCGCCAGCGCCGCCTGCGAGGTCGCCATCTCGTCGCTTCCGCCCCCCTCCTCGTGCGAAAAGGTATTGTCGCCGAGCATAAAAGAGTAAAGCGCCGAGAGCGCGGTGTTTGACCCTTTTATAAATGCCGGATCGGAAAGCGGGTCGATATCAAGCGCCGTAAGCGCGATGACAACCTGCGCCGCGCTTTCAGAATTGTTGACACCTTCGGATAAAAAGCCGCCATTTTCCCGCTGGTTTTCGCTTAAAAAGGAAAGAGCCCTGTCGATTGCGGCCTTGGCGTCCTCCCTGCCCCTGTAAGGGGCGAGCGCCTGAAGCGCCATCGCGGTGAGATCCGTGTCGCTTTTTTCCCCTTTTTCAAGGGAATATCCGCCATCCAAGTTTTGCGCCGCCAGGATATACGAGAGAAGCTTATCTTTTGTCCAAAGCGCGTCCTGCGGCACGCCGTAGTACCCGCTGTTTAATGCGATCAGCGCGAAAACCGGCCCGTTTACCCCCTGCATCGTAAGATTCCGATTCCGGTAAAGCTTCTCCACAAGGTCATACCCCCCGGCGTCCGTCGGATCGAGCCCCGCCATGCCGATGGTGAGGACATATTTGGCGAGGTCGGTCGGCTTTCTGATATTTCCGCCCTGCTCCCGTATGTCTTCAATGATCAGGTCGAGCTGCCCTTGCTCCGCAGTCTCGCCCGCCGCGTAAAGCGCATAGATCTCCCACTCGGAGAGCTCGCTTTTCTTTTTGAATCCCGTGAGCACCTTTGAAAGCGCCTCGCTGTATTCCTCCGGCTCCCCGCTTAGTACGGGTGCCAACGTTTCGGAAACGGAAGGCGCCCCGACGTCCGCCCCGCCGTTTACCGTGTATATCCAGCGCACAGCGTCGCCGTCTCCGAGCGTATAGCTGCCCGCCCCGGCCTGGGGGAACCGCCCGTTTACACTGTACAGCCAGCCGCTTTTTCCCCCGTGATCAAATTCGCTCAGGCCTTCGATTGTTTTTACATAGCCGCTTGATACGGTTATCGAAAGGCCGCAGCGCCGCAGCACGCTTAGAGGCGTGTCACCCGACTGAAGCTCCATCGTCGTCGCCGAAAGCAGGCTTTGTCCATTGTAACCGGTGACCGACAGGGTTATGGTATCACGGTCGGTTCCCGCGCCGCCGTCTCCCCCGTCCGGTTCTTCACCGCCGGCCGTCGAATAGCTCACAAAGGTCGTCAGGTGCTTTGTCCAGACGGCCGTATCGCCGCCGGTTTCCGCCTTCCCCTCCGCTTTGTCCGCGGCCGCGAGGCCCGCTTCGGCACTTGAAAGGTTGTCGCCGCTTAAAACGGTATCGATTTCAACGGGATTCCCCGCTTGATCAAGATAGGCAATCGTTTTTTGCGCGCCGCCCGGGATCAGAAGCCGGACCGGCTTATTAAAGTGCAGCGTCGCGCCGGGGGCTCCCGCCGAAATGGTTTTGTCAACGGTTTTCCCGGAGAGCGCGACATTGTCCTCGACTCTCGGAAGAGCGATCTCTCCGTCCCAGCCGGCATCATCCGACGTCGCCACAGTGCCCTGCGGGATCAAAAGGGACAGCCCGCCGTCGGCCACCGTCGCCGTGATCCCGGGAAGGGCGGCGCCTTTTGCCACCCGGATGCCTGCATACGCCGTATTTGATGAAACGCTTATCTCCTGCGGCACATCCGCCGGCGCCGACCGGAGATCGGCCCGATAAAGCCCGACCGTGTAATCGGACGGCAGGCGGACGATGCAGGGTAGATAAAGGCCGGTGCCCTCGTCATACGCCCCGTTTTTCCGGAGCTGCAGGCTGTGCGCGTCGGAAGTAGCGCTTTCCGCCGCGATGGATATCGCACCGTTTTCATCGGTTAAGCCCGGCAGCGCGGAGCCGTCCCAGGTCACCTCGGCGCCCGTGATCGGCAGTACAGTGGGGTTCCAGTTCTCGTCATACCCGTCGGCCGTAAAGCAAAGCCTGAATGATCCGTCGGCCTGTCTTGACAGAGCAGTTTTCGGGTAAAGCGTGGAAAAATCGCCGTAATAGACGACGATATCCTCGCCGCCCGAAAGCACATAGCTTCCCATCCCGACAGACGGGCTTTGGCCGTCGACAAGGTACATCCAGCCGTCATAGCCGCCGAAGGTTTTCTCAGCTTCCCCGCCGATCGAGGAAAAATAACCGCCGGCTTCGGCGTACGCCTTGCCGTTTTGCTCGAGCGCCTGCTTTACGGCGTCGGAAACGGTCAGGAGTCTGTCCCCCGTTGTCTGCGCGGAAAAATCCCGCTCGTCGACGACGTTTGCATAAATCCCCTCGACGCGGACGCCGACCGTTTTCGAATCGGCCTCGCCCTGCGGTATGATAATCGTGCATAAAGGCCTCGTGATCGAATAGGACGTCTCGTTTTGCGGCAGCCTCGCGCTTATTTCGTAAGTTCCCGCCTGATAAAACACAAGCGTGATTTTCCCGTCCGAATCGGTCGAGGACGGATACCCGCCGTAGATGCTCCCGTTTACAAGAATATCAATGCCCTGCTTTTTGACCGTTTGCCCGCCAGCGATGCTTTCGCACGAAAGCGTCAGGGTGATATTCTGTCCCAACACCTTGTCCGTCACGGTGTCGAAATCAAACGAGGCATAATAGCCGTCATCCCCGGTTTTTGCAAGCAGGAGCTCGAGCCGGTCGTCATCCTGAGGCCTGTAATCCAAGCCCTTTTTCTCGCCGTTTACAAAAAGCGTCCACTCCTCGCCCTCGCCGGGGGCGACGCCGCCCGCCTCCGAAACGGATTGCCCATCAAAGGCAATCGTCTCTCCGTCGGCTTCAAAAGCCTGCGTAAGCGCGTCTTTCGCCGTAAGCGGCAGATTCGCGGCACTTTTTGCCGTCAGCCGGTCATTGATGAGATCCTCGTCAAAGCTGCCGGCGCGAACGGTTACCGTCCGGTACTGACAGCCGTCCGAATAGCGGGACAGGTCCTTGTAGACGCCGTCCCAGCCCGCATCGCTTTCCCGGCTTGCGATATCGGTCAGCGCAATCAGCGCCTGCCTTGTGTAGATTTCGTCGAACCGGTCGGGGACCGGGGTATAGTCCGGCCAGTTCGACCAGTCATACGCGTACGCATAGCCGTATACCGCGTCGCCCGTGTCCTCCTTTGTGAGGAAGCCCAAAAGCGCGTCCGCCGCCGAGTCTATGCGGCCGGGGTCCTCCGCCCCCTCGCCGAGCGCCAGAAGTCCCCATATCGCCGAGGCCGTCGAGCTCGCGTTTTTCGCGCCGTAAGAGGAAAAGGAACCGTCGGGCTCCTGGACGTCCTTCAAAAACTCCTTCATTTTCGCGATTTTGAGCGGGTAGGGGTCTGCGCCGAGCGCCTCGTCCGACAAATACGGGCTGATGGCGACGGCCGCGGCCGCGGTCATGTCCACTTCCGAATCCAGGTATGAAGTGAAGCCTCCGTCGGAAAGCTGCATCTCGTCGAGGAGGTATTTCGCCGCCTCCGCCCCGTTGTAATCGGCCCCGGCGGCGCGCAGCGCGATCATCGCCCAGCACTGTTCGTTGCAAAGCGCGCTGAATTTCCCGCTGCCCGTGGAGCTCTGCTTTGCGAGCAGGGTGTCGACAAGCTCCGCGGCGTCAAAGCCTTTCATCCGCTCGCAGAGAATCGCGTTTGCGATGTCGGCCACGGCGCTGCCGTCATTTACGGAAGTGGTTTCCGGCAGGCGGAATTTCGTAAGATCCGCGCCCGCGGTCTTCAGCGCCACAAGCTCCTCCCAATGCGTCAGCTGCGGCTTTTCATTGAGATAATAATTTAAGATTCCCTCCCGCGCATCAGAGGCGTCTGAAAACCGATCCGGGACCTCCGTCGCGAAGCCCGTGGCCGCGAATGAAAACGCCATGCACAGAATAAGAAACAGCGATAAAATCCGCTTTCTCACTGCTGATTCCCCCTTGTTTTTCATAAAAAAAGCTTCCGCCCGCGGCAGAAGCAAATAACGCCAATATTCTTGCTTACCCCAGAATATTTATAAGGCATGCGGCAGTTCTCCTGACTCATGATTCATCCCGGAAAACGCCTTCCCATGCAATAAAGCACAGTGGCATCATGTTTTCCCGTCATCAATTACAGTAGTGGAAGCTGCGAAGGATTTGCACCTTCTTCTCTTTTCAGGGCCCTTAAGGGCCGCACCGCATACTTTGAATATTTAATTTTTTCGATTGTATCATAAATGCCCGCCCATTACAATGCGGATCAATAATAATATCGGTCCTTAGGCGTCAGGAAATAGGCTATGCCGACAATGGCCGCGCAGATAACCGTGTCGAGGAACTTGCCGACCAAAACGGAGGTTGCCGAAGAAAACCAGGCAAAAGACCCTTCGCCCCTCATGGCATCGAAAATCACTCTGCCGAAGCGGTCGCCGGGGACCCCCTGATTGAGAAAAAGCGCAAGCGCGGTAAAGGCCAGCACATTGATCAGGCAGCACAGAAAAACGACGCCGCAGACGTCGAGAAAATCGCGGATCAGGCGTTTCCTGTTGAGAACGCCGATAAACACGGCAAGGCAGGCGCTGATCAGCCAGACGTACCACAGAGAATTCGTCCCCTGCCCCAGACAGGTGAGAAGGATGGTGTATAAAAGCCCCGCAATCAGGCCATAAACGGGCCCGAGCGCGAGCGCCGCATAGGCCGTGCCGGATGCATCGAGCCAAAACGGCAGCTGAAACTGTTTCGTCGCGAAATACAGCAAATAATTCATGACAACGCCAACCAGTATGATGATGACGTTTCTTTTGCAGATTTCAAAATCCCAGACGCTTCCCATTTGCAGAACCTCGCAGTCAAAAATAATCCTTTTAATAACATTATACCTTTCACAACGGCATAATAAAAGGATCATTTTGCGGTTTTATAACTTTTTTGATTAAAACCCGGAACAAAACTGCGTTTTTTAAATTTCAATCAAAAAAGCTTGCCGTTGCAATTATCGGCGGGAAGTGCTTCAAAGTTAAGCTCCAAACCGACGGGGCAATGGTCGCTCCCCATAATTTCATAGTAAATGAAGCTGTCTTTGATAAAGGTTTTGATCCGATCGGAGGCAAGGAAATAATCGATGCGCCAGCCGGCGTTTGTCGTCCTGGCGTTATGCATATAGGACCACCAGGTGTAGGCTCCGGTTTTTTCCGGGTACAGATACCGGAAGGAATCGGTAAATCCTGCTTCAAGGAGCTTTGTAAATTTTTCGCGCTCCTCGACGGTAAAACCGGCGTTTTGGGCATTGGCTTTCGGATGCTTAAGGTCGATCTCCCGGTGCGCGACATTCATGTCCCCGCAAATGACGACGGGCTTTTCCCGATCGAGCGCCGCCAGATACTTGCAAAACGCGTTCTCCCATTCCATCCGGTATCCGAGCCTTAAGAGCCCTCTCTGCGAGTTCGGCGCGTAGACCGTCACAAAATAAAACCGGTCGTACTCGAGCGTGATCACCCGGCCTTCCCGGTCGTGCTCCTCCTCTCCGATCCCGTAAAAAACCGAAAGCGGTGCCTTCTTCGCAAACACGGCCGTCCCCGAGTAGCCCTTTTTTTCGGCGCTGTTGAAATATTCCTCATAGCCGGGAAAATCGAGCTCGGCCTGCCCCTCCTGCATTTTCGTCTCCTGAACGGCGAAAATATCGGCGTCGATAAACTCGAAAAAATCGCGAAACCCCTTGTTCAGGCAGGAGCGAAGGCCGTTTACATTCCAGGATACCAGCTTCATGAATATGACCATTCCTTTCTGCTACACTTGGGCTCTTATCCTATATAAGGCGTGTTTTCCAGTTCCTTCTGAAGCTGCTTTAAGGAGTGGACCATCTGTTTGATCACTTCCTCCGTGGCGCGGTATGAAGGCATCGAAATGCTGACGGCATAGACCGGCAGCCCTTTATGGTTCAGGATGGGAACCGCCACGCAAAAAATCTCTTCCAGCCGCTCGCCGTTTTCAACGCTGTAGCCATTCCTGCGGACGGCGGCAAGCTCTTCCAAAAGCCTTTCCGGGTCTGTTATGGTATTTTCCGTAAACTTTTCAAGGCCCACCGAATGAATATACAGCAGCTGTTTTTCATCTGAGCGAAACGCCAAAATGCTCTTGCCGACGCCGGTGCAATGCAGCGGCAACCGGTCGCCGATCCTGGTATAGATCCGCACGGACTTATTGCTTTCAATTTTATCGATATAGATGCCCTCGTTTTCAGCCGCAACAACAAGGTGGACCGTTTCGCCGTACTTCTCGGAAAGCTGTTTTAAGAACGGCTTGGCATAGTCGCGGATCTGAAGCCGGCTCATGGCTTTGTTCGCCAACCCGTAGAACTTGAGACTCAGCTGATAGCTTTCGTTGTCGGTGTTCTGCTGCAGATATCCCTCCGCTTCCAGCGTTTTGATCATGCCGAAAACCGTGCTTTTGTTCAGTCTCAATTTACGGGCAATCTCGGATACGCCGGCGCTTCCGGCTTGTCCGATGTATTCCAATATGGAAAAAGCCCTTGATATGGCCTGGATTTTAACTCCACTCATGTCTTTCCTCTTTCTGATCATCAAATATATGATGAAGCGCAGCGAAAGGCAACCCGTTTTCGACTGAAAGCCGTGGGCACTCCTTGGCCGCGTTTTTTAGAAACTGCTTTTTTATATCCAAAACGGCTGTCGATAACAGACAATATTATAAAGCATCTTACTGTAAATAGCAAATGAAGGTCCTTCCCTTCGGCAATCCCGGGCCCCGGATTTTTCATGGGTCTTTGCGGGCCAATTCATTTTTTACAGCAATTTTGATAGAAATCATATGCGTTTCTATTTTTTTATTTGACAAAATCACAAATTCTATATATAATGATATTGAGAACGACGTGCTGTAATATCGCACAACATCCACTTATTATACTTAAACTTTTTATAAGGGGATTATGCCGATGCGAAGCTCAAAAATTCTGCAGGGACCGGAAAACGGATTCAACCGCTCGCTGTACAAATCCATGGGGTTTTCCGATGAGGAGGTGCGCCGGCCGGTCATAGGCGTCGCAAACTCGTGGAACAACATCGTCCCCGGCCACTTCAATCTCAATCAGGTGTCCGAGCATGTAAAAAACGGAATTTACCGGGCAGGGGGTACGCCGGTTGAGTTCGGCGTCATCGCCGCCTGCGACGGGATCGCCCAGGGACATGTGGGAATGCACTACATACTTCCGACCCGGGATATCATCGCGCACTCCATCGAACTGATGGCCGAGGCGCACCAGCTCGACGGCATTGTTCTTCTCGGGTCCTGCGACAAAATTGTTCCCGGGATGCTGATGGCGGCCGCAAGGCTCAACATCCCGGCCATATTCCTGCCGGGAGGGCCGATGGAGGGCGGCGCCGTGTTTGACGGAAGGAAATCCGATCTGACCTCGATTTCCGAAGCATACGGCATGCTCAGCGCCGGGAGGATCACGAAGGACGAATATGCGGCGCTGGAGGACCTCGCATGTCCATCCTGCGGCTCCTGCTCTTTTTTCGGGACGGCCAATACGATGTGCGTTCTGGCGGAAGCGCTTGGCATGACCATCCCCGGCGGCGCGCTGATCCCGGCAACAAGCGCCGACCGCATGAGATCGGCGTTTGAAACCGGCATAAAAATTGTCGAGCTGGTAGAAAAGGACATCAAATCCAGGGATATTATTACCGCCGAGGCCATGGAAAACGCGATCCGCGTATGTATGTCGACCAGCGGCTCCACCAATGCCGTTTTGCATCTGACGGCCATTGCGTACGAGGCCGAGCTTACCATCGGCATCCTGGAAAAATTCGATGAACTGAGCCGCAATACGCCGCAGATCGTAAAAGTCAATCCCGCTTCCAAATACAACATGGAAGACTTCTGGAAGGCCGGCGGCGTCCCGCGGGTCATGGAGCGCATCGCCCCCCTTCTGCATCTGGACTGCATGACCGTAACGGCTGCAAGCGTGGGCGACAATCTGAAACGCTACAAATACAAATTCCCGTCAAACGAAGACGTTATAAAAACCATGGAACAGCCCTTCGGCTATATGGGCGGGGTCGCCGTTTTAAGGGGCAATCTTGCGCCCGACACCGGTATCACCAAACCCGGGGCGTTCGATAAAAGCCTTTACCATTTTATCGGCGAGGCCATCGTTTTCGACAGCGAGGAGGACGCTGAGCACGCGATCCTTGGCGGGCAGGTCAAAGACGGCCATGTGGTGGTCATACGTTACGAAGGGCCCAAGGGAGGCCCGGGTATGCGCGAGATGTATAAAGCGATGAAATACCTCTACGGCAGGGGGCTTGGAAAAACCACCGCGCTCATCACGGACGGACGCTTTTCCGGTACGAACAACGGCTGCTTTGTCGGCCACATATCCCCCGAGGCGGCGGAGGGCGGCCCGATCGCCATCGTCCGAAACGGCGATCGGATCGAAATTGATGTGGACAACAGAAGCATTTCTCTTCTGGTGCCGGATGAGGAAATCAAGGAAAGGCTTGCAAAATGGAAAAAACCGGAGCCCAAGTTCCAAAAAGGATATCTGAGGCTCTACTCAAAGCTGGCTTCGTCGGGTGCCGAAGGCGCCGTTATCAAATATGAATAAAGCGCAAGGGGGGATTTAAGATGGATGTGAGATTGGATCAGAAGGTAACGGTTGTCACAGGTGCCACAAAGGGCATCGGCCTGTCCATCGCGCGGGTGTTCGGCTTAGAGGGGTCAAAGATTGCAATTTGCGGCAGAAATGAGCAGTCTTTGCATAAAGCACTGGAAAAGCTGAAATCAGAGGGCGTCGAAGCGGTCGGCATGGCCGTGGATGCGTCAGACGAAGCGCAGCTTGGGTCCTTTGCCGATTTCGTGGAACGGCAGTTCGGGGGTATTGATATCTGGATCAATAACGCGGGTATTTATCCGCAGGCCAAAATTACCGAAATGTCCGTCGGCCAGTGGGACGAAGTCTTTGATGTCAATGTGCGGTCGGTTTTCATCGGCTCAAGAATTGCGAAAGAAAAGCTGCATAAGCGCGGCGGCGGCGTTTTATTCAATGCTTCTTCCTTTGCCGCGGTCATGCCTTCTGTCACAAGCGGGGCTTATGCGGCGACAAAATCGGCAATTTACAGTATGACCAAAACGCTTGCATCAGAGCTTGCCCCTTTTAACATCAGGGTCATCGGCTATATCCCCGGTGTGATTGAAACGGACATGACGCGCCCCATCATCGAAAAAAGCGGCCAAGGACTTTATTCCCAGCTGGCCCTCCACGATATCGGGCGCGCCGAGGACGTCGCCTATCCGCTTTTGTTCCTCGCCTCGGATTACGCGTCCTATATCACAGGAACCTTTATTGAAATTTCCGGCGGAAAATTTTGCGTGCAGAATCCTCTTCAAGCCTGGAGCTGACCCCGATACCTCGGTTGGCAGCCAAAAAACAGCTTCCCGGTTCCCAATAATGAAAACGGCACCCATCATGAATAAAAGGAGAAATATTTATGTCTGCTGGTGTATTTTTGATCGTTTTGGTTGGGGCAATTCTTGCTTTGATGTTTTTGATTATCAAGTGCAACCTTCATCCGGTATTCTCGCTGTTGGCCGTTGCCTTCGTAACGGGCCTGGTTCTGGGCTTCGATTCTCTCGGAACCATCGCGATGATCAACGACGGCTTCGGAGGGACGCTGAAGGGCATAGGCATTCCCATTATTTTCGGCGCCGTCCTGGCAATGGGCATTCAGGATACCGGCGCGGCAAAATCCATCGCAAACTTTTTTATCAGGCTCTTCCGGGGCAAAAACCTTGAGCTTGCCCCCTCGCTGACCGCATACATTGTTTCCATCCCGGTGTTCGGCGACATCACAATGGTTCTGACCTCGAACATCGCCTCGGTGCTTTCCAAAAGAAGGGGCGTTTCCATGTCCACAATGGCGACCTTCACCGGTCTCGGCCTTTTCCTGACTCATGCCGTCGTCCCGCCGACGCCGGGAATCCTCGCGATCGCACTCCTCCTGGGCGCCGATCTCGGCCTGACAATCCTTTGGGGGATCATCACTACTTTCATCGCGTTTATGCTGACCTGGCTTTTACTGAAAAAATGGACCGAAAAAGAAATGATCGAGCCCAATCCGGAGGTCGTTAAAAACGTTGTGCCGTCCAAATCCGGCGCGGTGGATGACCTTTTGATCAAGGATCAGGCCCTCCCCGGCGCATTCGCCTCGTTTATGACGATCGCCATCCCGGTTATCATGATCACCGCATCCTCCTTCGTTAATATGGTTACCCCGGAAGGGCATATTCTCAGGCAGATCTTCTCGATTTTCGGCGACAAGGTGGTAGCGCTCGGCTCCGGCGTGATTTATACCATGCTTCTTGGCCTTACATACAAAAAACAGGTCGTGGACAGCAACGAGCAGGTCACCGGCAAGAAAATGCCCGAAATCAAGGACGTCCTGCTCAACAGCTGGGTCGCGCGCGGTCTTGCAGTCGCCCTGTCCGCCCTGCTCATCACCGCCGCGGGCGGCGCGTTCAGCAGCGTCATCAAATCCGCTCCCGCAATCGAGGAACTGAGCGCGCTGATCACAGGCTCGTCCTTCCCCGGCATACTGATTCCGTTTCTCATCGGCGTGATCATGATGACTGCGGTCGGGTCGATGACCACAGCGGGCATGACCGCTTCCGGCATCGTGCTCCCCATGCTGCCGGCGCTGGGTATTTCCCCTCTCGCCGCGACGCTTGCCGTCGGTGCCGGAACGCTGATGATCAACCATGTCAACAACAGCGGCTTCTGGGTGATGAGCCAGTTCTTCCACCTGGATACCAGGCAGGGCCTCAAATACGTCACTTTGCCCTGCGCTGTGGCCGCAATTTTGTTGATCATCATGCTGATACCCTTATCCGCCGCCTCTTTGATCTGATCCTGCCGGACCGGAGGACCCGGACGCAGTACTAGGCTAAATATATTCCGGCGCTTTCCAAACTGAAAGCTTTGCGTACATATGCGGTCAGGCAGGGCGCCGAATCCGGTTTTCGGCTCCTGCCTGGCCATATCCGTATCGGTCCCGATGCGGCTGTCCGGCCGAGAAGTATAACTTTTGGGCTCCGGCAAAAGAGGGGATATTTTTCATGGCGCCTTAAAAATACACAAAACAGCGCGGGTATTCCCCGTGACGCGGCGCAGCTGCCGGCGCTGTTTGATGATACATCATTATAGTTAATGGAGGAACAGAGCTTGGAAAAAGTTAAGGTAGGCATAATCGGCCCCGGCAATATCGGTCAGGACCTGATGGTTAAAATAGGCAGAAGCAGATATATGCAGCTTGCGTGCGTGGTAAACATCGTGGAATCGCCCGGTCTTGAAAAGGCGAGGGCTCTCGGTGTGGACGCCTCGGCCGGGGGCGTCGACTATCTCGTGGAGCGGCATGCGCAGGATATTAGAATCGTCTTTGAATGCACATCGGCCGCGGCGCACCTCTTAAACGCCCCGAAGCTCGCAGCCGCCGGCATGTTCGCGGTGGACCTGACACCTGCCGCGGTCGGGCCTTACTGCGTCCCCGCCGTAAACCTAAACGATGAGCTATTGAAGCTTTCGGATGTCAATTTGGTTACCTGCGCCGGGCAGGCGACCGTCCCGATCGTGCATGCCATCAACGAGGTGGCCGACGTTTCCTATGCCGAGGTCGTTTCCTCGATCAGCAGCAAAAGCGCCGGCCCCGGCACGCGGGCAAACATCGACGAATTCACCATCACAACAAGAAAGGCGCTTGAGCGGCTCGGCGGGGCCGACAAGGCCAAGGTTATCATCGTGCTCAACCCAGCCGAACCGCCCATCTTTATGCGCAATACGATTTACACCAGGGTAAAGAAAGCTGATCTGGAAAAAATCAGGCAGGCGGTATTTGACCGGCTGGAGACCGTTAAAAAATATGTCCCCGGATACCGTTTTCTGCTGGAGCCGATTATGCATGACGATATCGTGACCGTCATGGTGGAGGTCGAAGGGCTCGGTGACTTTCTGCCCGTCTATTCGGGCAATCTGGACATCATCAATGCAGCCGCGGTCCACATCGGGGAAAGCAAGGCCAAACAGATTTTGGGGGTAAAGTAAATGAGCGTGATCAATGTTGTGGACACCACCATGAGGGACGGAAGCCATACCGTCTCCCACCAGTATTCCCTTGACGATGTAAGAGCGCTGTCAAAGGCGCTGGACGACACCGGCATCTCCATGATAGAGGTCGGGCACGGCGACGGATTGACCGGCTCCACCATCAATTACGGTTTTTCTAAATATTCCGATTTTGAACTGGTGGAAGCGGCGGCCCAGGCCGTAAAAAACGCGAAGCTGGCCGTCCTTCTGATCCCGGGCATCGGCACCGTGGAGGACTTAAGGCATGTCAAAAAGGCGGGCGCGAAAGCTGTCCGCGTGGCGACGCATGTCACCGAAGCCGATATTTCGGCGCAGCATATCCATGCCGCAAAGGAAATGGGATTTTTCACGGTGGGGTTTTTGATGATGGCGCATATGGCCGATGTGGGAAGAATCGTTGAGGAAGCGAAAAAGATGGAATCCTACGGCGCCGACGTGGTATACTGCACCGACTCGGCGGGCGCCATGCTTCCCAAGGACGTGAAGGAAAAAATCGGGGCATTGCGAGAAAGCTTGGGCATTCCTCTTGGATTTCACGCCCACAACAATCTCGGTGTGGCCATTGGAAACTGCATCGCCGCATTGGAAGCCGGCGCTACCTACCTCGACTGCTCGCTGCTGGCCATGGGCGCGGGCGCCGGGAATACCGGAACCGAAATGCTGATCGCCGTGCTGGATAAATTGGATTACCGCCACAGCTGCAGCCTTTATAAAGCGATGGACGCGGGCAAAGAGCTTGCCCGCATCGCAAAGGAACACGGCGTGCAGATCGGCGATACGCACGATTCGATGATGCTCGGCTATGCGGGCGTTTACTCCAGCTTCATGCTGCACGCGAAAAGGGCGGCCGCGCGCTTCGGGGTGGATTACCGGGATATCATTGTGGAAGCGGGCAGGAAAAAAGCGGTTGGCGGACAGGAGGACTGGATCGTTGAAATCGCAAGCAATCTGGCAAACGCAAAATAAGGCCGGACGCGATCATCGCGATAATGACCGAGGTCTACGTAAAGGAGGCGTCGCGAAATGTATGGATATGCGTTTCGCGACGCCTCCTTCGTATTGCGCATGTTTGGCTGCGGCGGATAATTAAACGCAAAAGGGGGCCTCGAGGCCCCCTTTCACACTACTCCCCGCACCCTGCGGGCACCAGCCACAGCAAATGCTTTCCATTACTGCATTTTGCGGCAACCTTATATTTTGACGAATAAGATCCTGCTAAAATACTTTTTATTTTTCCCCTTGAATCGCCTTGTCGATCGCCTCGGCCGCGTTCTTGCCTGCGCCCATCGCAAGGATCACGGTCGCCGCTCCGGTCACCGCGTCGCCGCCCGCGTAAACGCGGTCCTTCGACGTCTTTCCGGTTTCCTCGGAGGCGACGATGCAGCCGTGCCTGTTTGTCTCAAGGCCCTTTGTCGTATCCTTGATAATCGGATTGGGAGACGTGCCGATCGCCATGACGACCGCGTCGACATCGAGCACAAAATTACTGCCCTGGACCGGGACCGGGCGGCGCCTGCCCGACGCATCGGGCTCGCCGAGCTCCATTCTGATGCATTCGATGCCTTTTACCCAGCCTTCCGGGGTCCCGAGGATCTTGACCGGATTGCAAAGGAGATGAAATTCGATCCCCTCTTCCTTCGCATGGTGGATCTCCTCGACCCTTGCCGGCATCTCCTCCTCGCTTCTACGGTAGACAATGTAGACCTCCGCTCCAAGACGCTTTGCCGTCCTCGCGGAGTCCATCGCGACGTTTCCGCCGCCGACGACCGCGACCTTTTTCGCATCATAGATCGGCGTGTCGTAATCCGGATCAAACGCTTTCATCAGATTGTTTCTCGTCAGGTATTCGTTGGCCGAAAAAACGCCGTTTAGGTTTTCCCCCTCGATGTTCATGAAGGAGGGCAGCCCGGCGCCCGTCCCGACAAAGACGGCTTCAAAGCCCTCTTCCAGAAGCTCGTCGATCTGGACCGATCTGCCGACGACCGAGTTTAACTCAATTTTAACGCCGGCGTCTACCAGCTTGTCGATCTCCTTTTGCACGATCGCCTTCGGGAGCCTGAATTCCGGGATGCCGTAGATCAAAACGCCCCCCGCCTTGTGAAAGGCCTCGAACACCGTCACGTCGTAGCCCTTTTTTGCCAGATCCCCGGCGCAGGTCAGCCCGGCGGGGCCGGCGCCGACGACGGCGACCTTATGTCCGTTTGACGGAGCGGGAGCGATCTTTTCATCGCACCGGCGCATGTAATAGTCTGCGCAAAACCGCTCGAGCCTTCCGATTCCGACCGGCTCGCCCTTGATTCCCCTGACGCATTTGCCTTCGCACTGCGTCTCCTGCGGGCAGACTCTGCCGCAGACCGCGGGCAGGGAATTGGTTTCGACGATCTTTAAGTACGCTTCCCTGAAATTTCCCTCCGCCGCAAGCGCCAGAAACTCGGGGATCTGCACGTTTACGGGACATCCCGAAACGCACGGGCGGTTTTTGCAGCCGAGGCAGCGTTTGGCTTCGCTGACCGCCATTTCCTCCGTGTACCCCAAAGCGACCTCGTTAAAGTTCCGGTTGCGCACCTCCGGCTTTTGTTCCGGCATAGGTGTCTTTTTCGGCGTCATATTCCTCTCAGCCACGGTTTAACCCCTCCAGTCTGCACACATGATTCTCCATCGCCTGGCGTTCTTTGCCCGCGTACATTCTGGAGCGGCGGATCGCCTCATCAAAATCGACCAGATGCCCGTCAAAATCGGGGCCGTCCACACAGGCAAACTGTGTTTTGCCGTCGACCGTCAGCCTGCACCCGCCGCACATGCCCGTTCCGTCGATCATAATGGGATTCATGCTCACAATGGTTTTTACGTTATATTTTTTCGTAAGCTGGCTTACGAATTTCATCATAATAAGAGGGCCGATCGCGATGACCGCATCAAACGTTTCCCCCGCCTTTAAGAGCTCCTCAAGCTTTGTCGTGACAAAGCCTTTTTCCCCGTAGCTTCCGTCGTCGCTCATCATGAAAAGCCTTGTCGACGATGCGCGCATCTCCTTCTCCAGAATCACGAAGCTCTCGCTCCGGAAGCCCGCGATCATCGTCACGTCCGCGCCGTTTTCAAAAAGCGCCTTCGCCTGAGGGTAGGCGATCGCGCAGCCGAGCCCGCCGCCGATCACGGCGACCCTTTTAAGCCCCTCGACATGCGAGGGCTTTCCCAAAGGCCCGACAAAATCCCGGATCGAATCCCCTTCTTTAAGCTCGGACAAGAGCTTCGTAGTTTTTCCCACGATCTGAAATATGATGGTAACGGTGCCTTTTTCCCTATCGTATCCCGCAATCGTGAGGGGAATCCTTTCCCCATTTTCGTTGACGCGCAGGATAATGAACTGACCGGGAAGACATTTTCTTGCAACCACCGGCGCCGCGACTTCCATCAGGACCACGTTTTCCGTCAGCTGCTCTCTTTTTAAGATTTGATACATCCATATTCACCCCGTTAATATTTTATCAGACTTTTTCAATTTTGTAAACCGGACCGCCACGGACCCCGGCGGCAAATTTATGCTCGAAAGCAAAAAATAAACAGCGCACGCCTTATCCGGGGCCTTGCTGTTTCGTCCCCGGATTTAGTCGGCCGCTTATTTCTATTATGGTCTAAAGCATCGTGGGAGGCAAGGAAAATTTAGGGTGGGGGCCGCTCCGACCAACGATTTTTATATAAGGCGCAGCCGTTAATACAAACAATATGCTGGTCTATTTTCGTCTTCTTTTCCGAGGGCACGGCTTTCTTTCATCTGTTAATCCCAGAATATAATCGGCTGAAACATCATAAAAACTGCACAGCATTTTTAAGTCTTCAATTTTAGGTTCTGCTTCTCCTGTTTCAAGTCTGGAGATTTTTCTTTGTGTTGTATTGAATATTTTTGCAAGTGCTTCCTGCGTCAGCTTGGGTTCTCTTTCTTCACGTAGTTCTTTAATAATTTCATACCATTCCATACGATCACCCATTGTTATCATACCGTAGACGATAATCGTCTATTGACTTTTAGACGATTATCGTCTAAAATATTTGTGAGGTGAAGTATTATGGAAAATAAAATTTGTAAGAATTGCAGACATTTCAGGCAACATTATATTAAGTTCGGAAGAAGCTATCGGGAAATTACGTACGGGCATTGTGTATATCCAAGATTAAAAAAGAGAGACTCCGATTTTCCGGCATGCCAATATTATAAGGAGCGCACATAAAATATGAGCATGCCGCAAAACGTATCTGGACGCGAACTTCTCTCCCACGAGCCTAACATATCTTGACTTTGGGGGTGCTTTGACGTAGAATCCCTATATATATGGATTTTTAACGGTCATCCCAAATCAAAACCGGAGGTTTCAAGTTTATGAAACGCAAATTGCTGGCATTATTGTCTCTTGTCCTGATCGTCTGTTTTCTGGCCGCCTGCACAAGCCCCGTCGCTCCTGACCCGAATCAGCCTACGGAGGAAAGCGGGACCACGGGCTCCGCGGACGGCGGCGGAAACACTTCGGATACCGAGGCAAACCCAGATGCAAAGCTGATCTCAGGTTTTTCGGACGACGGGTCCTACGCCAGAAGCCTCAATGTCTACGATTCCTTTGAATACGATATTTCAAACGACGGTATCAAAGATAAAATCGTGCTTTACACCGATGCAAGAAAGGATCAAAACGGGGGCTGGACCTTCTCAGACAAGGGCCAGGTGTTCGCGCTCGTCGCCCAGGTAGGCGCGAGCTCCTACGCGCTCTTTGACAAGCGGTTTGTAAGCGAAGGAAATGTCAGCTACAATCTTTTCAAGGCGAAGGACGAAACGGTCCATATTTTGGTCACCTGCCGCGAGGGCTCGCAGATTGAAATCAACGATTTCGTCTACGCGGCAAAAGGCAACGCGTTTAACAAAACGCCCGTCTACTTCTCCGACTCGATCGACTCGATCCACGCAGCCTGATTTTTCCCGCGGTTTTCTTCTCCCGATATGAAAATCATATCGGGAGCCATCCTATCGAAAAAATATCTCTGGGGATTGTGAAGGGGTTTAGATCCCTTCACTTTTCATATGTATGTAGCCGGACATGCGCCGGCTACATACACCATAGCCTGCGGCCGCCGGGCCGCATCCGCCTGCGCGTGCGCAGGTGAGGGGGGTATCAAAGCCGGGGCAAAGCCCGGCTTTGTATCCAGGGGGGACGATGTCCTCCCTGGAAAGAATTCATATCGGGAGAGTTTTTTTCCTTTTTCATCCGGTGTTTTCCGCCGTTATTTTCATCCGCGATCCAGCATATATATGTTTTAACTGCCACACTGGATTTAGGATGATGCCGATGAATTTTTTGATAAAGAGAAAGCGTGCACTTCTGCGGGTCGTCTTGTGCGCACTGCTGCTTTCCTCGGCGCTGGGTCTTTATATGTCCTTCGGCCCTGTCTCGCCGGTTTCCTCCGACACATCGTCCGAAATCCGGAACAAATTCATCAAGTGGGTGGAATTCAATGTGCCTTACGAGGTGCTTTCTCAGGCGCTGGACTATGACATCGGATCTTACGGGAAAAGCATAAAGCTAAACTGGATCGAGCTTTTAGCCTGCGTCGCAGCGAAAAACGGGGGAAGATTTCAAGCCAAAAGAAGCGCGGAGCTGGATAAGCTGGCCGCCCGCTTAAACTCCGGCGAACGTATGGAGGACATTACAAAGGGCCTTTCCTACTACCCTTACTATCTCGATGCCTACACCGCGGTGCTCGGCGGCTTTGTCGGCACCTATACGGTCGACGTGAAAAGCCGTGAGGACGAAAATGTCACCGTAAAGGAGACGCGATACGGTCTCAAGGCGTTCTGCCCGATCGCCCGCGGCTACGGCTTCAGCCATTACGACGATTTCGGCAATTCCAGGAGCTACGGCTATCGGAGACGGCATCTCGGCAACGATCTGATGGGGAGCGTCGGCACTCCCGTTGTCGCCGTCGAAGACGGCGTCGTCGAGGCGCTGGGCTGGAACCAGTACGGCGGCTGGCGCATCGGAATCCGCAGCTTCGACGGTAAGCGCTATTATTACTACGCGCATCTCAGGAAAAACCATCCGTACAACAGCTCCCTGAAGCTGGGCTCGGTAGTCTGCGCCGGCGACGTGATCGGCTACCTCGGAATGACCGGCTACAGCACAAGGGAAAACGTAAACAATATCCGGACGCCGCACCTGCACTTCGGAATGCAGCTCATCTTCGACGAAAGTCAGAAGGAAAGCGTAAACGAGATCTGGATCAACGTATACAACATTGTGCGTCTCCTGCAAAAAAACCGCGCGAAGGTCCAGAGAGACCCGGAAACGAAGGAATATTACAGGGTAATGGACGTAATAAGCGAACCTGCGTCTTAACCGAAAAACGCGCCGGAGCAGATCTTTTCGATCTTTTCCGGCGCGTTTAAAAATTTTGGATCGCGGAGCGGCCCGCTCGTATTCAATCCGGATACGCAAAACAGATCGGTTTTACCCCGCTCGTCAGCTTGTCGAACGAAAAGCCCTTATCCTTGAGCTTTGTGATAATTTCCGGCAGCGCCTCCACGGTTGCTTTCATCGGGGCGCTGTCATGCATCAGAAGGATGTATCTTCGGTCCGGGTCGAGATTCGACGTCGCTTCCTTTATAAGCTTCTGCTTTGACAGATTTTTTGCCGTTGCATCATCGTTGCAGGCGTTCCAGTCGTAGAAAGTAAATCCCCTGCGCGTCATCTCGGCAATAAGCGGCATGTACAGGACGGAATTGTACGAATTAACGCTTCCCCCTGCGAAGCGGAATATATCCGGTTTGACGCCGGTGCTCTCGTATACAAGCTCGTAGATCTGATTAAAATCGTCGAGAAAGCTTTCAACGGACGAATAGATCTGCGTGTAGTTGTGGCTGTATGTATGCAATCCGATGCTGTGTCCGGAATCGACAATTTTCTTCATGACCGCCCTGGATTCCTGATCCGGTTTGCCGACGACAAAAAACGTCGCTTTCACATCGAACAGATCCAGGATGGACAAAATCTCAAGAGTTCTCTCCGACGGCCCGTCGTCAAACGTGAGATAAACCGTCCCGTCTTTCCTGACCTGCTCCTCGGGTGCCTTTGCATAAAGATTCGGATACATCGACTGATAGGGGAAATCTTCTTTCTTTTCGCCGGGAGCGTCCTTGTCCTCTTCCGGCGCAGGGTCGGCCGCCTTCGCCACGGTCTGGGCCTTAACAGGCTGTGTATCTTTGATCTGCAGGATCTGTGTTTCCAGATTCGATATGCGGTCTTTGTACAAACGATTTGAGTGCAGTAAAACGAGGCTTGTGCCGATCGGAACGGCAATCATAAGCGCCAAAGCGAAAAGAATTAAATGTTTATAGAATCGAATGCTGCCAATATACATTGTTTTCTCCGCCACATTCCGTTTTTTATACCGCAATGACGATTAAGTGTATAAACGAAAATATCCGAGGTGCAGGGGCAGGCCCGGTCCTTTCCGGGCATGCGGTTTTCAGCCCGCGCCGGCGCGCTTAACGGAAAACGCCGTCCGGATCTCCCCGCCCGACGTTTCGTCGTACCGGATCGAAACCTCGTCCCCGACGTTTAATATGACGACAAGCTCGCTTTGCGAAGCCGGAACGGCATAAAAGACCTTCTCCCCCTCAAGGCGCAGATAATAATAGGAATTCCCGTCCCTGACGGCCGTCCGGATCTCCGCGATTTTCCCCTTGGCCTCCGTTTCGACGGGTACCGCTTGTTTAATGATGCTGTTTTGCTCCATCAGGGCGATATAGGCCTGTTCGCAGGCCGAGACGGTAGCGCCTGTCGCAACGATCTGGTACTGCCCGACATTGACCATGGCATACATTTTTACAAGCCTCGCGTTGTCCTTCAGCGCCATAAAATATGTCGGCTGCGAGGAGATGTTAAGCAGCAATGGGAAGGTCGCCTCGTATGCGAGGTGCTGAACAACGCCCTCGGCGGAGGACATGGCCGAGGTTTCCGTCGCGCCGGCACACGGATAATATTTGGTTGCCTTCGTCCTCTCGTTTGTCAGTATAAAACCGATGTTGGACTGATCCCCGCCGACGGAAGTGATCCCGGTGTAAACGTATACGTCGTCGTTCATCGCGATGTAATTGTAGCCCGAGGTCGTAACGGTGACATCCTTCTGGCCGAAGATGGAGTTTATGAATCCGTTGTGATACTGCCCGTAATAATCGTACTGCTCGGTGATGAGCTCGGCCGTAAAGACCCTGTCGACCCAGGAGGGGACATCCTCATAGTACTGCGCTTCCCCCGTGACCGCGTTTACAAGCACCGCGCCGCGGATATCGGTGCCGCCGAACAGGCCGATCGTCTTTACAATCCTCGGGCAGATCCAGTACGAGTTGTTGCCGTCGTCGACCTCAAACGTCGGAAGGTCAAACATAAAGGTCGGATACCGAAAACGCAGATACCGTTCGATCTTTCGCCCGAAATGCTCCGACTGCGAATATTTGATCCCCTCTTTAAGCCGGACCACATCCGCCTCCTGCGAGGCCATATCGATGATCAGGAAGGCCGGAAGCCCCTGAGCCCTGTTGTTGAACCATTTGATCACGTCGCCGTACATAAGCGGTGTGACGCGAACGGGGCGGTTTTTATAATTGATCTGTGTGTAATCTTCAGATACCTCAAACTGGCTTACCATATCCGAAAGCTCGCCCAGTTTCCGGTCGCCCAGCTTCTGTGCCGACTCCTTGTCCAAAAGCGGTATCTTGTCAAAGGAAATCTCCTCGACATCCCTTGTGAAATCGCCCTGCTCGATTTTAAGAAGCTTGCTGTAGGCTCCGGCGCGAAAAATGACCATGGAGGACACCGAGCCGAACACATAAAGCGCCGCGAGCACGATCAGGACCACCGCCGGCAGCTTGCCCTGTTTTTTTACAAACTGAAAATACTCGGGCAGCCCCCCCGTTATCCGGATGCCGGAGGTAACCAGGACACAGGCGAAATATACGGCGCAAAGGAAGACGGCGAACACGTAAAACTCGGTCGCGTGAATGTTTAACGCGGGAAGCGTTATATAAAAGGAAATATAGCCGGCAATCGCCGTGACAATAAGGCCTACGAGGGTTCTTGCAAGCTGTCCCTTTAGCAAAATACCCCTGCGGCCCCCGCCTGGAAATCCGTTTTGCCCGGTGCCCATTGTAAACTCCCCCTGTTTACTCACGAAAGTGGGTATACGCGCGGCTTTATTTTACCGCCGCGACCAGCTCAATTTCAATCAGCGCGCCTTTCGGAAGGGCCCCGACCTCGACGCAGGAGCGCGCCGGATAAGGCTTTTCGAAATAGCCCGTGTAGATCTCGTTTACCTTTGCAAAATCCTTCATATCCTGTAAAAACACCATTGTCTTGACAACATCGCAAAAATCGGCGCCGCAGGCCGATAAAACCGCCTTGAGATTATCAAATACCCGCTTTGCCTGCGCTTCGATGCCCCCTTCGACCAGCGCGCCCGTCTCCGGGTCGATCGGGAGCTGTCCGGAAGTAAACAAAAAGCCGCCGGCACAGATTCCCTGGGAATATGGGCCGATTGCCGCCGGAGCGCCGCTTGTGCGGATTTCAGTTCGGTTCATAATAATTATTTCGGTCCTTTCTTTTGCTGTTTTTAGAGGAAATATTCATGCCTTTTGAAAAATCTCTATCTTTTTGTTATCGTATCGCAAACCGGAACCGGTTGTCAATCCTTTCCGGTCGATAAACTTCCATAAAAAACCCTCCCGTTTCCTTTGGGAGGGCGAGGCGTGGTTTTGCGAAAAAACTACGGCTCAGGAATTCTTCAGCATCACGCTTTCAATGATGTCCGCGACGTCCTCACAGGTATCGCAGCATTTTTCGAGATAGTGAAACGTCTGGTCCCACGCCAGAACCTCCAGGTGGTCCGTGCAGGTCGTATAAAGGCGCCGTATCGCCTGGGTATACAGGCGGTCGCCTTCCTCCTCCAGCTGATTGATCTGGACAATCAGCCCGTGCAGGGTCTCGGATTTGCGGAAATTATAGAACTCGGAAAGCGCCTGCCGCAATGCGTCGCAGCATTTTACGATCACCTTGGTCATGAGAAGCGCATCCTCGCGGACATACGTGATATTGCACATGTACATCCGCATAACGACATCCTCGACCGCATCCGTCACGCAGTCGATCGCGTCCGCCATCGCGACAATATCTTCCCGCTCGATCGGGGTGATAAACTCGCGCGCGAGCTTTTTGATCATCAGGTGCTTTGCCCCGTCGCCGCTGTGCTCGATCGCGTGCATCTCCTTCATTTTTTCCTGCAGCTTTTCCGCATGGTAATCGTTCATGATCTCGTTTAGCAGGTCGGATGCCTTACAGGAGTAACCGACCAGCTCCACAAAGATGTCGTAATAGTTTTCATCTTTTTTTCGTGCCATAACCTGTCCCCACCTTTTCTAATTACAACCGGCGCTTTGGCCTAAAACAGCTTCATAAACAAAAACGCCATTAAAAAGCCGATGACCCCGCATCCGGGGAAGGTCAAAAGCCATGCACTCGCCATTTCCTTTACAATGTTCCAGTTCACGGAGGTCAGGCGCTTGGCGGCCCCGACGCCCATGATGGCGGTCGTCTTCGTGTGGGTGGTGCTGACGGGAAGCCCGAAAACCGTCGCGATAAACAGACAAAACGCCGCCGCGAGGTCCGCCGCAAAGCCCTGATGCTTCTGGAGCTTGACCATATCCATGCCGACAGCCTTGATAATGCGGTATCCGCCGATCGAGGTGCCCAGCGCCATAACCGCGGAGCACAGAATAATAAGCCACACGGGAATCACAAATTCCGCAACGGCGCCCTGCCCCCGCGAGAGAAATATGCCGAGCAAAAACACGCCCATGAACTTCTGTCCGTCCTGCGCCCCATGCATAAACGCCATGCAGGCACCGCCCAAAATCTGCGCGTTCTTGAACACGCCAAAGGCCCTTTTTCTGTCGACCCTCCTGCAGGAGTGCTCGATCGCCCGCACCGCCGCAAAGCCCATGAAAAACCCGAGGACCACCGAAAGCGCGAGTCCGTAAAGCACTTTCACCCACTCGTCCATGTTGATTCCTGCTATGCCGCCCTGAAGCGCAATGGCGGCGCCGGAAATCCCCGCAATCAGGGCGTGGCTCTCGCTGGTCGGGATGCCGAACCACCAGGCCGCCGTCGCCCAGAGCACGATCGCAAAAAGGGCGGCGCAAAGCGCGATCAGCGCTTCATGCGAGTCCCCCCCAAAGTCCACCATCCTGTAAACGGTCTGTGCCACCGTAGCGTTCAGGCTCGTCATGACCAGGACGCCGAGAAAATTAAAAACGGCCGCCATCAGGATTGCGGAATGCGGGCGCATGGACCGGGTGGACACACAGGTGGCGATCGCATTGGGCGCGTCCGTCCATCCGTTTACAAGAACGACGCCCAGCGTCAGTAAAGCGGTAACGAACAGAACTGGATTCGATATAAGCTCATCGAAAAAACTTGCGAGTGTAACGGTCATCTTCCTCTACTTTCTTTTCGCCCTTCCTTCTCTCCATACAGGAGAGAACTGTAAACCTTACATACAATTTACATACTTTTTACAAACGATTTAAGAATATCATTTTATCGAGAAATGCACAATCGTTTTTTCGTTTAATTTTAAACAAATCAAAATCCGCAAAAAATCCGTTTTGCATTCATTATTGCAAAATTCTTTTTCCGTTCAGCGGAGGCGCCATTTCCCGCGCCCCGCTGACGTATAAAAAATGAAAATATAAAAAAGAAAATGCGATTACAGGTGAGAATTGGCACAAAAACATCCCCTTAAAAATAAAATGATACTGTTGTTAAATATATAAAACCGGCGGAGACCGCTGTTTTTGCGCTCCGCACAAAGATGCGAGGTCATTGATATGAGAACATTGCGCAGGGGAATGTCCGGCACCGACGTGATGGAGATCCAGGCTCTTTTGAAAAAGCTGGGATATAATCCGGGTGCGGTCGACGGCGTATTTGGCCCCGGAACGCAAAACGCCGTCATCAGATTCCAGAGAAACTTTGGGCTCTCGCCGGACGGCGTCGTCGGTCCGGAGACCTATCGGGCGCTGGAGCCGTTCCTGATGGGTTATGACAGGTACACCGTAAGGCCGGGGGACACCTTTTACAACATTGCGAGAAGGTACCGCACGAGCCTCGCGCTCATTCTTGCCGCAAACCCGGGATTAAACCCCAGGGATTTAAGGTCGGGGCAGGAGATTGTGGTGCCCTACGGCATCGACGTTGTAGATACCAACATCGACTACACCTACGAGATCATGGAGCGGGATATCGAAGGGCTCAAGGCGCGCTATCCCTTCATTGAAACAGGGGTTGCCGGCAGGAGCGTTTTGGGCAGGAATCTCTATTACATAAGGCTCGGGGTGGGGCCCAATCAGGTCTTTTACAACGCGGCCCACCACGCCCTCGAATGGATCACGTCCCCGCTCCTGATGAAATTTACCGAGCAGTTTTCAAAAGCGTACGCCGAGGGGCGGACCATGCCCGGCGGCTACCGGCCGCGGTCGATCTGGGACGCAAGCAGTATCTACATCATCCCGATGGTAAACCCCGACGGGGTGGAGCTTGTACTGAACGGTCTTGCGCCGGATAATCCGTATTACCAGGATCTTTTGCGCTGGAACGGGGGCAGCGCCGATTTCTCCTCCGACTGGGAGTCGAACAACCGCGGCGTAGATTTAAATCACAACTACAACGCCGCCTGGGAGGAATCGAAAGCGGCGGAGGCTTCCTACGGCATTACGGGGCCGGGTCCGACAAGGTATTCGGGGCCATATCCAGAATCGGAGCCGGAATCGAAAGCGGTCGCCGATTTTACAAGAAGCCATGATTTCCGACTGGTTCTCGCCTACCACACCCAGGGCGAGGTGATCTACTGGAACTTCATGAACATGGCGCCGCCGGAAGCCCGGACGATCGGGGAGGCGTTTTCTAGGGACAGCGGCTACACGCTCGACCAGACGACCGGGATTGCGTCCTTTGCCGGCTACAAGGACTGGTTTATTCAGGACTACCGCAGACCGGGCTATACGATCGAGGCGGGACGCGGCCAAAATCCCCTGCCCATATCGCAGTTTGATCAGATCTACAACGATAATATCAGACTGCTGCTTCACGCGTCCGTGATTACTCAGCAATGAAGTACCTTTTGATGCAATACCGCATATAATTTATTAAAAACATTATGTTTACGGCCCAAAACGGCGTTTTGCGGTCGAAATTTTACGAAAAAGGAGAGTGGCTCGCTTGATTATATATGTTGTAAAGCCGGGAGACACCCTGTATTCCATCTCCCGAAGATACAACGTGCCGCAGGACAAAATTGCAAGCGACAACCAGCTTGCAAATCCTGACAGACTGGTTGTCGGACAAACAATTGTAATTCTGCCGGACAACATTTCCCATACGGTTACGAAGGGGCAGTCGCTGTATTCCATTGCAAGAAACTACGGGATACCCTTGGAAGAGATCATAAGGGCGAATCCCGACATCAGGAGCCCCTATCGCTTAGACCCCGGCATGGTCATTACGATACCGAAGGCGGACCAGAAGCTCGGGACGATTTATGTAAACGGATATACCTATCCCAACATCAATATGGATCTTTTGCAGAGCGTGCTGCCGTATCTTACATACCTGAGCATTTTCAGCACCCAGGCAAGACCGGACGGAAGCCTGATCCCGGTAAACGACGCACCCGTTATCGCGGCTGCACGGAATGCCGGCGTCGCTCCTTTTATGGTCGTGACAAACATGGTGGCGGGCGGGGGCTTCAACAGCGATCTCGGGCATATCCTGCTGACAAACAGACAGGTGCGGGATGTTTACATAAACAATGTGATCCAGATGCTCCGGGACAGGAATTATTACGGACTGAACATCGATTTCGAATACATTTACCCGGAGGACAGGGAAAGCTACAACAACTTCTTAAGCGAGATTGCCACAAGGCTCCATACCCTCGGGTATCCGGTCATGACCGCGGTCGCGCCGAAAAACAGGGAGAACCAGACCGGCCTTTTATACGAGGCCCACGATTATCCGGCGCACGGCAGGCTGATGGACCACGTGATTCTTATGACCTACGAATGGGGCTACACCAGGGGTCCGGCTATGGCGATCTCCCCCGTAAACGAGGTCAGAAGGGTATTAAACTATGCGACAAGCGCCATACCGGCGTATAAGATCCTGATGGGCATGCCGAACTACGCATATGACTGGACGCTCCCGTTTGTACGCGGCTCCTCCGCCCGTCAGATGCCCGTCCCCGAGGCCGTGGAGCTCGCCGCGAACGTCGGCGCCCACATCAAATACAACACCACCTCCCAGGCGCCCTATTTCAACTATTACGACCAGGCGGGAAGGCGGCACGAGGTATGGTTCGAGGACGCGAGAAGTGTCGAGGCAAAGCTCCGGCTTGTGAACCAGTACGGGCTCGGCGGCGTAAGCTACTGGACGGTCAATACGCCCTTTCCCCAGAACTGGCTCGTGCTCGACTCGCTGTACAACATCCGGAAGGTACTGTAACGCAAAAATAAAAAGCCGCATTGCATTTCCCTCTTGGATCATGCAATGCGGTTTGATTTATTTTGTTGGCCTGGCTGTGCTAAACGCCGGTGAACAGGTTCGCAAGCCTCGGCACGATCTGCTTTTTCCGCGACACGACGCCCTTCATCGTAAAGCTGTTTTCATCGTTTAACGGGTTGAACGCTTTTGCGACCATTCCCTTTTGCATTTCGGCAAACAGGACCTCCGTTTCCTCGTTTATGATATCCGTGATGATCAAAAGCACGACATAAAATTTGCCCTCTGTAATCAGCCCGTTCATGTAGCTTAAAACAGACGTGCGGATTTTGCGGATCCCGTGCATGTCGGCGGTATTGATCTGCCCGATCCCGATCTTTCTCGCCCCGATGATATACTCCTTGAAGTCGTCGCGAAGGATCTCGGCGGGCGACATGTTTTTCAGGGCGATGCTCGCCTCGAACATTTGCGCGGCAAAGGCCTCCTGGTCGATTCCGCAGATTTTGGCGAGCCTTTCGCCGGCGGCGACGTCCACATGCGTGCTCGTTGGCGATTTGTAGATCACCGTGTCGGAAAGGATGGCCGCGCAAAGAATCCCGGCGATTTCCTTGGGCGTCGCGATTCCGTTTTCATTAAACAGGTTCGCGACGATCGTCGCCGTGCTGCCGACCGGCTCGTTGCGGTAGTAAATCGGACTTCCGGTCTGGATGTCCCCGATTCTGTGATGGTCGATGATCTCAAGAATTTCCGCCTGGTCGATGCCGTTTATTGTCTGCGAGCGCTCGCTGTGGTCGACCAGAATGACCTTTTTCCGGTTCTGGTCGATCAGATGATACCGGGATATAAAACCGACGAACCGTTCGGAATTATCGACCACGGGATAGCTTCGGTATCTGGTCTGAAGCATCTTTTCCCTGACCCCGTCTATGTAGTCGTCCTGGCGGAAGCTTACGAGATTGCCCGACGTCATGAAAAAGGAAACCGGGATGCTCTGGTATAAAAGCCGCGCCGCCGTGAAGGTGTCGTATTCGGTCACAAGCAGGTGGCAGCCCTTTTCCCCGGCCAGATCGATAATTTCCTGCCCGACCTCGCTGCCGCAGGTGACGATGATGCAAAACGCCCCCGAGTCGACGGCCAGCTTCTGGTTTTCCTTGCGGTCGCCGACAAGGACGATATCCCCCTTCTCCATATATGCGCCCATCCTGTCGGGGTTTAAGGCGCCGATGATCGCTTTGCCGGAATCGGAAAAGGTTTTCCCCGAGTCGTAAAGGAGCCTCGCCCCCAGCGTCCGTATCACGTTTCCGAGCGGGGTGTTGCTCGAGGAGAGGGTGTTGCTCTCCGGAAAATTCATATAGGCGTTGGCGATATCCGAAACGGACACAATCCCGCAGAGCTTATGTTCGCCGTCCTCGACCGGCAAAACCCCCATTTTGTTTGCCGAAAGAATCTGCCAGGCCTCTCTCAGGGACAACTCGGGAGAGATCGGGTCGATCACATCCATGCTCAGGTTCCAAACCTGCGTTTTTACGGTGGGGAGGTATTCCGGCTCCGATACGCCGAAATAGTCGAGCACAAACGCCGTCTCACGGTTTACGCGGCCGATCCGGACCGCAGTAGCGTCCATATTGAGCCGCTGTTTGAGATAGGCATAGGCAATCGCGGAACAGATGGAATCGGTATCGGGATTCTGATGGCCCGTTATAAATATTTTTTCCTTCAAAAAAACACCCGGCTTTCAAATTCAGATCATTCTGCTTTCCGGTATACGGAAATTTTATCCTTACCTTCCTTTTTCGCGGTGTAGAGCGCGGCGTCGGCAAGGGAAATCAACAGATATTTATCCGCATTCCGGGGGTTATCCTCAATATACATTCCGATGCTGACGGTTACAAACAGGTTTCCGGCGCTCTCGGAAAATTCAATCCTTTCGTCACGGACAAGGCTTATAAGCTCCTCCGCCACCCCGGTCATCTGCTCTTTCCTTTTCCCCGTGAATATCGCGAGGAACTCTTCCCCGCCGTATCTTCCCGCCCTTCCTCCCCGCTCGGCGGCGTGCTTTCCGATGATCGACGCGATCCTTATAAGACAGTTGTCTCCCATGATATGTCCATAGGTATCGTTGTAGCGTTTAAAGTCGTCGATGTCGACCATCATGCACGCGATCACCCCCGGATTTTCCGAAAGGGCCCGATCCAGATACTCCTCAATACTTTTGCGGTTGGGGATCTTTGTCAGGAAATCATTGTTTGCGTAAAACTCCAGCTTCCTGTTTTGCTCCCGAATCAGGCTCTCGTTGATATAGGACGTAAATTTCGTCTGAAAATTCAAAATAATCATGACGCAGGCAGCGATCATCATGAGAAATGGGTTTATGATCTCCGCGAACGTGATTGTCAGACTGAGGTCGGCCGCAAGGACGAGCACCGCGTAGACGCAAAAGCCTCCCGCGTTGACCGCGCAGTGCACATACGGGTTTATCCGGAAGGCGAGCGAATTGATCATTATCATCTGTATAAACAGATAGGAGGAAAACCCGTTTATGACGTCAAACGCGGAAAAAACCGCGCTCCAGACCGAAACTGCCGCCAGCATGGCGGTCTGAAGCTTCAAAAGCGCGCCCGGCGATCGTTTCATGATGTCGAGAAGGACTAAAAAACACGCGGAAAAGACGATCATCGACACATACATGTAAATGTACTGGGGAAAGAACTTTGCCTGCGTCGTAAAAATAGGCCGCAGCAAATAGATGAGAACCATCAGGCATTCCATCAGGAGGGTCATCGTCAGGATCACAAGCGCGGATATGCGATTTATGCGGGCGCAATCAATAAGAAATGCTCTTCGGGTCTCGGGATCTGATTTTTGCCGCTTCATTCCCGATATTTCAGCCGGTTCGGCAAGGCCCTTCAACCAATCAAACAGCTCTCTCAAATACACGACCGCAACTCCTTAGCCGGGCGTTTTACAATTCTTAAGACAGGCGGGATTTATAATCCGCATATCCGAACGTTCTGACCGTTTTCAGCTTCCCCTCTTCGTCGATCAGGCAGATCGAGGGAAGACTGACCCCGTTGAACGTATTGTTTTTGACCATTGTATAATGCGCCATATCGCAAAACACGAGCCGGTCTCCCGGCTTTAAGGGGCTTTCGAACGAATAATCGCCGATTACGTCCCCGGCGAGACAGGTAAGCCCGCCGAGCCTATAGGTGTACGGATATTCTCCCGGCTTCCCGGCTCCTTTTATCTCCGGCCGATAGGGCATTTCGAGCACGTCCGGCATATGGCATGCGGCGGACGTATCGAGGATTGCGATTTTCATGCCGTTTTCGATAACGTCGAGCACGGACGAAACCAGAACCCCTGTGTTGAGCGCGATCGCCTCACCCGGCTCCAGATAGACCCCGACCCCGTATTTTTCTTTGAAAAACAGGATTGCGCGGACAAGCGTCTCGATGTCGTAGTCCGGCCTTGTGATGTGATGTCCGCCGCCTAAGTTCAGCCACTTCATATTTCCGATATACGGACCGAACTTCTCGTCGACCACCCTCGCCGTGCGCATCAGGGTATCCGAGTTCTGCTCGCACATGGTATGGAAATGCAGCCCGTCGATGCCCGAAAGCCGATCCGGCCTGAAGTTTCGGAGCGTGACGCCCAGCCTTGAATTCTCAAAGCAGGGATCGTAGATCGGGGTCGCAATTTCGGAGTATTCCGGATTTACGCGGATGCCGCACTCTATTTTTTTGGATGTTATCCCCGCGATTTTCCCCCTAAAACGGTCCCACTGGTCAAACGAATTAAAGACGACGTGATCGGCGTAGCGCAGCATCTCGTCAAATTCCTCTTCTTTGTACGCCGGGGCATACACATGCACCTCTCTCCCCATTTCCTCATAGCCGAGCCTCGCCTCAAAAAGCGAGCTCGCCGTAATACCGGAAAGATATTTTCCGACGAGCGGGAAAACACAGTGCATGGAAAAACCCTTCAGCGCAAGAAGGATGCGGCAGCCGGTGCGCTTTTGCACACCGCTCAGAATTTCGAGATTTTTTTTGAGAAGCCTTTCGTCGACAACGTAGCACGGCGTTTTGACGGCGCCGAAATCAAATTCCATCCGTTCTCCCTCAATCGATCAGAACGGGCGAGAACTCTTCACGCCAGGGCAGGCCGTACCGCGAAAGCGCGTCCATAAACGGGTCGGGATCGAATTCCTCCACGTTGAACACGCCCGGCTTCTGCCATTTGCCCGTCATCACCATCATCGCCCCGATCATCGCGGGGACCCCCGTCGTATAGGAAATCGCCTGCGACCCGACCTCGCGGAAGCATTCCTCATGGTCGCACACGTTGTAAACATAGTAGGTTCTCGGTTCTTTGTCCTTAAATCCCGTAAAAATACAGCCGATATTCGTCTTGCCCTTCGTTCTCGCGCCAAGTGTCGAGGGATCGGGCAGCACGGCCTTTAAGAATTGCAGCGGGACGATCTGTCTGCCTTCAAATTCAATCGGCTCGATCGACGTCATCCCGACGTTTTCCAGAACGCGCAGATGGCTGAGATAACTGTCCGAAAACGTCATCCAGAACCGGATGCGCTTTATTCCCCTGATGTTTATGGCCAGCGACTCCATTTCCTCGTGGTGCAGGAGATAGATGTTTTTCGGACCGATCTCCGGCAGGTCGTAGACCCTTTTTATAGAAAGCGGCTCGGTCTCGATAAACCTGCCGTTTTCAAAATAGCTGCCCTTCGCCGTCACCTCGCGGATGTTGATCTCGGGGTTGAAATTGGTCGCAAAAGGATAGCCGTGGTCGCCGGCATTTGCGTCGACGATATCGATCGTGTGGATCTCGTCGAAATAATGCTTTTGCGCGTACGCGCTGAAGACGCCCGTGACGCCGGGGTCGAACCCGCTGCCGAGAAGCCCTGTAATACCCGCCTTCCGGAATTTTTCCCGATATGCCCACTGCCACTTGTATTCGAATTTTGCGACGTCGGGCGGCTCGTAGTTTGCCGTATCGACATAATGGACCCCGGTTTCAAGGCAGGCGTCCATAATTGACAGATCCTGATAAGGGAGCGCGACATTGATGACGATATCCGGCCCAAACCGATCGATCAGCCGGGCCACCTTCTCCGGATCATCCGCGTCGAGCTGGGCAGTCCGGATTTTTGTGCGGCCCCCTTCGAGCTTTTTTTTCAGCGCGTCGCATTTTGAGACCGTCCTGCTCGCGATCATGATCTCCTCGAAAACCTCCGGGTTTTGGCAGCATTTATGAATAACGACGCTCGCGACACCTCCGGCGCCGATAATCAGCGCTTTCCCCATTTGTATGACCATTCCTTTCCGCTACGCTTTTTGGCACAAAACAACCATGAAAAAGGAATGGTCATATTGTGCATATGTTGCGGTTGCCCAGGGCGAGCAACACGCACGCAAATCTTGAAGTTTGAATTCCTTCAAACTTTCACTCCAAAGTGCTTTTTTCGAAATTACAATGGTAATTATATAGTTAATGTTTCCATCAATCAAGAAAATTTGCATCAGGGCTCCCTGAAAGCGCAAATATTTTAAGCCGCCCGTTTTCTTTTTCCCGCAAATCGGCCGGCGTATGCAAACCCGGAGTCAAAAAAACCGGCGGACTGAAACGACTCGCAGTCCGCCGGTCTTGCCCCGATTTCCTATTCCTATCCGTTTTCTGTTAGCTGCACCTCAAAGCCGTCCGGGTCCTCAATAAAGAAAAACCGCGTCTTTGGCGACGGAGAAAACGGCCCCTTTGTAATCGGAATCTGTTTTTGTTTCACATATTCGGCGGCCTTGTCCAGCGAATCAACCTTAAAACCGATTGAAACCCCGGCACCCTTGTTTTTCGTCCCGCCGCCGCGGTTTGATAACAGCTCGATTTTGGGTTTGTCCTCTTCCCCGAGCATCGCGATCTCGACGCCCTCACCCGGGCTGAACCTGCTCAAAACCTTAAGGCCGAGCAGCTCGTGATAAAACCGAAGGGACTCTTCAAAATCGTCGACATGCAGCGTTACCCAGCAAAAATCCATGCTGACCTCCATTTCCAAACGCGGGGTTACTTTCTTGCCAGGATCTCCATCCAGTAGCCGTCGGGGTCCTTGATGAAATAGAGATCCATCTTCTTGTTCTCATAGCAAATGCAGCCCATTTTCTCATGCGTCTCGCGGGCCGCCTTCGGATCGTCGACGTAAAATGCGACGTGCCACTCGTTGTCGCCGAGGTTATACGGCTCCTTGCGGTCGCGAAGCCATGTGAGCTCGAGCAGGTAGTCCGTCGTCCCGTCGCCGAGAAATACGATGCAAAAGCTGCCGTCGGGCGCCTCTTTCCGCCTGACCTCAGAAAGGCCGAGGGCCTCTTCATAAAAAGCGATGCTCTTTTCGAGATCCAGTACGTTGATATTTGTGTGAAGAAATCTGGCCATTTTTTGTCGCCTCACCTATCATAATTTCGCATTTGTTTAAGGCCGCCGGTTTACAACCGCTATATTTGATTAGTATGCCGGAGGAGTACCGGGTTATTCCCCACCCGCGAGCTCTCTGATGCGCGCGTTTGCATCTTTATTGTACACGCCGCCGTGGAAGCAAAGCACAGTCTCGACGTCGAAATGCGTAAACTTCCGGAGCGACCTTACGGCAAGCTCCAGGTCTTTCGCAGCGGGCGGGCGGGGTCCGCAGAGTACGCCGTCCTGAACGATCATCGCGTCGCCCGGAATCAGGGTTTTGCTTTTTTTGTGATAAAGGCTTATGTGCCCGTCGGTGTGGCCGGGTGTAAAAATCACGGTGATGCCGCCGCAAAACGGCAGCTCCTCGCCGTCTTTCACCGCCCTGTCGACCTTTGCCCTCGGCGGGCTTGAAAGCATGGCCTCAAAGCCGGGGCGCGCGTCCTCCGGCATGGAGTCCAAAAGCTTTTTCTTTTCCAGGGGCGTCGTCTTGATCAGCGGGCGTTCCCCTTCGATATACGGCTTTTCAAGCTCGTGTGCGATGACCTCCACACGGCCGCCCAGCGCGCTTACAAGGTCGGGCAGGCTGCCGATGTGGTCAAAATCCTGATGGGTGATGATCACCCGGCCGATCCTCCCAAAGGGCACGTCCGTTTTGCTTACGGCCTCGCGGATCATCGGGAAAAGCCCGGGATAACCCGTATCGACCAGGACTACGTCTTTGTCGTCGTACAGAAGCGCGGGGAAGATCGTCCTGCGCGCACTTCCGAAGTCCTTATAAATCTCGATCGTTTCAACTCCCTGCGCGATCTTCATGGCACACCCATCTCCTTATTAAAAATTTCCGGAATAAAACTTATTTTGTCCCGGTACCTGCCGGGTGGCACGCTTTTTCCGGTTTTAGCCGGATCGAAACCGGGATTTGAGCCGGGCTTTGAGCGATCTCAGAAGGCGTGCGCCGCCGGCCTTGCGGATTTTTATCCGGGCATGCGAAATCTCATGCGGCGAAAGCCTGCACTTAAAGTCCTGGCTTCCGTTTTCGCTGTAATAGCCGAAATCGAGCTCGTCGCAAAGCCTTTGGGCAAACGCCGGGGCATCCTCCCCGGAGAAGACGTCGGTTGCGGCGGCGAGTCTTGTGAGATAGCTTTTATGAGTTTCGCCGGAGAGTCTTTTAAGCCCGCGCCTTTTGCCGAAACGCTGGAGGCTTAGGAGCAGGCCGACGGGGGTTTTCCGGTAGACGACGGATAAAACGAAAAATTTCAACCGTTCTCTCGCGGCGTTTATCAGCCGCCGGAGCAGCGAAAGCCTGTCAGAACGCACCTTTTCCTGTTTTAAGCGTTCGCCGCCGAAAACAGACGAGATCCTTGTGTGCCGAAACCGCATCAACAAAAACGCGATCAGGGCGATGACCGCGGCGACCGCGAGAGCGCCCAGGACCATGAGCGCCGTCTCATTGACCGACAGATCGGAGGTCTCAAATTCGGGAATTTTGAATTGGGGCTGCTCCGGCGGGAGCCCTTCCTCCGTGGGCGGAGGGGGCAAAAGCGAAATCAGGAACATGATGATGCTGCCGATCAGATGAAATATGAATTTCACCGAAGCCCCGATGAAAGCCAAAACGGCGGTGGTGGCTTCGCGCACCGCGCCGCTTAGAAAGCCGGCGTACAGAAGGAGCAAAACGGCAAGCGCCAGGGAAATCGCGCCGAAGATCAGCGCCGCCCACCGCCCGGAGACGCTCAGCGTGTTTCCATGCTCGCTCGATATGCGGAATTTGATCATTGCGGCGATGTTCAAAAGCAGGACAAGGAACATGATGACATTGTACGAGACCGGGACTTCGAAGCCGCCGATCTGGAAAAAGTACAGGAAAAGGACCAGGATAACGCAGCCCTCGGTATGCGTAAGGGTTGACTGCGGCGTCACCGGATGGAGCACAAGATAATACTCGCGGCACACCGTGATCAGAAGGAAAACCGCGGCGAAGGCGTACGCCAGGGCGCCGCCGAGCCTGCCGGAGACCAGGTAAAGGAAAAGAGCCTCCGCGGCGTAGAGAAAACCGTTTAAAAAGGCGATGGCGGGAATGGTCCTCGGCTTCTTCAGGAACCAATAATTTATGAAATATCCCAGAAGGCCGCATGAAAACCAGGGCAGATAGCCGATGTCGGAGACAACCCCGGTCTCCGAAAACGAAAAAATCAGGTAAAGCGTGTTTACAATACTGATATCGTTTACGACGGAGACGGCGTTTGCAAAAAGATCGTTTTTTTGCTTCATTTGCGCCCCTCCTTTTTCAAAGAGAGCAAATGCGCCGTTTTATAACCCGACAAAGCGCCCGGATCGGCCGCGCCTTTATCCGGCTCCCGATAGGAGAGTATGGTCAGGGCATAAAAATCAAGGCCGTTTAAGAGGGAGCGGCACTTTGTCCGGCCGCGGTCATAGGTGATAAAATAAACCTGCCCCATGACGTCCCTCAAGCTCAGCATCTCCCGCTCGTCGAACAGGGACGAGGCCGTCGGCGCGTCAAAGGCCGATATCTGGAACAGAAGGTCCGAAAGCCTCGTCTCGTCCTCGCCCGGATAGATGTTTACCGGCGGGGAAACGGCGGTCTGGGGCAGCGAGATGCCGCAGCGCAGGCCGCTTTCGTCAAGGCGCAGGATCAGCGAGGCAAGGACGGAAAGCGCGTCCTCGAGCTCGTCGCAATTTTCCGACAGGCCGATAAACGACTCGCCGTCGACGATAAAATGCACCGACTTCGGCATGATGGTTTCAAAGAGCTTGACCTGAAGCTCCGGCTGCCGCGCCGCCATGCGCCAGTTGATATGCTTCCAGGAATCGGTGCTTTGGTAGGCGCGCGAGCCTCTGAGCACGGTCAGGTCGTCGAAATACCCTTTTGAGCCCGACCGGCAGTTCCACAGGTTCTTAAAAAACGAGTCGGTCTTCACAGGCACGATCTTCGGATAGACAACGAAGGTGGGGCAGGACAACACCTCGGCCGCCATCTCGCTTTGGGTAAACCCGAAGCCGTCGCCGGAACGCAATAAAACCCTCCTGATCTGGTAGATCCCGCGGCGGCGGGCCGCGTAGGCACTTTTCCACGAAACCTTCCTGTGGCTCAATATAAAGGCGAGCTTTTTCCTGAAAACCACCTTTTTTGTATCATCCACCTGTTCCCGCTCCGTAAACTCATAGAGCTCAAAGCTTCCGTCCGGGACGAGGCAGCCGTTTCGCGGCAGATCCTGCAAAAGCTCGAGCCAGATCAGCGGAAGCAGCTTATGATTCGCAACGGTATATTCGATCAGCGCGCTCTGTCCGGCGAACAAAAAGTGGTGCTCCCCCTTTATTTCAACGGATACGTTTTTAACGGCGCGAAACCCCCAGAGCCTGGAGGAAAGCGTCAGCAAAAACGTAAACATCAGAAACGCGGAAAGAAGGGTCTTCCCGAACAGGTTGGAGAGCAATGAAAGCGCCAAAAACAGGGCGATCGCAAACCGTGTGACAAACAGACTGGAAAGGCCGCTCAGCCTGCTCTTGTTATCGGACATGGAACGTATCGGCGCGTCCGGGAGGGACGGAAACGGTGGACAAAATCTCGTTTACGACGGCCTCGGCATCCTTGCCGGCAAACCTCGCCTCGTTGGACAGCATGATGCGGTGGCAAAGCACGGGGCAGGCGACGCGCTGGATGTCGTCCGGGGTGACAAAATCCCTGCCCTCCATCGCCGCGCAGGCTTTTGCGGCCTTAAACACCGCCCTCGACGCGCGGGGACTCGCGCCCATCCTGACAAGCGGGTGGCTGCGGGTGGCCGTCACAAGTTCGACCGCGTAGGAAAGCACGCCGTCGGATATGAAGATGTCCTGGATCTGCTTCTGGATTGCGGCGATTTCCGACGCCGAGGTCACGGTTTTTACGCTTTCAAACGGAATGTCGTTGCCCAGGATTTGGAGCATGCGGATCTCCTCCTCCTTTTCGGGATAGCCGAGCGAAAGCCGCATCAAAAAGCGGTCCATCTGTGCCACGGGCAGGCGGAAGGTGCTTTCCGACTCCACGGGGTTCTGGGTCGCCATGACGATAAAGGGGGCGAAAAGCGGATAGGTCGTACCGTCGATCGTCACCTGTTTTTCCTCCATGGATTCCAGAAGGGCCGACTGGGTCCTAGGAATCGCGCGGTTGATTTCGTCGGCCAGGAGAATATTCGTCATCACAGGGCCGCGCACGAGCTCAAACTCCGACTTCTTCTGGTTATAAATATTCATGCCGACAATATCGGAGGGCAAAAGGTCGGGCGTAAACTGAATCCTCTTGAAATCGCAGCCTAAGACGATGGAAAGCGTTTTGATAAGCGTGGTCTTGCCGACGCCGGGCATGTCCTCGAGCAGAATATGCCCTTCGGATAAAATGGCCATGATCATGAGCCTGATCTGCCCTGTTTTGCCGACAATGATTTTCTCTGTTTCCGAGATCATCTCCTGCGAAAGCCTCGGTACGTTATACTCCATAAACATCATTCTTTCAGGTTTACTATCCCGGGCGTGTCCGCCGGATTATCCCTAGATTATATCAAATCGCAAACGGCAATTGATGAAATTATTGTGAATATTTATGCCGATAAAAGCCGGTTATCCGGCAAAGGCATATTTCCCCCAAGCGCCTTATTCAGAAACGTCTGGAGCTCAGCAGATGATGCTGGAGATCCCCTCGGGGATGACGGTGATGCTGCCGGGGCGGGCAAGGAGGCGGTCGGCTGCCTCAAGCGCGCCCGCGATATCCTTCGCGGGCAGCATATGCATTGCCCTTACAAGCTCCTTCTCGGCGTCGCTTACCAGGATCACGCGGTGCTTCGCGAGGATGCGGGCGAAGATCTGGGACTGCCATTGGTCGGCTATGGTTTTATCCGCGGGCACCTTGAGGATCTCCCGCAGGATAGCCGCGGCGTCGGGGTTTTGCCGGAAGGTATTGAAAAACGCCTCGCCTCCGCAGCCGTCCTCGCATTTGGCGACCATGATGATTACGCCGCCGGGGTTACAGGTCGCCTCGGCGGTGGACATGCCCTTGACCGCCTGATAAATGTTCTGATCTAATGGATATCCGTTGTTGGACACGATCACGATATCCGCCGGGGCGGGCGGGGTTTTGCACAGGCTTTCGAGGAAGGCGGCTCCCTCGCGATGCGCGCTGTCACAGTCGCCCGCGAACGCCTTCACAACCTTGTGCCCGGCGTTTATAACGACGTTTACGATATAGCGGAGATTCGCCCTGCGCGCGGCGTAGATCATATCCCTGTGGATCGGGTTATTGTCGAGAATGCCGCAGCGGGCATACTCGCTCTCGATAAAGGCCGCGCAATGGTTTGCGTAGACGGTCTCCAGGCTCGCCACGCCCGGCAGGACGCTTTTGCGCCCGCCGGAAAAGCCGGCGAAAAAGTGCGGCTCGATAAAGCCCTCGCTTACAAGGAGGTCCGCTTCGGCCGCGATGCGGTTTAGCTTCAGAGCGCCGCCGGACGGAAGGGTGCCGATGGACACCATGTTCCGCTCGTCCCCGCAGTCATGGATGACGATGCGCTCGCGTTCTGCGATTTCAGGGCCGAATTTCTGCAAAAGCTCAGCTTTTGTCGTGCCCCGGTGGCAGCCCGTCGCGATCAGGATGGTGATCTCGGCATTTTCATTGCCCTCGCGGATCTGGCGAAGCATGGGCGGTATAATAAGGCGGCTCGGGACGGGGCGGGTATGGTCGCTTGCGATCACGACCACGTTTTTTTCCCCTCGGCTTAAGGCCGGAAGGGATTCTCTGCCGACGGGGTTTTTCATCGCGTCCTCGATCAGCTCCGCCTCCCCCATACCCGGGCTGTACTCTTCCAGCTTGCTGGTGATCACCGACTTTACGCGGTCGTCCGGCAGGACCGCCTCAATCGATCCGCGTCCGTAAGGCAAGTGAATATTCATAAACGACTCCCATAAATCTTTTTGATGGTTTGCTCAGGTATAACATTTAATCAGAAATGATTTTTTATTTCCTGCGGACCTCGTACAGATCGGTCCTTCGCGCCGACAAAAGGGGAAGCTGGGAACGGATCTTCTTTACAAGATTCAGGTCAATGTCGAGGACCGCCGCCTCTTCCCGATGCCCCGCGCGGTACAGGATGTCCCCCCAGGGCGACACGGCGATGGAATTTCCGTAGGATACGTAGGGGCCCTCCTCGTTTCTCGCCGGCGCGACGCCCACGGTAAAGAGCTGGTTGTCGACCGCGCGCTGGCGGAACATGGTCTCCCAATGGGCGGGGCCGGTGGTCATATTGAACGCGGCGGGGACAAGGATGATTGATGCACCCTCGAGAGCCATGATGCGTGACAGCTCGGGAAAGCGCATGTCAAAGCAGACGCAAACGCCGATCTTACAAAATTCCGTGTCAAAAACGGTGATCCGGTCCCCTGGCGTGAAGGTATCCGACTCGAAAAACCGCTGCCCGCCCTCGACGTCGATGTCGAACAGGTGCATCTTCCGGTGTTTTGCGATCTGCGCGCCCGATCTGTCGAAAATAAAGCATGTGTTGTAAATCCGGCCCTCTTCCGACTCGGGTATGCTGCCCGCCAAAAGGTATACCCCGTTTTCCTTCGCCGATGCCGACATGGCCTGCCAGACGGGGCCGCCCTCCGGCTCGGCGTTTGCCTTGAAGCTTTCGTTTTCGTAAGGACAGCAGAACATTTCGGGCAAAACGACGATATCCGCGCCCTGTTTCGAGGCTTCGCCGATTTTCCGGGCGGCGGAAGCCACGTTTTTCTCCTTGTCCTCCTCCACGTTCATCTGTATCAAAGCGATCTTCATTTTCCGTGCTCTCTCCCCTCTGCGTGTTGCCGGCTTCACAAAAGCCGGCCTTTGCGGAGCGTTTCATCTCAAAAACCACTCTATCATGATCAAGCGGAAACTTCAAGATTCTCCGCACGTTTTATACTTATCAGAGCGCCGCGGACGACCCGCGCTACGCCTGGGTGTTGTTGAACTGGCTTTCATAGAGCCTGCAGTAAGCCCCCTTCTGCGCGAGTAAGGTTTCATGGCTTCCGCTCTCGACGATCCTGCCGTCGGTTACCACAAGGATGATATCGGCCCCGCAGATCGTGCTTAAGCGATGGGCGATGATAAAGCAGGTGCGCCCGCGCATCAGGTCGACCATCGCCTTCTGGATGCGCATTTCGGTGCGGGTGTCGACGCTGCTCGTCGCCTCGTCGAGGATCAGGATCGGCGGGTCGTTTAAAACGGCGCGGGCGATGGCAACAAGCTGCCTCTGGCCCTGGCTTAAGCTGCCCCCGCTTTCCGCAAGAGGGGTGTCGTACCCTTTTTCGAGCTTCCGGATAAAATCGTCCGCCCCGGCTTTTTCAGCCGCCGCCCGAACCTCCCCGTCGGTCGCGTCCGGCTTCCCGTAGCGGATATTGTCCGCCACCGTTCCGGAAAAGAGGTAGGTGTCCTGGAGCACGATCCCGAAGCAGCTTCGGAGGCTCTCGCGCGTATATTGGCGGATATCCGTCCCGTCGAGCAGGATCGAACCGTCCGTCACATCATAGAAGCGGTTTAACAGGTTTACGACGGTCGTCTTGCCGGCTCCCGTCGGCCCGACGAGCGCGACGACGCTGCCCGCCTTTGCCTTAAAGCGGATCTTTTTCAGTACCGGAACGCCCTCGCGGTAGGAAAACGCGACGTTTCGGAATTCGACCTCACCGCGCGGCTTTGCGAGCGCGACGGCGTCCGGGACATCGGCTGTTTCGTCCGGTTTATCGAGCACGTCGAAGATGCGCTCCGCGCCGGCCATCGCGGTCTGGAGGGTGTTGAACATATTGGCCACGTCGTTTAAGGGCCGCGAAAACTGCTTGGAATAGCTTAAAAAGCTCGCAATGACACCGATCGTGATCATGCCCTTTACCGCCATTACGCCGCCGGCTCCGGCGATCACGGCAAAGCCGATGTTGCTCAAGACATTCACCAGCGGCATCAGATAGCCGGATATGACCTGGGCCTTTTGTCCGACCGCACAGAGCTCACGGTTTAATTCTGCGAAGTCTTCGATCACCTGATCCTCATGATTGAATGCCTTGACGACCAGAAGCCCGGAGATGCTCTCCTCGATATGTCCGTTGAGCTTTCCCAGAACGGCCTGCTGCTTATTAAAAAGCGCGCGCGTCTTTTTCGCGATTGTTTTCGACAGTATCACAACGGGCGGTATCGTAATCAGGCTCGCCAGGGTCAAAAGCAGATTTAAGAGCAACATCATGACAAACGAGCCCAAGATCGAAACGACGTCCGACATCAGGGAAACGGTCGACGTCGATATGGTTGTACTGATGTTGTCGATATCGTTTGTAAAGCGGCTCATCAGGTCACCGTGGGTGTGCGTGTCGAAAAATGAGACCGGAAGATGCTGAAGCTTTGAAAACAGCGCGTTTCGGATCTCCTTTACGATGCGCTGCGAAACGCCGGCAACCGAAAGGTTCATCAGAAAATTCAGCGCAAGGTCGCAGAGGTAGACCGAAAGCAGCACGAGGATCACCGCATTAAGCGACGAAAACCGCACTTCGCCCGCGCCGGGGGACATGAAATCCACCGCCCGGCCCGTCAGAAACGGCACCAGCAGGAGGATGAGCGAATCGGCGAGCACGAAGGCGAGCACCAAAAGCAGAAGCTTTTTTTCGCTTCCGAAAAAATTCCAAAGCCTCCGAAGTGTGCCGGTGAAATTCTTCGGTTTTTCCACGGCCATCATGCGCATGCGTCCCGGCCTGCGCATGGGTATCGGCGGCACGAATTCCTGCCGGTTTTTCATGTTGTTCTCCGGCATCAGGAGGCCTCCTTCCCGAACTGGGAGGAATAGATATCCCGGTAGACCGCGCAATCCTCCATCAGCTCGGCGTGGGTACCGTATCCCGCGACTGCCCCGCCCTCGACGACCAAAATCCGGTCCAGGTTTTTCACGGAGGTAATGCGCTGGGCGATCATGATGCAGATCATATCCGTTAAATACCCCTTAAGGCCGCTTTGGATCTTCGCTTCGGTCATGATATCGACGGCGCTCGTGCAGTCGTCGAGGATCAGGATCTCCGGCTTTTTGACGAGCGCGCGCGCAATGGAGATCCGTTGCTTTTGCCCTCCGGAAAGATTGACGCCGCCCTGGCCGAGGATTGTTTCATAGCCCTCGGGGAACGCGCTGATAAACGGATGCGCCTGCGCGACCTCGGCCGCCTTTATCACATCCTCCATATCCGCGTTTTTGTTGCCCCAACGGATATTATCCAGAATGCTGCCCGTAAAAAGCGTGTTTTTTTGCGGCACCACCGCGATTTTATCGCGCAGCGCGTGCTCATCCACGTCGCGCACATCGGTTCCGTTTACGAGGACGGCCCCGGAGGACACGTCGTAAAAACGGGGGATCAGGTTTATGATGCTGGTTTTGCCCGAGCCCGTCATGCCGATGATCCCCAAGGTCTCGCCGGGCTTTAAGGAAAAGCTTACATGCTTTAATACGGGCTCGTTTCGGTTCCCGGAATAGAAAAAGCTCACGTCCCGAAACGCAAGACCCCTCTCCCCGGCCTCTTTTACGGGCTGCCGAGCCTTTGGGATCGTCTCCTCCGTGTTCATCACGTCGCCGATGCGCTCAGTTGACGCGCGGGCGCGCACATACATCGCAAAAACCCTCGAAAGCATCATCAGGGAGCCCAGCATCTGGGTCATGTAATTGATAAACGCGATAATCCTGCCCACCTCGACGGTACCGCTGTCGACGGCATAACCGCCCGCCCACAGCACGGCGACGATCCCGAGATTGATCACCAATGCGCTCAGCGGCGAAAAAACCGCCATGGTTTTCATCGCCGAGACCTGCACATCCACAAGCGCCTCATTGGCGCGGGCAAAACGCGCCTTCTCAAAATCAAAACGGTTAAAAGCTTTGATCACGCGGACGCCCGACAGATATTCGCGCATCATGCCGTTTAAGCCGTCAATGGCGCGCTGGACCTTCCTGAAACGGGGGTAGGAGACACGGGTGTTCAGGAAAACGATCAGGATCACCGCCGGCGCGGTCACCGCGATGATCGGCGAAAGCCTCGGCTCAAGGACGACCGCCATGACAATGCTGCCCAGGCAAAGAAGCGGCGCCTTGACAAAAACGCGCATCGTGCCGTTTACGAAGTTCTGCGTCTGTATGACGTCGTTTGTAAGGCGGGTGACCAAAGAAGCGGTATCGAATTTACCGGCGTTTTCGCAGGAAAGCGTCTGGATCTTCGCAAACAGGTCGAAGCGAAGCTCGGTGCCGAACTGCTGGGAAACGCGGCTTGAGAGATTGTTGCGCCCGACCGCGCCGAGCGCGCCGAGCCCCGTCACCGTAAGCATCAAAGCGCCCTTCTCCAAAACGTAGCGCAGATCGCGGTTAGAGATACCGACATCGACAATTTTCGACATGATCGTCGGCTGCAGAAGGTCGCAAAAGGCTTCGACCGACAAAAACAGGATCGCGAGCAGAAACAGCCCGTAATATTTTTTTATGTATTTTCCGAGATACCCCAAAACGCTCATTCCTTTTCCGTAATGAGGCTGTGAAAGGCATACGCTTGCTTTCACGGCACATTTTGCTGTATGATATTAATATGCAAAAAAGACGGCAATACTGTCATATGACAAAAATACAAAACACTTGACCGATACGGAGAAAATCAAATGGAACCGAAACCAAAGAATCACCGGGGCTACCGGTTTCTTCCCGCATACATTCTGCTTTTTTTAGCCGAGGGCAGCTTATACGGCTCGGCCTTATTAAACGTATTCTACAGCCGGATGCCGAACTACAGCGTCGACAGCGCCGTGATTTACCGCACACTGCAGGACCTGGAAAAAGAGGGGTTTGTCAAATCCTTCTGGAAAACGGAGGACCCGGGGCCGGCCACGAAATGGTACGAAATCACGGACGAAGGCTTCCATAAGCTTTCGGAATTCAAGGTTGAAATCGAGAAGCGCAGAAAAAATCTGGAATTCTTTTTAAGTACCTATCAGAAATTGTGCAAAGAACAGAGCCCCTAACCCCGGCGGTTTTTCGCGGGCAAAGGCCGGGGCTGTTTTTTTGCGCATCTATATGTAAAATACATATAGATGTGTATTGCATATATATTATAGTATCCGCTGCTTTCCGAGTCAAGCGGACCTTAAAAACAGACAATATCCGTTTTGCCGGCCGGAGGAAAAATTCCGGGTGTTCTTTAAGCGAAGCAGGGATATCTTTTAAAAATCCAACCGGCGCGCCATCAAACATGGCGCGCCGGTTTTTGTCATTTTATCAGGCCACGGTAAAGCGGCTCAGCCGCCTAAACCTGTCTGAGCCTTGCGATTTTCGGGGCAAGGCGGAGCAAAAGCTTCCGCGCCGGCCACAAAAGCATCCAGGAAGCCGACGCCGCCCGCCACAAAAGACCGCGGGTTTCGATTTCCCTGCCGCCGCGGCAGACGCTTCTGACCACGGCCACAACGCTTTTAGGGTCTACCGGCCCCTCCGAAACCGTCTGCGCGTCGCCCAGGAGGTAAAGCCCGGCTTTGCGCGCCCTGATGATCCGATGCAAAACATACTGGCCGTTCGGGCGGACAAACAATACGATATCGCCCCGGCGCAGTCTGCGCATCCCGGCGCTTTGGAGAATTACGCTGTCCCGGCCGCCTCTCAGGAAGGGGTACATGCTGCCGCCCGTCACGGTCAGCCTGATTTCCTTTCCTATTCCAAAAAGCTCTAAGATCACGGGAGCCATACTCGTCATCTTGACTTCCAGCAAGGGCGTTACAAATTCAGACATTTGCCCGTGATCTCCACAGCCTCGGCGTCCGGGCGGCATCGGAGCAAATACACCGGGACTCTTTCAATAATGGAATCCATATTGTCAACCGCTCTTTCCAAAAGGTCGGCAACGCCGTACGGAAGGTAGCATCTCGGCATCAGATACCGGACCGCCTCCGGTTTTTCAAGCTGCCTGATCGAGTTTGCGTCCGACTGCTCGAGCATGACAATCGCCTTGAGCGGAGAGCTTTTGTTTACGGAATCGGGCGACGACCCGCTCCACGGCGTGCCGTAGACATAGACCCTACCATCAACCACGCGCAAAGCCGGACGGTCTCCGTTTAAGACGACCGCCCCCTTATGCTTTCGCCACAAATTCGCCTGCGTGCTTTTGCCGGTACCGGAGGGGGCGGAAAAGATAATGCCGCTCCCGCTACAGTCGACAGCCGCCGAATGAATCACAATTCCCTGCCGAAGAAGGATCGTGGTCCTGAAAAGGACTTCCCCCGCGCTGCCCTCGAAGGGCAGCTTCTGCGCGAAGGACGAGGTTATGGTCGCATTTTGAAAGCATTCATCCGCCCAAACAACATGCGCGCCCCCTCCACTTTCATCGCACATCAGTATGCGGAAGGCATCGCCTTGCTTTTCAATCGAAATGGGGCTTTTACCAGGATTACTGCCATGGCTTACCCCATAATCGACCTTGCAGCATACATTCATGTAAGCTCCGCCGGCGGCAAAGCCGCTTTCCGCGTTTTGGAGCCTGAAAGCATTGTCGTGTGCAATTATAAATTTGTCGTCAACCTCTACCCGAAAAAGAACATCCGCAATAAAATACTGAAACAAGATCATCCATGTTTATCCGATACTCAGCTTCCGGATACGGGGGCGTTATTGTAATTTTCCTGGCATATGGCACTCCATCCGGCTACCTCCGCCCATGTTTTCTGGCAGCTGTTGCCCGACGTCGAAAATCCGACCAGCCACTCGCAGACCGCCAATTTTTCCTCCGGGCGAAGCCGCATAAATGTCATTACGGGCTTTTGATAAGACTTTTTCATATGTTTCCCTCCTGATGAATTTTTTGATATGTCGGCGAAAACTTTCTTACGAATTTCTCTTTTTCTTCAGCGAGCGCGCACAGATATTCCGAATGCACGTCAAAGCTGCCCGTCTCCAGATAAAGCCTCGGCGGGCAGACCGGACAGAAGGCGCGCTTGTCGCAGTTTTTGCATTTGTCCGGCGACGGGATTTCCCCGACCTTTTGCCTGAGCAAATCCCACGCCGCATGAAAATCCGTTTCAAGAGAATTTACCGCAGGTGTGATGAACAGCGCGCACGGTGTCATCTCGCCCCGCCAGTTGATAAAGAAGCTGCATTTGGCCGCCATGCAGGCCATGGCGGGCAAGCCTCGGCAGCGATCCTTTATCCCCTGCAAATCTATCGGCTTGCAGTCGTATTCCTCGACGCTGTCGACGTTAAAATCGTACATTTCCCCGGGTGAGAGCCTGACCTTTGCGCAGTCGTCAATACCGTTTGCCCGGTTGCCGTGGATCAGATTGCTGCTTAATAGCTCCAGATGATACGAATCCGCAATCGATTTGATTCCGTTATAATCTTCCCGGTTCGTTTTTACAATGGTCGTTTTGATTCTTGTATTGACTCCGTATTTCAGCAGAAGCTCAATCCCGTTTATCGCCCTGTCGTAAGCGTCCCTCGCGCCGCACAGATTAAAATATGTATCCCCGGAAGCCCCGTACAGGGTTACGTCAACGCTGGCAGGCGGGATCGCCGAAAGCCATCTCGCGAGCTCATCGGTAATCAGGGTTGCGTTTGTTAAAAGGGTGAGCCGGAAGCCCAGCCTGCAAAACGCTTCATAAATTTCCTTAAAATCCTGCCGGATGAGCGGCTCCCCGCCCGTTATAAAAACAACGAGCGTGCCGTTGTCCCGCGCCTTACGCCCGAGCTCGATCCACTGTCTGGCCGTGAGCTCCGTTTCCATCAGTTCGGGCCCCGCGCCTTTAAATTTGACATAACACATCTTACAGCTTAAGTTGCATCTCGGGGTGAGCTCGAATCCTCCGAAAATCGGCACGCCCTGCTCGGCCGCTTTTTTCTGCAGCTGCCTGTGAAACTGCTGTAGGCTGATCTCTTCTTTCATCCGGACGCCTCGATTTAAATAAAATTGCAGGCATAAATTAAAAACCCGCATTCTAGGCCTGTTGCTCTATTAAACCCCTGTTTTTCAGCTCGTCCAGAAACTCCTCGATATCGGCCTTGGCGGTTTCCCTCTCCACTTCGTATTCGCCCATCAGCAAATCGATAAGCTCGCCGGCGGTTTTCTCCTCCTGAAGCTGCTTCCACAAAAACGCACCTGTATCGGACAGGGTAATCATCCCGTTAAAATCCACGACCCGTTCGCCAACCGGTACGACAAGCCAGGTGCCCACAATCTGTCTCAACATAAAGCCGTCTTTTATTTTCATTTATCGCACCCCAAAGTACCCGTTCGAATTTATTTCATAATCAAAACCGTGCGCCCCGGACTCACCCGCTCAATACTTTCCCGTATCGAATTTAAAAATAAAAAAACCGCTTGCAAATTCATTTGCAGCGGCAACTGGCAGTCATATCTTAAACATAAGACTTAGACCCTCTAGCTTTGCGTCGCAGGGTTTCCCCTGTTTTGCCTTTCACGATTTTTTATTTTACGTCATTTTCCCCGGTTCGATTTCACTTCCCAAATCGCAAAAAGCTATTCGTTTGCTCACGGATTGTTAATATATGTAATTGATTTTACCATTATTTTATAGAATGTTTCGAGACATGTCAATAGTTATTTGTCCCGGCTTAAATAAAACCATATCCATATTTTTCAGCCGCCCGCCTCCTGTGCCAGCGCGTCCATTTTCTCCTTCCGTTTCAATATGATCCGGTTCATGACCCCGGCAAAAGGCTGCTGCACAATCATTACAAAAGCCAGGGGGATCGCGGTCGCCGGTTCAAAATAGGAAAGCGCAATAATCATGGCGAAGCCGTTGTTTCTGAGCCCGCAGCAGAAAAGCCCGGCCACGCGTTCCTCCCAGGTTCTGCCCTTAAATACCGACATGCCGAAAAACCCCACGGAATAATTTGAGAGCACAAACAGAAAAATAACCAGCAGCAGCTTTATGGTGCTCAGGGAAAACGTAAAGCCCGGAAGGCTGGAGGAGGAGTTTATATAGGCGATCATCAGCATCAGACATTTCGACAACGCATTTAAATAGACGGAAACCCGGTTTATTTTCGCCTCCCCGGCATAATTTCGCACCCACATCCCGATAAAGCTCGGGATCGTCACCATAAAAAGCAGTTGAATAATCATGTCTATATAGTTCAGTTCCACCGCTTTCCCCAGGACAACCCACAGGCAAAGCGGAATAATCGCCGGGGCGATGATCGCCTCGATCGATACGGTCAGAATGGAAAGGCTGACCTCTCCGCGGCTCATCGCCGTCCAGACAAGGGTCGTCGCCGCCATCGGCACGGAGGCGGAGATCAAAAGGCCGGTGCGCACATCCATGTTTCCCGGATAAAAGATATGCCCCAGCAAAAAGGCGGTGACCGGACAGGCCATATGGACGAGCAAAATCGTATAAAGGCTTAAGTACGGCTTTTTCAGCTGGCCTACGAAGGTGGAAAAGCTGATCCCCGTCGCGGTTGAAAAGGAGATAATGCCAAAAATTACAATCAGAAGAAGGTTCTGAAAGGAATACCGCTTCATTGGCAAAACATATCCAAGAACAACCATCACAATGATGACGATCGCCATGTGCTTGCCGAGAAACCGATCAAATTTTATTGTCGCCTCTCTCAAAGAAAGTCCTCCATCCGCTTTCCTGCACCGAACCGTTTCCGGCGCAAAAAAGGAAAAAGGCCGTCCCTTCCTATAGCCTGCCGACAAAAGACTTCCGGCCGAGGATATCAGGAGCGGCTCTTTTGGTAATTGTTCTCCGCCCCGTCCAAAAAGCGCGCCTTACCGGGGCAGCCGATTTTATAATTATATCATAATTTTGCTTTTTCACAACCTTTTCAAAGTGTTTTTTGCCGGGGGACCGAGGGTTTTTGTGTTTTTATTCCATTTTTCCAGACCGCATCCGAAACAGGGGGCTCCCCTGCACCCGTTGTCCGGGTTTTACATCGTGTTTTCGACGGCACCCCGGACATAGTGCCCCGTTTTACACATTCTTTACATGAATTATACATTCCTTTGCTTCATAAAAAGGACGGATCCTGTAAAATAAAATCAACAAATTATTGGAGGATGAAGAAAAGATCATGAAAAAATTAATTGCAGTCATATCGGCCGTCGCTTTAATCGGCGCGCTGGCGACAGGTTGCAGCGGTAACGGCGGCGACACCTCCGCTACCGGCACGCCCGGCACCGGCACGTCCGAAACAGGCGCCGCGCCCTCAATATCGGGCAGCATCACGGCGGCGGGCTCTTCCGCCCTCGCCCCGCTCGTCGATTTTGCGGCGAAAGAGTTTAAGGCTTCAAATCCCGATGTTTCCATCACGGTAAACGCCGGCGGCTCCGGCACGGGCTTAAACCAGGTCGCCCAGCAGTCGATCGATATCGGCAACTCCGACGTTCCGGCCGAATCCAAGCTGACGCCCGAGCAGGCGGCGAAGCTTGTGGACCACAAGGTCTGCGTCATCGGCGTGGCTGCGGTGGTAAACCCCGACGTAAGCGTATCAAATCTGACGACCGACCAGCTGATCTCGATTTTCACAGGCAAGGTCACAAACTGGAAAGACGTAGGCGGCCAGGACGAGGCGATTACGGTCATCGGGCGTCCGTCTTCCTCCGGCACGCGGGCGCTGTTCAAAGAGTTCGCGCTTGACAACAACGAGGAAATGACGACAACCCTGCAAAGCGACGATTCCGGCACCCTTCTCACGAACATTGCCTCCACAAAAGGCGCAATCGGTTACCTCGCTTTGTCCTATCTCATCGGAAACGACAAGGTCAAGACCTTAAACATCGACGGCGTCGAGCCGACCCTTGACAACATCTACAACGGCACATACAAATGCTGGGGCGAAGAGCACATGTACACCTACGGGGAAGCTACGGGCGCCGTCAAAGCCTTCCTTGACTTCATGGTGTCGGATGAGTTCGGCAAAAGCATGGAAACCCTCGGATACGGCGTCTTTGGCAAAATGCAGGTCTCCCGCTGAGAACAGCTAAACCGCGAAACCTCCTTAAATATCATCATATGGAGCAAAAAGGCCGGGCGGGTAAAAACCGCCGGCCTTTCCCCACAGGAAAAGGCTGTGAGAAATGTAATGTCGGATAAAATCAGAAAAGAATATTTGGGCCGCTTTGCGGTTACGTTCTGCGGTTTCTTTATTATCGTGATCACGATATCGATCGGCGCGTTCCTCCTGTACAAGGGCATGGCGACCTTCACCACTTATGGGCACAGCGTATTTGAATTCATCTTTTCGGCAAACTTCCGGCCCGCGGACGACTTTAAGGGCGGGGGGACGGTCGGCGCCGCGATTTTCATCGTCGGCTCGCTTGTCATTTGCTTTCTGGCCCTTCTGATCGCCGCGCCGTTCGGCATCGGGGTCGCTCTCTTTATGTCGGAGATTTCGCCGAAGCTCAGCAAAAGCGTGTTGCAGCCGGTCATCGAAATATTCGTCGGAATCCCGTCGGTCGTTTACGGCTGGGTCGGGCTTACGATACTCGTGCCGGCGATCGCGTCGATCTTTCATCTGCAGTACGGCTTCAGCGTGCTCGCGGGCGCGATCGTGCTTTCGGTCATGATATTCCCCTCGATTGCGAGCATTTCGGCCGACGCCATCCGCAACGTGCCCTTAGAATACAGAGAGGCCTCCTACGGGCTCGGCTCGACACGCTGGCAGCTCATCAGAAGGATCTTGCTGCCGTCGGCCATGCCCGGCATATTAACCGGCGTGATTCTCGGCCTCGCGCGCGCGTTCGGGGAAGCGCTCGCCGTGGCGATGGTCATCGGCAAAATGCAGGCCTTTCCGAAAAGCCTTCTGTCGCCGACGTATAACTTAACGGCCGAGATCGCGGCGGACATGGGCAACACGGCAAACGGCGGAGAGTTCAACAGCGCTCTTTGGACCATGGCCCTGTTTCTCCTCCTGATCTCATTTCTGTTTATACTGATCGTACGATTCATATCCAAAAGGAGTGAGGTGCGCAGATGACGACGAAATCCCGCAACAGGGCAAAGCTTCATGACAAAATCGCGACGGCGGCGCTTTACGGTCTCGCGATTTTCATGCTGTTGCTTCTCGCGGCATTTACCGGCTACATCCTCTATAAGGGCGCGGCCGCCTTCACGCCGGAGCTTTTGGGCTTTAACGACAACGGGATCGGGGTCCAGCTTTTCAACACGGTCTATCTCGTTTTCCTTTCGCTTTTGATCTGCGTGCCCGTCGGCATCGCGGCAGGGATCTATATGGCCGAGTACTCAAAGGCCGGGCGCCTGTCCGATTTTTTGCGGACCTGCATCGAAACGCTCTCCTCGCTGCCGTCGATTGTAATCGGTCTTTTCGGATATCTTGTCTTTATCGTTATGACCCACTCTAAGTGGAACCTTTTAGCCGGCGCGCTCACGGTATCCATCCTAAACCTCCCGCTGATCACAACGGTGACCGAGGACGCGCTTCGCTCCCAGCCGCCGGCCTACAAGGAGGGCAGCTTCGGCGTCGGCGCGACCCATTGGCAGACTATCGCGCGCGTACTATTGCCGGCTTCCCTGCCGAGAATCATTACGGGCATCATCCTGGCCGCGGGGCGCGGCTTCGGCGAGGCGGCCGCTTTGCTGTACACGGCGGGCATGGGTACGGACGTAAACTTCCGAAACTGGAACATCACGAGCCCGACCTCCCCCTTAAATCCGATCCGGCCGGGAGAGACGCTGGCGCTGCATATCTGGGCGTCCCGGACCGAATCGCTCGCCCAGAACGCCGCGCAGATCGCCGACCTGTCGGCGGCGGTTCTGGTCGTCATGGTTTTTGTGTTCAGCTTGGGCTCGCGCCTGATCGGCCGCATGCTTGAGAGAAAAATGACCGGCAACCGCAAAAGCGGGTAGATCGGCTAAAGGCTGAATAATTTCTTTAAATCCCTGTTTTTCAGAGCGAAATCTGTAAAACAGGGGTTTTTTGTTTTGCAATGACCTCATGCGCCAAAGCGTGCCGCGCGCCTTATCGTTTTTTGCATAGCAAAAAACAGCCGTTTTCTCTAATCGGAAAGCGGCTGTCTTGATGGATCCGATAAGCGTCCCAAGTTCAAAAACGACAGATGATATTGTGCTCTGCGAAAAACGAAATATATGTATCCGGCGGTTTCCGGTCCGTAATCACATACCTGAAATCAGGCAAATCCGCATAGGTCAAAAGGGCCGAACGATCGAATTTTGTCGCGTCCACCAGCAGAAAACAGGTATCGCTTATTTTGGTAATCAGGTTCTTGATGTTCATTTCACCGGGGGAGGCGTTGGTTGCCCCGTTTTCGATGCTGACGCCGGTGGCCGCCATAAAGGCCTTTCTGATGTTGAATCTCTTGATGTGGTCAAGCGAACAGTAATCGGCGGTAAAGGAGGCGGTTTCAAGGTTTAATAGGCCGCCGAATGAAATGATTTTAAGGTTCGGATACTCCATGCACCGGTTGATAACATACATACTGTTGGTCAGCACGGTGATATTGCCCACATTCGCCAAAAAAGGGATCATATTCAATGTGGTGGTGCCCGAGTCAATAAAAATAATGTCCCCGTCCTCGACATACTCGGCCGCAAGCTTACCGATCACCAGCTTCTCGTCGGGCATCTTGATGATCCTCTCCGAGAACGATACCAGCTTCCGGGAATGCTTGACCGCCTTAACGCCGCCGTATACCTTTTCGATCAGCCCGTTTGAAACCAAATCGCTTACATCCCGGCGGACGGTACTCTTCGATTTTCCGAATACGCTGCACAGTTCATCCAGAGAGACGAAATCACGGCTTAATATATATTCTTCCATACTGCTCAATCTGGTAAACTTCATCCCGGCGCAGGCTCCTTGCCTTAAAAATTTTATAAATCAAAATTAATTATAAACAATGTTAAAATAATAGTCAACACTTGCTATAAATTATACTCAAAATATCCGTATTGACCAAATTTCTTCTCATGATTTAGTTAATTATTGCCCATAAGTCGGCAAACTCTTGGCTATTGACAACCAAATGCATGCATGTTAACATATTTTTGACAAACTAATAAAAACATTGTCAAGACATGACCATTTTATGGATGCAATCGAAAAATGTACGGCAACGTACGATAACGATATGATTTTTAATTGTTTGTGAGGGATCTAACCATGAAAAAGATCAAAGTAGGCGTTGCGGGCTACGGAGTGATCGGCCAGAGGCTGGCCGACGGGGTCGTCCGCCAGGGCGATATGGAGCTCGTCGGAATTGTCGACCTGGAGCCGACCCTCTCCATCCGCGCCCTGAAGGAAAAAGGCATGCCCTATAACCTCTATCTTGTGGACGGAGCCGATAGGACAAAGTTCGACAGGCTGGGGATTCCGGTGTCGGGCTCTTTCGGCGACCTCCTGGGCAAGGTGGACATCATGCTCGATTCCGCCCCGGGCGGCGTAGGCGCCAAAAACAAGATGCTGTATGAAAAGGCCGGGGTCAAGGCCATTTTCCAGGGGGGCGAGAAGAACTCGGTGGCGGACGTGTTTTTCCACGGTTATGCCAACTACGAAAAAGGCCTTGGCGCGGATTACCTGAAGTTGACAAGCTGCAACACCACCGGCCTGATCCGGAGCGTTGACTGCCTTGACCGCCGGTATGGCGTCGACCGGGTAGCCATAACCATCATCCGCCGCGTGGCGGATCCCGGCGATTATCACCGGGGGCTCACCAACGCGCTGCAGATCGACAAGGCCCCTTCCCACCAGGCGGTCGACCTGATGACCATTATGCCGCACATCCAGGCAACCGGCATTCTTGTACATACCCCGGTCACGCACGGGCATATCATCACCGTCGTCGCCCACGGAAGAAACGGGAAAATCACCCGCGAGCAGGCGCTGGAGGCCTTCCGCGGCCACGAACGCATCCGGGTAGTCCGGATCGACGACGGTTTTCTCGGCAACGCCAGCTTTTTCCGCTATGCGCGCGACCTCGGCAATCCGCGCGGCGACATGTATGAGATCGGTCTGTGGGAGGACAGCATCGTGGAAAGCGGCGACGACATCATGTACGCGATCAACATCCCGCAGGAATCCGTTACGATTCCGGAAACCATAGACGCAGTCCGCGCCGCGCTCAGAATGCAGCCGGATTCAAAATCCGGCACAGCCAAAACCAACGGATTCCTCGGCCTGGGCGGCTGGAAATAAACGCGCATTCCGTTTCCATGGTCGGAGCGGGCAGTATAAAAGATAGAGTCTATAAAGAATGGATTTGTAGCTTAAATGGATATTATCTGCATGGGGCTATTGGTGTGCGATATTATTGTGAAACCCGTCTCCAGGAATTTGTTTGACAAAGATTCCATGCCCGTCGAAAGGGTCATTGTTCTGCCCGGGGGCGACGCCTGCAACGTCGCCTGCAACGCCGCGGCGATCGGAATGGATACGGCCATTGTTTCCGCCGTCGGCAAGGACACAAACGGCATATTGGTCAGACAGTATCTCGATTCGCACGGCGTAGATACATCCTGCATCCGTGAAAGCGAACGGTTCGGCACCGCGACCAGCATCGTCATGGTTGAGCCGAACGGCGAACGCCATTTTTTGTCCAACACGGAGGTTTTTCAGGATCTGTACCCGGACCAGCTGACAAGGGAAATCCTTGAGGGGGCAAAGGTGCTCAGCTTAAACGGGTATTATCGTCTGCCGAATCTGGATGACGGCGGAGTGATACCGGCTTTTAAGCTTGCCCGTGAAATGGGGCTTCTAACCTGTGTCGACACGGTATCAAACCGAAAGGGGAGCTGGCTTTCCCGGATTGAACAGACCCTGTATCACACCGATCTGTTTTTGCCAAGCTACGACGAGGCGGTCGAAATTACAGGGGAGACTGATGTGCGGGAAATGAGGAAGATGCTCGGGCGGTTCGGGATGAAGGTTTTCGCGGTAAAAATGGGAAGCCGGGGAGCCTATGTGACCGATTTCAAAGAGGAATACTTTATTAAACCGTTTCCCGTCGAAAGGATCGAATCCACCGTGGGCGCGGGGGATTCCTTTGTCGCCGGGTTTTTAAGCGGCCAGGTGCTCGGCATGGACATGTACGAAAGCGCTTTGCTCGCGAGCGCGGCGGCGGCGCGTACGCTGCGGGTACCGGGTGCGACAGGCGGCATGCCGTCCGCCGAGGTTCTGCTGCGCGACATCGGCAAATAAAAAAACGAGCCAATAATGCGGTGCCTGCATTCGGGCGGATTGCGTCCGCAAAATGGGCAAGTTATAGGAAAGTGTGATTGAATCATGGGACTGCTCGTTACCACAAAGGATATGTTCAAAGACGCATATGAAAAGCATTATGCCGTCGGGGCGTTTAATATCAACAATCTGGAACTGATCCAGGGAGTCGTCGGGGCGGCCGCGAAGCTTCGTTCCCCCGTCATTTTGCAGGCGTCGCCCTTCACGGGGAAATACGCGGACTTAGGATACATCGCCGCGATCGCGGAGCACGCGGCAAAGCTTTCGGGGCTTCCCGTCGCGCTGCACTTGGACCATGGGGAGGATCTCGAAACGGCCAGGGAATTTATCGCCGCCGGCTTTACCTCGGTGATGATCGACGGGTCGCACCGCGAATACGAAAAAAATGTTGAACTGACCAAAGCCGTCTGCGATTACGCGCATGCGCACGGTGTCGTTGTGGAGGGCGAGCTCGGCACCATTTCCGGCATCGAAGACGGGGTGAGCGGAATGGAGGTCGTATATACCGATCCCGAACAGGCGCGTGATTTTGTCGAAAAGACGGGCGTCGATTCCCTGGCGATTGCGATCGGGACAAGCCATGGCGCCTATAAATTCAAAGCCGGCCAAAACCCGCAGCTGAGATTTGACATATTGGCGGAGGTCGGCCGCCTGCTCCCCGGGTTTCCCATTGTGCTGCACGGGGCCTCGTGCGTGAGCCAGGACGACGTGCGCACAATCAATGAGTTTGGAGGTGCCATCGGAAGCGCCGTCGGGATCCCGGAGGATATGCTCAGCCGCGCATCCGCCATGGCCGTGTGCAAGGTCAATGTGGACACCGATCTGAGGCTGGCAATGACGGGCGCGATACGCAGCTATTTAATCCGGAAACCCTCCGACATCGATTACCGCCACTACATCGGAGCGGGCCGCGAAATGGTCCATGAGCGGGTGTCCCACAAGATTCAGCATGTGTTTCACAGCGCGGGTCGTTATTAAAAATAGTCACATAAAAACTGTGATTATAAATATAAGGAGGTTTATGAAAATGAAAAGGTTTCTGTCCCTGATTCTTTCATGCCTGATGGTAATTGCGCTTTCCGCCTGCGGCTCTCCGACCGAAAGCGCCGGTACGACCGATGCCGCCGTCGCCCCGACCACTCTGAAGTTCAATCTTGTCAAATCCAACACCGACCCCCAGTACGAGTGGTACGGCCGTTTCTTCCAGGATGTCGAGGAAGCGACGAACGGCACCGTCAAAACACAGATCTATCTTTCCGAAAGTCTGGGCAAAACAGCGGACGTGCTGGAGCTTGCTTCGCAGGGCGAGCCTGTCATCGCCGACTGCGACGTCGCTTATCTTGCAAACTATGTCCCCGATTTCGCCGCGGTCATGTCTCCCTATCTGATTCAGGCGCCCGAAGAGGGTCTCGTGTTGTGGAACTCCGATGTGTTTAAGGATCTGTGTTCACAGCTCGAGGAAAAAGGGCTGCATCTTATCGCGTTAAACTACGAAGGCACCCGCAATCTGTTCACCAAAAATCCCGTCGCATCCCGCGCGGACGTTTCCAAGCTGAAGATCCGCTGCGCTTCCACCACCATGTGGAATGCGGTTGTCGGCGTATTGAACGGCAATGCGACCAATATCCCCATGAGCGAGGTTTATCAGGCGCTCTCCCAGGGCGTCGTCGACGGCGCCGAAGGCGTTTATTCCGTCTTTTATTCTCAGAAATGGTATGAGACTCTGAAATATATCACAAAAACGGAGCATCTGATCGGTTACACCGCGATTGCAATGTCCTCCGAGGTCTACCATGCCCTGCCGGAGGAAGCCCGCGCGGGTCTGGACAAGGTCGCTTACGACTATATGGAAGAATTCCTTGAGCTGTCCGGCGGCGTGCAGGACGAATATATGGAGAAGCTGAAAGCCGAGGGCGTTACCATCACCGAGATCGATAAGGCCGAATTCATTCAGGCCGCTCAGGATATCCCGAATAACTTCCCCGATTGGACGCCGGGCGTCTATGAAAAGCTGCAGGAAGTTCTTGAAAGCTCCCGCAAGAAGTAAACGGATCTGGTCGGAAAGGCAACGTTCTGCGGGACGTGGGACGTTGCTTTTTGGACTTTTTGCAAAAGTGCCGAAGGCGGCAAAAGGCGGTTTCAATCGTCCTCTGACGTTTAAAAAACGATGACTATCTGTGCGCGGAGCGAATGGAGGTTAGTGTGAAAAATCACACTGACAAATTAATAAAGGCGTGCCGCTCGCCGAAAACGGCAACCGCAGCACATGCCAAAAAAACCTCCATTCGCCTGTGAGGTTTTTGATGATCAATTTGTGCGCGGAGCGAATGGAGGTTTTTATGAAGCAAAAAGCAAGCAGACTTGAATCGATTGTGGATATGACGGCGAAGATCATCAGCAGCACCGCCTTTATCGGCATGGTGCTTTTGATCTCAATGAATGTTTTTTCCCGCTACGTCTTTAATCTGTCGTTTAACTGGGCCGAGGAACTGGCTTACTTGTTATTTAACTGGACGGTGTTCTTCGGCGTTGCCATCTTATACCGTTATCAGGGGCTGACCGCCATCGACGCGCTTGTCAATCATATGTCCCCCAAGGTCAAAAGAGTGGCCCTGATATTCAATTATTCGATATTGCTGGCTATCACTTCCTGCCTGGTCGTCTGGGGCTATGTGTTTGCGATGAACGCATGGGTCCGCAAAAGCCCGAGCCTGCACATCCCATATTTCTATTACGATATCTCAATACCGCTCGCATGCATCATTTTGGCAGGATATTCTCTGAAGTTTTTGATCATGACCATCAAAGGCGAACAAATTGAAGAGGTTGCCCTGGAATTCCGTTCGTAGTATTCCCGGATTCTTCTAAGGAGAGTGGATTAATGAGCTTTTGGTCGATTTTCCCGATTTTTTTCATGTTTATCCTTTTCGCGCTGAGGATACCGATTGCTTTTTCGCTGATCATTGCTTCGGCCATGTATTACCTGTGGGGACCGAACGCCATGAATATCACGACGATGTGTCAGCCGATGGTCGCGGCGAATTCCTCGTTTGTTTATCTCGCGATCCCGTTTTTTACCTGCGCCGGTGCCGTATTCAACTATTCCGGCATTACGAGAAGGTTATTGGGGCTTGCCGATCTGATGGTGGGGCATTTAGTCGGCGGCCTGGGACATGTCAATATCGTCCTTTCCACAATGATGGGCGGGTTGTCCGGTTCCGCGATAGCCGACTCCGCGATGGACTCCAAAATCCTCGTGCCGCAGATGGTGCGTCTGGGCTACAGCAAGGCTTACTCCTGCGCCGTGACCGCGGCGTCGTCCTGCATCACGCCGATCATCCCGCCCGGAATCTGTCTGATCCTGTATTCCATGGCTTCGAATGTCTCCGTCGCCAAGATGTTCTACGCCGGATATGTTCCGGGCCTGATCATCATGGCGGGGCAGATGATCACGAATCATTTCATTTCCAAAAAGCGAAATTACAGATCCTCCAGGGTGCAAAGAGCCACTCCGAAGGAATTTTTGAAAGCGTTGAGAGAAGCGCTGTGGGCGCTGTTTGTTCCTTTCGGCATTATCATGGGGCTTCGCTACGGTATGTTCACGCCTACCGAGGCCGGGGCGATCTGCATCATTTATGCGGTTATCGTCGGCGCGTTCATATATAAGGAACTGAAACTCAGCCATGTGAAGGATATCCTTCTGGAGTCCGTCACGGGGACAGCCGGTATTATGATGATTCTGGCCGGCGCGTCGGCGTTTTCTTCGTATCTGACATGGGAAAGAATCCCCATGCTGATTTCCGAAGCGCTTATCAAAAACATCTCATCACCGTTTGTGTTCATCATCGTGGTGAATATTTTACTGCTGCTCATCGGCTGTTTCTTTGACGGCGGCGCGGCGATGATTTTACTCGCGCCTCTGCTGGTTCCGGCCGCGCAGGCCATGGGCATCGATCTGATCCACTTCGGCATCATCATCTGCATCAATCTGACAATAGCGGGCATCACTCCGCCGTTCGGAACTCAGATGTTTTCGACCTGCACGATCACGGGCTGCAGGATTGAGGATTATTCGCGCGAAGTGCTGCCGTACATCGGCGTTTTGATACTGATCATGGAAATATTGTCTTTTCTGCCGCAGATTACCCTGTTCGTGCCCAACCTGCTCTCCTGATTTTTCGGATGCGGCGGGCGGATATGCATCCGCAATACCGCTTCCGGAAGATTATATTGCGGGGGACGAGAAGAACGCAAACCGAAAGGCACTCTTTGGAAAGGAATTCTCGGAATGGATATAAAGAAGATCAATCAAACAAAAATTTTTGCGAATGAAATCCGGATTGAGACATTAAAGGAGCTCGCTGAAATCGGCAGCGGCCACTTAGGCGGCGCCTTGGACCTCGCCGATCTGCTCGCCGTTCTCTATTCCGGAGCCATGAGGATCGACCCTAAAAAGCCGGACTGTCCGGACAGAGACTATCTGGTGATTTCAAAGGGCCATGCCGGCCCCGTCCTTTACGCGGCTCTGGCGCTTAAGGGCTATTTCCCGCTGGAGATGCTGAAAACGCTGAATCAGCCCGGCACAAAGCTGCCGAGCCACTGCGACCGCTGCAAAACGCCTGGCGTCGATATGACGGCGGGCTCGCTCGGGCAGGGGATCGGCGCGGCGGTGGGCATTGCCCTCGGGAACAAGCTCCAGGGGCGTGACAGCGATACATATTGCATTATCGGCGACGGCGAAATGGACGAAGGCTCCGTCTGGGAGGCCATGCTGCTCGCGCCGCAGTTTTGTCTCGATCACTTCATTGTCTTTGCCGATCACAACGGCCTGCAGATCGACGGCGCCACAAACGACGTCGTGGGGCTGGGCGATATTTCAAAAAAAGTCTCCGAATTCGGCTGGTACGTCGTCGATGTGGACGGCCACGACGCGGAGGCGATCACCGCGGCGATCGCGCTGTGCAAAAAGGCGGGCGTTCCCGCGTTTGTAAACCTGCATACCGTAAAGGCAAAGGGATGGGCGAAATACGAAAACAAAGTGGAATCCCATTATGTCAAAAACATATCGGAGGCCGATATCCTTGAGCCGATTTCCGTTTTGCAGGATGAAATTGAACTTTTAAGAAAAACACTGTGACCTTGAGGTGAAAAGCCTAAACGACCACAAGATTTACGTGCGTGTTGACCGCTCAAACCGCAGCACATGCACAAAATGACTATAAAAAGGAATGGTCATAATTATGTTCAAAATCGCGAGTACGCATGAAATGGATTCCGTCGAGATGCGAAGCGCCTATGCCGAGACCATGAGGGAGCTCGCCAGGCTCGATGATAAAATCGTCGCTTTGGAAGCCGACCTGATGGGCGCCGGCGGCATGACCGGCTTCAAGAATGAATTCCCGGGCAGGACGATCGACGTCGGGATTGCCGAGCAATCGCTGATCTCTATCGCGGCGGGGCTCTCCGTCGTCGGGTACGTCCCCTTCGCCCATACCTTCGCCACCTTTGCGACCCGGCGTCCGTGCGATCAGATCTACATATCCTGCGCTTACAGCCACGCCAATGTCAAGATCGTCGGCTCGGACCCCGGAATCACGGGCGAGCTCAACGGCGGGACCCATCAGGCCATGGAGGATATCGCTATTTTGCGCCCCATCCCCAATATCACCATCCTGGAGCCCAGCGATGCCGTTCAGATGGGGTGGGCGATACGCAAGGCGGCCGAAACCGAAGGCTTGTTTTACATCCGGATGCACCGCAAGCCGACGATCAAGGTATATGAAAAAGACTCGGAATTTGAGATCGGCAGGGGCGTCGTCGTGCGCGACGGCGCGGACGCGACGATCCTTGCAAGCGGTGCGCTGATGATGGAGCAGGCGCTGATTGCTTCCGAATCGCTCTGCAAGGAGGGCGTGTCCGCAAGAGTCGTCGACCTGGTCAGCATAAAGCCCATCGACAAGGAGCTGATCCTCCGCTGCGCCCGGGAGACGAAGGCGATCGTTGTCGCCGAGAATCATTTCACAACCGGAGGCGTCGCCTCCGCCGTGGCGGAGGTGCTTGCCGAAAACGCCGTCGGCGTCCCTTTTAAACACATCGGCATCCGCAATTCCTTCGGTGAGGTCGGTCAGGTCGGCTATCTGCTTGAACGCTTCGGAATGACAGGCGGGCATATTGCGGCGGCCGTAAAGGACGCCGTCAAGGCGGGGTGACGGAGAAATGAACAAGATCGGGCTGCATATCGGCTACTTTTGGGGGACGAGCAAGGCGCACGATATTTTTTCCATGCTGGAGCTTACACACGCGGCGGGACTTGAAGTCATGGAGCTCAATCCCGCGTGGCTTCTCAGGCTGTCCGACGCCGAATGCCATGAACTGCTACGCAGGGCCAGGGAGCACGGCATGACCTTGACGCTCAACGGGGGCCTGGACCCGACAAACGATATCTCGTCCGATTCGGAGGAGATCCGGGAGGCCGGCGTCCGATACTGCATACAGGTGCTCGACAGGATGTACGCCCTTGAAATGGCCGTCTGGTCCGGGCTCAATTACTCTGCGTGGCTGCGCGTGCCCGAGCCGTACGCGGACATTCCGGAGGAAAAGGAAAGAGCCCGGGAGCTGAGCATCCGGAGCCTTAAAAAAATCATGAGGGCTGCGGAGGCAAACGGCGTCGACTACTGCTTTGAAGTCGTCAACCGATACGAGCAGTTTCTGTTCAACACCGCCAAAGAGGCGGTCGCCTTTGCCGAAGAGATCGCAAGTCCGCGCGCCAAGGTCCATCTCGATACGTTCCACATGAATATTGAAGAAGACAACATGTTTTCCGCCATCGCTTATGCCGGCGAAAGCGGAAGGCTGGGCCATTTCCACGCCGGCGAATCCAACAGAAGGATTCCGGGCGTCGGTGAAAGCCATATGAACTGGGACATGATCGCCAAAGCCTTAAATTCCGCCGCCTACAAGGGCGCCGTCGTGATGGAGCCGTTTGTGCTGACAGCCGCCCATAACGCAAAACGCACGCGCGTGTGGCGCGACTTAAGCGGCGGCACCGATCTTCCGAGGCTGGTCGGGGAGGCTCGCGCGGGCGGCGAATTCCTTCGCAGGATCCTTAACGAAAACCTGTGAATATCGGCCGGGCATACACCCGAAGGTCGGCCATGAAAGCGGCCGGCGGTTTTTCCGGCCTTTTACTGAAAGCTTCAGAGAAAGCGGAAAGGAATGGTCATAACAATGTATATAGAAAAACAACCGGTACGCGGGTACAACCGCTATTTAAGCGCCGACGAGAACAACGGCGAGGGGAGCATGATGGATGTCGCCCTGCTGATTATGGAGGACGGCGACAGCCACACCTTTTCCGAGCCGCTGAAGGAGGTGGCGTGGATTCTGTTTTCGGGGAAAATGACCGTTTCTTACAGCGAGGGAACAATTGAAATTGAGCGTCCCAATCCCTTCGACTGCAATCCGTGGTGCCTGCATATCTGCGCCGGTGACGTCTGCACGATCACCGCGCATGATCATTGCGAGGTATACGTCCAGAAAACGTATAACGACAGCAAATTTCCCGCTCATATGTATCGCCCCGAGGAGACGGATACATGGCGGCGCGGCGCCGACGGAGAGTGCGGCGGCTGCATCAAGCGCGACGTAAGGACCTGCTTCGATTACGAAAACGCGCCGTATTCGAACATGGTGTTGGGCGAGGTCGTCAATCTGCCCGGAAAATGGTCCAGTTATCCTCCCCACCACCATCCCCAGCCCGAAGTCTATTTTTTCTATTTTGACAAGCCCCAGGGCTTCGGCGCCGGCTGGGTGGACGGCCGGATCACCGAGCTGCACCACTTCGGGCTGTCCGTCATCACGGAGGGAATCCACCCCGTGGTCGCGGCCCCCGGCTATCCCTGCTGCTACGTCTGGGGCATCCGCCATCTTCCCGGAAACCCCTGGGAAAAAACGCGGATCGACGATCCCGCGCACGAATGGCTCACCGATCCCAAAGCAAGGTTCTGGGACGTGGAAAACAAATAGGCGATTCACGCAAAAGAAATAAACGCAGATGCCGGACACCGCTGCCGGGTGTACAGCATCTGCGCTTTTGTCGCGCCAAAAGCGGCTTCGCTTTATATAAACCACCGACCGGTGAACTGATCCGCGGAGCAGTTCATTGAGGCCGGTGGTTTTTTATCGGGGAAACTCCCGCGATTTCAGCGCCCTTTGAGCGCTTTGGCGTTAAAATTGATCAGGCATCCGTCAAGGATGATCTGTTTTTCATCGGCCGTCAGCTCGCCGAGCGAAAGACGGATCTTTTTTACCTCACCGCCGATCACATACGCGTCTATCTGCGCGGGCGCCTTCCCGACCGCATCGCGGACGTCGGGCACAAAGAGATAGCTGCCGTTTCCAAACTCGGGCTCGCCGTCTGTTATAAACGGGATCATGCCCCAGTTTATCAGGTTGCTGCGGTAGCGTTTTGTCGCGTATTCCCGCGCGATGTTTGCGCTGCCGCCCAGCACGCGCTGACAGCTTGCCGCCTGCTCGCGGGCGCTTCCGTCGCCGGGCTTTACGGCGTAGATCGTCGAGCCGATGGTGGTTTTCATCGGGTCGACGCCTTCGCATCCGGCAATCGAGCGTATTTTCAAGAACACCTCTTTAAGTTCCGGGGAGGAGCTTTCCGGATTTTCGCCGTTTAAGCGCGCGTTCTCCACCTTCTGCACCGCCTTGGCCTTCCCGACATAGGACGGGTCCTTGCGCGACAGCGCAAATTCCGAAAGGCCGATCGGATTGGAACGGAAGGAGGAGGTCTCGCCCGAGGGGATCAGCTCGTCGGTGGTGGTGACCGGGTCGGTGATATAGGATACGACCTTCATCAGCAGGTCTTTCTCAAGCTGGGGCATCGGCGGCCAGTCGACGATATTCGGGCCGTATTTAAGCGGATAATCCGGTTCGGCGTGGCCGAAACCGTCGTAAACGCGGCTTGCATACGGTGTGTTGTCAAAGCGGTAGGGCGGGATATCGTAGGAAATGCCGCTTAGCTCGGTCGCGGGCGTCAGATACCCGCCGTTTCGCGCGGTGGCCGCGACGCTGCGCGCGTCCATGAGCGCGACCGACGCGATCTGCCCGTTGCGCGGCTTGGAGCCCTCGCGGTTGGGGAAGTTGCGGGTCGTATGGCGTATGCTGAGCGCCTTGTTCGCGGGCACGTCTCCCGCGCCGAAGCACGGGCCGCAAAACGCGGTGCGGATAATGGCGCCCGACTGCATCAGCTCGGCCACAGTGCCGTTTCTGGTCAGTTCCAGCATTACCGGCTGGCTGGACGGATAGACCGACAGCGCGAATTCCCCGCTGCCGACGCTGTGCCCTTTCAGTATGGAGGCCGCCGCCATCACATTAGAGTAGGTGCCGCCGGCGCATCCGGCGATGATCCCCTGGTCGACCTTCAGCCGGCCGTTTTCAATCTTATCGGTCAGATTGAATTCGACGTCCGGGTTTTCAAGGACGCTTTGCGCCTGCTTTTCAACCTCGCGCAGGATGTCCCCAAGGTTCTGGTTCAGCGTCTCGATTTCATAGGCGTTCGACGGGTGAAACGGCAGCGCGATCATCGGCTTTACCGTGGAAAGGTCGACGAAAACCATGCCGTCGTAATAAGCGACATCGGCGGGCGATATCTCGCGGTAGTCCTCCGGGCGCCTGTGATCCTCGAAAAATCTCTTTGTGTCGTCGTCCGTCCTCCAGATGGAGGTGAGACAGGCGGTCTCCGTCGTCATCACGTCGATGCCGCTGCGGTAATCTGTGGGCAGGCTTGAGACGCCGTCTCCCACGAACTCCATCACGCTGTTTTTGACATAGCCGTTTTGGAAAACCGCGCCGATGATCGCGAGCGCGACATCCTGCGGGCCGACGCCCGGCTGCGGCCGGCCGGTCAGATAAACGCACACCACGCGCGGATAGGAAATGTCATAGGTTTTTTCCAGAAGCTGCTTTACAAGCTCGCCGCCGCCCTCTCCGATCGCCATGGTGCCGAGAGCGCCGTAGCGGGTATGGCTGTCGCTGCCGAGGATCATCCTCCCGCAGCCCGCCATCATTTCCCGCATGTACATGTGCATGACCGCCATATGCGGGGGCACATAGATTCCGCCGTATTTCCTCGCGGCCGACAGGCCGAACATGTGGTCGTCCTCGTTGATCGTGCCGCCGACGGCGCAGAGGCTGTTATGGCAGTTCGTAAGCACGTAGGGGATTGGAAACTCCCGCAGGCCGCTGGCCCTGGCGGTCTGGACAATTCCCACAAAGGTGATGTCGTGGGAGGTCATCGAATCGAATTTGATTTTGAGCTTTTCCATGCTGTCGGAGGTGTTGTGGGCCTTGAGGATCGAGTAGGCCATCGTGCCCTTTCTGCCTTCCCCGCGGTCGGGTACCCCTCCCGTCATTGCCTTAAGCTTTGCGGCGCCTTCCTGGCTGTCCTCGACAATCTCCGTGCCGTTTACAAGATATACGCCGCCGTCATACAGTTTAATCATATGTAAACCTCCTGTTATTCTTTCACCTGTCGCACGAGGTCGATGACCGATCCGTCGCGATAGGTGACCACGCCGACTATCTTGTCGGTATATTCGATGCGGTCGGGCTTGCCGACGATCCGCTCGGCCTTGTCCTTGAGCTCCTCGGCGGTGCAAAGCGGCAGATTGGAATCCCGGAAGCTCTTTATCAGGTCCTGCCTGTTCGGGTTTACCGCGATGCCGTGGTCGGTCACGATGACGTCGACGGTTTTGCCGGGCGTCACGACGGTGTTTACGTGCTCGACGAGGCAGGGAATGCGCCCGCGGATGAGCGGCATGACCACGATGGCGACGCTCGCGCCATAGGCCGTGTCGGGGTGCCCGCCGATCGCGCCGCGGATCACGCCGTCGGAGCCGGTCAGGACGTTTACATTGAAATCGCAGTCGGCCTCGAGCGCGGACAGCACGACCACGTCGAGCTGGTTGACCGCCGTACCCTGATTGCTCGGGCTCGCGTAGTAGGACGCGGAGATCTGCTGATGAAACCGGTTGTTTTTGAGCGACTCGGCCGCCTTCAGATCGAAGCTCTGCACGTCGAGAATCTTTTTGACAAGCCCCTCCTCGTACAGATCGACTATTGAGCCGGTGATGCCGCCGAGGGCAAAGCTTGCCTTGATATTGTCCCGAAGCATCTTGTCGCGCAAAAAACGTGCGACCGCTAAAGACGCGCCGCCCGAGCCCATCTGGATCGAAAAGCCGTCCTTTAAGCGTCCGCTCGCCTCGATGACGCGGGCGGCGGTCTCGGCGATCAGCAGATCCTTGGGATTTTTGGTAAAGCGGGTCGCGCCGCTCATGATGCCCGCCGGATCGCCGATCTCGGGCACCACGACGATATAATCGACGTCCGACTCGGGGATGCCGAACGGCGCGTTCGGGTAAGGTACGATATTGTTCGTGATGATGATCGTGTTTTTGGCGTAGGCCGCGTCGCATTTTGCATAGCCCATCGAACCGCACATCACGCCGGTGTTGTTGTCGCGGGAGTAGCCGTTTGCGTTGCCGAACGGATCGCAGGACGGCGCGCCGAGAAACGCCACGTCGATCGGCAGTTCTTCCTTCTCAATCGCGAAGGCGCGGCCGCCGTGGCTGCGAAACACCACCGGCACGTCCATGAGGCCGTGGGAAACCGCGTCGGCGAGCTCGCCCCGGAGCCCGCTTGTCTCAATTCGGCGGATCAGGCCGTTTTTGATATGCCGGATCAGCGGCGCGTGGCAGTCGGACAGCGAGCTCGCCGCCAGTACCAGATCCTTAAAGCCCATCCCGGCGAGGATATCGGTCACCATATTGACGATATAGTCGCCGTTTCTGAAATGGTGGTGGAACGAGATCGTCATGCCGTTTTTGAGCCCCGAAAGCCGGATGGCCTCCTCCAGGCTGCCGACGATCTTGTTGTTCAGCTTTTCCCGCTCGGCCAGGGTGCGCGAGTTCTTAATAAGCTGCTCCGGCCGGAATACGCCTGTTACCGCGGTCAATTCTTTGAAATGTGGAATTTTATCAAGCTCAATGGAACCCATAGTGACCCCTCCTATCAAAGCACGCCGACCGCGCGGGCAATATCGAGCACATACTGCGCGCGTTCGACGATCGGCTTGTCAATCATTTTGCCGTTTAGTGAGATTACTCCGCTGCCTCTGCTGTTTGCCTCCTCGATGGCGTCCATGACCGCAAGGGCCTTGTCGATCTCCTTTTGGGAGGGGGTAAAGACTTCATGTACCGGCTTTATCTGCCTCGGGTTGATCACCGATTTTCCGTCAAACCCGAGCTGTTTGATAAACGCGACTTCCCTGCGGAAGCCTTCCTCGTCATTCAGATCGGAAAAAACGGTATCGATCGCGTCGATCCCCGCAGTACGCGCCGCGAGCAGCACCATACTGCGCCCGAACAAAAGCTCGATGCCGTCGGCGGAACGGCTGGTCCGAAGGTCGGTGACATAGTCCTCCGCGCCGATCGCGATCCCGATAAGCCGTTTGCTGGAAAGCGCAATCTCCTTGGCGTTAAGTACCCCTGCCGCGCTCTCGATCGCGGCCATCATGCGGGTATGACCAATTTCGATGCCGTTTTCCCGCTCGATGCGTTCGATCTCCCGCTCGCAGTCTATGACGTCCTTCGCGCACTCGGTTTTGGGCAGGCGGATGACCACCTTCCCGGTGCGCACCATGGCTTCAAGGTCGCTTATACCCATGTCCGTATCCAGAGAGTTGATCCTTACCACAAGCTCTTTTCCGGGGTAGTCAAGGGTGGTCAGCGCCTCATATACCAGAAAACGCGCCGAGTCCTTCTCCTTCAGGGAGACGGAATCCTCCAGATCAAACATGATACAGTCGGAGTTGTAAATGCCCGCGTCCATGACCATACCGGGATTGTTGCCCGGCACATACAGCATCGTTCTGCGCAGCTGTTTCATCTGAGCACCTTCTCCCATTTGCAGTCCGTCCCGCCGCATGCGCGCAAAACGGCGGTCTTTACCCTCGCCCGGATGGTACAGTCGAGCGCCCCTTTGTCCACCGCCTTGACCTTTACGGCGCCGACTTCGAGCTTTTTAAGCGTCTCGGCGATCGTTTTCCGGATCTTCGCGCCAAACTGCTTTTCCACGGAGCTGTCAAGCTCGATCTCCACCCCGCCTCCTTCGGCCGGGATGAGCGTCACCATGATGTCGCTGGACTCCAGTGTTCCAGCCGTGGCAATCTTCTGGATTTCCATCATTTTGCCTCCTACATTTACTTGTTCTAAAAAATCGATCAGGGATTCCCCCGCGGGATTTTATTTTTTAAACAAGATCTCACATATAAATCATACAATCAAATGAGGAAAAGGTAAAATAGTATAAAACTATATTTATGATAAATAAATTTTATGGTTGCGCCCATCCTCGGGTTTTGCGCCCTGCGCTCATCCAAAAACGGCTGCAAAAACACATGGACAAACCGATTTTTTCGGTTTGTCCATGAAGACGCTATTTAAAAATCGATCTGTCTGAAAACGGGGACGCCCTCGCGGATCGTCATTTCGGTTTTGATGAGCCGGTCTCCGGTCATCTTCTCGCCGTGGGAATCGTCGAATTTCGTTTCCTTTTCGACGATCCTGAAAATCGCGACATCCGCGCAGGAGCCGGGAGACAGCGTGCCGATCTCGCGGAGCCGCCCCATTTTCCGCGCGGGGTTTTCCGTCACGATCTGAATCAGCCTGTAAAAATCGATCCCCATATTCAGGAATTTCGACATCACATTGCCCATTGAAAACAGCGGGGGCCTGTACATGGTTTTCATGCTGATATCCGAGGTGATAAAGTCCGGCAGGAAGCCCTCCGACAGCGCATGAAGCGCCGTTTTATTGGAAAACTGGTTGCCGCCGTGAGCCGCGTCGAACAGAATCCCCCTTTTTCTCGCCTCCCACACCTCTTTTAAGACCCTTCCGTCCTCCCCGATGATCGTGCGGCCTTTTCCATGGTACACATGGCAGAAAATATCGCCCGGCCGGAGCAGATCGAGCGTTTCGCGAACCTCGCCGGGGGAATTCGTCACGTGCACAACCACATATGTATTGATCTCGCCGGCGATCCGGACCATCTCTTTGAGCGGCTCAAGTCCGTATTCCTTCGCGATCTCCTTGCTCTGCCGCAGCTTGAGCCCCAGAATGTCATCCCTGTACTTTTCGCAAAACCTCTTGATTTTCGGGATGTTAAACGCCTTCGGGTCGACGTTTTCGGGATAGGTGACCGTTCCGAGGCCAAGGGAGCACACATTCAAATAGCTCAGGATTCTGACCTTGCTCATCGGGATCACGCTGTTTCGGAACAGCTCGTAATTTGCCACCCCGGCGCTGCCGCCGTCGACGCAGGTCGTCACCCCCATGGGAAAACACGTGGAGTCCGGGTAAATCCCGCGTTCCGTTCCGTCGGTATAGATATGCGCGTGAAAATCGATGATGCCCGGCGTGACAAAGCAGCCCGAGGCGTCGACCACCTCCTCCGCGTCCTCGGAGCCGCAAAGTCCCATGTCGACGATTTTCCCTTCTTTTATCCCAACCGTATCCCGCCTGTTTATATTGTTCGCGGGATCGACCACGACAGCGTTTTTGATAATCATGTCAAGCATTTAAGATACCCTCCCAAAATCGCGGTCAGAGGATTTCGCTCGCAACCCTGTTTTTGACTCTCTTGCTTTTGTGATAATGGTAGACATATACGCCTGAAATCGCGAAGTAAGCGGGGATATTCAGCGCGGTATAGGGCATGAAGATCAAAATGCTCGAACCGATCATGACGGCTCTTTCAACAATATTGACTTTTAAGTTGTTCCAGTACCCTCCGAACGCAACCGCGAGCGTCGTTGAAACGAAAACGACGTTTAATAGCCCGATCGCGATTTCCGAAACCGTGCCCTGCAGCACGATCGATGGGTCGAAAACGATCATAAAGGGAACGACAAACCCCGCGATCCCGAGCTTGGTTGCCGTCGCCGCCGTTTTGATCGGGCTCGCCTCCGCGATTCCGGCGGCGACAAACGCCGTCAGCGCGACCGGAGGCGTAATATTCGAAATCAGGCCGAAATAAAACGCGAAGATATGGGCCGAGATCGGATTGACTCCCGCCGAAACCAGGGGTGGAACCGCAAGGGCGGCGACGATAATGTAGCAGGCGACGGTGGGAAGCGCCATGCCCATAATGAGCGAGGCGATCGCGGCCATGATCAGCATGATGTAAATATTCCCCCCGGAAATAACGACCATCAGCGACGTCATTTTGATCGCAAGCCCGGTCAGGTCGACGATGCCCAGGATAATGCCCGCGCACGCGCAGGAAACCGCGATGTTGCAGGCCGCGTGGGCCCCGCTTGTACACGACTCGATCAGATTCCGAAATTCAAACTTCCGCTTTTTGACGATGCTCGCGGCAATCTCGCTTACAAGCAGGACCAGGGTGGCATAAAAGCCGGAAGCGCCGGGGCCGAAACGGAACCCCACCAGCAAAACGATCAGCGTGGCGATCGAGAGCAGGAGGTACCACCGCTTTTGAAGGACCGGCCTTAATTCCGGGATTTCCTCCCTTTTCATCCCCTGCAGGTTCAGCTTCTGCGCCTCAATATCGGTCGCGATAAAGACCGTGAAGAAGTAAAGGAGCGCTGCCGGCAGGGCGACAAGCGTCAGCAGGCCGTAACTGATTCCGAGATATTCCGCCATGATGAAGGCCGACGCGCCCATGACCGGCGGCATGATCTGGCCCCCGATGGCGGCGCACGCGACAACCGCGCCGGAAAAGTGGGACGTATAGCCCGTCTGTTTCATCATCGGAATGGTAAAAGACCCGGTGGCCGCCGCATTTGCGGGGCCCGCACCCGATATCATCCCGAACAGGGCGCTTGCCAGGACCGACACCTTCGCAATCCCTCCGCGCATCCTGCCGAACGCCTTCTGGGAGATCCCCATCATCAGATCGCCTCCGCCGAAGGCGATCATCACGGCGCCGTAAATCATAAGCGGAAAGATCTCGGTCGCGCTGATCGCGAGCGCCGTGCCCTGGATTCCCTGCACGGTCAGGTAGGTCAGGCTCAATAGCCGCTGGAGGCTTGCGCCGTCATGCCCCAGAAAGCCCGGAAAGATCGGGCCGAGAAAATTATAGGCGATAAAAGCGGCGGCGACCATGACCATCGACAGGCCGATCGCCCGCTTCGTCGCGAGCAGAACCGCCGCGATCGCGAGGATCGCCAACAAGGTGTCGGCAGTCGACAGCCTGATCGTAACGGAAGGGGGAAGCACCCCGCCCGTCAGAAAAATTCTCATGTTTGTGACGATTCCGCCGAGGATTAACAGGATGCTGGCAAAATCCGAAAAACAAAATTTCGGATTTTTACTCACCGCGAGGCCATTTAAACCGATAATCGTTATCGCAAGGCAGAGGTGCAGCGAGGTCTGCATAAAGCCGGTCAGGGGGATGGTCGCCATCGTATATTCGTGAAACAAAACCATGATTATGGCTACGACCGTCATCATTCGCTTTGATATGCTTCTGAATTTTTTTATGCCGTTTTCAGCAGTTGCTCCCATGGACTAGCCCCTTCCTCAAAGTGAAAAGCGGAAATGCCGCTTATCATACGTCCCCTAAGCGGCATTTTGCCTCTATTCTTGATTTCTACTTGATCAGTCCGATTTCTTTGTAGTACCGCTCCGCTCCCGGATGCAGGTTAAACGCCGTATATTTCACCGAGTTTTCCGCCGTGCAGCCGACAAGTCCCTTGTATTTTTCAACCATCTGATCATGATTTTCACAAAGAGTTTTGGTCATCTGGTAAACAATCTCCTCGTCTACGTCGGAGCGCACCAGGATCTCGCCCCACTGCATGAAAAGCGACACCGGCTCCTTTACGGTTCCCTCCGGGAATAGGTCCGGCTCCACGCTTTCGACGAAGTAGTACGGATATTTTTCGCAGAGCTTTGTAAGTACGTCGGACTCAATCTGCAGGATCCTGAAGCTTTTGGGATTTGTCGCAAGCTGCGTGAGGATGCTCGAGGGGATCGAATTCGCGACCAGGTTTCCGTCGAGCTTTCCCTCGTTAAACGCGGTCGCCGCGTCGCCCTGCGCCATGTATTCGCATTTGAAGTCGCTCTCGCCCAAGCCCATAACGTCCAAAAGGCTTGCGTTCATCAGGTATTGCCCGGTACGGCGGTCACCCATCTGCAGCTTTTTCCCCTTTAAGTCGTAGAGCGAATTTGCTGTCGAATCTCCCGGCACGACGGGGATTGTATAAAGCGCGTTAAACACCATCATCGAGCAGATCGTATCGGAATCCTTCGGCATGTTCCCCATCACGGCGACATAGTCGGGCGCGGCGGCCATTGCGAATTTGACCTCTCCGGTATCCAGGAGCCCTACGCTCTCCTGCGAGCCGCCGGCGCGGATCGACATCTCGATGTTCTCCACGTTGGTATTGACCAGCTCGGATACTACCGTTCCCGAATTGTAGTAGCTCCCGCCCATCGAGCCCGTGGGCATGACGACGCGCAGCTTCTCTTGGTCGGCCTGCGCCGGCTGCGACTGCGACGGCTGTGCCGGGGCGGCGCCGCCCGTGCTTTGGGAGCCGGGCGATGGGTTTTGGGTGCATCCGGCAAAAACAGCCACAATCAGCGAGACTCCCCCCAGGATTGCCAGCATGCGATTTTTCATTTTTTCTTTTCTCCTTCCTTTTCCCTTTATTTTTTAGACAGACTACCTCCCGTCAGATCCCACACAATACTTCCCGGTTCTGAAGTTCCGAAACCAGCGCGGCGACCGACTCAGACGCCTCCTCGCCGATCACCGGCACCGTCAGCGTTTTAAATTTGTCCCGAACCTGTATTTCGCTCATCGGCCTGTGTACGCTTCCGGACGCGTCGTCAACCGTTTTGGAGAATACCCGGCCGTCCTCCATGGCGACATCCATCCTGCAGCCCCACATTTCGGGATACCGCTTTGTAAAATCATCCGATGAAAACACCGATATTTTCTGAAACAGCTTTTTCAGCGCCGGGTCCGCGATGCGCTCCGGTTCGAATTCCCTCGTCCCCACCCGGCCGCAGGCAATGGCCGAGGCCACGGCAAAGGGCGTGCTGAACTTTGCCTCCACCGGTTTTAGCGGATATTTTTCCGAGCCGCACTGGATCACGCCGATCTCATAGGTGTGAATATCGATTTTCCGGATCTCATCCTTGCAAAGCCCCTGCTTTTCCGTAAGCTCCAGGGCGGCGTCTATCGCGCAGTGCGTGCTGCGGCAGCAGGGGTACGGTTTTTTATCCATGTATAGAAGCTCGTAGCGCTCTCCGAGGCGCTCGTCAAGCTTTGTGACGTCGTATTCGTCCGAGGTCGCGGGGTACAGGCCCCCGTCCGGAGCGGTGAGGACATTGCGCGGCCCGGTCATCCCGGAAAGCGCCATCAGCGCCGCCGTTACGCCGTTTTGTGCAGCCCTCGCGGGGTGGAGCTTCTTGCAGCTCGCCCCCGACTGAAGAAACGCCCACAGCCCGGACGACTGGGTCCCGGCCATGCCCAAGGCGTCGGAGGTCTGCCCCTCGGATAGGCCGAAAAGCTTCGCGCAGGCGGCGGCAGCGCCAAAGGTGCCCGCCGTCCCGGTGACATGCCAGCCCCTTAACCGGTGGCTTTTCACCCCGAAGCCCATTCCGACCCTCGCCATCACCTCATAGCCCGCGATGACCGCTTCCAGAAACCTCTTTCCCGTCGCGCGGCGCGCCTGGGATACGCCGAACGCTGCCGGCACGACGACCGTTCCGATATGGGTCTTCGACATCGGATGCACATCGTCGAGCTCCAGCGCGTGCGCCATCATCGCATTCAGGAACACCCCGTCCTTCAAGGCCGTATTTTTCCGGTGTCCCCAGACGGCGACAGGGTATTCCGGGTCGAAACAGGAATATTTCAGGACATTTTCCACCACCGTGGGGATTTCCTCGTAAAATGCCGCACCGATCCCCGCGCCCAGGCAGTCCAGCACGCACAGCTTCGCCGCTTCCACGACCCGCGCCGGAACGTCTTCCAATGTCAAACCGCATATAAATTCCGAAACCTTCTTAAATTCATCCATTTTAAGCTTTCACCTTTTCATTGATGTCACGGCGGTATTTTTCTTTCCGCCCGAGCCTATGCCTTGCCGCCCGTCACCCTCGGAATCAGGCTGACCGCGTGCGGCAGAACGATCATCCGCTTCGCCGGCCGCAGCCTTAATGCCTCATCAACGGCGACCTGCAGGTCGGGGGCCCAGCGGATATGCATTTTTTCAAGGATTTCCCCGTTTAAATATTTTGAAACGATGATCACGCTTCCCTTGGTAAGCGCCCTTGCAAACATGAACGCCTTGTTGCTGCCGACCGAGTAGCCCTCGGCCCTGAAACGCTCTATGACCTCCTCGGGCGTCGCCGCCTCCTCCATCCAGGTCCTGAACACCCCTTCCCCGATCCCGTCCGGACATTCGGCCACCAGGATAAAAACGCCGCCCTGCGTAAGGAGCGGTTCGGCCGCGGAAAGGCCCTTTTGCGACTGGTAGAGGTTTATATCCCTCGGGGTTCCGCCGGGGCTCGTTACAATGATGTCCGCCAAAGACGGGATATGGACCTCGCTGAGCCTTCTGCAGATCGCCATCCCGGCTTCATGCGCCGCCTCCATATCCCCCGCGACAAAGGCGACGTTTTGCTTATGCGGGTTTTGAACCGCGTTTACGATAAACTTTACGCTGACCATTTTTGCGGCCTCGACCGCCGCGGAGTGAAAGTCGTTGCCGTCGACAAACCCCATGGCGGGCTGCATCGGGCGGTAGGGAAACGAATGGTGGATCTTAAGGGTCCTGATACCCGCGACACCCGGTACGATGCTCTTTCTTCCGCCGCTGAAGCCCGCGGCGTGATGCGGCGCGATCAGCCCCGTCGCAATGACGCACGAGGCGTTCGCCACCACCGAGTTTACGTAAACCGGCATGCCCTTTTCGGTATTGCCGACAAGCGTAAGCCCCTCGTCGCGGTTACAGTCGTGGACGACCATTTTCAGCCTGTCGTAATATTCGCCCACGATATCCCTTTTTTCCGGCTCCGTCGGGGCGCGGTGGGTTCCCGTCGCGAACACGAGCGTGATCTGCCCGTCTTTTACACCGCTTTTCTCAAGGCTCCCCATGATGCCTCTCAGCATTTCCTTCGTCGGGCCGGGCCTTGTCTGGTCGTTCACCAGGATGACAACCGTATCGTCCGGCCGGACAATTCTCTCCAGGGTGTCCGAGCCGATCGGGCGGCGCATCGCGTCTTTGATCATGGTCATGATATCGGCCGTCGGTTCGGTTTTTGGGAAATCGATTGTCCGTATATCCACGTCGTCGGGAACGCAGGCGCTTTGCGCGCCGCTTCCGCTGGGCAGGCTTATGTACTGCATTTAACTCCCCCACTTTTACGATTGAAATATGCAATCAGCAAAGCCGGGCTCATCCCGTCACGCGGTCCGGCTGTTCAGCGTTTCGAGCAGGTAATCGGTAAACTCCGCCGTCGACGCGTCCTCCGGCATCGTCGTGAGGACGACCTTCCGCTCCGTCACCGTGCAGGTTTCGAGCGCCGCGTCCAGCCGGTTCTTTCTGTCCCCGTAACCGATATGCGAAAGCATCGCCCCGACGGCCCTGATGAGGCTGCACGGGTCGGCGTAGTCCCCCCTGCCGTGGCTGATGAGGTACGGGGCGGTGCCGTGGACCGCCTCGAACACCGCGTATTTCTTCCCGATGTTTGCGCTGCAGGCGGTGCCCAGGCCCCCCTGAAGCTCCGCGGCAACGTCTGTGACAATATCTCCGTAAAGGTTTGGAAGCACGAAAACCTCAAGGCCCGCGTTAAACTCCGGGTCCATCAGCTTTGCAGCCGTCGCGTCGACGAGGCGCTCCTCGACCCCGATCCCGGGGTATCCCTCCGCAACCCGGCGGACCGCTTTTTGCAGGTTTCCGTCGGTCAGCTTGACAATGTTCGCCTTTGTCACGACCGTTACGTTCTTTTTTCCGTTGTTTTTGGCATATTCGAAGGCGGCGCGGGCGATTCTTTCCGAGCCCTGCCTCGTTTCCACCACAAAATCGACCGCGAGGTCGTCGTTTACCTGAATCCCCTTGTTTCCCCAGATATAGGCGCCCTCGATGTTCTCCCTGAAAAAGACCCAGTCGATGTTCTTTTGGGGAATTTTGATCGGCCTGACCGCGGCAAACAAATCCAGGCCCCGCCGCAGCGCGGAATTCGCGCTTAACAGATTGGGCCACGGGTCCCCCGCCCTCGGCGTCACCAGCGGGCCCTTAATAAGCACGTTGCAGGCCCTGATTTCGTCCATGACGCCGTCCGGTATGGTCTGCAGCTTGGCCGCCCGGTTTTCGATGGTCAGCCCGCCGATCTGTTTTAACTGTATTTTGCCCGAGTCAAGTTCCTCCTTCATCAGCAGGCGGAGCACGCGAAGCGCCTGCTTCATGATGCCCGGGCCGATCCCGTCGCCGGGCAGTATGCCGACGACAATGCTGTCGAGCTTCCCGTAATCGACGAAATCCCCGGCAGCTTTCATGCCTTCAATGCGCAAAAGCTCGCCTTTAATCAGCTCCTCCAGCTTCTGTTTTGCCTGTTCGATTTCTGTCATGATGCCCTCCCGTTTACATGTGCCGTCGGCTTATTTTGTTTTCAATTGATGCATGATACATGATATGTATGCCCGATATACCGCGGTTTTACAGACTGACGTTGACGCCGCCCATATAGCCGGTATCGTCCCGATCCACCGCCCTGCCGGCGACCTCCCGGCCGATAAGGCTTACGCCGTCGTCCCGCGGGTCGTAGCCGATGATATTTTTCGCGGGGGCAAGATCCCAATAGGCCCCCGTATTTTTGGATGTGATAAAAAGGGTGGCAAATTTCAGCGCGCCGTTTGCGTCAATGGAGCACTCGACCGCCTGCACCAGATCCCGGTGGCTTAAGAAGATGCGCGCGGTCCGCAGACTCCTCGGCCTGTCCTCGGCATTTAAATGCCCGATGCGCAGATTGATGCCGGACAGATTGTATCTGTCGGAATAATAGCGCCCCATGAGCTCGTTGAAGCATTTATTAAGGCCGTAAAAGCTGTCCGGGCGCATCGGCGAATTCTCGTCGACCTTCTCGTCCACCTTATAAAAGCCGACGGTATGGTTCGACGAGGTGAAGATCACCCGCCCGACACCGTTTGACAGGGCGGCCTCATAGACGTTGTAGCCGCCGACGATATTGGACGGCACCTGCTCGCTTTCAAAACGTTCCCGGAAGCGGTCCTTCATATAAAAGGCGCAGTGCACAACGACGTCGACGCCGCGAAAGGCTTCCCTGCATGCGTCCGGGTCGCGCACGTCAAGCCGCCCGATGCCGTTTTCCTCGTCCGCCCTGCGGCTTGTGGCGACGACATCGTATTTCCCGCTCGCTTTGAGACCCTTCAGCAGGGCGAGCCCGACCTGTCCCCCCGCCCCGGTGATCAACACTTTTTTCACCGCAATCCCTTCCTTCACAACCGATATTACGATTTTACTGTTATGAGCTCTCCATGGCAGACTGGGTGGTTCGATAAACGGCGGCCTCGTGATAGATAAATCATACCGTCAAATAAACCAAAGGTAAAATAGTATAAAATTATAATTCATTATAAATAAAATTTATGGATTATGCACATTGATGCGATCTGCAAAGCACGTCTGCCTGTACGGCCGCGCGGGGTTCGGGAGGCGGTCAGGGGCGGATTTGCCTCTTATGCTCATGATAAAAAAGCCCTGCGACTGTATCCATGGGATATTATCGCAGGGCGGTGCTGAAAAGCCGATATCTTATACTTATTGTAATTATTCCAAAAAATTCAGCTTTCCGTATTATATTTACGCGTCGACGGAATCGATTTCCATATCCATCAGATACCGGATGAACAGATCCACCTGCGGAAGGTCGATATACGCGTGCTTGTAAAAAATATATGTATTGCGGACAAACGGGCTCCCGTCCGCAAAATACAGGTTTTCGCGATAGCCCGTAAACTTCTCGAGGCAAATCTCCGGCAAAATCGCCCAGCCGATCCCGTTTCTGACCAGCGCGAGGCAAGCGTCGATGCTGTCGACCCATATTTTCGCCTTTTCCTCGGAGCCGATGTTATTCCTGTACCAGTCGTTGATCTGCCCCTGGAGCACCGAGTCCGACTTATGCCCGATGTAGAGAGTGTCCCTTAACTGTTCCCTTGACAGCTTTTCCTGGCTCACGAGGCAGATCGGCTCGGTGGAGAGCCTTTTCTTTCCTTCGTCCCATTTAAACTCCCCGCGCAATACGGCTACCGAAATTTCATTCCTTTGGATCAATTTATGCAACGTCACGCTTTTTTCCGTCAGGATGTTGACGTCCACCTTCGGAAAATCGTGGAGATATTTTTTTAAATACTGGGGCAGCTTATAGCGCGCAAAGTTGACGGACGCGCCGATCCGGAGCGTTCCCTCCACGCTGTCGTGGTTTATACAGACGTGATCCCTCATCTGGCGCATATTTGCGGTCATATCCCGCATATACGGAATAATGCTCTCGCCGATCGGCGTAAAGATCACGCCCTTTTTTGAACGCAGCAAAATCGGCGCCCCCAGGTCCTCCTCGATCTTCTTGATCCGGCTTGTCAGGGCCGGCTGCGTCATAAAGAGCTTTTCGGATGTTTTCGTAATATTTTTCAGTTCGAACAAAGACAGGATGATCTCAAAATCCTTTTCGTCCATTCTATCACCAAGCATCCATAAAATTTTTCTATCAATATTTATAATATTATACTATTTTACTTTTTAATTATCAACATTCTATAATATGGCTGACATGTTCTTTCTTTTTTGCACATTTTGCTGCGGCCGACTGCCCGGAAGGAGAAAGCAATGATTCGCCTGCATGAGGAAAAAATCTACTTTATCGACAACGAGCGGTTTGCGCCATTCGGGGAGCCAGTCGGCGTCTCTCAGGATGCCGCGCGCCGGGGGACCATGACCTATCGGATACTGAGCGCGCACAATACGTCCGGCAGCCCGGATAAGCTTGAGCTTAAGTTTGACTCCATGGGGGTCTACGACAACACTTATGTCGGCATCCTGCAGACCGCGCGGGCAAGCGGCCTTAGTAAGTTCGACATTCCCTGCGTGTTCACAAACTGCCACAACGCGCTTTGCGCCGTCGGCGGGACGATTAACGCGGACGTGCACAAATACGCCCTTTCCGCCTGCAAAAAATACGGCGGCATTTTTGTTCCCCCGCATCAGGCGGTGATCCATCAGTACATGCGGGAGATGGTCGTCAGGGCCGGCGGGATGTCCATCGTCTCCGACTCCCATACGCGCTACGGCGCTTTGGGCTCCCTGTCTATCGGCGAGGGCGGGCCGGAGCTCGTAAAGCAGATGATCGGCCGCGCCTACGAGCTCGACTACCCGGAGGTGATCGCCGTTTATTTAAAGGGCGCCCCGAAGCCGTACGTCGGCCCGATGGACGTCGCGCTGAACATCATCAAAGCGGTATTCAAAAACGGCTTTGTCAAAAACCGGATCATGGAATTTATCGGCCCCGGCATCGGCAGCCTGTCCGTCGACTTCAGAAACGGAATCGACACAATGACGACGGAGACGGCCTGCCTTTCCTCCATCTGGGAAACGGACGAAAAGGTCGCGAGGTTCTACGAAATACATAACCGCCCGGAGGATTACAAAGAAATACGGCCCGAAAGCGTCGCGCTGTACGACGGCCTGATCGAAGTCGACCTCTCCGGAATCGTCCCTTCGATCGCCATGCCCTTTCACCCGAGCAACGTCTACGCAATCGACGACGTCGTCAGAAATCCCGGCGACGTCTTCCGGGAGGTCGAAAAGAAAGCGGTTCAGGTATTCGAGAACAACGACGTTCGGATCGACCTGATGAACAAAATCGTAAACGGCAGGGTCGTCGTCGACCAGGGTGTCGTCGCCGGATGCGCCGCCGGTTCGTTTGAAAATATTACTGTCATGAACGAGATCGCAAACGCCGCCGGTTCGGGACTTTCCAGCCTCGGTCTCAATATCTATCCGGCGAGCCAGCCGATCATGTATGAATTAAACCGGGCAGGCGCGCTAAACGGCCTCATCGAGCGCGGCGCCCGGATCAAGACCGCGTTTTGTGGCCCGTGTTTCGGTGCGGGCGACACCCCCGGCAACAACGACTTCAGCCTCCGGCATGTCACAAGGAACTTCCCGAACCGCGAGGGCTCGAACCCCGCCGCGGGGCAGTTTGCATGCGTGGCCCTCGCCGACGCGCGGTCGATCGCCGCTACGGCGTTTAACGGCGGCGTGCTGACAAGCGCGGAAAAATATCCCTTTGAGTTTAACGTTCCGGAATACCGGTTCAACGAGAACCTGTACCGAAACGTCGTATATAACGGATACGGCCGCCCGCAAAAGGATGTGCAGCTGGTATATGGTCCGGACATCAAGGATTGGCCCGAGATGGAGCCGCTGGCGGAGAACCTTCTTCTGAAGGTGGCGAGCGTGATCCGGGACGAGGTGACGACCACCGACGAGCTGATCCCCTCCGGCGAAACCGCCTCCTATCGCTCGAACCCCTACAAGATCAGCGAGTTTACGCTGATCCGCAAGGACCCGAACTACGTCGCAAACGCCAAGGCTATTCAGGCGTACGAAAAGCTGCGGATCGCGGGGAAAACGGAGGAGCTTGCGCAAATTTACGGCATCCTGAACGAGGGCATCAGCATCGGGGAGGCCGCGAAAACCACTGGGCTCGGCTCGGTGCTTTACGCCAAACGGCCGGGCGACGGCTCGGCGCGGGAATATGCCGCGAGCTGCCAGAAGGTGCTGGGCACTCTTGCGAACCTTTGCCTTGAGTACGCGACAAAACGTTACCGCGGCAACTGCATAAACTGGGGAATCCTGCCGTTTACCTGTGCGGATGAAAATGTGGAGCTTCACGTCGGAGAATTCCTCTTTCTTCCGGGCATCCGGTCGGCGGTGGAAAACGGCGAAACAGAGATAAAGGGATATCTCTTCGGCGGCCGCGGGAGGCGGGAAATCCTTTTGGGCCTCGGAGCTTTGTCCCCGCTCGAAAGAAAAATATTGCTCGCGGGAAGCCTGATAAACTATTACAAGACCTGATTCGGCGGTACATAATCATATTAAGTGTTGAAAAATTACCGTATACGGGAAGGAGATCCATATGAAGCTGCCATGTATTTATATGCGCGGAGGCACAAGCAAGGGCTGCATGTTCCGCAGGGAGGACCTGCCGGCGGACACTTCGCAGTGGGACCGCATATTCTTAAAAGTGATGGGCGGTCCGGACCCAAAGCAGATCGACGGGATGGGGGGTACCGTCTCCTCCAACAACAAAATCCTGATCGTAAACCCGAGCGAAAAAGAGGACGTCGACGTCGAGTATCTGGTGGCCCAGGTCGTCGTCGGAAAGCCGATCGTCGATTATTCCGCAAACTGCGGAAATATGACCTCGGCCGTCGGTCCGTTCGCTATTATGACGGGGATGGTGCGCGCCGACGAGGGGTTTACGAAGGTGCGCATGCTGAACCTGAACTCGGATAAGATCATCGAGGTGTTCGTCCCGGTAAAGGACGGGGCCGTGGTGGAGGACGGGGACTGCAAAATCGCGGGGATCGACGGCACCGGCGCGGAGCTTAAAACGAATTTCTTGAATCCCGCGGGTGCGAAAACCGGAAAGCTCCTGCCCACGGGACACGCAAGCGAATTCATTGACGTCGAGGGAGTCGGAAAAATCGAGGTTTCGGTGCTCGACATCTCGAACGTATTTGTTTTTGTCCACTCGCGGGACCTCGGGATCGCGGGATACGAGCTGCCGGCGCAGTTAAACGCCGACGGAGCGTTCCTCCGGAGGGTCGAGGCGATCCGCGGCACGGTCGCGCAAAAGCTGGGCTTTGTGGAAAACTGGCGCGACGCCGCCGAAAAAACGGCCGGCTCGCCCAAATTTGTGATTCTCGCGCCGCCCTCGGATTTTGTCGATATCGCTGGAAACCGGGTGCGCCGGGAGGACATGGACATCTGCGTCCGGGTGGTTTCGGTCGGTGCCGTACATAAGGCCTCTCCGGTCACCGGCGCCACGGCGATCGGAGGCGCGGCGTTTATCGACGGCTGCATTATGCAGCAGTACCTCGGCTGGGCGCTCGACCGCTCCCTGCGCATCGCCCATCCGAGCGGCGTCATGAAGGCCTACGTCGATTATGAAAAAACAGGCGGACAGACGATCTTTCGCGGCATCGCGGCGCAGAGGACCGCGCGCAAGATCATGGAAGGCACATTATATATAAAGGACGATCCGGTTTAAATTTGTTTTGCGGGACTCATTTTGTCCGCGGGTATATAAACTGTGAGGGGGCGAATGCCCCCTCACAGTTTGTGAAAATGCTTTTCCGGTCCAATTATCACAGTTCCAGCGTGCCGTCCAGAAGTCCCTTTACGTCGCCGCCGCGGACTACCCAGCCCAGCGAGGCACGTATCTGGGTAAGCCCGAGCTGATGATATTCCGGCCCGTTCATGCTGGCACAGCAGTCCTCGACGACGATGACGCGCAGATCGCGGTTATATGCCTCAAACGCGGTGCAAAGCACACAGTTATTCGTGTTCGCACCCACAATAAACAGCGTGTCGATGCCCATGACGCGGATATACATCTCCAGCGGCGTACCCATAAAGGGGCTGTAGCGCTGCTTATGCACCACAATGTCGTTTTCGCACAGGTCGAGCTGCGGCATGATCTCGGCGGCGGGAGAGCCCACCGTATTGATCGGCCTGCGTTTGTGGCCCACGCCGGTCACGGCCTTTTTCTCCATCTGATAACGCCACAGCGGATTGGCCACGGACATGGGCTGACCGTCGATGGGGTTAATCTTGTGCCCGGTGGTCACAAACAGGACGGGAAGGTTACGCTCGCGGAAAAGCGGCATCACCGTTTGGGAAACGTTTTCGATTACCCGTTTGGCATCCTCCGCCGCAACCGGCAGATAGTTTAGTTCCATATCGAAATGCGCGCGGTTGATATCGACCGCCAGCATCGCGGCCTTTGACATATTCATATAGCATTCTCCCTCCGGAAAATTTTTACTTGACAAGCAGATCGGGCAGGACGAGCGAAATCTGAGGTATAAAGGTGACCAGGGCCAAAATGACCATCATCAATATGATAAAAGGTGTGACCGCTTTCACGATATCGACAAAGCTCAGCTTCAGTACCTTGCACGACACAAACAGGTTCAGGCCGAAAGGCGCCGTGGACATGCCGATGGCGAGGTTGGTCACCACGATGTTGCCGAGGTGGATCGGGTCGATCCCGACGCTTACGGCAAGCTGATACACCATCGGGATGATGATGACGATCGCGGAGCCCGCGCCCATGAACATTCCCGCGATCAGGAACATCAGATTGACGACCAGCAGGATGACGATCTGAGAGCTCGACCCGAGCAGGCTCTCCATAAGCTCCGGAATCCGCGCAATGGTGATGGTATAGGCCAAAACCTGCCCTGCTGCCAGCAGGAGGTAGATGGTGCAGCAGGTTTTTGCGCAATCGATGGAGATTTCGTAAAGATCTCTTACGGACACGTCCTTGTAAATGAACATCTCAACAAAGATCGCGTATCCCGCGGAAAGCGCCGCGGCCTCGGTGGGGCTGCAAATCCCGCTGTACATGGTGCCCAGAATGACGATCGGAAGGCCCAGAGCCCAGAGTGCTTCCCTGATGCTGATTATAAACTCCCGAAAGGTCGGCCGGGTCGTGCGTGGGATATTATGCCTTCTGGCATAAATGTAACAGTACACGGCGAAGATAACGGCAAACAGGATGCCCGAACCGGCGCCCGCCATAAACAGGCGCAGCACCGAGGTATTGGTGTTCATCGAGTAAACCACAAACGCGATGCTCGGCGGGATCAGCATGCCCACGGCGCTCACCGAGGTGATCAGCCCCGAGCTGAACAGCTTGTTGTATCCGTTTTCCAGCATTTCATTGTAGATCAGAGCGCCGATGATCAGGATGCCGGCCGTCGATGCGCCGGAAATCGCCCCCACGATAGTGCAGGTCACAATGGCGGTAAGTGCGAAGCCTCCGTAGAAATGCCCCACGATGCTCTTGGCAAACTTTAAAAGGCGTGAACCGATCTCACCCTTTCCCATCACGCTGGCGGCCAGGATAAAGAACGGCAGGCAGAGGAGGGAAAACTTGTTCATGCCCGCCGTGAAGGACTGAACCGCCATAAAGGTCGGCAGATGCATCTCGCTAATCAGATAATATGTGCTCGGCAGCGTCATCGCGATGAAAATCGGCAGGCCGGTCAAAAGCGCCAACAGCAAAAAGGTGATAAATCCACTGGCAGCCATGGTATATTTCTCCTTCCCCTACATGGTTTCGAGCTTGTCGAGCGCTTTTTCCTCCCGCTCGAGCCGCCCTTTGCGAATGTCCTTAAAAAGCCGCAAACCGACCTTAATATACTCGATGGCCATCAGCCCGCAGCCAAGGAAAACCGCAATATAAATCCAGTACATTTGCAGCCAAAGCATCGAAATGCTGGTTTGGCCCGTGGATTTGATCATCAGTACCATATCCCAGGAAATCTTGGTAAAGTACGCAAGGAAAATAGAAGATGCGAATGCGAGAACAATCCGGTAATGCTTGTGGAGCTTCCCCGGCAGAAAGTTAAAGAGCAGATCCACTCCCACATGCTCATTATTCGCAACGGATATGACGCCGCCTATACAGGTAATCCACACCATCAGGTATTGGCAGAGTTCCTCCAGCCAGGAGAAGGAAAACCCGAAAAATGACCTGCATATCACTGCCATCAGGATCAGCGCCGTGATAATCAGGATCCCTATGCCGCAGAAAGCGCGCTCAAAATGCGATAGGACATTGTCGATTCCCTTGAAAATACTTGTTATGGCCTTCATCGTTTTTCCCCCAAACTATCGGTCGCGGCTGCGCCTTTCAGCGATACGGCTTTTATTACAGCGGCCGAATCGGGAAAAACGGATATCCCGATTCAGCCGCGTCCGTCTTGCCGTCTATGAAAGAGCGGCCATTTCGGCATCAAATTGATCGATGAGTTTCCGGCCGGCTTCGCCGTTGCTTTCGACAAACAGGTCGAGACATGGCTGACGGGCGGCATCGGAAAGGCCCTGGATCTCCTCGGGAGTAAGCTCAATGATCTCGCACCTTTCCCCGATCGCCTTAATCGCCTCCTCCTCAATAGCGAGGCGGGCGGTCTTGTGAGCTTCCTCGCCGGCGTTTATGCCGTCGGTCACAAGCTTCTGCATCTCGGGATCGAGACCGTCGAACCAGGCCTTGTTGCCGAAGATCAGCTGCATGGCGAGAATATGGTTTGTGATCATCATGTATTTCTGGACTTCATAGAACTTCATATTGTAGATGCCGGCGCCGATCCCCGCCTCCTGGCCGTCGATCGCACCTGTCTGGAGAGCGCCGAAGGTCTCCTGATAGTCGATGGTTAGGGCGTTGCCGCCCATTGCTTCGATCATCTTGATGAGAACGGGGGACGACATGACGCGGAATTTAAGGCCCTTAAAGTCGGCGGTGGTGCGCAGGGGTTTGTTTGCGGTGAACGCCTTGAATAAATCAACCCAATAGCTGAATCCGACCATTTTGTAATCCTGCATGGTATCGAGCAGCGCCTTCGCCGCGTCACCCTTGGAGATGATGCGGGCCTTCTCAAGGTCGCCGGGGAAAAAGTACGGAACATCGGTCAGCGCAAGGAAGGGGTCAAAGCCGGAGACGTTCGCCGGGGGCTGGATGCACATCTGGATTCCGCCGTTTTGCACGGCCTCGACGATCGCGCGGGAATCGCCGAGCTGCCCGGCCGGATACACGTCGACCTGCACCCTGCCGCCGGATGTCGTCTCTATGTACTTCTCAACCGCCAGCGCGCCGTTTTGGCGGGCATCGGTGGTAGCGCCGGAATGCGCCAGAATAATGGTGGTCTGGGGATATTCATAGGCGGACGAGGGAGCCTCGGATGACGCCGGGGCTTCGGAGGACGCAGAAGGCGCGGAGGAGCCCGGCGGAGTGGAGCCGCCGCCGCAGGCGGTCAGAAAAGAACAAAAGATCATCAAAATGGCAAGAAACAGGCTTACTTTTTTCTTTTTCATTTCCTTACTCCTTTTCAATTTTTTTGTTTGTGGATCATTTTCTTGATGGAATCACCTTTTCAACCGCATGGTTCGGGCCGACGCCCTTGGTCAAGGCGTCTCTCAGCCAGTCGATCGCCCAGGCGAACAGCTCGTGATACATGCCGGCGCAGGAATGGAACTCGTCCTCCATGATCCAGATCTCCTTGGGGCACCTGAGCATGTCAAAAAATCGTTTGGTCAGCTCCGGAGGGCACATTTCGTCGTACTCGCCCGTCGACATCAGGAAGGGGACCTTCAGCCTGTCGACGACCTTTTCAAGCGTCATCTGCTCGGTCATTTTTTCGAATTCCTCATCGTCGTAGACATTCGCCATGTATTTGAAATTCGAGCGCAGGCCGGGCTGACAGGAGTTGAATTGCAGTTCCTTTTCGAGATAGCAGCCCAGGAGCCCCACGATCGCCTTGACCCGGGAATCATGGGCGGCGACCAGCGGCCCGTAATAGGAACCCATGCTGCCCCCGAAAATGCCGATTTGATCCGGGTTTACTTCGGGGCGCCCGCAGAGGTAGTCTATGAACAGCTTGCCGGCTTCCGGGAAATTATCGAGCGTCACCGGCAGACCATGCACCCTTGTCTCCCCAAATCCCGGTCCGTCCATGACCAGCACCGCCATATTGCGCCTGACAAAGAAGTTGTCGTTTAAGTTGGGATAATCCTCCTTGATCATGTCCATGCCGGGGGTGAACAAAACCGCGGGAATTTTTTGCGTGACGTTTTTTGGGGCGTGGAAGATGCCGTAGAGCTTGTGGTCGCCGAAGGGAAGCACGACGCGTTCGATGGTGTAGTCGTAGTATTGGATCGCCTTTTCATAGCATCGCACGCAGTCGGCGTGCATTTTCAGCTTGCGCTCGTCGTCCTTGTGATGATAGAGCTGCGCCTTGCCGTAATACAGCGCTGCGCGGTGATAAAACGCGCCCGCGGTCACGCCGTGGCCGCGTTCCTCGGCCTCCTTGGCAAGCTTCTCCTGCTGCGCGGCAACGGTGCACCAGGCCTTGGGCATCGCGCGCAGGCAGGTCATCCGCGACGATGCGCGCTGGATGTCCGCATGTTTAAAGCCTTTTTCCTCAAGGCCCATATTCGCGTTGGGCATGAACGCTTCGATTCCCAGCTGGCCAACAAACTTGTTGCTGATCCAGGTCTCATTCTGGCGATACCTGTTCTTCATCAAATTGCCTCCGTTCTTTATCGGTTTTGCTTCATGTCCCGGGAGGGGGCATAGCCCTTCTCCGCATCAGGGATTCATTCTCTTCTCCATCAGTCCGCGGAAGCCGCTCTGGTGCTTTTCCATCGCCTTTGCCGCCTTGCGGAAATCCTTTTGCCGGATGAGCCCGATCAGCTGAAGATGCTGCCGCTTCATCCTGTTGCGCCGCTTGGCGTCAAAGGGATAGGTATAGCGCAGCCGATCCTGCTGGAGCTTGATCACGTCCAGGAATTCAACCAGCCGTTTGTTTGGACAATGCCGGGCGATCAGGTCGTGCAGCGCCCGATCCTTTTCGTGCAGCTCCTCCTGCGAGTTCGTTTCGCAAATGGACAGGGTGGTCTGTTCGCATTGGTCGAGCTCCTCGGCGGCCACATCTCCTTCAATACAATGGCGCAGCGCGGCAACCTCCAGCAGGATCCGCAGCTCCGTCATCTCTTCCACATCCTTCATCGTCAGGTGCTCCACAAAGGTTCCCGTATTCGGGACGCTGTAAACCAGCCCGTCTTCCTCCAGCCGGTTGAGCGCCTCACGCACCGGCGTGCGGCTGATGCCGAGCTCGTCGGCGAGCGCGCTCTCCACGATCGGCGTGCCCGCCTTCATCTCCTGCATGATGATCTTTTTCTTGATGTATTCGTATGCGATTGAATTTAGTTTTGTTTTACCCTGTTTTAATTCCATGAAAAGCAAGCCCCTTTGATTGCTTTTTATTTTTTTACCGTCCAAACAGCAAAAGTGCCGCCGCCAAATGGTGCATCACCCGATTACAGCCGCGGAGCAGCTCTGTTTTAAGCACATGATATCGATAAGACCCCTTCGGGCACTTAGCCAGCGCGAGGGCGCTTTGAAGCGAGGGGATTTCATACATGGCGCCCGAAAGGTCAAAATCGAAATGGTTTTCCCCGTGGAACGAAACCCGGACGATTTCCCGCGACAGCCTGAGCAGAAGCTCATTGGCTTCATCCGCATGCGCACCCGGCTCATCGATGCCGGCGATGCCGTCGTAGAACTTTGAGACAGCCTTTTCGAGCTTTGAAAGGCGCTCGGAAAGCGGCGAGAAATCGAACCGGTCCCCGACCTGCCCGGACAGGCTCTCTACGGTATTCTGCAGGTCCCTGACCGCGGCTTTGAAGTCATAGGGAAGAATCGGTGCGGTGAGCAGCCGCCAGAGGACGGCCGCATAGATCTTCGTATCCCGGACCAGAAGTTTGGGGTCGACCTTGTCGACGGTGTCGTGTTCGGTATGCCACCACCAGCCCAGGCCGCCGGCCCGCCTGGTCGCCCCCATCTTAAAGGAGAGGACATCCTTGTTCTTTTCCGCGTCCTGCTCGGAGAAGGTGCCGAAGATCGAGGTCAGCCCGATGCCGTAAAAGCTCTGGTCGGCGTAATGACCGATGCGCTTGCCAATGAACTCCTCCCCGGTCTGCTTAAAAATGACGTCGGCAGCAAGCTGTTTCGTCTGCGGCATAACGGGAGCCTCGGTGATGACGACCGCGTCCATTCCTCCGGTCGAGTCGACGTACACATGGCCGATACACCGCTCCTCAAGCTCCTCGAAGTGGTTGTCGGCATACCAGGAGGAGCTGAAAAATTTCCCCTGGGAGTGTCCGGCCCACATGGCCATCCGCAGCCCGCGCTTCCAGTTTTTCCGCTCGGCCGCGAGCAGTCTCGCGCACTCGAGCAGGGTGGCGTTGGCAGCGCCGTTGTCCATCGCGCCATAGTCCCACGAGTCGATGTGGCTGGTGTAAAGCAGGAACTTGTCGCTTAAGTCGGCAGGCAGTTCGGCCTCCAGCAGCGGGACATCCCGCCAGCCGGTGTCGACTACCGATTCGATATGGCACCGTACCGTCCCCTTTTCAAGCTGCTCTTTGATGACGGCGCCGTCCCCGCGGACGACGGATACCACCGGAATATTGGGAATAAGGCCCTCGGTTTTGGAGGTCGGGCCGCCCCAGAGCGGAGAGAGGGGGGAATTGTGCAGCTGCGCGTCCTGTATGTAGATGACGCCGACGGCACCCATTGCCTCGAGCTGCCTGACGCGGTCGACGTTGGGCAGTCCCTCCGTCACCACCAGCTTGCCAAGCACATTCGGGAAGGATTCGTGCACCAACGTCCCTTTCAGACCGCAAAACGGCGTGGAGGGCGTGAACGGATGGGTCAGTGCGCGAAAGCTCATGTGTACCGGGGAAAGCAGCTCGACATGCGCGCGAACCGGCACGCTGATAAAAGCCGGGTGATAGGTGAGCTTGGTTTCGTAGCCCATCGCCTCGAATTCCTTCTGGCAATAAAGCAGGCTCTCCACCTCCTCCCGCGTGCCCGACACCCGCACCCATTTGGAAACCTCCGAGGTAAACTCCATCAGCTTTTTTTCATCGACCTGCCCGACAAGCGCGTCCTCGATCCGGGTCATTTTACTGGTATATTCGCTCATATGACACCTCCTGATGTATTCTTAGGGCAGTGGATCCTAGTCTTGTAAAAGCAGCCTTTCAAGCAGCGCGGCCATGACCTGCGCCGAATAGATAAGCGCGTCATGGTTAAACCGCATCTCCGGCTTATGCAGGCCGGGTATAAGCCCCGCCCCGACGCCGAGCACCGTGGATTTGAGTCCGGGGATGGCCAGCGGATACTCATGGAAATCCTCACCGCCGGAGGTGACGATCACATTGCCCAGTCCCTTCGCTCCCATGACCTCCCCGATAACGTCGGACGCGATCCGGATCAGCTCGTCGCAGCGAGTCGCGGCGGGCGCCCCGCCGTTCCATACACATTCGGCCTTTGCGCCGTAGCTCTGCGCAGCCCGGACCGCCCGGTCGCAGACCGCCTCGATCTGCCGCTGCATCAGCGCGTTTTCCTGCGCCCGCAGGTCAAAGGTCAGCTCAACCTTGTGAGGGATCATGTTGAAGGGGTTCCCGACGCTTTTGATCTGCGTGGGTTTGGCGGTATGGATGATCGTGGGGTCCAGATGGAGCGCGCTCACCGCGCTTATGACCGCGACGGCCGCCTCAATTGCGTTTACCCCCTGGTGCGGCCTTGCGCCGTGGGCGTTTTCACCGTGTATGGTAACGTACAGGCCGCCCGACGCCCCGTGCAGCACCGCCGGGCTCATCTTTCCCATGGGCAGCTCCTCAATGGGGCGCAGATGCGTCCCGACAAGGTATTGAGCCCCGTCCAGCGCGCCCGCCTTGATGCACTCCCGCGCGCCATGAAGCGCTTCCTCGGCGGGCTGGAAAAGGATGCGCAGGCTTCCCCGCTTTGGCGCGCCCGCCTGAGAAAGCGCCTTCGCCGCCCAGAGAACAGCTGTGCAGTTGGCGTCGTGTCCGCAGGAATGGACCGGCGCCTGTACGCCGTCGACCTCATGGAGCAGCGCGTCCATATCGGCGCGGGCCGCAACGACCGGCCCCGGCGCGCCGCTGTCGAGCACCCCCAGCACCCCTGTGCCGGCCACGCGTCGGACCGCGTATCCCGCCTTCTTAAGCTGCCCGTCCAGATACGCGCCCGTCTTTTCCTCGGTCATCGCGATTTCCGGCATGGCGTGCAGCGTGTCAAACGTCTCCATGATCCCGGCTTTGTTTCCTTGTATGTATTCGTTCAGATTCATGTCCGCCTTTCTCCTTTTTCGCCATCATTTTGACGCTGCCGCCTGCAAGATTTTTTGTATATTTCCGCTCAGGATCCCCTTTCGTTCACTCTCTCCAATCTGCAGCCGTCTTATCAGGCCGACCGGATCCTCCACACCCATGTCGAAGGGATAATCGGTCCCGAGCAGGACATGCCCGGCGGCTGCACGCCGCACGGCGAAATCCAGGCACTCGGGGTCGTGGAGGACCGTATCATAGTAAAAACGATCTGCGAAAACACGCAGCGGGGTTTTGACATCCGCGAATTCCCGGCGGACGCGCTGTCCATGCTCAAAACGGGAGAGGGCATACGGCAAATACCCGCCCGCGTGGGAAAGGCAGATATGAAGGCCCGGGTGCCGCTCCAGAACGCCCCCGGTCATCAGATAAAACGCGGCGAGCGTGGTGTCCAGCGGATTACCCGCCAGATTGCGCAGATGAAACCTCTGCATGCGCGCATCGGATATAACGTAATGAGGATGCAGCAGCACAAACGCGCCCAATCGCTCCAAAAGCGCCCAGACCGGCTCGAAATCGGGCGCGTCGAGCTCCCTGCCCGCGATATTGGTGGCAAGCTGCACGCCGCAAAAGGCGGGCTGCGCCATGATGCGTTCAAGCTCGCGGCATGCGTCCTCCGGCTTAAGCATCGGCAGTGTTCCAAGCAGCCGGAACCGGCCCCGATAAGGTTCGATATCCGAAGCCATCGTGTCGTTTAACCAGCGCGCCCACTCACCCGCCTCGGGCGCTGTATACTGGAAGCAAAAGGGAGGGATCGCGAGCAAACGCTCGTCAATGCCGGCGGCGTCCATATCCGAAACCTGGGCCTCAAGATCCGCAAGTCCCCGTTGCAGCCCGCCAAGGAAGCGGCCGTTTACATACATGGTTTTGCCCGCATCGCTCTCCTTAAGCTCAAACAAGTGGCTGTATACTCCCCGGCTGTCCGCCGGTATGTAGTGCCCGTGTACGTCAGTTACCATCTTTATGACCATTCCTTGTTTCATTCAAAATTGTCAAGGAAATTGTATGCAATCCATTCTCAAAATATTATTGATTTTTTCAGTTTAATATCGCTGTAAATCGCTTAACTGCAATGTTTTTTGATTGATTTAATTTTGATATTGTATACTATCATTCATATTTTCTATTGTTTTTTTATATATTATTGTGTACAGGGCCAGGCAACCTGTGATAATTGCGGACATCCCAGAACTAGGGAAACACTGATTTAATCCGAGCACGGCGGCATTGCAGATCTTTTCAGCCCCTGCTTCGTTGTCAAAGGCTTAAATATCAACGGATATTCTCGCCTTTTCCGCCTTGCATGGGCGAAAAATCTCTCGCAAATCCGCTCGCGCCGGATTTATCAGTATTTCCCCTTAAATCATTCGGAAGGAGCAACGCCATGAATCAACAAAATCTGCGTGTTTATGAGACCAAATGGTCTTCCAAACGCAAGGAAGATGAATTGCTTGTCGACAACCCGGTAAACGGCGAGTATTTCGCCCTGGTGCGCGGCAGCGGAAAAGAGGAGGTTGCCGCCTGTGTCGAGGCGGCCGACGCCGCTTATAACAATACGTGGCGTTGGCTCCCCCCTCATGAGCGCGGCGCGCTGCTCAAAAAAGCCGCGCGGGTGGTCGAGCAGCATTTTGACGAAATCGCCCGGCTGGAGACCGAGGAGGAAGGCAAGCCGCTGTTCATCTCCCGGTCCGACACGCGCCGGTGCGTGCAGGCGTTCGATTACTTCGGCGGGCTTATCGGCAATCTTCCCACGGAGCTCTATGACCTGGGGCCGATCAACGCCGCGGTCTTTCTGGAGCCCTATGGCGTGGTCGCGGGGATCATCCCCTTTAACTGGCCGCCGCTGCACACCGCGGCAAAGATCGCGCCCGCGCTCGCGGTCGGAAATACGATCGTGCTCAAGCCCGGGGATCAGGCCCCGCTATGCGTTATGAGGATCGTTGAAATCCTGCAGGAGGTCTTCCCGCCGGATGTCCTCAGCGTGATCACCGGGCCGGGTGCGACGGCAGGTCAGGCGTTGACCTCGCATCCGCTGGTGCGCAAAATCGCGTTTACCGGCTCGAGCAATTCAGGCCGCGCCGTGCTGCGGCAGGCCGCGGAGAACATCACGCCCTGCATCATGGAGCTCGGCGGTAAAAACGCCATCGTGATCCTGCCGGGCTGCAACATTGACGAAATCATACCGGTCGCCTTCCAGGGCGCTTTTTACAACAACGGCCAGGCCTGCTCGGCCGCTTCGCGCATTATTATCCACCGCTCGCTGCATGACGAATTTGTTGAAAAATTCTCCAGGGTCGTGCGGGAAATCAAGGTCGGTGACGGCATGGACCCGGAAAATTACATAGGTCCGCTGGTATCGAAAGCACAGCAGAAGCGCGTCCTGGAATATCTCGAAATCGGCGTGAAGGAAGGCGCGACGATTTCGGCGCAGGCCCCCCTCCCCACCGACGAACGGCTCAAAAACGGCTATTTCGTGCCGCCGACCCTGTTTGACAACGTCACCTCCCGCATGCGCATCGCCCAGGAGGAAATGTTCGGCCCGATCACCTGCGTGATCTCCTACGACGACCCGAATGAAGCGGCGGCGCTCGCCAACGATACGGCTTACGGCCTTGTCGCCGTCGTATATTCGCCGGACTATGCGCAGGCGATGCGGATCGCGAGGCAGCTCGACATGGGCATGGTCTATGTGAACAATTTCTACCGGGGCGGCTTGCAGTGCGTGCCTTTCGGCGGCAACAAAAAAAGCGGTTTCGGACGCGAGCGCTGCATTGAAACGCTGCATGAATTCGGCAGGTCGAAAACGGTGCGCGTCCCCTCCGGGATCGGCGAGCTTCCCGTTTAAGGCTGAAGCGGCGCATTTCGACCGAGGACATATAAAGCGCGTTCTTTCGTCTTTTTTGAAAAAATGCGTTGCGCTGGCGTGACCATTTTTTCAAGAAACCGATGAAAATCTCTTTTTTGGGGAATTTATTTCCCCAAAAAAGTCCTTAACCCGCGCCAGACGGGCGCGAAACCGGGGTTACTCAAAGGGGTACTGGGTACCCCTTTGAAAGCGTGAAGACTTTGTCTTCACGCTCGCGCGAGGGGGCGACTGCCCCCTCGTGCTTTATATGTCAAAAGCCTTCTGTATGATGGTATTTTATCTGCTCCTTCGGGCTTAATGCCTCCGGCTCTGTCCTTTGTCTGTAAAGTCCTGGCGGAATTCGTCGATATATGTTTTGAAGGACGATCTGAAAACAGGCTGCTTTTTACGGGCTCCTTCGCCGGAGGTACATATGAAAAATTTAAGTGCAAGAGCGCTCGCGGCGTTGGCAGTTGTTATTTGCCTTTCGGGAATGGCATCCGCCGCGGATTATGAGGCGGGCTGGGGAAAGGGGCTTGACAACAGCGAGGTCGGCGCGCGGGCTTTCCTGAAAAAGGCGGCGAGCCGGATATGCGCTCCGGGCGACAGCGACTATGAAAAGGTCAGGAAGCTCAATCAGTATGTCTGCGACAAGGCCGAATATGATTACGGCAATACCGCCGATTCCCTTTCGGATTTTGTGAATCAGGACAAGGCGATCTGCTCGGGGTATGCCGGGACGCTTGCCTATTTATTGGACTGCGTGAACGTAAAAAACTTTCAGGTGACCGCTTTTGTCAATACGGCGGATAAAGACCAAAGCCTGCATATCTGGAATGCCGTATATATCGACGGTAAGTGGCTCCACGTCGACCCGACGTGGAACGATACAACGAGAAATAAAAAAAATCCCGACGGAAAATATTTTTTAATTACAGGCGCCGAGATCAGCTTAAGCCGGCAAAAGCTGTCGCTTGATACGCCGGAGGAATACGACCATTTCTATGAACTTCTGAAAACGGCATCGGCGTCCTTTGAAGTCTCCGGCGCGTTCACGGCGTCGAATTATACAAAACAGGAACTCGCGCAGCCCGGTTATCAGACGGCGCAGAACGATTCCACCGCCTCACCTGCCCCTGAAAGCGCACACGCATATGCGGCGGCGCAGGACGGCGAAATATTCGTCCCGGCGCAAGAGGCCGCATATGCCCTTGGCGGGTACGTAAAAGAGGCGGACGGCGGGGTGACGATCATTCTGGGCACAAAGACATTGGTGCTGACGTCCGGAAGTGACAGAGGGATTCTCGACGGCGAGGAATTTACTTTAAACGCGGCGCCCCAGATGGTAAACGGTAGGGTCATGATACCCGCGCGCGCGGCGCTTGAAAAGCTGGGTGCGAGGGTTTCGTACGACGAGGCGACGTCCGAGGTGACGATATTTTACGATCCGCATAGCCTCGATTGAAACTCCACTGAAAAAACGTAAGCCCCCGCCGGCAATGCCGGCGGGGGCTTTGGTCTGTTATAAACTGCGTCTGTCAGCTTTCAGCCGTTATTCTGCACCCGACGTAAAGGTATACTCAAAGGTGTTTTCCTCTGTTGTTCCGTACATGGTGCCGAAATGATAGGCGGCTTCGCTCGTGTCCTTGATTACCAGATAGAATCTGACTGTGCCTTTTGCTATAAACGCCTCTGTGGCAGTATCACCGAAGTCGATTGTCCACTCCTGATCCTCGGCACTGTAGGTCACATGAACGCCTAAGTCGTTAAACTGTACCTTATCTTCATCAGTTCCGTACGCTCCGTCACCCTCAACGGCGTACACGCTGAACTCCGGCCACGGATCTCCCAGGTTGTGGTCGATCTCCAGCTCGCGCAATGTAAGTCCTTCATGTATATCCGCTTTTACCGTCAACGCGAATGATTCGTCGGAGCCGGAATTCACTGCGTCTATGTTGGACGTTACGCTGACTAACTGCACAGGCAGGAAAGCTTCGCTAAGGTAATAGTGCGTCTGATACTCGTCTCCCGAGTAATAGTTGATATAGCCGGGCACGTCCGTGCCTGTCACCGTACCCTGCGGGGTTTTACCCGGGTCGGCGTTATGGACGAGTACAATGGTCGGTATGCCGCAGCTCTCCGAGCTGTTGACCAGCGTTTCGCTGACCGTCAGGCTGGCATTGGACAGCGACGCTCCCGAGCCTTTGCCCACTTCGATGCCGCCGAATTCGTTGCCACTGACGTCTATGGTTCCCGTCAGCGTCACTTCCGACGCGTTGGCGTAAATGCCGCGGTCGCCTCCAGAGGCGGTCACGTTGTTCAGTACGACACCCTCCGAGGCGTAAACCTGAATGCCGTAAACCCCTTGCCAGCCGGAAGCCGCCGCCATTTCGACCGTCAGATCGTCTAGCGTAACGTTATCCGCATCGATGCAGATGCCGTGTCTGGTCCCGTATGTCGCGGCATTGACCGCATCCGTGAAGGACAATGTATGGCCGTTGCCATTAATCGTCACACTTTTGTCGGTTACCAGCCTTTCGGAAAACTCGGCGTCGCCCGAGAGGCTGATCGTGTCGCTGTTCGCCGCCATGGTCAGCGCAAACCGGAGAGTGGGGTAAGTGACACTCCCGATGGTCACAGGCCTGTTCGTCCAGGCCTTCACCGCTCCCGACGAATATTCGGTGTAACCGCCGGCCGGGTCAATCGTGACGTTTACCGCCGGGCCTGTAGACGGATTCACATTCGCGCCGTCCGACCAGATCTGCGTATCTTCGGCCAGTACTCCAACCGCTCCGTCAAAGGTCAGGTTGAATACGCTTGGCGTCGTAACTCCGACACCCGGATCGACATTGACGGCCCCTGAGGTGTTGCCGCTCGTATTGAGGTTATTTGCCCTAACCGTCGAGCCGTTGACCGTCAGCCCGGCGCCCAGGCTGTTTTTAATGGTTACATCGTTCAGCACGACGTAAGACGGAACGGTTTTGTCGTTATAAGGATAGGCGTGCACTCCGTAGGCCTTGCCGTCCGAGTCCAGCGTGATGTTCGTTATGGTGACCGGATGTTCCTCATCCCCGGCATAAATCGAAAGAAGGTGCTTATAGCCGTTTACATCGGACCACTCCGTACCGCTCGGCGGCACCGCCTTCAAGGTGACTTCGCCAATGCCCTCGAGGGTTAGCGATTTATTGATATTCAATTGCTCGGCAAGCTCAAACGTCCCATTGGCGAGATAAATTGTGTCGCCTTCTTCGGCGGCGGTGACCGCCTGGATAAGTCCGACGCTATCGTACACGATCGTCTGGTGGGCATTGATTGTCACGGAGCTGATTGTAGCGCTTGTTTCCACTCCTGTGGGTGACGTCACGCCTACCCAGATACCCACCGGGGGATCTCCGGGATACAACGCTTTCAGCTCGTGCAGGGTCTTGAGTCCTCCGCCGGAGCCCATCAGGTTGAAAACGGTCGCCTCGTTGATAATCGTTTCATCGTCGAAGGGTCCTTGGCACAGAGCGTATCTGTCGTTGCCCGTCGTCCCTGCGTAGGTTGTTCCGTCCGCTTCCCATTCGAAGAATTCCCCGTTATTGTCCAGATCGAAATAGAGATTTAACCCGTAATCGCCCGTTCCTTCCACGGTGATGCCGCCGAGCTCCGACAAGGTTCCGGCGCTCAGATAGAATCCCGAGTCGATATAGCCGTCTGTGTTTTGAACGGTGATTGAAATGGAGCCGTCGCTGCCAACCGTCTGGGTCACCTTCCCGTTGCCTTCAATGATCGGTGCCGCCGACCTCTTGAAATCAGTCTCTGTGTATGTGTAATAGTCCACCGGAATAGAAGGTGTCAGCGCTTCGGTTATCGTTACCGAGCTGATGGTCGCGCTCATTTCAGCCCCTGTGGGTGGCGTCACGCCCACCCATATGCCGGTCGCTATTTCCGTATCCGGATACATCGCCAGGTATTTCGCTTTCAACTCGGACAAAGTGTATACCCCGCCGTCGCCGACCAGGAAAAATTTTGACGCGTCGGTGATAATCGTTTCATCGTCAAAGGGGCCCCCCTGGCACAGGGCATATGTGTCGTTGCCCGTTGTCCCTGCATAGGTTGTTCCGTCCGCTTCCCATTCGAAGAATTCCCCGTTATTGTCCAGATCAAAATAGAGATTCAACCCGTAATTGCCCGTTCCTTCCACAGTGATGTCGCCGAGCTCCGACAAAATTCCGGCGTTCAGATAAAATCCGGAATCGATATAGCTGCCTGTGTTTTTAACGGTGATCGAAATGGAGCCGTCGTCGTTAATCTCCTGAACCACATTCCCGCCGCTTTCGACAATGGGCTCAGACGATCTCTTGAAATCCGTTCCAGTATAATACGCCACCGGGATATCCGTCGTCGGCGCTTCCTCCACTATCAGCGTGTAGGTTCCGCTCGCAAGCACATCTCCGGTTTCCAGTAATTTGACCTCCGTCGTGATTACATAGGTCCCTACCGGCGCCGTCGCCTGTACAGCTCCGCTTACCGTCGTTACCTGGTCCACTCCGGCCTCTATGTTGTATCCGCTCGGCGGTCCGTATGTAAAGCTCGGGTATTCCCCGTTCATCTCATACTCTTCGCTCGTCACTTCCCCGACCGTCGTGCTCAGCGTATACGAGCTGAATACCGTGTCAAAGTTGACCGGCGCGTCATCCTTACTCAGGCCGATTATCGTCGTTAGCCCGCTCGCATTGTAATTGCTGCTCAGCGTGACCGAGCCCTCTGTGAGCGCCTCTCCCTGTCTCACGCTATCCGATCCCTCGTCCGGACTCAGCGTAATGGTGTCCTCTTCCGGCGCAGGCTCAAGCGTCGCGTCGCCCGCGATCCTGATGGTATATTCCTCCGCTGTTGCAGCCGTTCCGTCCCATTTCACCGCGACGGTGAATGACTGGTCCGCAGCCGTCACCAGCGGATAGTAGTAGAAGTAATTGTCGCCGTCCATCCAGTTGTCTTCCGGTTCGTACACCGTCTCCCCGATGGTCAGCGTCGCCGTGTCACGCACGTTCGTCATCCCCGCGGGCGCGGTGATCTTCACGCCAACACGGTTGCCAG